>NZ_NCTV01000036.1:0-555761 GCF_002114135.1 Microbacterium sp. LEMMJ01
CCAACCACTGGTGGTGAGCCGGCACCATGCCCCGCTCACGTCGTCTTCCTCCCCCGCGCCCTGAGGGCGAGGCCTCGTTCGATCGCCTCCTCGCCGGGTGGAAGCGCACCGAGGTGCGTCGTGGCGTGGAGTGGACGGTCCAGCCGGTCTCCGCCGTCCAGGCGCAGAAGGCCTACGTCTGCCCAGGCTGCGGCCGGTCCGTCGACCCCGGGACGGCGCAGCTCTGCGCCTGGCGGGCTTATGGCATCCTCGGCGAGGCGGCGGCGCTGGCCGACCGCAGACACTGGCACACCCCCTGTTGGAGGATCGCATGACCATGGAGATCCGCGGACCGCTCGAGCTCCCCGCGACGCGTGAGGACATCGAGCTGTACACCGCAGACGGGCTCACGCTGGTGGGCGAGCTGGCGGTGCCCGAGACGGCCGCCCCGGTGGCCACGCTGGTGACGCTGCATCCGCTGCCGACGGCGGGCGGCTTCATGGACTCGCACATCATCCGCAAGGCGTCCGCACGCCTGCCTGCCCTGGCCGATCTCGCCGTCCTGCGGTTCAACACGCGCGGCACGACGTCGCCGCGCGGCACGAGCGAGGGCGCATTCGACGGTGGGGCTGCGGAGCAGTTCGACGTCGCCGCCGCCATGGACTTCGTGCGTGACCGCGGACTGCCTCGCCCCTGGCTCGTCGGCTGGTCGTTCGGAACGGAACTCGCGCTGAAGTACGGCGCCGACCACGACATCGAGGGCATCATCCTGCTCTCGCCGCCGCTGCACCGCGCGACGGCGGAGGAAGTCGCCGCTTGGGGGACGACCGACCACCGCGTCGTCATCCTCGTCCCCGAGCTGGACGACTACCTGCGCCCCGCCGAGGCCCGGGAGCGGTTCGCGAGCATCCCGCACGCGCAGCTGATCGCCGTCGACGGCGGGAAGCACCTGTGGGTGGGGGAGACGCAGACGAGGCGCGTGCTCACCGAGATCGTCGCCGCGGTCAACCCGTCGGCCCTGCCGCTGCCGACGCACTGGCCCGTCGAGGGCTGACGCGGAGCGACGGTCCGGTCACCGCTCGTTCATGCGGGGGATCAGCACCTGCCGGTAGATGATGAGGATGCTGGCCGCCACGGGGATCGCGATGAGCGCGCCGAGCAAACCGAGCAGGCTTCCTCCGGCGAGGGCGGCCACGACCACCACGGCGCCGGGCACCGACACGGCGCGGCTCATGATCCGCGGCGAGATCACGTACGCCTCGATCTGCATGTAGATGAGGTAGTAGATCGCCGCGGCGAGAGCCGTGCCGGGGGAGCCGAGACCGGGGATCAGGCAGACGAGGACGATGATCGTCGAACCCGTCAACGTGCCGACGAGGGGGATGAGCGAGAAGAAGAAGGCGACGACGGCGAGGACGGCGGGGAACGGCGCGTCGATGATCGTGAGGTAGATGGCGCTGAGGATGCCGTTGATGACTCCCTGGCTGACCTGCCCCATGACGTAGTAGCCCACGGAGTCGGTGATCTGCTCGGAGAGGTCGATGAAGCGGTCCCGCTTGGACGCCGGCACGAGCTGGTACACCGCGCGCTTGAGCGAGGGGGTGGAGGCCGTGAGGTAGATGGTCAGGATGAGCACGATGAAGGCGCCGAACACCCCGCTCAGCACGGCCCCGCTGGCGACGAGCACGCCTTGACCGATCGATCCGCCGATCTCGGCGAGGTTTGTCGCCAGCCAGTCCTCGACGTAGGCGAACACGTCGTCGACGCGGAGGTTGGGGAAGGTCTCCTGGATCCACGTGCGCAGGTCCTCGATGGCGGTTCCCCGCTGCACGATCGCCGTGATCTGCGCGATGAGCTGGGAGATCTGGTCGACCAGCACCGGGAGGACGATCAGCACGATCCCGCTGAAGACCGCCAGCACGGCGACGATCGTGACCAGGACCGCGAGCCACCGGGGCAGGCGCCGTCGCTCGAGGAACGTGACGAGCGGATCGAGCCCGAGGCTGAGGAAGAGAGCGGTGCCGATGTAGAGCAGCACCGTGGACAGCGTCTGCACGCTGCTGATCAGCACGATGCCGAGGCCCACGCCGAGTGTCGCCACGAGGGCGGTGCGGAACGGGTTGTGGATCTTCATGCAGACTCCTCGGAACGGCTGCAGCAAGGCTACCCATGACCGGCCACGACGCGTCGCCGACGTGCCGCAGCGTCGCCAGGGGAGGGGCCTCGTGGTCAACACACAGGTGACTTCGCTAGTCTGAAATGTCGAGTGTGGCGTCACGGGCGGGAAGCCGTGGTGCGTGAGGAGACTATTCGTGCGTTTCGTATGGGCCGTCGTGGCCTTCGTGCTGGCTGCCGTGCTGATCGGTGCGGGGATCGCCCAACGCACCGTCTTCGTCGGTCCTTCGTCCCAGGAGGCCCGCGTCGACATCGAGGAGCCCGCTCCGTACGTGCTGATGGACGGCGATGTGCTCCGGATGAACCCGGGCGCGCAGAAGGTGCTGATCCGCGGCGAGGGCGAGATCTTCGCGAGCTACGGCCGTACGGCCGACATGGAGGCGTGGCTCTCTGACGCGGAGTACAACCACGTCTCGGTCGGCGACGACGACGAGCTCCTCGTCGAGCACGTCGCGGCCCCGGACCCGGAGGAGTCGGACGAGACCCCCGCGCCGGAGGACTCCGAGACCCCCGCGCCGGAGGACGAGGAGTCCGCCGAGCCCGCCGGCCGCAATCCGGCCGGGTCGGACCTGTGGCTCGACTCCTTCAGCGAGAAGAACTTCCTCTCCACCGACACCATGCAGCTCCCCGAGGGGACGAGCGTGCTGATCGCCTACGACGGCACCGAGGACGCGCCGGACGACATCGTCGTCTCCTGGCCGCTGGACACGCGGACCCCGCTCGCCGGTCCGCTCATGGTCGCGGGCGGAGTCGTGCTGCTGGTGGGGCTCGTGCTCTACGTGCTCGCGATCCGCCACCAGCGCCGTGGCCGCGGCCCGCGCCGGAAGGGGCCGGGGCCGCTGCCCACGACCCAGCCGATCGACGTGGCGGCGCTCCCGCCGTCCGAGCGGGAGGCGCTGGAGGCCGCGGACGGCACGGAGCCGAAGACTCCGGCGCGGAAGGACGACGCGGAGGACGCGGAGGTCGTCGACGAGAAGCCCACGGAGGGGAAGAACGCCATGCAGAGTGTGCGCCCGCGCCGTCGTCGGCGTCTGCTCGTCGTGCCCGCGCTCGGTCTGACCGCGGTGCTGGCCGCCGGCTGCAGCGCCGAGTCCTGGCCGGAGTTCGGGGATGCCTCTGCGTCGCCGTCGCCGAGCCCCACCGTCATCGCGCCCGACAACCAGAAACCCCCGGCGGTCACCGAGACGCAGGCCGACCGCATCCTCGGGGAGATCTCCGAGACGCTGGTGAAGGCCGACGAGGAGAAGGACCTCGATCTCGCGGCGACCCGCCTGGACGGGACCGCTTTGGCGACCCGCACCACCGACTACGCCCTGCGGGAGAAGCTGCCCGACCGCCCCGCACCGGCGGCGATCCCGACCGACGACGTCGAGGTCGTGCTTCCGGAGGCGACCGACCGCTGGCCGCGCACCGTCCTCATGCTCTCGAAGAGCACCGGCGACGACAGCGTGCCGCCCGTGGTCCTCACCATGACGCAGGCGGACCCCTGGTCCAACTACAAGGTGACGAACATGGCCGAGATGTCCGCCGACGCGGCCTTCCCCGAGGTGGCGGCGAGCTGGCTCGGCACCTCCCTCGTCCCCGCGGACTCCGCGTTCCTGTCGGTGCCCCCGGACGAGGTCGCCGCCGCCTTCGCGGACGTCGTCGACAACGGGGAGAAGAGCGAGTCGTACGGGCAGTTCGACGAGCTGGCACTCAACCTCGCGAAGTCGATCACCGACAGCCGCCAGAGCCTGGTGCAGGGGCTGGCCGACGCCGGTGCCGCGGAGACCTCGACGGCGGCCTTCGACATGACGCCGACGGAGGAGGACCCGGTCTCCCTGACGACCCTGGACAGCGGTGCCATCGTCGCCGTCTCCGTGCTGGACGTCGAGACGATCACTCCCACCTCGTCCGATGTGGTGATCCGCTTCGGCGACAACGAGGAGGCCAAGGCCCTCACCGGTGCCAACGAGTCCGCCAAGGGCGCCGAGACGACCTATGCATTCCAGCTGTTCTTCGCCGTCCCCTCGCAGGGATCGAGCGACCCGATCCGGCTCCTGGCGTCGCGCCAGGACCTCGTGTCCGTGAAGGTGATCAAGTGAGCGAGATCTCTCCCGCCGCCCTGCGCGGTGCCGTCGACCTGTCCAGCCTGCGCCATCGCCCCGCCGCCCCGGCAGGCGGCTCGGCGACCGCTCCCGCCGGATCTCCGGTCACGGATGTCGTCGTCGACGCGACCGACGAGAACTTCGGTCAGGTGCTCGAGCTCTCCCGCACGGTGCCGGTCGTCGTCGACCTCTGGGCCGAGTGGTGCGGGCCGTGCAAGCAGCTGAGCCCGATCATCGAGAAGGTCACCCGTGAGCTGGGCGGACGCGTCCTCCTCGCCAAGGTCGACGTCGACGCCAACCCGCAGCTCGCGCAGAGCTTCCGCGCGCAGTCGATCCCGATGGTCGTCGCCCTCATCGCCGGTCAGCCGGTCCCCATGTTCACGGGCGCGGTTCCGGAGCAGCAGGTCCGCGAGGTGTTCGCGCAGCTGCTGCAGGTAGCGGCGCAGAACGGGGTGTCCGGGTCGCTGCCCGTCGGAGAGGGCGAGGCGGCCGAGGCCGCCGCCCCGGCCGAGCCCGAGCTGCCGCCGCTGCACGCGGAGGCCTTCGCCGCGATCGAGCGCGGGGACTACCGGGCCGCCATCACCGCCTACGAGAAGGCCCTCGCCGAGAACCCGCGCGACGAGGACGCCATCGCCGGTCTCGGTCAGGTCCGCCTGCTCGACCGCGTGCAGGGGCTCGACCTCCAGGCCGCGCGCGCAGCAGCCGCCGCCGCACCGCAGGATGTGCAGGCGCAGTTCGACGTCGCCGATCTGGACCTCGCCGGCGGACACGTCGACGACGCGTTCGGCCGTCTGCTCGACCTGTTCGCGCAGCTGCCGTCGGATCAGCGGACGCCTGTGCGCGAGCGCCTCGTCGAGCTCTTCGGTCTCATCGGAGCCGGAGACCCGCGCGTGATCGCGGCCCGCAACCGGCTCTCCTCGCTGCTCTTCTGAGCGGTCTGCGCGGGGGAACGCCCCCGCGCAGACCCCCGTCAGCCGTTGTTCACGGTGGGGACGTGCGGCTCCGGCTGATGGCGGAGCCACAGCGTGGACAGGGCCGGCAGCGTGATCGAGGCCGTCGCCGTGCCCCCGTCTCCGGATTCGGCGACCACCATCCCGAGGTTGCCGGAACCGCGTCCGCCGTAGACGTCGGCATCGGAGTTCAGGATCTCCTGCCAGACGCCGGGGCGCGGCAATCCCAGGCGGTACCCGGTGCGCTCCACGCCGGCGAAGTTGCTGACCACGACCAGACGGCCGCCGTGCGCGTCCCGCCGTTCGAAGGCGATCACGGACGGATCCCAGCTCGGTGCCCCGAGCCGCGTGAACCCCGAGCCGTCGCTGTCGCGCTCCCAGAGCGGTGCCTGCGCCCGGTACACCCCGTTCATCGCGGCGACGAAGTCCTGGAGCTGGGCGTGCGAAGGCTGGTCGCGGAGCCACCAGTCCAGCTCGCGCCCCTCCGACCACTCGGCGAGCTGTCCGAACTCCTGACCCATGAACAGCAGCTTCTTGCCCGGATGCCCCCACATGTACGCGAGGTAGGCGCGGACGTTCGCGAGCTTGTGCCAGTGGTCGCCGGGCATCTTCGACAGCAGGCTGCCCTTGCCGTGCACGACCTCGTCGTGACTGATCGGCAGCACGTAGTTCTCGCCGAACGCGTAGACGAACGAGAACGTCATCTCGCCCTCGTGGTGCGCCCGGTACATCGGGTCTCTGCCGATGTACTGCAGCGAGTCGTTCATCCACCCCATGTTCCACTTGAACCCGAACCCGAGGCCGGCGTGATCCGTCGGCGCGGTGACACCGGGGAAGCTCGTGGACTCCTCGGCGATCATGAGGATCCCGGGGTGCAGGCGGTAGGCGGTGGCGTTGACCTCCTGGAGGAAGCGGATCGCCTCGAGGTTCTCGCGTCCGCCGTGGATGTTCGGCTCCCACTCACCCTCGCGGCGCGAGTAGTCGAGGTAGAGCATCGAGGCGACGGCGTCGACGCGCAGACCGTCGACGTGGAACTCCTCGAGCCAGTACAGCGCGTTGGCGACGAGGAAGCCGCGGACCTCGGGACGACCGTAGTCGAAGATGAGCGTGCCCCAGTCCTGGTGCTCTCCGCGCCGGGGGTCGGGGTGCTCGTACAGGGGCTGACCGTCGAAGCGCGCCAGGGCGAAGTCGTCCTTGGGGAAGTGGCCCGGCACCCAGTCCATGATGACGCCGATGCCGGCCTGGTGCAGGCGGTCGATGAGGTAGCGCAGGTCGTCGGGGGAGCCGTACCGGCTCGTCGGCGCGTAGTAGCCGCTGACCTGGTATCCCCAGGATCCGCCGAACGGATGCTCGGCGAGCGGCATGAACTCGACGTGCGTGAACCCCGTCTCCTGCACGTGCGCGATCAGCGGATCCGCCATGTCGCGGTAGCCCAGGCCGCCGCGCCAGGAGCCGACGTGCACCTCGTACACCGCCAGCGGCTGCGCGACGGCATGCGTGGCGGCACGACGGGTCATCCACGCGCCGTCCTCCCAGACGTAGGACGACGCCGTCACGACGGAGGCGGTCTCCGGCGGCACCTGCGCCGCCAACGCCATCGGGTCGGCCTTGAGGATCCAGCTGCCGCTCCGCGTCCGGATCTCGAACTTGTAGCGGGTGCCGACGGGGAGGTCGGGGATGAAGAGCTCCCAGACGCCGCTCGCGCCGAGCGAGCGCATGGCGTGACTCTCACCGTTCCAGCCGTTGTGATCGCCCACCACACGGACGGCCGTGGCATCGGGCGCCCAGACGGCGAAGGACACGCCCTGCTCGTCGCCCTGCGTGCGGGGATGGGCTCCCAGCGCTTCCCACAGCCGCTCGTGCCGGCCTTCGGCGATCAGATGAAGGTCCAGGTCGCCGAGGGTCGGCGCGTGACGGTACGGGTCGCCCGCGACGCTCTCCTCCTCGCCGCGGTAGCGCGTCGCGAGGCGGTAGGGGAGCGGCGGTCCCGGATGCGTGCCCTCCCACACCCCGTGCGCGACGTGGGTGAGCGTCAGGCGGCTGCCGTCGTCGAAGACGGCCTCCACCGTCTCGGCGAGCGGACGGCGAGCCCGGATCACGGTGACAGTGCGATCCGCCGCATCCTTCGCTGGGTGGGCGCCGAGCACGGCGTGCGGCGCGTGGTGCCGCCCTTCCGCCACGGCCTCCCAGTCGGCGTTCGCGGTGTCGTCGATGCCGCTCATGCGCGCTCCCTCACCTTCAGGATGTGGACCGGCTCGGCAAAGGCGTCGAGCCGGACGTAGTTGTGATCGGTCCAGGTCCAGACGCTGCCCGTGAGCAGGTCCTCCACCTCGTAGCTCTCACCCAGGGGGACGCCCCAGCGTGTGGTGTCGAGATGGACGGTGGTCTCGCGCACCGAGTGCGGGTCGACGTTCGCGACGACGATGAGCGTGTCCGGCCGCCCGGTTCCGGTGAAGGCGGCGTCGAGATGCTTGCTGAACACGAGGATGGCGTCATCGTCGCTCCAGTGCAGCTCGAGGTTGCGCAGCTGCCGCAGGGCCGGATGCGCCGCGCGGATCTCGTTCAGCCGCCGCAGGAGCGGAGCCAGCGATTCCCCGCGTTCCTCGGCCCCCGCCCAGTCGCGGAACTTGTACTCGTACTTCTCGTTGTCGATGTTCTCCTCGGAACCCGGGCGGGCCACGTTCTCGATGAGTTCGTATCCCGCATACACGCCGTACACGGGGCCCGCGGTGGCAGCGATGCAGGCGCGGATCCGGTAGGCCGCGCGTCCGCCGAACTGGAGGTATTCGGTGAGGATGTCGTGCGTGTTGACGAAGAGGTTCGGGCGCATGTAGTCGGCCGTCTCGTGGGAGATCGTCGTGAGGAACTCCTCCAGCTCCGCCTTGGTGTTGCGCCACGTGAAGTAGCTGTAGCTCTGTTGGAAGCCCACCGCGGCGAGCGCGCGCATCACCGCCGGTCGGGTGAACGCCTCGGCCAGGAAGATCACGTCGGGATCCGTCTCGTTCACCGTCGCGATCAGCCACTCCCAGAACTGCAGCGGCTTGGTGTGCGGGTTGTCCACGCGGAAGATCCGAACCCCCTCCGCCACCCAGTGCCGGACGATCCGGAGCATCTCGGCGGCGATCCCCTCCGGGTCGTTGTCGAAGTTCAGCGGGTAGATGTCCTGGTACTTCTTCGGCGGGTTCTCGGCGTACGCGATCGTGCCGTCGGGGAGGGTGGTGAACCACTCCGGGTGGTCGCGCACCCAGGGGTGGTCGGGAGAGGCCTGCAGCGCGAGGTCGAGGGCGACCTCCAGTCCCTCCTTCCGCGCGGCCCGCACGAAGGCGCGGAAGTCCTGCGGGGTGCCGAGGTCAGGGTGGATCGCATCGTGCCCGCCCTCCGCCGCTCCGATGGCGTACGGCGAGCCCGGGTCCCCGGCCTCGGCGACGAGGGTGTTGTTGCGACCCTTGCGGTTGGTCGTGCCGATGGGATGCACGGGGACGAGGTAGATCACGTCGAAGCCCATCCTGGCGACCTCGGGCAGGCGCTTCGCTGCAGTACGGAACGTGCCGCTGCGGACCGTTCCGTCCTTGAGGCGGCGGGCTCCCTCCGACCGCGGGAAGAACTCGTACCAGGCGCCGACTCCGGCGCGGGTGCGCTCCACGCGGAGGAGCTGCTCCGCGGAGGCGGAACGGAGCGTCGTGACGGGGCGATCGCGGAAGATCGCCGCGAGGTCGGGGTCCACGGCCCGTTCGGCGGCGACGACGGGGTCGCCGGCCCGGAGTTCCTCCGCCCAGGTCCTGAGGCGCGTGCGCTGCGCTGCGGGGCGGTCCTTCTCGGCAGCCGCCCGCTGCAGGAGCTCGGCTCCGAGGGCGGCCATCACGGGGACGTCCACCCCGGCGGCGATCTTCACGTGCGCGGCGTGCGCCCAGGTAGCGAAGTCGTCGGAGAACGCCTCGAAGCGATACCGCCAGAGACCCTCCGCATCGAGGGCGATCTCCGCCTCCCAGCGATCGGTGCCGTCGGCGAGCGCCGTGAGCCGGTGCAGGCTCTCTTCGCCGGCCGGTGAGGTCAGTCGCACGTGCACGCCGATGAGGTCGTGCCCTTCGCGGAACGCCACGACGCGGAAGGGGACGACCTCGCCCGCGAACGCCTTGGCGGGGAAGCCTCCCGGAACCACCGGCGTGCCGTCCAGCAGCGGGATCCGGGTGGTCCGAAGAGCTCCGGGCTGGTCGGCGTTGACGGCGCGCGTCGGGATCTGAACGGGGCTCCGCAGAGCCGTGGGTCGGGTTCCAGCACGAGCAGTCACATGCCGAATCTACCGCTCGGCCCTGTCGGAACCTACCGCTCGACCCCGGCGCCGAACCGTGCTATCACACCACCCGGAACAGGCGCATGGATGTGCCGGGGATCGGCAGCACGTCACCCGGAGCGTACGTCTCCTCGGCCTCCGACGGGCGCTCGTCGGTGCTCGACCAGAGGGAGACGAATCGGCTGGCACCCTCGATCTCCTCCGGGAGCCGCACGTCGATCGGCGCCTCCGTCCCGTGCACGATCAGGAGGATGCGGTTGGCGGGTTCCTTGTCCGGTGTGGAGGCGGCGACGTACTGCAGCGTGCGATTGCCGGGATCGGTCCACTGCCCCGGTTCCATGGTCGCACCGTCCTGGTCGTACCAGTCCATGACCGAGGCGTTCGGGATGTGCTCGCCGAGGCGCGCATACCGACTCGGCCGCAGCGCCGGATTCTCCTCGCGCAACCGGGCGAGGCGCGCGACGTGGGCCCGGAGGTCGTCCTGCCAAGGCTCGAACTCCCAGGAGAGCCAGGACAGCGGCGAGTCCTGCGCGTAGGCGTTGTTGTTGCCGCGCTGGGACCGCCCCACCTCGTCCCCGGCGGTGAGCATCGGGATGCCGGCCGAGAGGAGGAGGGTGCCGAGCAGGTTGCGCATGGCCTTGCGCCGGGCGGTGAGGATCGCGGGATCGTCGGTCGGTCCCTCGACGCCGTGGTTGAACGAGCGGTTCAGGTCGGCGCCGTCGCGATTGTGCTCGCCGTTGGCCTCGTTGTGCTTGACGTCGTACGACACGAGGTCGTGCAGCGTGAACCCGTCGTGCGCCGTGACGAAGTTGATGCTCGCGAGGGGTCCGCGGTCCTCGCTGAAGGTGTTGGACGATCCGGCGAGCCGGGTGGCGAAGCCGCCGATGCCGACCGGCGCCGAGGCTCGTCGTGCGTAGTCGATGTCGCTCAGCCAGAAGTTGCGCACGCGGTCGCGGTACCGGTCGTTCCACTCGTGCCACCCCGCAGGGAAGTTGCCCGTCTGCCAGCCGCCCAGTCCGACGTCCCAGGGCTCCGCGATGAGCTTGGTGTCCGCGAGGACGGGGTCGGCGGCGATCGCCTGCAGCAGCGGATGATCCGGAGTGTAGGCGTGAGCGCCGTCGCGCGCGATCGCCGTCGCCAGGTCGAAGCGGAAGCCGTCGATCTGCATCTCCTCGGCCCAGTACCGGAGCGAGTCCAGCACCAGTCGTGCGCCCGCGTCGGTGGCCGTGTTGAGCGTATTGCCGCATCCCGTGGTGTCGATGTAGACGCCCGCGTCGTCCTGTCGGTAGTACCGCGCGTTGTCGATACCGCGGAGACTGGAGCGCGGCCCGCCGATGCCCTCCTCCGACGTGTGGTTGTACACGACGTCGAGGATCACCTCGAGGCCGGCCTCGTGCAGCAGACGCACCATGCCCTTGAACTCGGCGATGATCGCCTCGGGGCCCCGTTTCCTGGCGTCTTCCGTCGCGTAGGCGGCGTGGGGCGTGAAGAAATTCAGGGTGTTGTACCCCCAGTAGTTCGTCAGCCCCCGCTCCAGCAGCCGCGGCTCCGGGACGAAGGCGTGGACGGGGAGCAGCTCCACCGACGTCACCCCGAGCGTGCGGAGGTACGCGATCATGGCCGGATGCGCGAGGCCCGCGTAGGTGCCGTGCAGCGCGGGCGGGATGTCGGGGTGCCGCTTGGTCAGTCCCTTCAGGTGGCCCTCGTAGATCAGCGTCCGGTCGGCGGGGATCCGCGGCTTCGTGGAGCCGCCCCAGTCGAAGCCGTCCTCGATGACCACGGCTCGCCATTCCTGGTAGCCGTGTCCCTGGGCGAGGCCTCGCGCATACGGGTCGAGGAGCAGCGTCTCCGGGTTGAACGTGTTGCCGGGCCCGTGCGGACCCTCGACGCGGAGCGCGTAGCGGACTCCGGGCTGCAGCAACGGCGTCGTGATCTCCCAGACGCCTCCGGGCCGCCGTTCGAGCGGAGCCTGGTCGACGACCCAGTCGAGGTCCGTCGCGTCGAAGACGACGAGCTCGACGGCGGAGGCGTTCTGCGACCAGACCCGCAGCGTGCCGACGCCGTCGTGCAGCCGGACGCCGAGGTTGTCGAGGATCGCCCCACCGGGCACGACGGAGTCGGGGGACGAAGACATGGATACACCCTAAACGTGTTGCATTTCAGTCTCATGACAGGACGCACCCGGTCTCACGCGCAGACGGACCGCTCGGGGCGCGGATCGGGGAGAATCGAAGCATGCGGCACTATCTCGACCACGCGGCGACGACCCCGTTGCGCCCGGAGGCCAGGGACGCGTGGCTGGAGGCGTCGGTCATCGTCGGCAACGCGTCGTCGACGCATGGAGCGGGGCAGGACGCGCGCCGGGTGCTGGAGGAGTCACGGGAGCGGATCGCCGCGGTCCTCGGGTCCGATCCCATCGAGGTGGTGCTGACCTCCGGTGGGACGGAATCCATCAACCTCGCCCTCCAGGGACTGTGGCACTCGCGTCGTCCGGAGACGACCGCTGTCGTGGTGCCGGACGGCGAGCATCACGCGACGATGGACACGGTCGCAGCCCTGGTGGCCGACGGTGCCGAGGTGCGGGCCGTGCCCGTGTCGGCCCACGCGCGCATCGACGAGGATCGCTTCGCCGCGGCCCTGCCGGGGGCCGCGTTCGCGACCGCGCTCGTCGCGAACAACGAGACCGGGACGATCAACGGTGCGCCCGCGCTGGCGGCGGCCACGGCCGACGCCGGTGTACCCCTGCACCTCGACGCCGTCGCCGCTCTCGGGCATCTGCCGCTGTCCTTCCGGGACCTCCGCGGCCGCGCGGACGACGGCGTGGGTCTCGTGGCGCTCAGCGTCGCCGGACACAAGGTCGGCGCACCGGTCGGCGTCGGCGCGCTGGTGGTGGCCCGGTCCGCCCGGCTGACCCCGCTCCTGCGGGGCGGGGGCCAGCAGCGGGGTCTGCGTGCGGGCACGCAGGACGTGCCGGGAGCGGCGGCGCTGGCGACGGCGCTCGAACTCGCCGAACGGGAGCGGTCCGCCGAGAGGGTCCGGGTGGGCGGTCTGCGCGACCGCCTGGTCGAGGGCATCCGTGCGCGGGTGCCGGCGGCCGAGCTCCTGGGCGATCCCGATCACCGTCTTCCGGGTACCGCCCATCTGCTCTTCCCCGGTGCGGTGGGAGAGAGCCTGCTGTTCCTGCTGGACGTGGCCGGCGTCTCGGCCTCCACGGGCTCCGCGTGTCAGGCGGGGGTCGCCGAGCCTTCGCACGTCGTGATGGCGATGGGGCGCAGTGAGGCGGACGCCCGGAGCGTGCTGCGATTCTCCCTCGGGCGCACGTCCACCGACGCCGATGTGGATGCGGTGCTGGCGGTGATCGGAGAAGCCTACGCACGGGCATCCGGGGCCCGTGCAGCCGAGCGCTCGTAGACTGGACCCATGCGAATCCTTGCGGCCATGAGCGGTGGTGTGGACTCCGCCGTCGCGGCCGCCCGGGCCGTCGAGGCGGGGCACGATGTGGTCGGCGTGCACCTCGCGCTCTCCCGCGCCGGCGGGACCCTGCGCACCGGCAGCCGCGGCTGCTGCACGATCGAGGACGCCCTCGACGCGCGTCGCGCCGCCGACCTCCTCGGCATCCCCTTCTATGTGTGGGACTTCTCGGAGCGGTTCCGCGACGACGTGATCGACGACTTCGTCGCCGAGTACCGTGCGGGTCGGACGCCGAACCCGTGCATGCGGTGCAACGAGAAGATCAAGTTCGCCGCCCTGCTGGAGCGCGCCCTTGAGCTCGGTTTCGACGCCGTGTGCACCGGGCACTACGCGACCCTCGTCGACGGCCCGGCGGGACTCGAGCTGCACCGGGCCTCGGACAACGCGAAGGACCAGTCCTACGTGCTCGGCGTCCTCACGGCCGACCAGCTCGCGCACACCTACTTCCCCCTGGGCACCACGCCGTCGAAAGCGCAAGTGCGGGCGGAGGCGGAACAGCGCGGTCTCAGCGTCGCCCAGAAGCCGGACAGCCACGACATCTGCTTCATCCCGGATGGGGACACCCGGGGCTGGCTGGCCGAGAAGGTCGGCACGGCCACCGGTGAGATCGTCGACCGCTCCGGTGCCGTCGTCGGTGCGCACGAGGGTGCTCATGCGTTCACGGTCGGTCAGCGGCGCGGACTCAAGCTCGGCGTCCCGGCGGCGGACGGCAAGCCGCGCTTCGTGCTCGAGGTGCGCCCCGTGTCCAACACGGTGGTCGTCGGCCCGAAGGAGGCCCTGGCGATCGCCGAGATCGCGGGGGAGCGGTTCAGCTGGGCCGGCGCCGCGCCGACCTCGTCGTCGTTCGCGTGCGACGTCCAGATCCGCGCGCATGCCGAGCCGGTGCCCGCCACGGCCACGGTGACGGCCGAGGGCGTCCGCGTCGTCCCGGACACGCCCCTGGACGGCGTCGCCCCGGGGCAGACCGCCGTGCTCTACATCGGCACGCGCGTGCTCGGGCAGTTCACGATCGATGCGACCGTCTCCGCGGTCCCCGTCGGCGTCTGATCCGGGCGGATGTCGGTCGCCGCTCCTAGACTGACGGAGTGCCGGAGAACATCTCACTGGAAGACGCCCGCCGCGAGGCGGAGGAGCTGACGACCCGCATCCTCGAGGCGAAGGACGCGTACTACGGGCGTGACACGTCGCTCGTCGACGATGCCACGTACGACGGCTGGATGCGGCGCCTGGAAGAGCTCGAGCGCCTGCACCCCGAGCTGCAGGGACAGGACTCGCCCACGCAGATGGTCGGCGCGGCCGAGGCGACGGGGCTCGCGACCATCGAGCACGCCGAGCGCATGCTCAGCCTCGACAACGTCTTCTCGATCGAGGAGCTGCGCGAGTGGGCGCAGAAGACGCGCGCCGCCGCCGGGCGTGACGTCGACTGGTTGACCGAGCTCAAGATCGACGGCCTCGCGATCAACCTGCGGTACGAGGACGGCGTGCTGACGTCGGCCGCGACCCGTGGCGACGGGCGCGTCGGCGAGATCGTCACCGAGAACGCGCTCCGACTCCCCGAGATCCCGGAACGGCTCGCCGGGGAGGGGCACCCGCCGATCGTCGAGGTGCGCGGAGAGGTCTTCATCCCCGTCGCCACGTTCGAGCGGCTGAACGCAGCGCAGGCGGCGTTCCGAGACCGCGCGTACGCGGACGCCCTCGCGCGCTGGGAGGCCAGGGGCGGCGCGAAGAAGCCGTTCGACGAGGAGAAGGCGCGCACCGCGGCGGCACGGCGTTTCCCGGCCTTCGCGAATCCCCGCAACGCGGCCAGTGGCGGCCTGCGTCAGCAGATCGACAAGAAGGACGGCCTGGAGCTGGAAGCGGGTCTGCTGCGCATCGAGTCGCTCGCGCTGTACGTGCACGGCATCGGTGCCTGGACGAACCCGCCGGTCGCGGCCCAGAGCCAGGTCTACGAGCTGCTGGCCGCCTGGGGGCTGCCGACGAGTCCGCACACGAAGGTGTGCCGCAGCATCGACGACGTGGTCGCCTTCGTCGAGCACTACGGCGAGCATCGGCACGACATCGAGCACGAGCTCGACGGCATCGTGGTCAAGGTCGACGAGCTCGACCTGCATGACGAACTGGGAGCGACGAGCCGGGCGCCCCGCTGGGCGATCGCCTACAAGTACCCGCCGGAGGAGGTGCAGACGAAGCTGCTCGACATCGTCGTCTCCGTCGGTCGCACCGGTCGCGCGACGCCCTTCGCGGTGATGGCGCCGGCGCACGTCGCCGGATCCGTGGTCCGTCAGGCCACGCTCCACAACAAGGACGTGGTGAAGGCCAAGGGCGTTCTCATCGGCGACACCGTGGTGCTGCGCAAGGCGGGCGACGTGATCCCCGAGGTGCTCGGCCCGGTGGTCGAGAAGCGGGACGGGACCGAGCGGGAGTTCGTCATGCCCGCCGACTGCCCCGAGTGCGGCACGCCGTTGCGCGCCATGAAGGAGGGGGACATCGACCTCCGGTGCCCGAACGCCCGGTCGTGCCCCGCCCAGGTGCGCGGACGCGTCGAGCACATCGGCTCGCGGGGAGCCCTCGATGTCGAGGCCCTGGGCGAGGTGACGGCGGCGGCGCTGACCCAGCCCACGAGTCCGGCGGAGCCTCCCCTGGTGACGGAGGCGGGCCTGTTCGCCCTGACCCTGGAGCAGCTCGTGCCGATCGAGGTCGTCGTGCGCGATGCGGAGACGGGTCTGCCGCGCGAGGACGAGGACGGCCTCGTGAAGACCCGCGCGCCGTTCCGACGCAACCCGACCGCGGCCGAGAAGAAGTCGGGTCTGGAGGGTCCGCAGCCGTCTTCCCAGGCGCTGACCCTGCTCGCGGAGCTGGAGAAGGCGAAGACCAAAGACCTCTGGCGGCTCCTCGTCGCGCTCAACATCCG
The DNA here is from genome assembly GCF_002114135.1 of Microbacterium sp. LEMMJ01. NCBI lineage: Bacteria > Bacillati > Actinomycetota > Actinomycetes > Micrococcales > Microbacteriaceae > Microbacterium > Microbacterium sp. LEMMJ01. The sequence goes on from NZ_NCTV01000036.1 coordinate 15,865, forward strand.
TCACGTCGGACCGGTCGCTGCGCGGGCGCTCGCGCAGTGGTTCGGGTCGCTCGACGCGATCCGGGAGGCATCGCGGGAAGAGCTCGCCGCGGTCGAGGGCGTGGGCGGCATCATCGCGGACTCCTTGCTCGCGTGGTTCGACGTCGACTGGCACCAGGAGATCGTCCGCCAGTGGACTGATGCGGGCGTGCAGTGGGCGACGCCGGGTCACCCCGGCCCGGGAGCGGCGGTCGCGGCCGGGGGAGTGCTGGAGGGACTCACCGTGGTGGCGACGGGATCCCTCGACGGGTACACCCGCGAGGGGGCGCAGGAGGCGATCATCAAGGCTGGCGGAAAGGCGGCCTCGAGCGTGTCCAAGAAGACGGACTTCGTGGCCGCGGGGCCGGGAGCCGGCTCCAAGCTCGCGAAGGCGGAGGAGCTCGGCGTCCGCATCCTCGACGCCGCGCAGTTCCACGTCCTGGTCAACGAGGGGCCCGCGGCGCTGGACTGAGGATCAGGCGTTCTCCGGCGCCGCCGTGGTGGGAGCGAGGAACTGCCGCAGCCGTGGGGAGTCCGCGAACCCCAGCTCCTGATAGAGCCCGACGGCTGCCTCGCTCGAATGCACGGTGATCCGTTCGGCGCCGACGGAGACGGCGTGGGCGCAAGCCGCGGCGACGAGACCGCGGCCCGCTCCTCGTCCGCGATGTTCGGGAAGGACGAAGACGCTCTGGATGTCCGCGGAGAGGCGGTGCGGAGCGCCCGGCCGCGGCACGCGGGGCACGAGGGCGACCCACGTCGCGCCGACGATGCGGTCGTCGTCATCGCGCCGCGCGACGAAGGCCACGTGGGTGCGGTCGTGGGCCCGCCACCAGTCGCCCAGCTCGGCGGTGAAGGCGTCGAGCGATCGACCGGCCGTCAGGTCCGCGGGCACGTCCTCCCACTTGAGCTGGGCGAGCGCGGCGAGATCCTCCCTGCCGGCGCGGTCGATGCGCATCGTCGGTCCGCTCAGGCCTTGTGGCGGGGCTTCCGGAAAGGCTTCTCCTCGCGGTCGCGGTGCGGCGGGCGCTCGTCACGGTCGCGGCGGTCGCTCCGGTCGTAGCGGGCCGGCCGGCCGCGGCCGTCGCCGTCGCGCGAGGACGAGCCCCGCCGTGCGCCGGGACCGCGGTCAGGAGCGATCTCGATCAGCCGTCCGGAGATGCGCGTATCGCGGAGCTTGTCGAGGACGGCGGGGTCGAGGTTCGCCGGGAGCTCGACGATCGAGAAGTCGGGACGGATGTTGATCGCGCCGAAGTCGTCGCGGCCCAGACCGCCCTCGTTCGCGAGCGCGCCCACGATCTGCCGCGGCTCGACGCGGTGCCGCCGACCCACCTCGATGCGGTACGGGGTGTAGTCGCCCCGGCTGCGACGCTCCCGGGGTTCCCGGGGCTCCCGCGTCTGCCGCTCGCGCTGCGGGCGGTTGTCGGCGGCGACCGCCTGCGACAGGGCGTCGTCTGCGGGGTCGAGGAGCAGCGGCGTGGAGCCCTGGGCGACCACGGCGAGAGCGGCCGCGACGTCGCCCTCCGGCACGTCATGATGCCGGACGTAGTGGGCGATGATGTCGCGGAACGCGTCGATGCGCGACGTCTCCGACAGTGCGGTCGTGATGGCGTCGTCGAAGCGGGCGAGTCGCGTCGTGTTCACGTCCTCGGTGCTCGGCAGCTGCATCTGCGTGGGCTGCTGCCGCGTCGCCTTCTCGATGTGCTTGAGCAGGTAGCGCTCGCGCGGGGTGATGAAGCTGATCGCGTCGCCCGTCCGCCCGGCCCGCCCGGTCCGTCCGATGCGGTGCACGTACGACTCGGTGTCGGTGGGGATGTCGAAGTTGACGACGTGACTGATGCGCTCGACGTCGAGTCCGCGGGCGGCGACGTCCGTCGCGACGAGGATGTCGAGCTTCCCGTCCTTGAGCTGATTGACGCTGCGCTCGCGCTGCACCTGCGGCACGTCACCGTTGATCGCGGCGGCGGAGTACCCGCGGGCGCGGAGCTTCTCGGCCAGGGTCTCGGTCTCGTTCTTCGTGCGGACGAAGACGATCATCCCGTCGAAGTTCTCCACCTCGAGGATGCGGGTCAGCGCGTCCACCTTCTGCGCATACGAGACGACGAGGTAGCGCTGGGTGATGTTCGTGTTGGTCGCGGTCTTGGACTTGACCGTGATCTCCTCCGGGTCGCGGAGGTACTGCTGCGCGAGGCGGCGGATCTGCGCGGGCATCGTGGCGGAGAACAGGGCGACCTGCTTCTCCTCGGGGGTCTGAGCGAGGATCTGCTCGACGTCCTCCGCGAAGCCCATCTTCAGCATCTCGTCCGCCTCGTCCAGCACGAGGTACTGGAGCTCGGAGAGGTCGAGGGTGCCCTTGGCCAGGTGGTCCATGATGCGGCCGGGGGTGCCGACCACGACGTGCACGCCGCGGCGGAGGGCGGACAGCTGCACACCGTATCCCTGACCGCCGTAGACGGGCAGCACGTGCACGCCCTTCATGCGGGAGGCGTAGGACTCGAACGCCTCGCAGACCTGCAGCGCGAGCTCACGGGTCGGGGCGAGGACGAGGGCCTGCGGCGTCTTCTGCGCGACGTCGAGCCGCTCCAGCACGGGCAGGGCGAAGGCGGCGGTCTTGCCGGTTCCGGTCTGCGCCATGCCGACGACATCGCGGCCGGCGAGGAGGGTGGGGATGGTCGCGGCCTGGATGGGCGACGGGGTCTCGTAGCCGAGATCCTTGATGGCCTTGAGGACCGGCCCGGTGATGCCGAGGTCCTCGAATCCGGGGGTGGCAGGGGACTCGTCGGGGGCGTCGGCGGGGGTCACTTCTTCAGGGGTCACTTCCCAAGGGTAGCGCGCCCGGCCCCCCTCTTCCTGTGGGGCCGGCTCAGACCCCCGACGTGAGGGCGAGCAGCTTCTCCTTCACCTGCCGGCGGAGCACCTTCCCGATCAGCGACTTCGGCAGCTCGTCGACGACGAAGACGCGGCGCGGCACCTTGTACGGGGTGAGGATGCTCCGCGCGTACTCACGGATCGCCTCCACATCCACATCGGCTCCGGGGTCGACGACGATCGCCGCGACGACCTCCTCGCCCGAGTGGTCGCTGGGCAGTCCGACGACCGCGGCGTCCGCCACCGACGGATGCTGGCGCAGCGCGTTCTCCACCTCGGTCGGGGCGACGTTGAAGCCGCCGGTGATGATGAGCTCCTTGATGCGGTCGACGATGCGGACGAAGCCGGCGTCATCGATCGTGACGATGTCGCCGGTCCGGTACCAGCCGTCGACGAACACGGCCTCGGTCTCCTCGGGCTTGCCGTAGTAGCCGGAGAAGACCTGAGGACCCCGCACGATGAGCTCCCCGGCGGAGCCCCCCGGCACATCCTCGGTGGGATTCTCCGGATCGACGACGCGGCACTCCGTGCCCGGGAGAGGGAGTCCCACGGTGCCGGGAACCCGGTTGTCGGCGACCGGGTTCGCCATGAGGACGGGCGAGCACTCGCTCAGCCCGTAGCCCTCGACGAGGTAGCCGTGCGTTGCGGCCTCGAACGGGACGACGAGCTCGTGCGGCAGGGCCATGGCCCCGGAGATCGCGACCTCGATGCCGTCGAGGGAGACGCCCTTGGCGTTGGCGGCCGCGAGCAGCCGGTCGGCGATGGGCGGCACGAGCGGGAGGAACGTCGCCGGATGCTTCTTGACGACGTCGAGCACGAGGTCCGGGTCGAACTTCGGGAACAGCACCAGACGCGCGCCCATCGACATGGCGAAGGTGAGGCAGAGTGTCAGCCCGTACGCATGGAACATCGGCAGCACGGCGTACACGACGCAGCCCTTGCCGCGCTGGATCGACGGCACCCAGGCTTGGGACTGGGCGGCATTGGCGAGGAGGTTGCGGTGAGTGAGGGCGGCGCCCTTCGGTGTGCCGGTCGTGCCGGACGTGTACTGGATGATCGCCAGGTCGTCGGTATCGGGCTGAGGATGCGAGGCGGGGATCGGGGTGCTGGCCACCACCGACTCCCACAGCACGGTGCCGCGGACGCGCTCGGTCAGCGCCGCCCTCGACTCTCTCGCCTTCGCGACCGGCAGCCGGAGGGCGAAGCGGGTGAGGGCCGGCATCGCTCGCGTCACGTCGACCGAGATGAGAGTCGAGACGGCGAGGTCGCTCGGGAACTCCTGCACCGTCGCGACGACCTTGTTCCAGACGATCGCGTGCTTGGCGCCGTGGTCCTCGAACTGCTTGCGCAGCTCGCGAGGGGTGTAGAGCGGGTTGTGCTCGACCACGACCGCACCGAGACGCAGCACGGCATAGAACGCGACGATGTGCTGCGGGCAGTTCGGCAAGACGATCGCGACGGGATCGCCCGCACGGACGCCGAGATCCCGGAGCCCCGCGGCGGCGCGATCGATCGCCTCCTGCAGCTGCGCATAGGTGGTCTCCCTGCCGAAGAACTGCAGGGCGGGGGCATCGGGATAGTCCCGCGCCGACGCGGCGACGATGTCCACGAGGGAGCCGCTGACGGGGGCGAGGTCCTCCGGAACGCCGTCGGCGTAGCTGGCGATCCACGGGCGAGGGGGCTGGAACGTGCTCACGCGCCCAGCTTAGGCGGGCCGCGCCGCGCCGAGCGGCGGGCGGCTCGCCAACTAGACTGGGGGCGTGTCTGAAATCACCCCTGATCTTGTGCGCCATCTCGGCGTGCTCGCGCGCATCCAGCTGAACGACGACGAGGTGACGCGGCTCACGGGCCAGCTCGACGCCATCGTCGACAACATCGCCAAGGTGTCCGAGGTCGCGACCGCCGATGTCGCCGCGACGAGCCACCCGATCCCGCTGAGCAACGTGTTCCGTCCCGACGTGGTCGGCGAGACGCTCACGCACGAGCAGGTGCTGCAGAACGCCCCGGATCAGGCCGACGGCCGGTTCCGCGTCACCGCGATCCTGGGAGAAGAGCAGTGAGCGACATCATCCGGCTGACCGCGGCGGAGCTCGCCGACAAGCTCGCGACGCGGGAGGTCTCCAGCGTCGAGGCCACGCAGGCGCACCTCGACCGCATCGCCCAGGTCGACGGCGACGTCCATGCGTTCCTGCACGTCAACGAGCACGCGCTCGACGCGGCGGCCGAGATCGACGCCCGTCGCGCCGCGGGGGAGGACCTCGGGCCGATCGCCGGTGTCCCGCTCGCGATCAAGGACGTGCTCGTCACGACGGATCAGCCGACCACGAGCGGCTCGCGGATCCTCGAGGGGTACCGCTCGCCGTACGACGCGACGGTCGTGGCCCGCTCCCGTGCCGCCGGACTCATCCCACTCGGCAAGACGAACATGGACGAGTTCGCAATGGGCTCCTCGACGGAGCACTCCGCCTACGGCCCGACCCGCAACCCCTGGGACCTCGACCGGATCCCCGGCGGCTCGGGTGGGGGCTCCGCCGCCGCCGTCGCCGCCTTCGAGGCCCCGCTCGCCCTCGGTTCCGACACCGGCGGATCGATCCGTCAGCCTGCGCACGTGACCGGCACGGTCGGCGTGAAGCCGACCTACGGCGGTGTCAGCCGCTACGGCGCGATCGCGCTGGCGTCGAGCCTCGACCAGGTCGGCCCCGTCACCCGCACCGTCCTCGATGCCGGTCTGCTGCACGACGCGATCGGCGGGCACGACCCGAAGGACTCCACGTCGCTCGACGAGCAGTGGCCGTCCTTCGCCGCGGCCGCACGCGAGGGTGCGCGCGGGGACGGCCTCAAGGGCCTCCGTGTCGGCGTCATCCGCGAGCTTCCCGACAGCGGTTTCCAGCCGGGGGTTGCGGCCTCCTTCCGCAGCGCCCTGGCCCTGCTGGAAGCGCAGGGTGCGGAGATCGTCGAGATCGGTGCACCGCACTTCGAGTACGGCGTCGCCGCCTACTACCTGATCCTCCCGGCCGAGGCCTCGAGCAACCTGGCCAAGTTCGACTCGGTCCGCTTCGGTCTCCGGGTCACCCCGGCGGGCAACCCCACGGTGGAGGACGTGATGTCCGCCACGCGCGACGCCGGTTTCGGCGACGAGGTCAAGCGCCGCATCATCCTCGGCACCTACGCGCTGTCGGCGGGATACTACGACGCGTACTACGGCAGCGCGCAGAAGGTCCGCACGCTGATCCAGCAGGACTTCGCCGCGGCCTTCGCCGATGTCGACGTCATCGCCACGCCGTCGGCCCCGACCACGGCCTTCAAGCTCGGCGAGAAGATCGACGACCCGCTGCAGATGTACCTGAACGACATCACGACGATCCCGGCGAACCTCGCCGGCGTCCCCGGCATCTCGATCCCCAGCGGTCTCTCGGACGACGACGGGCTGCCCGTCGGCATCCAGTTCCTCGCGCCGGCGCGGGAGGACGCCCGCCTCTACCGGGTGGGTGCCGCCCTCGCGACGCTGCTCGTGGACTCCTGGGGCGCGCCGCTGCTGTCCCGTGCCCCTCAGCTGGAAGGAGGCGCGCGCTGATGGCCGCCGCCACGCTCATGGACTTCGACAAGGCGCTCGAGCTGTTCGAGCCCGTCCTCGGTTTCGAGGTGCACGTCGAGCTCAACACGAACACGAAGATGTTCTCCGACGCTCCCAACCCCGCGAACGAGGCGTACCACGCGGCGGAGCCGAACACGCTGATCGCCCCGGTCGACCTGGGACTGCCCGGTGCGCTGCCGGTCGTCAACGAGACGGCCATCCGCTCGTCGATCAGCCTCGGCCTCGCGCTCGGCTGCTCAATCGCGGAGTCCAGCCGGTTCGCCCGGAAGAACTACTTCTACCCGGACCTGGGCAAGAACTACCAGATCTCCCAGTACGACGAGCCGATCGCCTTCGAGGGGTCGGTCGAGGTGGAGCTCGAGGACGGCACCATGGTGACGATCCCGATCGAGCGCGCGCACATGGAGGAGGACGCCGGCAAGCTCACGCACATGGGCGGCTCGACCGGCCGGATCCAGGGCGCCGAGTACTCGCTCGTCGACTACAACCGCGCCGGCGTCCCGCTCGTCGAGATCGTGACGAAGACGATCTTCGACACCGATCACCGGGCTCCCGAGGTCGCCAAGGCGTACGTCGCCGCGATCCGCGACATCGTCCGCGGACTCGGCATCTCCGAGGCTCGGCTGGAGCGCGGCAACCTGCGGTGCGACGCCAACGTCTCGCTCCGTCGTCGGGGTGAGGAGAAGCTCGGCACGCGCACGGAGACGAAGAACGTCAACTCCATGCGATCCGTGGAGCGCGCGGTGCGGTACGAGATCCAGCGTCAGGCGCAGATCCTCGCCGACGGCGGCACCATCATCCAGGAGACCCGGCACTGGCACGAGGACACCGGGACGACCTCTCCCGGACGTCCGAAGTCGGACGCCGACGACTACCGGTACTTCCCCGAGCCGGATCTGCTTCCGGTGCGGCCGCCGCGCGCGCTGATCGAGGAGCTGCGCGCCGCCCTGCCCGAGCAGCCCGTCGCCCGTCGGCGCCGGCTCATGGACGAGTGGGGCTTCACCCCGCTGGAGTTCCAGGACGTGCGCAACGGCGGTCTGCTCGACGTCGTCGAGGCCACGATCGCCGCCGGGGCCACGCCGGCCGCGGCACGGAAGTGGTGGACGGGGGAGATCACCCGCCTCGCCAATGCGCAGGAGAAGGACGCGGTCGACCTCGTCAGCCCGGAGAACGTCGCGGCGCTGCAGCAGCTCGTCGACGCCGGGACGCTGACCGACAAGCTCGCACGCCAGGTGCTGGAGGGCGTGATCGCCGGTGAGGGCACGCCGCAGGAGGTCGTCGACGCACGCGGTCTCGCCGTGGTCTCGGACGACGGTGCGCTCATCGCGGCGATCGACGAGGCTCTCGCCGCACAGCCCGATGTGATGGCCAAGATCCAGGACGGCAAGGTCCAGGCCGCGGGTGCCATCATCGGTGCGGTCATGAAGGCCATGAAGGGCCAGGCCGACGCCGCCCGCGTCCGCGAACTCATCCTCGAGCGCGCCGCGCAGTGATTCTCGCCCCTGGGCCTCCATGTCGGAGGCCCAGGGGACAATGGATTCATGGGACACGGTGATGGCAGAGGCCGCATGGTGTCCTCGGCCGATGCCGACGACTCCGGTACGCGCATCCTCCACGTCGACATGGACGCGTTCTATGCGGCCGTCGAAGTGCTGGACGACCCGAGTCTCCGCGGACTGCCGCTGATCATCGGGGCTCCGGATGGCCGCTCCGTGGTCTCCAGCGCCTCCTACGAGGCACGGCGCTACGGCGTGCGCTCCGCGATGCCCGTGTCGCAGGCCGTGCGGCTGTGCCCGACGGCACGGATCGTCCCGCCGCACTTCCACCGGTACCAAGAGGTCTCGCGGCAGGTGATGGCGATCTTCGAGTCGTTCACGCCGCTCGTGGAGCCGCTGTCGGTGGACGAGGCGTTCCTCGACGTACAGGGTGTGCGCCGGCTCTGGGGGAGCCCCGCCCGGATCGCGGCCCAGATTCGTGAGCGCGTCCTCGCCGAGGTCGGCATCACGTGCAGCGTGGGCGTGGCCGCGACCAAGCATGTGGCGAAGATGGCGTCGACGATGGCCAAGCCGGACGGGATGCTCGTGGTCGCGGAACACGACACTCTCGCCTTCCTCGCGCCGCGCCCCGTGCGAGCGCTGTGGGGCGTGGGGCCGAAGGCGGCGGAGGCCCTGGAGGCCCGCGGCCTCCGCACGATCGGCGACCTCCGCACCGCATCGCCCGAGATGCTGGACCGCGCCGTGGGGCCGGCGCTGAGCGCGAGGCTCGCGCAGCTGGCGCGGGGGGAGGACGCGCGTGCGGTCGACACGGAGCGCGTGGAGAAGAGCATCGGACACGAGGAGACCTTCGACCACGACGTCGCGGATCGTGCCTTCCTCCGCGCGGAGCTGCTGCGGCTGGCCGATCGCGTGGGCGCGCGCCTGCGCCGGGCCGGGTGGGAGACCTCCACGGTCGCGATCAAGATCCGCTTCGACGACTTCCGGACCGTCACCCGCTCCCAGACGTTGCCGGAGCCGACCGCGGTCGGCCAGCGCATCGGCGAGGCGGCCCAGAGCCTGTTCGCGCTCGTCGAGCGTCGAGATCCGGTCCGCCTCGTGGGTGTCCGGGCGGAGAACCTCCGGCCGGCGGGAGGTGGCGCGCTGGCGCTGTGGGACGAGGACGAGGACTGGCGCAAGGTCGAAGGGGCCGTCGACGAGGCCATGGCGCGGTTCGGTTCGGCGACGATCAGCAGGGCGCGCCACATCGGACGCGGTGAAGGACGGGGCGCCGCGCGGCATCCGAAGGACCACGGCGTCGATTGACCGCGCGCCGCAGGCCGCCGTCGGCTACCGTGGGAACATGCCGAACATTGCACTGGAACTCGGGAATCAGGTCGCGTCCTTCGGCGTGAAGAGCGCGTACGGAGAACCGCAGGAGATCGATGGCGTCACCGTCACTCCGGTGGCGTTCACCTACGCGGGCTTCGGCGGAGCCAGCGGGGACGGCGGAGAAGGCGGCGGAGGTGGCGGCGTCTCGGTGCCGGTGGGCGTCTACGTCCGGCGCGAGGAGGGCCTGCGCTTCGAGCCGAACATCGTGACGCTCCTCGTCGTGGCCGTGCCCTTCGTCTGGGTCACCGGTCGGGCCCTCACGCGCATCATCCGTGCCCTCAAGAAGTGACGACGCGGTCGCAGCGGCGCTCTCGCACGCGGCGACGCTGATCGCGGAAGACGTCCGCGCACTCGCGGCCTCCAACCCCGTCGTGCTGATCGACGGGGGGAGCGGCGCAGGCAAGACCTCTCTGGCCGCGCGCGTGGCGCGAGCCTGGCCGGTCAGCGGACGCGTGCAGGTCATCGCGTTGGACTCCCTCTATCCCGGCTGGGACGGCCTCGACGACGGGGCGGAGCGCGCGCTCGAGGGCATCCTCCGTCCCCACGGACGCGGGCTTCTCGGGGCGTGGCGTCGCTGGGACTGGGAGCACGGCGAGGAGGCGGAGACCCACGCCGTCGATCCGGCCCTCGGCGTCATCGTCGAGGGCAGCGGGATCCTGCGACCCTCGACGGCACGCCTGGCCGACATCCGGATCTGGGTGGAGTCCGGCGAGTCATCGCGGAAGGCCCGTGCGCTGGCGCGGGATGGCGACACCTACCGCCCGCACTGGGACCGGTGGGCGGCGCAGGAGCGCCGTCACCTCGAGCGAGACCGTCCGAGGGAACTCGCCACTCGCGTGATCGAGGTCCCGTGATTCCGCTCAGCGGAGGAAGTGGGCGTCGCTCTCGTCCACGGCTTCGATGAGCAGCTCGAGACGGTATCCCAGCCAGTCGTAGACGGCCTGGCCGTCACCGCCGACGTCGGGTTCGTCGTCGGTGATGCCGAGCCGCGTGGCGATGACGAGCCGGATGGCGGTGAGGGTGCGGAGCCACGCGTCCACGTCCTCACGGCGTACGACGACGTCGCGGGGAACGCGGGCGCCCTCATCGGTCACCTCGGCGTCGGGGTCGAACACCTGCAGCGCCGTGCGCATGACCCGCGCGTCGTGCAGCCGTCGGTCCAGGAGGTCCGCGCGGGTGGCCGAGGCGAACGCCGCCGCGGCGTCGTCGTCGTCCGGATAGGCGGTCGGCGTCAACCGGGCCACGCCCGGGTCGTCGCCTTCGGAATCCCGGAGCAGGTCCATGAAGTCATCGACGAGCCGGGCCAGGTGCATGCCCTCGATCGTGGCGACCGAGACGGTGATCGGTGGGGTGTTCATGCGGCCTTCCTGACGGTGGCCCAGAGCCCGTAGTCGTGCATCGCCTGTGCGTGCACCTCCATGGTCTCGCGGGGTCCGGTGGCGACGATCGCGTGTCCGTCGTGGTGGACGGCGAGCATGAGGCGGGTGGCATGCTCGCGGGTGTAGCCGAAGTAGGTGCGGAAGACACGGACGACGTAGCTCATCAGATTCACCGGATCGTTCCACACGACGACCTCCCAGGGCTCCAGGGGCGCAGCGGAGAGATCGGTGGCTTCATCGATCTCGGGAAGAGCAGTCGACACGGTCAGGCCCATCCGAGCTCGTGCAGGTGGGCGTCGTCGATGCCATGGAAGTGCGCGATCTCGTGGACGAGGGTGGTGTGGATCTCGTCGCGGAGTTCGTCGATGTCCTCGCACTGCGCGAGATGCGGTTCCCGGTAGACGATGATGCGATCGGGCAGCTCACCCATCCCGTACTGCGTGCGCTCCGGCAACGCGAGGCCGTCATACAGGCCGAGCAGATCGAGGCTGCCGTCCTCGGGACGATCCTCCACCACGAAGACGACGTTCTCGAGCTGCTCGACCATCTCGTCGGGCAGCTGGTCGAGTTCGTCGATCACGAGGGCCTCGAAGGCCGCGGCGTCCATGTCCATCCCCTCCAGCCTACGGGGACGGCGACGGGTTCCTCAGTGCAGGAGGACGAGCAGCGCCGCGACGCCGATGAAGAGGCTTCCGAACACGGTGTTGAGGATCCGCTGGCCGTGCGGAGAGCGGGTGAGGCGGCGGAAGGGGCGTGCGGCCGTGGCGAAGAATCCCCACATGACGAGCACGTCGACGACCACGACGGTCGCGACGAGGGCCAGGTACTGGGGGAGCGGAGGCTGGTCCAGCCGGATGAACTGCGGGATGAACGCGAGGAAGAAGACGATCGCCTTGGGATTCAGCAGGTTGACCCAGAAGCCTCGGCGCATCATCGACCAGTGGCTCTCCCGAGCATCCACGGGATCCGGCGCGTCATCGAGCGCCGGAGCGGGGCGGGTCAGGATCAAACGGATGCCGAGGTACACCAGGTAGGCGGCGCCGGCGTATCGGATGAGGTTGAACAGGACGTCCGAGCGCGAGACGAGGAGCCCGACGCCGGCAGCCACGATCACGACATGCACGATGAGCGCAATCTGCTGGCCGATGATTCCCCAGATCGAGCGCTTCCAGCCCTGCGTGAGGGAGTTGGACATCGTGTTGATCGCGCCGGCCCCCGGCGTGAAGCTGATCACCACGGATGCGGTGAGAAGAGAGAACCAGACCGCCAGTGACACCAGGACAGTCTAGGGCCCGCGTGACAGGCGAAGAGGCTCGGACCGAACCGGTCCGAGCCTCTTCGAGCTGGGGTGAGTAACGGGGCTTGAACCCGCGACCTCCTGGACCACAACCAGGCGCTCTACCAACTGAGCTATACCCACCATGCGCCCGTCGAAACAGGCAACCCCACGAGTCTATTACATGTTCGGAGCGAACTCTGACACCGTGCGCGCGGCGATCTCCTTGGCGTCGTCGCTGGAGGGACCCGGCTCGTCCACGAAGACGGCCTCCCGGTAGTAGCGGAGCTCGCGGATCGACTCCAGGATGTCGGCCAACGCGCGGTGGCCGCCGTCCTTCGCCGGAGCCTGGAAGAACACGCGGGGGTACCAGCGGCGGGAGAGCTCCTTGATGCTGGAGACATCGACGTTCCGGTAGTGGAGCCACTGGTCGACCTGAGGCATGTACTTCGCGAGGAACATCCGGTCGGTGCCGATCGTGTTGCCGGCGAGAGGCGCGCGGCGCTCGAGGGGGACGAAGCGGCGGATGTACGCCAGCGTCTGCTCCTCCGCCTCCTCGAGGGTGACCCCGTGCGGGATCTCGTCGATGAGCCCCGAGGTCTCGTGCATGGCGGTGACGAAGTCGTTCATGTTCGCGAGCGCGTCCGCGCTCGGACGGATGACGACCTGGAATCCGGGGTCGAGCGGACGGAGCTCGAAGTCGGTGACCACCACCGCGATCTCGACGAGCTCGTCGACGGCGAGATCGAGCCCCGTCATCTCGCAGTCGATCCAGACGAGGCGGTCGTTCTCCGAAGCAGTCACCATGTCGCCATCCTATCGACGGCCCCGACATCGACCCGCGGGGCGCGGTACGGTAGAGACGTCCGCCTCCGTAGCTCAGGGGATAGAGCAGGAGCCTTCTAATCTCTTGGTCGCAGGTTCGAATCCTGCCGGGGGCGCCACTGATCGCCCGTCACATCGACGGCTCTCAGCAGTGCCGCAGCGCGTCGACCGCGTCGTCTGCGCGCCAGAACTCGCCGATCAGCCGGAAGCCGCCCGTCGCCAGATGGAGCCGCTCCGCACGGTAGCGGACGCCGAGGGGATCGGCCACCGCGCGGAGGTGACCGAGGACATGCTCGCGGCTGTCCTGGACACGCCACAGGTGATCGGCGGCACGGACGAGGTGCTCTCGACGGGACGCGAGCGGCGGGGCTGCAAGCGGGACTCCGGGAGCGGGGGTCGAGGTGGTGGTGGCGGTCATGGTCTCTCCTTCCATGGTTCGAACATACGACCGGCCACCGACATTCGTCCGGGCGTCGATATGCGGCGGTGACCGGGCCTCTTCTGCACGGACCGTCTCCGCTGTCGAGCTTCCACAGAACGCGCGATCGCGCCCTCGCGCACCCATCGGCGCGGTGCACGCTGGAGGTCATCCGGCCGCCGAGCCGGCACCGAGAGGACGAACACATGATCGACACCGTGACCATCGTGGGCAGAGTCGCGACGGACCCCACCCCCGGGCGGACGAGCGCCGGAGTGCCCGTCACGAACTTCCGGCTGGCGAGCACGCACCGGCGCTTCGACCCGGCGAGCGGGACCTGGGTGGATGCGGGGACCAACTGGTTCTCGATCGCCGCCTTCCGACGGCTGGCGGAGCACGCGCGGGCATCGCTGCGAGTGGGCGACAGCGTCATCGTCTCCGGGCGACTCCGGGTGCGCCCATGGGAGAGCAACGGCAAGCAGGGGACGAGCGTCGACATCGACGCGGACACCATCGGACACGATCTGCGGTGGGGGACCACGGCATATCGGCCGAGCTCCCGGCCGTCATCCGGGGAGGCGGGGGAGAGCGCTGATCTCTCGACGGTGGATGACGAGGCGCACGACGCGTGGGATCAGCCTGCAGAGACCGAGGCGGCCTAGACTCTGCTCGTGCTCCGATCGGTCCTCCCGTCCCGCGCTGCGGCGCTCGTGCTCGTCGCCGGTGTCTCGGCCGCCGTCCTCGCCGGATGCGCGCCGGAGCCCACGGCGACGCCGACTCCCACGGCGACAGCCACCGCTGATCCGACACCGTCCGCCGCTCCTGCTCTGGTGCCGGACGGGAGCGCCGAGGACAACCTCCCCGTCTTCACGGCGGTGGCGGAGCAGGTCTGGGGGACGGAGCAACGCGGGGAGGGGCGCGCGTACGTCGACGGTCTCGTCGCGGCGGGATTCGATCGGGACGCCATGCAGCTCACGCCGGACCAGTCCACGGTCGGGAACCCGGCGGAGAGCATCCAGTTCTCGGTCCGCTGGGGCGAGGAGGAGTGCCTGATCGGACAGGTCGGTCCCTCCACCGGTGCCGTCGTGACCACGGTCATGCCCCAGCTCGCCGGCGGGCGGTGCCTGGTGGGCGCGACGCGGCCGATCGACTGGTGACTCGCGTACACAGATAAGCCCACTCGCGGCCGGTAGGCTGGAGTGTCGATCTTCGACGCCAACAGAAGGAGCGGTTTTCGGTGGCTGAGTACATCTACTCCATGGTTCGTGCCCGCAAGGCGGTGGGTGAGAAGCTCATCCTGGACGACGTCACGATGGCGTTCCTGCCGGGCGCGAAGATCGGCATGGTCGGCCCCAACGGCGCCGGAAAGTCGACGATCCTCAAGATCATGGCCGGGCTCGACACCCCGTCCAACGGTGAGGCCAAGCTCTCGCCGGGGTACTCCGTCGGCATCCTCATGCAGGAGCCGGAGCTCGACGAGTCGAAGACGGTCCTCGAGAACATCCAGGACGGCATCGCCATCAAGGCCAAGGTCGACCGGTTCAACGAGATCTCCGCGCTGATGGCCGATCCGGACGCCGACTTCGACGCGCTCCTCGCGGAGATGGGGACGCTGCAGGAGGAGATCGACGCGGCGGACGGCTGGGACCTCGATTCCCAGCTCGAGCAGGCGATGGACGCCCTCCGCACCCCGCCCGGCGACGCGGCCATCGCTCCGCTCTCCGGTGGTGAGAAGCGCCGTGTGGCGCTGGCCAAGCTGCTGCTGCAGAAGCCCGACCTGCTGCTCCTCGACGAGCCCACCAACCACCTCGACGCGGAGAGCGTGCTCTGGCTCGAGCAGCACCTCCAGTCGTACAAGGGCGCCGTGATCGCCATCACCCACGACCGGTACTTCCTCGACCACGTGGCCGAGTGGATCGCCGAGGTCGACCGCGGACGCCTCATCGGCTACGAGGGAAACTACTCGACGTACCTGGAGAAGAAGGCGGAGCGCCTCGACATCCAGGGCAAGAAGGATGCCAAGCTCGCCAAGCGCCTGAAGGACGAGCTCGACTGGGTCCGCTCCAGCGCGAAGGGCCGTCAGACGAAGTCGAAGGCGCGTCTGGCCCGGTACGAGGAGATGGCGGCCGAGGCGGAGCGCACCAGGAAGCTGGACTTCGAGGAGATCCAGATCCCCGCCGGTCCTCGACTCGGCAACGTCGTCATCGAGGCCAAGAACCTCAAGAAGGGCTTCGACGGCCGCTCGCTCATCGACGGCCTGAGCTTCAGCCTTCCGCCGAACGGCATCGTCGGCGTCATCGGCCCGAACGGCGTCGGAAAGACGACCCTGTTCAAGACCATCGTCGGGCTGGAGCCGCTGGACGGCGGCGACCTCAAGATCGGCGAGACCGTCAAGATCAGCTACGTCGACCAGTCGCGGTCGTCGATCGACCCGAACAAGACCCTGTGGGAGGTCGTCTCCGACGGCCTGGACTTCATCACGGTCGGCAAGACCGAGATCCCGTCCCGTGCCTACGTCTCGAAGTTCGGGTTCAAGGGCCCGGACCAGCAGAAGAAGGCCGGCGTGCTCTCCGGTGGTGAGCGCAACCGTCTGAACCTCGCGCTCACCCTCAAGGAGGGTGGCAACCTGCTCCTCCTCGACGAGCCGACCAACGACCTCGACGTCGAGACGCTGAGCTCCCTGGAGAACGCGCTGCTCGAGTTCCCCGGCTGTGCGGTGGTCATCACCCACGACCGGTGGTTCCTCGACCGGATCGCGACGCACATCCTCGCCTACGAGGGCACGGACGAGAAGCCCGACCAGTGGTACTGGTTCGAGGGCAACTTCGAGGCCTACGAGCAGAACAAGATCGAGCGTCTCGGCCCGGATGCGGCGAAGCCCCACCGGTCGACGCACCGCAAGCTCACCCGCGACTGAGGCGGCCATGAGCACCGACTCGCCGGGTTCCCGCCTGCACATCCCGATCCACCTCCGTTGGGGCGATCTGGATGCGTTCAACCACGTCAACAACACCTCGATGCTCAAGCTGCTCGAGGAGGCGCGCGTCCGCGCGTTCTGGCGTGCGGGACCCGGCGAGGAGGCGCCGTCCACCGCCGTCCTCGACTCCGGGATCGAGGAGGGCATCCTGACGCTCATCGCGCGGCAGGAGATCGAGTACCTCGCTCCGGTTCCGTACCAGCGGCGCCCGCTCGAGGTGCAGATGTGGTTCGGGAAGCTCGGCGGGTCCAGCGTCGAGGTCTGCTACGAGGTGCACAACGACCCGGCCGCCGAGCCGCGTGAGCTCTACGCGCGATCCACGGCCATCATCGTGCTCGTCGACGCGGGCACGGGACGGCCGACACGCCTGACGGCGGAGATGCGCGAGGCGTGGGAGCCGTACGTCGGTCCCTCCATCGAGTACGCACACCGCTGAGCGCAGCGTCAGCGATCCTCGGGAACCCGGATCATGATCTCCTGAGCGACGCTCGCCACGAGCGTGCCCTCTCGGGTGTACACGCGCCCCGTGGCCAGACCGCGACCGCCGCGGGCGCTCGGCGACTCCTGCACATAGAGGAGCCACTCGTCCACGCGCGCCGGGCGGTGCCACCACATCGCGTGGTCCAGGCTCGCGACCTTCAGGCCGGGAAGTGACCAGGAGACCCCGTGAGCGCGCAGGATCGACTCCTGGATCGTCATGTCGCTGAGGTAGGCCAGGGCGGCACGATGCAGCCGCTGGTCGTCGGGGAGCGGGGCGCGCAGTCGCATCCACACCGCCTGCCGGGGGACCCGTTCGTCATCGTTCGGCAGATAGAGGGGGGAGTCGACGTGGCGGATGTCGGCCGCACGCTCGCTCAGCATGCGTCGCGCACCTCCGGCGAGTGCGGGCACACGGTCCTCATCGGGGGCGAGGTCTTCCGGGACGGGCACACCGGCGGGCATGGGCTCCGCGTGCTCCACCCCGGGGTCGGCATCCTGGAACGAGGCGATCATCGAGAAGATCGGCACGCCGTTCTGGTACGCCTGGGTGCGGCGGGTGGAGAACGAACGTCCGTCGTGGATCCGGTCGACGGCGATGGTGATCCCCTGGCTCGCATCGCCGGGACGGAGGAAGTAGCCGTGCATCGAGTGGACGGCGCGGTCCTCCGGAAGCGTGCGCTCCGCGGCCACGAGGGTCTGCGCGAGCACCTGTCCGCCGTAGATGCGGCCGCTCGGCATCGGGTGCGACGAGCCCGTGAAGATGTCCTCGGTGGTCCGCGCCTGGGTGGCGTCGAGGTCGAGGACGTCGAGAAGACGCTCCACGGTCTGGATGGCGTGCTCGTCGGCGCTCATGTGTTCCCCTCCGCGGCCCGGGGTCGCCGCTCGTTGGTAGTTTAGAACGCGTGACCCCTCAGCTCCTGCTCGCCGATCCGGACACGGCGAAGGATGTCCTCACGTTCACGGGCCGCGCGGCCCGGGTGTCCGACGAGGGTGTGCGTCTCCAGGCTCATCAGGGCGTCCTGGCGCTCACCACGGCGGTCCTCGCGCCTCAGGGGCTCTTCGATCAGACGCCGACGATCCTTGCCATGCGCATCGTCCGTGCCGACCCGGAACTCGAGTGCGACCTCGTGATCGACGCCCTGAGGTCGACGGACGACCCGCAGCGCCTCGCTCTGCCGGAGACCGCTCTCTCGCCCGCGTGGGCCGGTGTCGCGCCCCCACGACAGGGGTGGGCGCTGGAGTCGACCCTTCCCGCCTCCGTCATCGCGCAGCGCGCGCAGTGGGGCATCTCCGCGGTCGCGCACGGCGCGGGACCGGGATCCGGCGAAGAGGCGGTGCGTGCGCTCCGCGCGGCGATCTGGGGCGAGCCGGACGACGACCTCGGCGGCCTGCCGCGCGGCGTCGCTTTCGCGGCCGACGCGCTCGGCTTCATCTCCGGCGAAGAGGACGTGCCCGTGACGCGTTCCGGTCGTTGGACGCGGCTCGCGTTCCGCCGCGGCCACGTGCTCGCCCGCGGTCCCGTGGCCTCCGGGCTGACCAGCGTGCGAGCCACCGGCACCCGCGCCTGACGGGACCACGGGACCGGCGGGCAGCTCCGGATCAGCCGAGGGCAGCCGCTGCGCGTCCGGCCTGACGGCCGGAGAACAGGCACCCGCCGAGGAACGTGCCCTCCAGGGCTCGGTAGCCGTGCGCGCCACCGCCGCCGAAGCCGCTGGCCTCGCCCGCGGCGAAGAGACCCGGAATCGGCGCGCCGCTTCCATCCAGGGCGCGACCGTCGAGATCCGTGTTGATCCCCCCGAGGGACTTCCTGGTGAGCACGTGCAGCTTGACCGCGATCAGCGGCCCGGCGGCGGGGTCCTGGAGCCGATGCGGGGCCGCGGTGCGGATGAGCTTGTCACCGCGATAGGCCCGCATCGAGCGCAGCATGCCGATCTGCGGGTCCTTGCTGAAGTCGTTGGCCATCTCCCGGTCGCGGGCGACCACCTCGCGGCGCACGGCCTCGATGTCCAGGAGCTCGCCCCCGGGGTGGGCCGCCATCTGCTCCAGCAAGGACTCCAGGTCGTTCTCGACGATGAAGTCCTCGCCCTCGTCGAGAAACGACTGCACGGGTCCGGTCGGCCCTTTCGCGAGGCGGGACTTGAGGAGCAAGGCCACGTCCTTGCCGGTGAGATCCGGGTTCTGCTCGCTGCCGGACAGCGCGAACTCCTTCTCCACGATCTGCCGCGAGGTCACGAACCAGGAGTGGTCGTGACCCGTCCGCCGCAGGTGCTCGAGCGTGCCGAGGGTGTCGAAGCCGGGGAAGAGCGGAACGGGGAGCCGGCGTCCGGTCGCGTCGAGCCACAGCGACGAGGGCCCGGGCAGAATGCGGATGCCGTGCTGCGGCCACACCGGGTCCCAGTTCGTGATGCCCTCCACGTAGTGCCACATCCGGTCGCCGTTGATGAGGCGCGCCCCGGCGGCGACGCTCACGGTCTGCATCGAGCCGTCGACATAGGCGGGCACGCCGGAGAGCATGTGCGCCGGGGGAGTGCCGAGGCGCGAGGGCCAGGCCGCGCGGACGAGGTCATGGTTTCCGCCGATGCCCCCGGAGGCCACGATCGTCGCCGTCGCGTCGATCTCGAACGCGCCGATCACGTCTCGGGACGAGGCGACGCCCCGGGCGGCACCGTCCGACGCCAGCACGCTCCCGCGGGCACCGGTCACGCGCCCGCCGGTGAGGACGAGTTCCTCGACGCGGTGTCTGGCGAGGACGGTGAGCCGTCCCTCGCGCTCTCCCTGCTCGACGGCGGCCGCGAACGGGGTGACGATCCCCGGCCCGGTGCCCCAGGTGATGTGGAAGCGAGGGACCGAGTTCCCCGGACCGAGGGCGCCGTAGCCGCCCCGCTCGGCCCAGCCGACCACAGGGAAGAAGCCGACGCCGCGGGCGCGGAGCCACGAGCGCTTCTCGCCGGCCGCGAACTGCAGATAGGCCTCTGCCCAGCGCCGGGGCCACTCGTCCTCGGGGCGGTCGAACCCGGCGGTGCCGAACCAGTCCTGGGTCGCGAGCTCGAGCGAGTCGGTGATGCCGAGGCGGCGCTGTTCCGGAGAGTCCACGAGGAACAGCCCGCCGAAGGACCACCACGCCTGCCCGCCCAGGTTCGTCCGGGGTTCCTGGTCCACGATGACGACCCGACGTCCGGCCTCGAGGGCTTCCGCGGCGGCGACGAGACCGGCCAACCCCCAACCGATCACCAGGACGTCTGCGGTCGGGGGTGTGGTCGTCATGGGGTCTCCGTTGATTCCTGACGGGAGCGGGTCTCCAGGGTCGTGCGCCCCTGGGGTGCCGTGCCGATGCCGGACGGCTCGAATGTGTTCACCATGGCATAGGCGGCGCGCTCCAGGTAGTCCCAGAGAGTGGTTTCGTGCAACGGGGACAACTGCGCCTCGTCCACGGCCGTGCGCATATGACGAAGCCAACGATCCCGGGCGTCGGGGTCGACCCGGAAGGGCATGTGACGCATCCGCAGGCGGGGATGGCCGCGGGTCTCGCCGTAGGTGCTCGGGCCGCCCCAGTACTGCTCGAGGAACAGGAGCAGGCGCTCCTCGGCCGGACCGAGGTCATCCTCCGGATACATCGGCTTGAGCACGGGGTCGAGGGCCACTTCGCGATAGAACACCGAGACGATCTTCGCGAACGTCTCGCGCCCGCCGACCTCGTCGTAGAACGTCACTTGTCTGCACTCCCGTCGCCGCCGGTGTTCTTCTTGCGCCGCCAGATGCCGCGATCCGGGATCACGGGCACCCCGGTGACGGCGTTGGGGCGCGTCTTCGGCGGGTTGGCGCCCCGGACGCGGCGCGCACCCTCCAATCCGGTGGGCACGACGTCCGCGAGACGCGGCACGTCGATCTCCTTCTCCAGCAGAGCGGCTCGGAGGCGACGTCGGAGCTCCTGCGCCACGTCGTCGCGCGCGTTCGCCCTGGTCTTGATGACGGCGCGCACCACGAGGGCGTCGCCGTCCACCGACTCCAAGCCCCACAGCTCCGGCTTCTCGACGATGCGCGTGCGCCACTTCGGGTCCTTCGCCAGGCCCTGCGCCGTCTCCAGCAGGATGTGCTCGACCTGGTTGAGGTCGGAATCGGGTGCCACACCGATGTCGACGATGGCACGTGCCCAGCCCTGCGACATGTTCCCGATCCGGGTGACCTCTCCGTTGCGCACGTACCAGAGGGTCCCGTTCACGTCCCGCACCTGGGTCACGCGCACACTCACGTACTCGACGACGCCGCTCGCGAGCCCGAGGTCGACGACGTCGCCGATGCCGATCTGGTCCTCGGCGACGAGGAAGATCCCGTTCAGCACGTCTTTGACGATGTTCTGGGCCCCGAAACCGAGGCCGGCACCGACCGCCGCCGTGAGAAGGGTGAGCGATCCGAGGAGAGCATTGTCGATCGCGTTGACGATGAGGATGATCGCGATGATCACGAGCATCACGTTGACGATGTTCTGCAGGATGGTGCCGAGTGTGCGTGTGCGCTGGACCAGTCGCATGTCGGCCAGCGGGGAGCGTTCGAGTGCCTGGGTGTCGTCGACGGCGGCCTTGTTCTTGGCGGTGTCGACGATGCGGTGCACGACCCGCCTGATCACCCGGCGCAGTACGAGCGCGATGAGGACGCAGGCGCCGATGATCAGGGCGATCTGCAGGAGCTTGCCGCCGACCTTGGTGAGCAGCGCGAGCATGTCCACCACCCACGCGGGGAGTTCGGCGGGCGTCGGCGTGGGGGTCGTGTCAGCGGAAATCAGCATCGTCTCGATGGTACCGAGAGGGCCTCTGCGCCGGCTGGAAGAGCGGCGGCAGAGGCCCGTGTCGGTGTCGGCGGTGGAGGGTCAGTCCTCGGCGTCGCGGGACTGCGCGGCGAGGGCGCGCTCCACGTCCGCGAGGTTCTCCAGCACGAGACGGCGCAGAGCGGGCGGCGCGTCCTGGTGCTCGGAGAGCCAGCCCCGCGTCGCGTCGCGCAGCGCGACGTCGGCGAGAGCGGTGGGGAAGAGCCCGACGATCAGGTACTGCGCGATCTGGTAGGTCCGCGACTCCCACACCGGCAGGAGCATGTCGAAGTACTGCGGCACGAAGGCGCCCAGCACCTCCGCACCCGCCGGGTGGACGAAGCCGAGCGCCGCCGAGCGGACGATCGTGTTCGGGGCGTCGTCGCGCGCGATCAGCGCATCCCAGGCCTCCTGCTTCGCGGCCGCGTCCGGAAGAGCGGCGCGCGCCTGCGCGGCGAACTCCGCACCCTTCGCGGTGTTGTCGGCGGCGAGCGCGGCGTCGATGGCCCCGGCGTCGGTCGCACCGATCGTCGCGAGGCCGACGAGGAGCTGCCAGCTCAGGTCGGCGTCCACGTCGAGCCCGGGGAGCGTCTCCTCACCCGAGCGCAGACGCCCGACGATGCCGGCGTGCTCCGGTGTCACCAGGTTGTTCGCGAAGGCGGTGACGAACTGGAGCTGGCTGTCGCTGCCGGCCTCCGCCGACTCGGCGAGTGCCCAGAGGCCATCCGCCACCTTCAGCCGTGCCGCTTCGCGCTCCGCCGGGGCGACGTACAGGGTCGCGGCCGTGCGCAGCTGAGCGAGGGTGGTGCGGACCGTGGTGGACTCGGTCTCCCGGCCGATGTTGCCGAGAACGAGGTCGATGTAGTCGGACGCCGCCGTCTCCGCGTCGCGGGTCTGGTCCCAGGCTGCTCCCCAGACGAGCGAGCGGGCGAGGGGATCGTGGATGTCGGCGAGGTGGGCGATCGCGGTCGCGAGCGACTTCTCGTCGAGACGGATCTTCGCGTACGCGAGGTCGTCGTCGTTGAGGAGGATGAGGTCGGGACGGTCGAGGCCCTGGAGTTCGGGGACCTCGGTGCGGTCGCCGTCCACGTCGACCTCGATGTGATGGGTGCGCGTGAGCGCGCCGTCCTGCAGCCAGTAGAAGCCGATGCCGAGACGGTGCGGACGGATGGTCGGGTAGTCGGCCGGAGCCGTCTGGGTGATGGCGAAGCGCGAGATCCTGCCGTTGTCGTCCTCGGCCACGACGGGCTCGAGGGTGTTCACACCGGCCGTCTCCAGCCACTTCTTCGACCAGGTGCCGAGATCGCGGCCGCTCGTGGCCTCCAGCTCCGTCAGGAGGTCGCTGAGCTCGGTGTTGCCCCAGGAGTGCTTCTGGAAGTACTGCGAGACACCGGCGAAGAACGCCTCGATGCCGACCCACGCGGCGAGCTGCTTGAGGACCGAGCCGCCCTTGGCGTAGGTGATGCCGTCGAAGTTGACCTGCACGTCCTCGAGGTCGTTGATCTCGGCGACGATCGGGTGCGTGGAGGGGAGCTGGTCCTGGCGGTAGGCCCAGGTCTTCTCCATCGCGTTGAAGGTGGTCCAGGCCTCGGTCCACTCGGTCGCCTCGGCCGTCGCGATGGTGGACGCCCACTCCGCGAACGACTCGTTGAGCCAGAGGTCGTTCCACCACTTCATGGTGACGAGATCGCCGAACCACATGTGGGCGAGCTCGTGCAGGATCGTCACGACGCGACGCTCCTTGACGGCGTCGGTGACCTTGCTGCGGAAGACATACGTCTCGGTGAACGTCACCGCTCCCGCGTTCTCCATCGCGCCGGCGTTGAACTCGGGCACGAAGAGCTGGTCGTACTTGGCGAACGGGTACGGCACGCCGAACTTCGACTCGAAGTAGGCGAAGCCCTCACGGGTCTTGTCGAAGATGTAGTCGGCGTCCAGGTGCTGCCAGAGGCTCTTGCGTCCGTAGACGCCGAGCGGGATCACGCGGCCCGAGGCGCTGGTGAGCTCCGAGAAGGTGGCCTCGTACGGTCCGGCGACGAGGGCCGTGATGTAGGAGGAGATCCGGGGCGTGGGCTCGAAGCCCCAGGTGGCCGAGACCCCGTCGTCGTGGACGATGGGCTCCGGGGTGGGGGAGTTGGAGACGACCTTCCACTCCGCAGGGGCGGTCACCGTGAACTGGAAGGTGGCCTTGAGGTCGGGCTGCTCGAAGACGGCGAACACGCGACGGGAGTCGGGCACCTCGAACTGCGAGTAGAGGTACACCTCGCCGTCCACCGGGTCGACGAAGCGGTGCAGACCCTCGCCGGTGTTGGTGTACAGGCAGTCGGCGTCGACGACGAGGACGTTCTCCTCCTGCAGCCCGGCGAGTGCGATCCGGGAGTCGGCGAAGACCTCGCGCGGGTCGAGCTGCTCTCCGTTGAGCGAGATCTCGCGCACGTCGCGGGCGATGAGGTCGATGAAGGTGAAGCTGTCGGGGGACGCGGAGAAGCGCACGACGCTCCGGGAGCCGAAGACCTCGGCGCCCTTGGTCAGATCGAGGGCGACCTCATAGGAGTGCGTGTCGACGACGTCGCGGCGCTCCTGCGCTTCGATTCGGGTGAGGTTCTCTCCAGGCAAAGCTGTACTCCCAGGGGTGAGGGGATGTAACCGGGGGTCGGCGCAGTTGGCGCCGACGGCAACCATGACAGCCTACGCCAGAGCGACGCGCGCGCCGTCGATCCTCACGAACCGGGGATAGTCACGGTCGTGCGGACGCTCGTCGTCCGCGGAGATGGGAAGATGGAGGGGTGACCGCGATCGAGCCGAATGTCGTTCCCTTTGCCTCGCCCGCCGCTGCCGGCGGCGACCCCTATGTGACCACGCCCGTCGCCTACGACGCCATCCTCTTGGCGAGCTTCGGCGGCCCGGAGGGCCAGGAGGACGTGATCCCCTTCCTCCGGAACGTGACGCGTGGTCGGGGCATCCCGGACGAGCGGCTGGAGGAGGTCGCGCACCACTACCGTCACTTCGGCGGCGTGAGCCCGATCAACGGCCAGAACCGCGTGCTCAAGGAGGCGCTGGAGAAGGCGCTCGTGGCCCGGGGGATCGACCTCCCGGTGTACTGGGGCAACCGCAACTGGGGTCCGTACCTCGAGGACGTGCTCCCCGAGGCGTCGGCCAACGGCCACACCACCCTCCTCGCCTTCGCAACGAGCGCCTACAGTTCGTTCTCCAGTTGCCGCCAGTACCGCGAGGACTTCGCCCGCGTGCTGACCGACACCGGCCTCGGCGAGACGGTCACCATCGACAAGATCCGTCCCTTCTACGACCACCCCGGCTTCGTCGAGGCCTTCGAGGCGGGCGTGCGGGAGTCGGTGCAGGGCTACCTCGACCAGGGGTTCGCGCCGACCGAGATCCAGGTCCTCTTCTCCACGCACAGCATCCCGACCGCCGACGCCGAGCGCTCCGGCGCCCGCGACATCGACTGGGGCGAGGGCGGGGCCTACGCCGCCCAGCACCTCGCCGTGTCGGAATGGACGATGGAGCAGGTGCGGGCCGCCGTCCCGGGAGCCGCCGACGTGCCCTGGGAGCTGGTCTACCAGTCGCGTTCCGGCCCCGCGTCGCAGCCCTGGCTGGAGCCCGACGTCTGCGACGTGATCGCGGAGCTCCCGGCGCGCGGTCGCAAGGCGGTCATCGTGGTCCCCGTCGGCTTCATGAGCGACCACATGGAGGTCCTCTGGGATCTCGACACCGAGGCCGCCGAGGCCGCGGAGGAGGCGGGCCTCGCCTTCGTCCGCACGCCGACGCCCGGTGTCCGCGAGGCTTTCGTCGAGGGCATCGTCGACCTCATCGAGGAGCGCCTGCAGGGTCGCCCGAACGCGGAGCGTCCGCACGTCACCGATCTGCCCGGTGCGTTCGACGTCTGCCGTCCCGGGTGCTGCGAGAACGTGCGCGCGGGGTTCAAGCCCGCGGCTGCCGGCATCGCCCCCTGAGTCGCGGACGGAGCGGATCCTAGGATGGAGAACATGCGCATCCACATCGCCACCGATCACGCCGGACTCGAGTTCTCGACCCAGCTGCAGGAGCATCTCCGCGCCGCGGGGCACGAGGTGATCGACCACGGTCCGGTGGAGTACGACGCGCTCGACGACTACCCGGCCTTCTGCATCCGGGCGGCGCAGGCCGTCGTCGTCGATCAGGCGACAGGGGTGCCGGCGCTCGGGGTCGTCTTCGGGGGCTCGGGCAACGGCGAGCAGATCGCCGCGAACAAGGTCGCCGGGGTCCGCGCAGCGCTCGTCTGGAACCTCTCCACGGCCGAGCTCGCGCGGGAGCACAACGACGCGAACGTCATCTCCATCGGAGCTCGTCAGCACACCTACGACGAGGTCACGGCGTTCATCGACCGGTTCATCGCCACGCCGTTCTCCGGCGACGAGCGGCACGTCCGGCGCATCGGACAGATCGCCGACTTCGAGCGCGACGGCTCGCTCCTCCCGGACCCCCGAGCCTGACATGCCCGAGGGACATTCCGTCCACCGCATCGCGCGGCAGTTCGATCGCAACTTCGTCGGCAAGACGATGAGCGCCTCCAGCCCGCAGGGACGCTTCGCCGAGGGCGCCGCGGTGCTCGACGGACGCCAGGCCGTGAGCGTGCAGGCCGTGGGCAAGCAGATGTTCCTCGAGGCGGAGGGTGACCTCTGGCTGCGCGTGCATCTCGGTCTCTACGGTGCCTGGGATTTCGCGGGGGAGATCCTCGTCGACCCCACCATCGCGTCGGCCAACGGCAGGATGGGCCAGACCAATCAGCGCGGCACCACTCTCGACGAGGCGATCCTCGACGACGCGGGGGAGAACTCCCTCGCCTCGATCGGGGCGCCGCGGCGCGCCAGGGTCCACGTGCGGATGTCCGAGCAGACCAAGGGGCTGACCGACGAGGTCGACGAATGGCCGCCGCCCGTGGTGGGTCAGGTGCGGCTGCGCCTCATGACCGACATCACGGTGGCCGACCTGCGCGGTCCCACCGCCTGCGTGTTGCAGACTCCCGAGGAGATGCTGGCGACGGTGGCCAAGCTCGGTCCCGATCCGCTCGTCGGCGATCCGGCGGAGAACGAGGAGCGGTTCGTCCGCGCCGTGCGGAAGAAGCCGACCCCGATCGCGCTGCTGCTGATGGACCAGGCGGTCGTCAGCGGCATCGGCAACGTGTACCGCGCCGAGATGCTCTACCGGCAGCGGCTGAACCCGCACACGCCCGGCCGCGACGTCCCGGAGGATGTCGTCAGGGCGCTCTGGCATGACTGGGTGCGACTGCTGGCCATCGGCGTGGAGACGGGTCAGATGATGACCATGGACGGGCTGTCTCCCGAGCAGTACCGCGCCGCGATGGCGAGCCGCGACGATCGTCACTGGGTCTACCACCGGGCCGGCCTGCCGTGCCGGGTCTGCGGGACCGAGATCGCGCTGGAGGAGATCGGCGCCCGCAAGCTGTACTGGTGCCCGCGCTGTCAGGCCTGAGGGCGGGATCCCCGGGGCTCCCGCCGCTCTAGGCTGGGATCCATGCGACAGAATCCGAGCTTCACGCTCGCCGATGTGGCCGAGATCCGCCGCGTCATCGACGCCAACCCGTGGGCGACGGTGGTGAGTGCGCCTGAGGACGGTCTGGTCGCCTCGCACTATGCCGTCCTCCTCGACGACGACCGCGATGATCTGACGGTCGTGGGGCACGTGGGCCGCCCGGACGACGCCATCCACGGCCTGGGGGAGCGGGAGATCCTGCTCGCCTTCCAGGGGCCGCACGGGTACGTCTCCCCGGGCTGGTACGGCGACGTTCCCGCGGTCCCGACCTGGAACTACACCGCGGTGCACCTGTCGGGCGTTCCCGAGATCCTCAGCACCGCGGAGAACCTCCGTGTGCTCGATGCCCTGGTCGCGCGGTTCGAGTCGCGGCTGCCCGACCCGCGCCTGATGTGGGAGCGTCCGAACGACGCGGCCTTCATCGAAAGACTCGAATCCGGAACGGTCGGCTTCCGCCTCACCCCGACGAAGGTCGTCGCCAAGCGGAAGCTGAGCCAGAACAAGCCCGCGGAGACCATCGAGGCGGTGATCGCGGCGCTGCATGCCGAAGGGCCGTATGCGAACGCCGCCCTCGCCGCGGAGATGCGTCGTGCACAGGACGCACGGACGGGTGGAAGGGCGTGAGCGCCCTCGGAGTCGAGGTCGGAACGGTCCGTGCCGTCCGCCCCGTCGGTCCGGGGCGGGAGTTCCTGCTGGATGATGAGCCGGTCGACCTCCACCTCGCCGACGGACGCATCGTCGACATCGCGCCGACCGGGGCCCTGCCGGCGCGCGGCGAGGTCATCGAGGCCGACGGTGCCTGGGCGGTGCCGGGGCTCTGGGACAACCATGTGCACACTGTGCAGTGGGCCCTCGCCGCGGAGCGCGTGCCGCTCGGCGCGGCGGACTCGGCCGCCGGGGCCGCGAGGTTGATGCGCGACGCGCCCGTGCTGCCGGACGGCCGACGGATCGGCACGGGGTTCCGGGACGCGCTGTGGCCGGATCGGCCATCCGTGGCCGCGCTCGATGCCGAGACGGGCGTCGTGCCCACCTACCTGATCAATGCGGACGTGCACAGCGTCTGGCTGAACTCGGCGGCCCTGGCGCGCGAAGGCTTCCGCGGAGACGACGGTCTGCTCCGCGAGGAGGACGCGTTCGAGATCTCCCGGCGGCTCAATGCCGTCGATCCTGCCCACAGCGATGAGGCGGTCATCCGCGCGGGGGCGGCCGCCGCGGCACGGGGCGTGACCGGTCTGGTCGACTTCGACATGGCGTGGAACGCCGATGCCTGGCCGCGACGGATCCTCGCGGGCTTCGCCGCGCACCGTGTCGAGTTCGCGTTCTACCCGGCGGATCTCGATCGGGCGATCGCCGCGGGCCTCCGCACGGGGGAGCGCCTTGCGGTGACGGATCCGACCGGGCTTGTCGGGTCCCTCGTGCGGGTCGGGTCGTTGAAGGTGATCAGCGACGGCTCGCTCGGCACCCGTACGGCGGCGTGCTCACACTCCTACCCCGGCGACCCCGCGAACTTCGGGGTGCTGACGGTGCCTCCGGACGAGCTCACGGCGCTGCTGACCACTGCGGCGGGAGCGGGGATCGAGGTCGCCGTGCACGCGATCGGCGATCGCGCCGTGACGGCGGCCCTCGACGCGTTCGGCGCTTCCGGTGCCACGGGGTCGATGGAGCACGCGCAACTGGTGCGGCACGCCGACCTCGCCCGATTCGGCCGGCTCGGGGTGCGCGCGAGCGTCCAACCCCAGCATGCGGTGGACGACCGCGACCTCGTCGAGCACCACTGGGCGGAGCAGACCGCGATCGGCTACCCGCTCGCCTCGCTGCTGTCGGCGGGTGCGGAGGTGCGCTTCGGCTCCGATGCGCCGGTCGCGCCGCTCGACCCCTGGCATGCGATCGCCGCGGCGGTCTGGCGGACCGACGACGACAGGGCCGCCTGGCATCCGGAGGAGCGGGTGACGCTGGATCAGGCCCTCGAAGCGAGTGTCCGCACGTCGCTCCGGCCCGGTCAGAGCGCAGACATCGTGCTCCTCGGGAGTGATCCTCGCACCGCTGACGCGGCGGGGCTCCGGATGATGCCCGTCACCACCACGCTGCTCGGCGGTCGCCTCACGCACGTCGCCTGAGGCAGCGCGCACACGACGAAGGGCGGCCCCGGATCGGAGCCGCCCTTCGTCGTGTGCGTGGTATCAGGCCGCGATGTGCGACACGAGGAACCAGCGGTCCTTCTCCAGCCCGCGCTGGATCTCGATCGCCACGTCCTGGCTCGTGAGGTCGACCTCGTCGAGGCCCTCCACGGCCGCCTTCACATCGACGAGGATCGCGTCGATGTCGGCGATCACGGCGCGGATCAGCTCGTCCGACTGCGCGAAGCCGGCCGGAACGCCGGTGGCGCCTGCCTTCTCGGCGACGGCGTTCACGCGCGCGTCGATCGGAAGGCCCAGAGCGACGATGCGCTCGGCGGCAGTGTCGGCGAAGTCTCCGGCGTGGGCGACGATCGTGTCGAGCAGCTCGTGCACGCCGACGAAGTTGGCGCCGCGGACGTGCCAGTGCGCCTGCTTGCCGTTGACGGTCAGCGCCTGGAGGCCGAGGACGACGGGGGAGAGGAACTGCGCCGCACCGGCGGCCACAGTCGGGTCGATGGCGGTGGTGGAAACGGTCTGGGCCTTGCTCATCTTCTTGCTCCTCCGAATGAAGTTCTCTGTCTGACGAGTACAACGTTACTCAGGCTCAGGCATTCCGCAAGGAAGCTGAGGCTCCACTCACTTCCGCGTGATTCCGGGGGCGTGAGGGTAGTCTCGCGTCATGAGCATCGCTGCCGGAGCCTCCGTCCTCGCCCTCCCGGATCGCACCCCCGAGCTCGACGACACCGCCTTCGTCGCTGACGGCGCGCGCATCGTCGGCGCGGTGTCTCTCGGAGCCGGTGCCAGCATCTGGTACAACGCGGTGCTCCGCGGTGACTCCTCGCCGATCGTCATCGGACCGGGCAGCAACGTGCAGGACAACGTGTCGATCCACGTCGACGGCGGGCATCCCGTCCTCGTCGGGTCACGGGTGTCGATCGGGCACAACGCTGTCGTGCACGGCTGCACGATCGGTGACGGCTCTCTCATCGGGATGGGGGCCGTCGTCCTCAGCGGCGCCGTGATCGGAGAGGGCTGCCTGATCGCCGGCGGTGCCGTCGTGCTGGGTGGGACCGAGGTGCCGCCGGGTTCCCTCGTGGCAGGCGTGCCGGCGAAGGTGCGCAGGGCGCTCTCCGACGACGAACGCGCCGCGCTGCTGGCGAATGCCGCGATCTACCTGGAACACGTGGCCACGCACACGCAGGCGAGCGAGGCGTGAGACCTCCCCCCGCTAGGCTGGGCGGTACGGGGCGGTGGCCAAGCTGGTTAAGGCAGTGGGCTCATAACCCAACGATCGTCGGTTCAAGTCCGACCCGCCCTACTCCCTGGCCTCGTCTGTCGTAATCGTCGCGGCGCTCTCCTGTCTCTTCTCTGGAGGTCTCGACGCCCGTCAGCCTCCGGATCGGAGCAGGAGCCATGACGACAACGAGTGTGCCGAACGCGGAGACGCGTCGTCGGATCGAGGATGTGGGGCAGTTCGCGTTGCGTCTCGCGATCGCGGCGAGTTTCGCCCTCGCCGTCGCCGACCGTTTCGGCGTCCTCGGCGGCCCGGGGGCAGATGGTGTGTCGTGGGGCTCGTGGACGATCTTCCGTGCGTACACCGCGCAGCTCGTCCCTGTCCCCGTCGACGCAGTGGTCGACACGGCGGCGGTGCTGGCGACGACTCTGGAGACCGTCCTCGCCCTGCTTCTGGCCGTCGGGCTGTGGACCCGGATCGCGGCGGGAGTCGCTGCGCTGCTCACGGCGACGTTCGGGGTGACGATGCTCGTCTTCCTCGGACCGCTTGCGCCGTTCCGGTACCCGGTCTTCGTCTTCACAGCCGCCGCGATCCTGCTCGCGGGGCTGAAGCGCTACCGGTGGAGCATCGATGCGCTGCGAAAGGAGGTGCCGGGAGCGGGGAGAGACAACGATGCCCCCGGCACCAGGTAGACGGCGAATGCCTCTACAGACGGACGGACGCGTCGGAAGGGGAAGCGATCCGTCACGGGAGAGATGACGAGGTGACCGTTTCATGACGCCGTTTTCCGCAGGATCACGGCATATTGCGTGTGCCGCGAGAAACCCGTTCGGCCGAACCGCGTAACAGAACGCGCCGTTCTGCATCCCTTCCTGGGGACATCACTCGCGCGGAAGAAGCCAAATGCGCGAGTTCATCGATCATCTGGGGAGTCGAAAGTGCCAGTCATTCAGCATGCAATCAGATCGGGCGCGCGGGGAACGCGCCTGACGACGTTCGTGGGTGCTCTGCTCGCGATCTGTCTGGCGGCCCTGGCGGCCGTCATCGCGACGCCGGCCACGGCCCGCGCTGCGGAGGTGGCGGGGATCACCTCGTTGACCATCACCGAACCCACCGACCAGATCAAGGTCTGGGACCGGATCGCGTTCGAAGCGACCTGGGCAGTGCCGGACACGGCGACCGCGGGGGACACGTTCCGCCTCGCCTTTCCGACGAGCCCGAGCCTGACCGGGGTGCGGGATTCCTTCGCCCTGACGGCTCCGGATGGCCAGACCATCGGAATGTGCGAGGTGTCGACCGGTGAGCTCGTGTGCACGCTCACGGACTACGTCGACAGCCACACCGACGTCAGCGGCACACTGCACTTCCGTGCCAGGGCCGACGAGGAGACCACACTGACGGAGATCCCGTTCACCACGGGCGGCGGAACCGTCGTCCCGGTCGACGTCCCGGGCGGGATCGGACCGGTCCCGGAGTTCCCGGCGCCGACGACCCCGACCAAGTGGGGCGACGTGACGCTCGACGGTCGGAACATCGCGTGGGGCGTGAACATCCCGTCCTCCGCGCTGGCCGGGGAGGCTCCGACGCTCACCGACACGTTCACGGCCGGCCTCGTGCTCGATCCCGCGTCCGTCACCGTGGCGTACGTGCTCGCGAAGGACTGGGCGGGAGGCAAGTACACCGTGTCGACGGGGCTACAGTCGGGCAGCGATTTCACCGTCACGGAGGTCAGCTCCGAGTCGTTCACGGTGACAGTGAACGCGCCGATCGTCGCCGACGCGATCTACGTGCTCCGCTACAAGACGGCTCTGCCCACCGACGTCCGTCCCGGTGATGCGTTCCACAATACCGTGACCGGTTCCCGCTGGGTCACCGAGAGCACACCGGTCATCTACTCCCAGGGCGGGGGCGATGGCGAAGGGGTGCTCCCGGTCGGCGGATTCACCGTGACCAAGGAGGTCAGCGGTGCCGGCGCGGCTCTGGTGCCCGACGACCGCGAGTTCCGGGTGGCCTACTCCTATCAGCGTGCCGGACAGACGGTGGAGGGCGAGCTCGCCCTGCGGTCCGGCCAGACCGATGGCCTGAAGGATCTGCCGGTGGGCACGGTCGTCACCTTATCTGAGGTCACGCCGGCGGACGTCGACGGCGTGACCTGGCAGGCGCCGGTCTTCTCCGGCACCGGTGTGGCGATCACCGATGGCGGCGCGACCGTCACCATCGCACGGGGGGCGACGGTCGCGGTGACGCTCACCAACCCGACGACGGTCACGCCGCCGCCGGTCGGGGGCTTCACGGTGACCAAGAACGTCACGGGCCCGGGGGCGTCGCTGGTCCCTGCGGACCAGACGTTCACGGTGGAGTACTCGTACGAGCTCGCGGGACAGCCCGTCGCCGGTGAACTCGCGCTCCGCGCTGGGAAGAGCGACGGACTCGCGGATCTGCCGGCGGGAACGGTCGTCACGCTCCGCGAGAAGGCGCCGAGCTCCGTGGAGGGCGTCACGTGGAAGAGCCCGCGCTTCACCGGCGCGGGAGTCGACGTCGGCGACGGCGGTGCCACGCTCACGATCTCCGAAGACGCGACGGTCGCGGTCGTGCTCACCAACGGGACCGCGGTCACTCCTCCGCCCACGTCGGGCGGTGAGCTCGCCCTGACCGGGGCCGAGGGGCCCACCGGCCCGATCCTCCTGGGAGCGCTGCTCCTGCTCGCCGGAGTCGTGGCGCTCGGCGTCCGTCACCGGGTCTCGGGTTCGCGCACCGGCGACTGAGGGCCGCGAGGGGCCACGCCGATCGATCACGCGACGACTTCACCGTCGTCGCGTGATCGATCGCGCCGTTCAGCGTCCTGTCGTCGTCGAGGGGCTCTCCCTCGACGACGACGTCGACGCCGCAGCGCGTCGGAGAAAGGCACCTCTCATGACCAAGACGCTCCTCGCCCGTACCTCGGCCACCCTGGGCGTGGCCGCCGCTCTCTCGCTCGGCGGGGCGGTGCTCGCTTCCGCCGCTCACGCCGAGTCGACGCCGGCGGATCCGACGGCGTCGAGTACGCAGAGCACGGGCGTTCTCACGCAGCGCGTCGGGGCGGCGTGTCTCTTCTTCCAGTACACGTTCAACATGAGTCCGACCGATCCCCAGGTGGGGGACACCGTGACGTACACCATGCAGTTCCTCAACAACGGCGAGGTCGACTCGACGAAGAGCGCGCTCACGTTCCGCCTGGACGGCCTCCTCGACGACTCGACCTGGGCGGCGTCCACCCTGGAGGCGACCTCCGGTCGCCCTTCCGTCGCCGGGAATGCCGTCACGTGGAACGGGCCGCTCGATGCCGGAGACAGCGTCGTGCTGCGCTTCACCGGCGTGTGGACCGGCGACGGCGATGGGCTCGCGTTCCCGCGGGTCGAGTCGTACGGCTACGTGAGGTGAAGTGCGGCCGCGCGCCGCGGCCGCGTTTTCCACGGTATCCGCGGCGGCGTGGCGCGCTCGTCGTCGAGAGGCTGAACGGACACCGACCGAAAGGCAGCCATGCAGCTCTCCACGGACTCCGAAGTCATCGTCCGCGCCACCGCCGGCGTCGTCGCCGCTCACGCCGACGAGATCACCACCCTGTTCTACCGGCGGATGTTCGAGGCGCATCCTGAGCTGTTGAACGTCTTCAACCGCGCGCATCAGGTCCAGGGCGATCAACCCAAGGCGCTGGCGGCGTCCGTCGTGGCGTTCGCGGTGCACCTCATCGATCCGGACGCGCCGGACTTCTCCCCGGTGATGCGACGCATCGCCCACCGCCACGTCTCCT
Source organism: Microbacterium sp. LEMMJ01 (assembly GCF_002114135.1). Taxonomy (NCBI): domain Bacteria; kingdom Bacillati; phylum Actinomycetota; class Actinomycetes; order Micrococcales; family Microbacteriaceae; genus Microbacterium; species Microbacterium sp. LEMMJ01. Next base: position 50,054 of record NZ_NCTV01000036.1, read on the forward strand.
TGGGTATCTCGGCGCGCCAGTACACGATCGTGGGCCGCTATCTCCTGGCCGCGGTCGATGACGTACTCGGCGACGCGATCACGCCGGCAGTGCATGCGGCGTGGGACGAGGTGTACTGGCTCTTCGGCTGCTCCCTCATCGCCGAGGAGGCGCGGCTCTACGCGGACGCCGGCACGGACCCGGACCACCCGTGGCGACCGCACCGGGTCGTCGACCGCGTGGAGGAGGCTCGCGACGTCATCTCCCTCATCCTGGAGCCGGTGGACGGTCGCCGAGCGCCCCATCGCATCGGGCAGTACGTGGCCGTCGCCGTCGACCTCCCTGACGGCACGCGCCAGCCCCGCCAGTACACGATCTCCTCGTCGACGCCCGAGGCCGCACTGCGCGTCACCGTGAAGCGCGTGCGCGGCGCGGACGGCGCACCGGACGGGCAGGTGTCGACCTGGCTGCACGAGAACGCCCACGTCGGAACGGTGCTCGACGTCTCCCAGCCTGCCGGGGACCTGCTTCTCGATGACTCCGATGACGCGCTGGTCCTCATCTCGGCGGGAATCGGCATCACGCCCGTCGCAGCGATGGTGGGCGACCTCGCGCGACGGCGTCCCGACCGGTCGGTGCGCCTGTTCCACGTGGACCGCGAGCCGGAGACCCACGCCCTCGTCTCGGACGTGCGCGCCCACGCGCAGCGATTGAGCGACGTCCGCACCCTGACCTGGTACTCGGCGAGTGAAGCGGAGGGCCCGGCGGTGCGTTCCGGCCGGATGGATCTCACCGACATCGACCTCCCGCCGACACCGCGCGTGTTCCTCTGCGGGCCGCTGCCGTTCATGCAGGCGATCCGAAACGCTCTGACGGCACGCGGCATCGCCCCGGACCGCATCGACTACGAGGTCTTCGGTCCGGACCTCTGGGCACGACAGCCGAAGACCGCCGCGGCCTGACCCCACTGCGAAAGACCTGCGTGCGGCCGTGTCAAGCCCCTCCTCGAGGCCATGGCGAACTGACATGCTCCCCGAGAGCGGCACCGCGCCGCGGGAACGGGAGAGACTATGAGCATCGGCAGCGGAATCGCGCTCTTCGTCATCGGAGCGATCCTCGTGTTCGCGATCAACGTCGACGTGCCGTGGGTCGACCTGGACATGGTCGGCTACATCCTCATGGGTGCCGGCGTGATCATCTTCCTCATCGGCATCGTGCTCCTCGCGCGTCGGCGTCGCACGGAGACGGTGTCGCGCACGTACGTGGACCCGGCGACGGGCGAGCCCACGACCCGGCGTTCCGTCAGCTCGAGCTCCGACGACGGGCTCTGAGCGCACGCACACAGGAAGGAGAAGGGCCGCGGGAGAACCCGCGGCCCTTCTCGTCAGACGACGTCCGCGCCTTCGAGATGCTCCTCGACGAGGGTGATGCCCCCGCTCGAGTTCGCGGAGTGCGCGAGCTCCTCGATCCAGCGCCGGCTCAGCTCGGGCGTCTCGGCCTCGTCGAAGACGAAACGGAGCGGGATCGACGGGTGCAGCCACAGCGTGGACCGGCCGGGAGCATCGCCCTCCGGGTGGCGCCAGGAGAGCGTGAAGCTCTCGTTCCGCCGCAACTTCGTGGCGATCACGACCTTGAGGTGCGCGAGCGCACGGTCTTCGATCTGGATCGGCGTCTGGGTGTCGCCGTAATACAGGCTGCCCATCGTCAGCCCACCTTCGCGGCGGGGGCTGCGGGAATGTTCATGGCGCTCCTTGGGAACGTGGGGGGAAGACGGCAGACCGCTCCCGGGGATACTTGGACTCTAGCCAATTTGCGCACGACATCGTGCGCATCAGGGCGACGCGCCGTCCGGTGCGAACAGAGTATGCGCGCGGTGTCAGTCGGCCGTCATAGAGCGGTCAGGACGGGCGGATTCCCGTACGCCTCGCGATACGCCACGGCGAAGCGGGAGACGTTGCTGAACCCCCATCGGCGCGCGATCGCGGACACCGACGTGCCCTTGCCGTGTCGCAGATCCCGATGCGCGCCGTCGAGCCGGGCGCGCCGCAGGGCCTCGTTCGGTGTCATGTCGAGCGCGCGACGGAACGCGTACTGCAGGCCTCGGGTGGACATGAAGGCCGCCGCCGCGACGTCGTCCACCGTGATGGGCAGGTGTGCGTTGTCCTCGATGAACGCGAGGGCGCGACGCACCGAGGCCGGCGCCGCGGAGCGTTGGGCCGGACGGTGCAGCGACTCGCTGAAGGTGGTGGGGAACGCCGACATGGTCAGCAGCAGGGCGTGGCGCTCGAGCTCGGCGGCGATGAGGGGGTCGGCGCCATCCGGACCGAACGAGCCGTCGATGTAGGAGAACATCCGCTCCCACCGTGCCCCGTCCTCCCGCGTGTGCGGAGCGAGTCCGGTGGCGCGGAGCTCGAGGCGGTCGTCGCCGGTGATCTGCCTGATCGAGTCACGCGCCGCCGCGCGATCGAACACGAGAGCACGGACGCGGGCGACCTGGTTCCACTTCGCCTCGACCCGGACGCCGTCCGTGAGCCATGGCTGACCGGCGTCGAGTCCTTGCCTGCCCGACCAGATCCGGGCGTCGGCGGCATCGACGCGACACACCAGCAGCTGATCCTCCGGCTCGGCGCGGGAGTGCACCTGGGCCGCGAGCTGATAGCGGACGAGCGACATGGACGCCGCCTCCACCGAGCGCCAGTCGAAGCGGAACCGGCGGGGGTCCACGTCCTGGAGGGTCGCCGAGGGCACGAACTGCTGCCAGGTGGACTCCACCTGCTCGATGTCCGTGGATGTGAACTGCACCGACACTCCTTGCTGCGCCTCGTCCGGGTGGCCGGGGCTTCTTGGACACTAACCCACGCCACTGACAAGACGGTGGGGACGCCCCGGGGGTATCCGTCGGGAAGGCGGGAGTGCAGAGGCCTCGTAGACTCGGACCATGAGTGTGCCTTCCCCGTATGCGGAGCGATTGAGCCGGATTCCGGTGCAGCGCCAGGAGGTGGAGGTGCGCGGGGGAACGACGGCGTACTGGGTCTACGGTCCGGACGACGCCGAGACGACCGTCATCGCGGTTCACGGCTTCCGAGGCGAGCACCACGGCCTCGAGTCGGTCCTCGCCTTCCTTCCGGAGCTCCGCGTGCTCGCGCCTGATCTGCCCGGGTTCGGGGAGTCCGCACCGCTGCCCGGTCGTCGCCACGACCTTCAGGAGTACGCGGGGTGGTTGACCGACTTCGCCGCGGCCACAGCGCCGGGGGCGGTCATCCTCGGCCATTCCTTCGGCTCCATCGTGGCCGCCGCCGCTGTGGCCGGAGGGCTCGAGACGCCGCGGCTGATCCTCGTGAACCCCATCGGCGCACCGGCGCTGGAGGGTCCGAAGGGCGTCATGACCCGACTCGCAGTGCTGTACTACGCGCTCGGCGCCAAGCTCCCGCCGCGGATCGGGACCGCGCTGCTGCGGAATCGGGTGATCGTCCGCGTGATGAGCATGACCATGGCGAAGACGCGGGACCCCGAGTTGCGGCGCTTCATCCACGACCAGCACGACACCTACTTCTCGCGGTTCTCCGATCGCGACGTGCTGCACGACGCCTTCGTCGCGAGCGTCTCGCACGACGTCAGGGAGTTCGCCCCCGCGATCGACGTGCCCACGCTCCTCATCGCCGCACAGCGGGACGACATCACCCCGATCGAGGCGGAACGGAAGCTGGTGACGCTCTTCCCCGACGCGTCTCTCGTCGAGATCGCCCAGGTGGGTCACCTGATCCACTATGAGACGCCGGCGGAAGCGGCCGGCGCAATCCGTCGGTTCCTCAGGATTCCCGTCGCGCGAGGCCGATGAGCCCGGCCACTCGGAACGGGATCACCTCACCCATGGCGAGCGAGGTCTCGGTCCGCTCCACACCCTCGATCGAGAGGATCCGGGCGTCCGTGTCGAACAGATGACGGGCGTCGCGGCACGCCACGCGCGCCAGCAGGTCGATGGAGCCGCTCAGACCGTGTGCCTGGACGACCTCCGGGATGCGCGCCAGCTCGTTGATGATGCGGGGGAGCTCGGTCTGGCGGACGCCGATGCTGACGAACGCCTGCAGCGGGAACCCGAGGACGTCGGGGGAGAAGGCGCGCTCGTAGGAGAGGAAGACGCCGCTCTGCTCCAGCCGGGCCATCCGCGCCTGGATGGTGTTGCGCGACAGGCTCATGCGCTCGGCGAGAGCGACGATCGTCACGCGCGGGTCGTCGGCGAGGGCGGCGAGAAGCTCCAGGTCGATCCGGTCCAGTCCAGGCATAGTGCCAAACCCTAGCAGCACGGCATCGGAGAAAAATGAGCAACATGCTCAATCGGCGTTGAGTTGCTTGAGCGAGGTGTTGACCAGACGTACCCTCAGACCATGCCGGTGATGACGCCGGCTCCATTGTGCGTCGCCCCACGAGGGCCGCCAGGGACGAGGAGGACGATGATGTCGCCGCAGACCACCCCCATCGCGGACACCGCCCAGGATCTCGAGCTGTCGGAGCGGATCCTCGCTCCGGACGGGACCCGCGTCGCGAACGCCCGCCTCGACCCATTCGTCGCCGATGTCGACGCCGCGCAGCTGCGCGCCCTGCATCGCGACATGGTCATCCTCCGCCGGATCGACGCCGAAGGTGTCGCCCTGCAGCGCCAGGGGCAGCTCGGTCTCTGGGCGCCGTGCCAGGGGCAGGAGGCCACGCAGATCGGCACCGCCCGGGCCCTCGATCCGCAGGACTACGTCTTCCCGAGCTACCGTGAGACCGGCGTGATCTACGCCCGCGGCGCCCAGCCGGGGGACTACGTGCGCATGTGGCGCGGCGAGGAGGGTGCCGCCTACGATCCCGCGGTCCTGCGGGTCGCTCCGCTGCAGATCATCATCGGCGCCCAGACCCTGCACGCGGTCGGGTACGCCCTCGGCATCCGGCACGAGAAGGCCCCGGAGGTCGCCGTGACCTACTTCGGAGACGGGGCCACCAGTCAAGGGGACGTGAACGAGGCGATGATCTTCGCTGCGTCCTACCAGGTGCCGGTCGTGTTCGTCTGCCAGAACAACCACTGGGCCATCTCCGAGCCGGTCGCGGTGCAGTCGCAGTACCCGATCGCGGGACGCGCCCCCGGATTCGGGATCCCGAGCCTCCGCGTGGACGGCAACGACGTCCTCGCGTGCCTGGCGGCGATGCGCTGGGCGCTGGAGCACGCACGCTCCGGGAAGGGGCCGGCCTACATCGAGGCGGTGACCTACCGGATGGGTCCGCACACCACCGCGGACGACCCCACCAGGTACCGGGACGAGGCCGAGCTGGAGTCGTGGCGGCGCCGCGACCCCATCGCGCGCATCGAGGCGTACCTCCGCGCGACCGGCGACCTCACCGCGGAGCACGTCGCCGAGACGCAGGCGGCTGCGGACGCCATCGCCAAGGAGATGCGCGCGACCTGCCTGGGCATGGTCACCCGTCCGCCGCTGGCGGTCTTCGACGGCGTCTACGCCGAGCCGCACACGGGTCTGGAGCGGCAGCGCGACGAGTACGCCGCCTATCTGGCGTCGTTCGAGGGTGAGGCGTGACCATGACCGAGCTCACTCTCGGCAAGGCGCTCGGCGCCGGCCTGCGTCAGGCGATGCGCGACGACGAGAAGGTGGTGCTCCTGGGGGAGGACATCGGCAAGCTCGGCGGCGTCTTCCGGATCACGGACGGCCTCCTCGACGAGTTCGGGGCGGCCCGGGTCATCGACACCCCCCTCGCGGAGTCCGGGATCGTCGGCACGGCCGTCGGCCTCGCCTTCCGCGGATACCGCCCGGTCGTCGAGATCCAGTTCGACGGGTTCGTCTACCCGGCCTTCGACCAGATCGTCTCCCAGGTCGCGAAGCTCCACTACCGCACCCAGGGGCGGGTGAAGATGCCGATCACCATCCGGATCCCCTGGGCCGGCGGCATCGGTGCCGCGGAGCATCATTCCGAGTCTCCGGAGGCGTACTTCGCGCACACGGCCGGCCTTCGGGTGGTCGCCGTGTCGAACCCGGAGGACGCCTACCGGAGTCTTCGCCAGGCGATCGCCTCGGACGACCCCGTCGTGTTCTTCGAGCCCAAGCGCCTCTATCACCACAAGGGGGAGGTCGACCTGGAGGCCCCGCTCGCGGATGCCCCGCCGATGGGTGTCGCGCGGGTGGTGCGCCCGGGCACCGACGTCACCGTCCTCACCTACGGGGCCATGGTGAGCACCGCGCTGCAGGCGGCGGAGGCCGCGGAGGACGAGGGCATCGCCCTGGAGGTGATCGACCTGCGGTCGCTCTCGCCGGTGGACTACGACTCCGTCGCCGCCTCGGTGCGCAAGACCGGGCGTGTGGTCGTGGCGCACGAGGCCTCCCGGGAAGCCGGACTCGCCGCGGAGGTCATCGCGAGCGTGACCGAGCGCTGCTTCGAGTACCTGGAGTCCGCTCCGCTGCGGGTCACCGGCCACGACGTGCCCTACCCGCCGGCCAAGCTCGAGAAGTACCACCTGCCGGACCTCGACCGGATCCTCGATGCGGTCGACCGCGTGATGGATCGCCCGCACAGCCTGACGGGAGCAGACGCATGATCGCCGAATTCCGTCTCCCCGACCTCGGCGAAGGACTCACCGAGGCCGAGGTCGTGCAGTGGCTCGTCGCGCCCGGCGACAGCGTCGCGCTGAACCAGACCCTCGCGGAGGTCGAGACGGCCAAGGCCGTCGTCGAGCTGCCGTCGCCATACGAGGGCACGGTCTCGACCCTCCACGCGGACGCGGGAGAGACCGTCGCCGTGGGAGCGCCGCTGATCGCCTTCGACATCGAGGGGGACGACCCTCCGGCGGCGCCGTCCGGTGGCGAGCAGGAGTCCTCCGCGGAGAAGGCGCAGCCGAACCTCGTGGGCTACGGAGCCGCCCCGACCTCGAGCGGACGCCCCGCGCGCCGGGCACGGCGCCGGAGTGCCGCCCCGGTGGCCTCGGCGGCCGACACGGCCGTTCTCGAGGCGGCTCCGCACGACGCGACGCCATCGGTCGCGGTCGAGCCCGTTCTGGAGCGACCACGGTCCACCCCTCCGGTGCGCGCCTACGCCAAGCGACGGGGCGTCGACCTCGTCCTCGTCGCCGCGGAAGTCGGCGACCGCGTGATCACGAGGGCAGACGTGGATGCGTATGCGGAGCGCATCGGAGCGGAGCCGTCGCGGCTGGTCGGGGCACCCGAGCGCGAGACCACCCCGATCTCCGGAACTCTCCCGCGCGCGGAGGGGAGGCCGCGGGAGACGCGCATTCCGATCCGCGGGGTCCGCAAGCACACGGCGGCGGCGATGGTGCAGAGCGCCTTCACCGCCCCGCACGTCACGGTCTTCCACACGGTCGATGTGACCGCGACCATGGAGATGCTGGCACGTCTCCGCGAGGACCGAGCGCTCTCGGAGCATCGGATCGGCCCGCTCGCCGTCGTCGCGAAGGCGGTCTGCCTCGCCCTGCACCGTGCTCCGGGCCTGAACGCGCGGTGGGACGAGGAGTCCGGGGAGATCGTCGAGTACGGCTTCGTCGACCTGGGCATCGCCGCCGCGACCGAGCGTGGTCTCATCGTGCCGATGATCCGGGACGCGGAGCGGATGAATCTGGTGGAGCTGTCCGCAGCGATCCGTGCCCTCGCGGAGACCGCGCGTGCGGGGAAGACCTCGCCGGCCGAACTCGCCGGAGGCACGTTCTCGCTGTCGAACATCGGGGTGTTCGGGGTGGACGCCGGAACACCGATCCTCCCGGCGGGGCAGTCCGGCATCCTCGCGGTAGGCGCCGTGCGTCGGCAGCCGTGGGAGTACCGCGGGGAGATCGCGCTGCGTCAGCTCATGACGCTGAGCCTGTCCTTCGACCACCGCCTCGTGGACGGGGCCGAAGGCGCGACGTTCCTCAAGGACGTGGCGGACATCCTCGAGGACCCGGGGCGGGCGATGTTGCTCAGCTAGCGGCGCGCAGCGCGGCCTCGGCCATCGCGACCAGCACGGTCGCGGTGGCCGCGTGCCGTCTCGTCGCGGCGCGGGTGCTGTGCGGGGTGGAGTTGATGAGACCGAAGCACGCCTGCACGCGCAGCCGCAGCTCGTCGCGGTCCAGGGACTCCGGACGATCCAGGGCGGCGAGCGCATCCATCCAGAGCTCGATGTAGGCGCGCTGCAGGCGACGGACCTCGGCGCGGTCGTCGTCGTCGAGGAAGGCGAGGTCCCGGTCCTGCACCTGGATCACCTCGGCGTTGCCGAGCGCGAACTCGACGTGGAAGCGGATGAGTCCGCGCATCCGCTCGTCGGCTGCCGTCGTCTCCGCGGACACGCGTCGTCCGCCCGCGACGAGGTCCTGACTGACCTTGACCAGGACCGCGCCGAGAAGGGCCTGCTTCCCGGCGAAGTGGCGGTACACGGCAGGCCCGGACACGCCGACGGCGGCGCCGATGTCCTCCAGGCTCACGCCGCTGTACCCGCGCGCGGCGAAGAGCCGTGCCGCGGCATGCAGAAGCGCGTCGGAGCGTTCCGCCTTGGCGCGGTCGCGGGCGGTGGCGGGGCTTGTCATCTCAGTTAATCCTCGCTAACCTGAATCAACGGGTTAGTGAACACTAACCGAGAATGCATGCAGCGCGCCAGGCTCCCACCCGGCGCGACGTGGGTCGAGGAGGACGTCACGATGCCGGCAACCCAGGAAGCGCTCGCCCAGCAGCTCCGCGACCGTCTCGCCGCGGCAGCGCAGGGCGGGCCGACCGCCTCGCGCGAGCGACACGTCGCCCGCGGCAAACTGCTTCCTCGCGACAGGGTGGCGCGCGTCCTCGACGAGGACAGTCCGTTCCTCGAGGTCGCGCCGCTCGCGGCCGACGGCCTGTACGGGGGCGAGGCGCCCGGGGCCGGTGTCATCGCCGGCATCGGCCTGGTCCACGGCCGGCACGTCATGGTGGTCTGCAACGACGCCACCGTGAAGGGCGGGACCTACTATCCGCTGACCGTGAAGAAGCATCTGCGCGCGCAGGAGATCGCCCTCGAGAACCGCCTTCCCTGCCTCTACCTCGTCGACTCGGGCGGCGCCTTCCTTCCTCGCCAGGATGAGGTGTTCCCGGATCGGGAGCACTTCGGACGCATCTTCTTCAACCAGGCGCGGCTGTCCGCGCAGGGCATCCCGCAGCTCGCAGCGGTCCTCGGCTCGTGCACGGCCGGGGGCGCCTACGTTCCGGCGATGAGCGACGAGACCGTCATCGTCCGGGGACAGGGCACGATCTTCCTGGGCGGGCCGCCACTGGTGAAGGCGGCGATCGGCGAGGTGGTCACGGCGGAGGAGCTCGGGGGAGGGGAGCTGCACGCCCGTCGCAGTGGCGTCGTGGATCACCTGGCCGACGACGACGAGCACGCCCTGGAGATCCTCCGGGACATCGTCGCCACGCTTCCGCCGCCGCCCGCCCCGGCCTGGGACGTCGGCGACAGTCGACCGCCCGCGGAGGCCGGCTCCCTGTATGACGTCGTTCCGGTGGACGTCAACGCCTCCTACGACGTGCGCGAGGTCATCGCCCGCCTCGTCGACGGCGACACCTTCCATGAGTTCAAGGCCGAGTACGGCACCACGCTGGTGACGGGTTTCGCGCGGCTGCACGGCCACCCCGTCGGCATCGTCGCGAACAACGGCGTGCTGTTCAGCGAGTCTGCGCTCAAGGGCGCGCACTTCATCGAGCTCTGCGATCAGCGGGGCATCCCCCTGCTCTTCCTGCAGAACATCACCGGGTTCATGGTCGGCTCCGATGCGGAGGCCGGTGGCATCGCGAAAGACGGGGCGAAGATGGTCACGGCCGTCGCGACCACCCGCGTCCCGAAGCTCACCGTCATCATCGGGGGCTCCTTCGGGGCGGGCAACTACTCGATGTGCGGACGTGCCTACTCTCCGCGGTTCCTCTGGACCTGGCCCGCGAGTCGGATCTCGGTCATGGGCGGACCCCAGGCCGCCTCGGTGCTCGCCACCGTGAAGGACGACCAGCTCTCGGCGCGAGGGGAGTCGTGGACCGCGGAGGAGCGTGCGGCGTTCGAGGAGCCGATCCGGGCGCAGTACGAAGAGCAGGGCGAGCCGTACTACGCCACCGCACGGCTCTGGGACGACGGCATCGTCGATCCGGAGCAGACCCGTGACCTCCTCGGACTCGCCCTGGACGTCGTCGCCCGCAGTCCTCTGCCCGAGCCGCGCTTCGGCGTCTTCCGGATGTGAGCCCCATGTCGCCTTCACCCGAACTCTCGTTCTCCTCGGTCCTCGTCGCGAACCGCGGCGAGATCGCGCGCCGGATCATCCGGACCCTCCGCGACCTCGGCATCCGCAGCATCGCGGTCTACAGCGACGCGGACGCGGACGCGCCGCACGTCCGCGAGGCGGATGCCGCCGTGCGGATCGGTCCGGCACCGGCCGCGGAGTCGTACCTCGACATCGATGCCGTCATCGCGGCGGCTCGTGCCTCCGGAGCGGAGGCCGTCCATCCCGGCTACGGATTCCTCTCCGAGAGCGTCGGGCTCGCGGAGGCGTGTGCGGAGAGCGGCATCGTCTTCATCGGTCCCACCGTCGAGGCCCTGCAGATCATGGGGGACAAGGCGCGAGCCCGTGAGCACGTGAGCCGCAGCGGCGTGCCCGTGGTGCCGGGGTTCGACGCGCGCGGGCTGTCCGACGCGGAGATCCGTGAGGAGGCGGAGGCTGTCGGATTCCCGCTCCTCGTGAAGCCGAGCGCGGGCGGCGGGGGGAAGGGCATGGAGGTCGTCGCCGACAGCACGGGTCTGGCGAGCGCGCTCAGCTCCGCCCGACGGGTCGCGGCATCCGCCTTCGGCGACGACGCGCTCATCCTGGAACGTCTCATCCGTCGACCGCGACACATCGAGGTGCAGGTGTTCGGCGACGCCCACGGCACCGTCGTGGCGCTCGGCGAGCGCGAGTGCACGCTCCAGCGTCGTCATCAGAAGGTGATCGAGGAGGCGCCGTCCGCCGGGGTCCCGTCCGCGACCCGCGACCGGCTGCTCGCGGCGGCGGTGCGGGCAGCGGAGAGCGTCGCCTATGTCGGGGCCGGCACCGTGGAGTTCCTCGTCGACGCGGACGCCCCGGAAGACGTCTTCTTCATCGAGATGAACACCCGGCTGCAGGTGGAGCATCCGGTGACCGAGGAGGTCACCGGACTCGACCTCGTCGCGCTGCAGCTCCGCATGGCCGATGGACAGAAGCTCGACGTCGAGCCCCGCACGACCGGCCATGCCGTGGAGGCGCGGGTGTACGCCGAGTCGCCGGAACGGGGGTTCCTGCCCTCGACGGGGACCGTGCTGCTCTTCGAGGCGCCTCCGGGCGTCCGGGTGGATGCCGCCGTCGAGTCCGGGAGTGTGGTGAGCGGGTTCTACGACCCGATGATCGCGAAGGTCATCGCGTGGGCGGAGGACAGGGAGACGGCGCTGCAGCGCCTGGACGACGCCCTTGCCCGCATCGTGGTGTTGGGCGTGGAGACGAACATCGCGTTCCTGCGCCAGCTGCTTCAGGACCGCCGTGTGCGCGAGGGAGACCTCGACACCGGCCTCATCGAGACCCTGCTCCCGCTCGCACCGGTGCCCCCGTCGGCGGCGCAGCTCGCGGCGGCCGCCGGCGTCGTGCAGACCCGCTCCGCGACGGTCACCGCGCGAGAGGGCGCCGGCCCGCTGTGGCACAGCCTCCCGGGATGGCATCTCGGAGCGGCGCCGTGCGCCCCCGAACCCGTCGCCCTGCTCACGGACGACGAAGAGATCGTGCGCGCGACGCCACCCCTGGTGCGCGCCGACCGGGTGCACGTGGCCCGCGACGCCGAGGGCGCGGTATGGGTCAGCGAGGAAGGGCGGACGCTCCGGCTGCGTCCCCTGGACCGCCGCGGCCGGATGCGCAGGCGCCTCGCCGCCGCGGAACGCGAAGCCAGGGCCACGGAGCCCGAGGCTCGCGCCCCGATGCCCGGCGGGGTCGTGGCTGTTCACGTCGAGGACGGGGCGGCGGTCCGCGCGGGAGCGCCCCTCGTATCGATCGAGGCGATGAAGATGGAGCACCCCGTGCTCGCGCCGCACGACGGCGTGGTGCGGCTGCTGGTCGCGGTCGGCGACCAGGTGCGGCGCGACCAACCGGTCGCCCGCGTGACGATGACGGAGGAGGACCGATGATGCACGATCTCACCGAGGAGGAGCGCGAGCTCGCCGCGATGGTACGCGAGTTCGCCGACACGGTCGTCGCTCCGCAGGCGTACGAGGCGGATCGCACGCACACGCTCTCCATGGACGTCGTGCGGCAGATGGGGGAGCTCGGCCTCTTCGGACTGCCCTTCCCCGAGGAGTACGGCGGGCAGGGCGGCGACTACATGGCGCTCGGCCTCGCCATCGAGGCTCTGGGACGGGTCGACCAGTCGATCGCGATCACCCTCGAGGCCGGGGTGAGCCTGGGGGCGATGCCCGTCTTCCGCTTCGGTACCGAGGAGCAGAAGCGCGAGCTGCTGCCGGATCTCCTCGCCGGTCGCGCCCTCGCCGGGTTCGGACTCACCGAGCCCGAGGCCGGGAGCGATGCCGGGGCGACGCGCACGACGGCGCGGCTCGACGGCGACGAGTGGGTGATCGACGGCTCCAAGCAGTTCATCACCAACTCGGGCACTCCGATCACCCGTTTCGTGACGGTCACCGCGGTCACCGGCCAGAGCGAGGGACGCAAGGAGATCTCGACGATCATCGTCCCGAACGGTACGCCGGGATTCACGGTCGAGCCGCCCTACGACAAGGTGGGGTGGAACGCGTCGGACACCCATCCGCTGACGTTCGACGGAGCGCGGGTGCCGGCGGGCAATCTCCTCGGCGAGCGGGGGAGCGGGTTCCGCAACTTCCTCAGCATCCTGGACGAGGGCCGCATCGCGATCGCCGCCCTGTCGACCGGCGCGGCGGAGGGGTGCCTGGAGGCGGCGGTCGAGTACGCCAAGAGCCGCACCATCTTCGGCAGCGCCCTCAGCACGCGGCAGAACGCCCAGTTCACGCTGGCGCGGATGAGGGCGCGCGTGCATACCGCACGGCTCGCCTGGCACCACGCCGCACGCCTGCGTGACGCGGGAGAGGCGTTCGCCGAGCAGGCGGCCATCGCGAAGCTCGTCGCGGGCGAGGCCGCGATGGACAACGCCCGCGATGCGACGCAGATCTTCGGCGGCAACGGCTTCATGAACGAATTCCCGGTGGCGCGCCACTACCGTGACTCCAAGATCCTCGAGATCGGCGAGGGGACCACCGAGGTCCAGCTCCTCGTGATCGCCAGGGCGCTCGGACTCGCCCGGTAGCGTGGAGGCATGACCATGCGCGAGGTCGTGCAGCGCGGCCTGTACTACGAGGAGTTCGAGACCGACGTCCGGTACGTGCACCGCCCCGGTCGCACGGCTACGGAGGCGGACAACGTCCTCTTCACGACGCTGACGATGAACACCCAGGCGCTGCACCTGGACGCGGCCTTCGCCGATGCCCAGGAACCGTTCCACGCGCGCCTCATGAACTCCATGTGGACGCTGTCGACGATGGTGGGCTCCTCCGTCGCCCAGCTCACGCAGGGGACGATGGTGGCGCAGCTCGGCCTCGGCGACATCGCCTTCCCGCATCCGCTGTTCGCCGGGGACACGCTCACGACCGAGAGCGTCGTCGTCGACAAGCGGCTCTCGTCGTCCCGTCCCGGCCAGGGCGTCGTGCAGATCGCGCACACCGGACGCAACCAGGACGGCACGGTGGTCGCGACGGCCGTCCGCACGGTGCTGGTGCGCTGCCGGCCGGAGGAGGACGCCGCATGACCTTCGAACTCGGCCCTGCCCTGCTGTTCTGCCCGGCGGACCGCCCGGAACGCTTCGCGAAGGCCCAGGAGCGGGCGGATGCCGTGATCCTCGATCTGGAGGACGCCGTGTTGCCGGAGGCGAAGAGCGAGGCCCGCGAGAACATCGTCGCCGCGGACCTCGACCCCGCGCGCGTCATCGTACGGGTGAATGCGCCGGACTCCGCGGCGTTCGCGGACGACCTCAAGGCCCTGGCTCGCTCGCCGTTCCGGACCGTGATGGTGGCGAAGACGGAGAGCGCGGAGGGCCTGGACGCCTTCGACGCGGGCTTCACCCTCCTCGCGCTGTGCGAGACGGCGCGTGGAATCCATGCGGCGCCCGAGATCGCCGCGCACCCGGCGGTCGCCGGACTGATGTGGGGCGCGGAGGATCTGGTGGCCTCCCTCGGCGGCACCTCGTCCCGCAACACGGAGGGCGGCTACCGCGACATCGCGCGCTACGCCCGCTCCCGGGTGCTCCTGGAGGCCGGTGCGCACGGCAAGGCGGCGATCGACGCGGTGCACGTCGACATCGGCGATACCGCGGGGCTGGAGCGGGAGGCGAACGATGCGGCGGCGTCGGGGTTCCGCGCGACGGCATGCATCCATCCGAGTCAGGTCGCGGTCATCCGGGCGGCATATGCCCCGGACGCCGAGACCGTGGCATGGGCGCGCGAGGTGCTCGCCGCTGCGGCGCAGGAGCGCGGTGTGTTCCGCTTCCGGGGGCGCATGGTGGACGAGCCCGTCCTGCGCCACGCGCGCGCCGTGGTCTCCCGCGCCGGCTGACCGTCCCGTCAGAGGACGGGCGTCTCCTCGAGCAGCCGGAGGTAGCCGGGTGCCGCGACGAACCGGTGCGCGGAGCCGTTGCGCAGCACCTCGCCGTCCCGGGGGAGCGTACCGCCGGAGACATGGTCGATGACGGCGCGGATGACTCCGCCGTGGGTCACCACGAGCACCGACTCCGCCTGCGGCGCCGACCTCCGCCGGGCGTCGCGCGCGATGCGGTGGAGCGCCGCGATGGCGCGGACGCCGACCTCGTGCAGCGATTCCGCGCCGGGGACCTCCGCGTGCCAGTCGCCGTAGGTCGAGATGTAGTCGGGGACGAGCATGCCCTCGCCCTCGCCGAACTCCCGCTCCCGGATGTCGGGGACCACGCCGGCGATCTCCAAGCCCAGGCGCTCCGCGATGATGCCGGCGGTCTCGCTCGCCCGCACGAGCGGGCTCGTGTAGACGGCATGGTGCGTCGTGCCGGCGAGTTTCTCTGCCGCCCACCGCGCGTCCTCGCGGCCCGTCTCGTTCAACGGGATGTCGGTCGACCCCTGGATGCGGCGGGCGAGGTTCCAGTCGGTCTGACCGTGGCGGATGAGGGTGAGATAGGTCACGACAGCATCTCCTGCAGGGCGGGGAGCACGTCGCTGGTGCCGGCGGCGATGGTGACATCGGCCCAGGCGTCCGCGCGGGTCGGCTCGCGATTGACGATGATCAGAGGGATGCCGCGTCGACGCGCCCGGTTCACGAGGCGCACGCCGGAGTTCACGACGAGAGAGGAGCCGGCCACGATGAGCGCGTCGCTGGAGCGCAGCAACGATTCGGCGGCACGGAAGCGATCCTGCGGCACATACTCTCCGAAGAACACCACGTCGGGTTTGAGCATGCCCGCGCACACGGTGCAGGTCGGGACCACGAAGCCCTCGGTGCTCTCCGGGAGCACGTCGCCGTCCGGGGCCAGCGCCACGTTCTCCGGGACGGTGATCCAGGGGTTGCGCTCCTCGATCTGCACGGCGATGTCGCGACGGTCGAACACCTGACCACAGTGCAGGCAGAGCACGCGGCGCATGGTCCCATGCACCTCGATGACGTGCGAGCTGCCCGCGCGGAGGTGCAGTCCGTCGACGTTCTGGGTGATGACACCCGAGGCCACGCCCCTGGACTCCATCTCCGCGAGGGCGCGGTGGCCGGGATTCGGGGCGGCCTGCGCGAACGCCCGCCAGCCGAGGTGGCCGCCGACCCAGTAGCGGCGCCGGGCGGCCTCGTCGCCGAGGTAGGTCTGGATCGTCATGGGGTCGCTGCGGGTGCGCGCCCCCTCGCCGCGGTAGGCGGGAATGCCGGAGTCGGTCGAGATCCCGGCGCCGGTGAGAAGGGCGATCCGCTTGCCGCGCAGCAGGTCGGCGGCGTGGGAGAGCTCAGCCGACGGCTCAGCGGTGTTCGTCACGCTCACAGGACCTCCTCGATCGAGTCTACGGGGCGCGGGGTGGACGAGAACCGGGATGGCAGAGTGGAGCGGTGGACCTCCAGCATGTGACCGACATCGACGACCCGCGGCTGGACGACCACCGCGGCCTCACCGACACCGCCCTCCGCGCCGTCCGCGAGCCCGCGGAGGGACTCTACATCGCCGAGACCGCCAAGGTGATCGAGCGCGCGCTGGCCGCCGGGCACGAACCCCGATCGGTGCTGGTCTCGGCCCGGCGCGTCGACGAGGTGCGGCGCATCCTGGGGGAACGCGCCGTTCCGGTGCTCGTGGTCCCGGACGAGGTCGCGGAACAGGTCACCGGCTATCAGGTCCACCGCGGAGCCCTCGCCGCCATGCGCCGTCCGGCTCTGGCGCCGGTCGCCGACGTGGTGCGCGACGCCCGGCTGGTGCTGGTGCTGGAGGACCTCGGCGATCACACCAACGTCGGCGCCGCCTTCCGCGCCGCCGCCGGCCTGGGGGCGGATGCGGTGCTCGTGTCGGCGCGCTGTGCCGACCCGCTCTACCGTCGCAGCGTCCGGGTGAGCATGGGCACGGTGTTCCAGGTGCCCTGGACCCGGATCGACGAGTGGTCGTCGGCGGTCTCGGATCTCCGTGAGCAGGGCTTCGACATCGCTGCCCTCGCACTCAGTGACACAGCCGTGGATCTCCGGATGTATGCGGCACAGCGGCCCGAGAAGGTGGCGCTGCTCTTCGGAGCCGAAGGCGACGGTCTCACGCGGACCGCGCTCGACAGCGCGGACACCGTGGTCACCATTCCGATGGCCGGCGGCGTGGATTCGCTCAACGTCGCCTCGGCCGCCGCCGTGGCGCTGTGGGCACTCGCTCCCGCGGAGTGAGAGTGCGCGTCACTCCTTGCCGGGGAGGATGACCGGGGAGGGCTCGGGGCGCTTGGCAGCGATGTGGTCGCCGGACGACTGGTGGCGCAGCCGGCGGAGCACCCAGGGCACGAGGTGCTCCCGGGCCCAGCCGAGGTCTTCGCTGCGGGCGGCACGCCAGGTCCGCAGCGGCAGCGGCTCGGGCTGCATGGCCTCGAGGTCGTTCGGAACGTTGAGGGCGCGGAGCACCATCCGCGCGACCTCGTGGTGGCCGAGCGCGTTGTAGTGCAGGCGATCGTCGTCGAAGAATCGCGCATCCTGCACGACCTTCAGTGCCCACTGGTCCGCGACGATGCAGTCGTGGCGCTCCGCGATCGCGCGGACGTTCTCGTTGTAGATCGCGACTTTGCCGCGGAAGGGACGGAACACCGGCGTGAACCCCGTGTCGATGCCGGTGAACACGACCACGGCCGCGCCGGTGGACGACAGGCGCGCCACCGCGTCCTCCAGCTGCGCGGCGATGGCATCCGGATCGGTGCCGGGGCGGATGACGTCGTTGCCGCCCGCGCAGATCGAGATGAGGTCGGGGCGCAGCGCGACGGCGGGCTCCACCTGATCGGCGACGATCTGCGCGATGAGCTTCCCCCGGACGGCGAGGTTGGCATAGGCGAAGTCGTCAACCTGCTGGGCGAGCACCTCGGCGACGCGATCGGCCCAGCCGCGGTGACCCCCGGGGGCCGCCGGGTCCGGGTCGCCGATGCCCTCGGTGAACGAGTCGCCGATCGCGACGAACCGGCGCCACGGGTGCGGAGTCTCGTTCGCGACGTACGGGGTCCTGGTCGATTCCTGATCGCTCATCCGGCTCTCCTTCGCGAAGGCGTGCGCGCACGATGGTGACCGCCGCGCAGTGACCGAGCCTACCCGTGCCGGTGCCTTCGAGGGGGGACGCGCGCGGCACCCCCGCGGATGCCGCGGTGTCGGTGGGAGCGATTATCGTGGAGTCGATGCTCTCTCCGTCCTTCCCTCAGCGCGCCCCGTGGGGAACGGCGAACAAGCTGCGGGCATGGCAGCAGGAGGCTCTGGACGCGTACTTCCAGGCCGACCAGCGTGACTTCCTCGTGGCCGCCACACCGGGCGCCGGCAAGACCACGTTCGCGCTCACCCTTGCGGTCGAGCTCATGCGCATGGGCGAGGTGAACCGGGTCATCGTCGTGGCACCCACGGAGCACCTGAAGACCCAGTGGGCCGACGCCGCCGCCCGCGTCCACATCCGGCTCGACCCGCGCTTCCGCAACAGCCACTGGGCACCGGCGCGGCACTATCACGGCGTCGTGGTCACGTATGCGCAGGTCGCCGCGAAGTCGTCGGTGCACCGTCACCTGACGGAGGACGCGAAGACCCTGGTCATCCTCGATGAGGTGCACCACGGCGGCGACGCCTTGAGCTGGGGCGACGCGATCCGCGATGCTTACGGACCTGCGAAACGCCGACTGCTGCTCTCGGGGACCCCGTTCCGGAGCGACACCGCACCGATCCCGTTCGTGGAGTACCTCCCGGACGAGACCGGAGCCCGGGTCTCCAGCACCGACTACGCCTACGGGTACGGCCGCGCTCTCGCGGACGGCGTCGTCCGTCCCGTGCTCTTCCACATGTATGCCGGGAAGATGCGGTGGCGGACGAGTGCCGGCGACGAACTCGAGACCCATCTGGGACAGGACAACACGAAGGACGTCACCTCGCAGGCCTGGCGAACGGCCCTCGACCCCGAGGGCGACTGGATGCCTGCTGTGCTCTCCGCGGCGGATCGCCGTCTGACCGAGATCCGGCACCACATCCCCGATGCTGGCGGACTCGTGCTGGCGACGGATCAGACCGTCGCCCGGGCCTACGCCAAGATCCTGCACAGCATCACCCGCGAGCAGCCGACGATCGTGCTGTCCGACGACGCCACCGCCTCCGAGCGTATCGAGAAGTTCTCGGAGGGCACCGCCCGGTGGATGGTCGCGGTGCGCATGGTCTCGGAGGGCGTCGACGTGCCGCGGCTCGCGGTGGGCGTGTACGCGACGTCGTCGTCCACCCCGCTGTTCTTCGCTCAGGCCATCGGCCGCTTCGTGCGGGCGCGTCGTCGAGGCGAGGCGGCGAGCGTCTTCCTCCCGCACGTCCCCGTGCTGATGAAGCTCGCGAACGAGATGGAGAAGCAGCGCGATCACGCGCTCGACCGTCAGTCGAAGGACGACGACGGCCTCGAGGACTCGCTGCTGGAGAGCGCGAACCGCGAGGACGAGGCCTCCGACGCGCTGACCCAGGAGTTCAGCTACCAGGCGATCTCCTCCGTCGCCCACTTCGACCGCATGGTGTTCGACGGGAAGGAGTTCGGCCAGCTCGCCGAGCCGAACACGCCCGAGGAGGAGGAGTTCATCGGCTTCCCCGGTCTGCTCGAGCCCGAGCACGTGCACGAGCTCTTGATGCAGCGGCAGGCCCGCCAGTCCCGGCACCGCGAGGTCCGGGAAGCCCAGGCCGACCCGACGCAGACGACGACACTGCCGGCGCCGCTGCATCGGACACTGCGCGAGCAGCGCCAGCTGCTGAACAGCCTGGTGGGCCTCTACGCCCGGCAGTCGGGCCAGCCGCACGGCGCCGTGCATGCCGAGCTCCGTCGTATCTGCGGCGGTCCGGCGGTGGCGCAGGCGACCGTGACGCAGTTGCAGTCCCGCATCGAGGTGCTGCGCAAGCGCGTCCGCTCCTGAGCACTTTCCGGTCGCTGCTTCGGATCCCCGAAATGCTGGCAATCCGTGCCAGGACGCGGCCGGGGCGGCACCGCGCGGATAGCGTGGAACGGTTGCCCGGATGCCGGGCACCGTGACACCTGGAGGTTCCATGACAGCCCCTGCCGCAGCCGATTCCACGGCCGCCGATCGACGGCGCTGGGCTCGCTATCTCGTTGAGGAACGGGCGGAGGGCGCCGTCTATCAGCGCCTCGCGGCCCGCCGGTCGGGGGAGGAGCGGGCGATCCTGCTCGGGCTCGCCGAGGCCGAGCGCCGCCACGAGAAGCACTGGCTCGACCTGCTGGGCGGCGAACCGACGCGCCTGCCGCGGGCCGGGGTCCGTTCCCGCCTCCTGGGGTGGATGGCCGGCCGTTTCGGCTCGATCTTCGTCCTCGCCCTCGCCCAGAGCGCCGAGGCCCGCTCCCCGTACGACGCCGAGCGCTGGGCCACCCCGGCCATGCGCGCCGACGAGAAGGTCCACCACGAGGTCGTCCGCGGTCTCGCCGCGCGCGGCCGCCGGCGCCTCTCCGGCTCCTTCCGCGCGGCCGTCTTCGGCGCGAACGACGGCCTCGTCAGCAACCTCGCCCTCGTGCTCGGCATCGGCGCCACCGGCGTGAGCTCGGGTTTCGTCCTGTTCAGCGGCATCGCGGGTCTCCTCGCGGGCGCACTGTCGATGGGCGCGGGGGAGTTCGTGTCCGTGCGGTCGCAGCGGGAGCTCCTCACGGCCACCGAGGCGAACGAGGATGCCGCGGCGGCCGCGGCCGACCTCGACATCGACGAGAACGAGCTCGCGCTCGTGTACCGCGCCCGCGGCATGGATCAGGGCGAGTCGCTGGCCCGGGCCCGTCGCATCGTCCAGGCGGCCCAGGAAGGCGTCCGGCGTGCGGCCACGGGGCCGGTGGCCGTCCAAGGCGGCGACGCCCACGAGGTCGTCGGCAACGACTGGACGGCGGCCATCTCCAGCTTCCTCCTCTTCGCCTCCGGCGCGATCGTGCCCGTCCTGCCCTGGATCTTCGGCATGGAGGGCACCGCGGCGATCGTGCTCGCGCTCGTGCTGGTCGGCATCGCGCTGCTCAGCACCGGTGCGATGGTCGGCGTCCTCTCCGGAGGACCGCCGCTCCGGCGGGCCCTGCGGCAGCTCGCCATCGGGTTCGGCGCGGCTGCGGTGACCTACGCGCTGGGTCTGCTCTTCGGCGTCGGCGCGGTGTGACGGTCCTGCGGTCCCGCTCGCGCGGGACCGCAGCGCACCGCCATGACCGCACCGGAAACCACGAAGGCCCCGGATCCGTGGATCCGGGGCCTTCGCTCTCTGTGCGCGGAGGGGGACTTGAACCCCCACGCCCTATCGGGCACTAGCACCTCAAGCTAGCGCGTCTACCATTCCGCCACCCGCGCAGGTGTTGGATTTGATCGTTGCCGACCGAAGAATGAGATTAGCACGTTCTCGGAGGCGTCTCGAACCGAGCGTGACGCCCGGGCGCGGCACGCGGTTTCGATAGCCTGAGTCCATGACCGATTCCTCCCTGCCGGAGGTCGCCCGCGTCGCGAGCGACCTCATCCGCATCGACACCTCCAACTACGGCGGCGGCAACGCGAAAGGGGAGCGGGAGGCGGCCGAGTACGTCGGGGCGTACCTGGAGGAGCTGGGACTCGAGGTCGAGTACTACGAGCCCATCCCGCGGCGCACGAACGTCATGGCGCGGGTCCCGGGCCGCGACCGCACCAAGCCGGCTCTCGTCGTGCACGGCCACCTGGACGTCGTGCCCGCGGTCGCCGAGGACTGGACGGTGGATCCGTTCGCCGGCACCGTGCAGGACGGCATGCTGTGGGGTCGCGGCGCGGTCGACATGAAGAACATGGACGCGATGATCCTCACCGCCGTGGCCGACATCCTGCGCGCGGGGGAGCAGCCGGAGCGCGACCTCGTCCTGGCGTTCTTCGCCGATGAGGAGAACGGCGGGGTCGAGGGCTCCGCGCTCGTCGTGAAGGACCGGCCGGAGTGGTTCGCCGGGGCGACGGCCGCGATCAGCGAGGTCGGCGGCTACTCCATCTCGGTGGACGACCGTCGGGCGTACCTGCTGCAGGTGGGGGAGAAGGCGCTGATCTGGATCCGCCTCGTCGCCACCGGCCGGGCGGGGCACGGCAGCCGCCTGCACGAGGACAACGCCGTCACGAAGCTCGCCGAGGCCGTCGCCGCCATCGGCCGCACGCGGTGGCCGGTCCGGCTCACGCCGACGACGGAGGCGCTGCTCGAGGGCCTGAGCGCGCTGAGCGGCCGGAGCGCCGACGACCCCGACGCCCTCGCCGCCGCGGCCGGCCCGGCTGAGGCCTTCCTGCGGTCGACGTTCCGCACGACGACCAACCCGACGGCTCTCACCGCCGGCTACAAGCACAACGTCATCCCGGAGCGCGCCGAGGCGCTGATCGACGTCCGCGTGATCCCGGGGACCGAGGACGACGTGCTCGCGGAGCTGCAGCGCATCGTGGGTGACGACATCCGGATCGAGACCGTGGTCCGTGACATCGGCATGGAGACGCCGTTCACAGGGGAGCTCGTCGAGGCGATGGTGGCGGCGCTGGGGCGGCACGACCCCGGTGTCCCTGTCATCCCGTACCTCCTGGGCGCGGGAACCGACAACAAGGCGCTGGCCACGCTCGGCATCACCGGCTACGGCTTCGCCCCGCTGCGCCTGCCGGCCGATCTCGACTTCACCGGGATGTTCCACGGAGTCGACGAGCGGGTGCCCGTAGACTCACTTGTCTTCGGTCAGCGGGTGCTGGCCGATCTGCTGCGCACGTACTGAGCGGCGTCCACGCGCTCCGTGCCGCCCCGAAAGACGAAGGCCTCTCCATGCACCTGCTCGAAGCTCTGATCCTGGGAATCGTCCAGGGTCTCACCGAGTTCCTGCCGATCTCCTCCAGCGCCCATCTGCGGGTCGTGGGGACGTTCCTGCCCTCAGGGGAGGACCCGGGCGCGGCGTTCACCGCCATCACGCAGATCGGCACCGAGGCCGCCGTCGTCGTGTTCTTCTGGCGCGACATCGTCCGCATCATCTCCCAGTGGTTCCGGTCCCTCGCCGGAAAGGTGCCGCGGAACGACCCGGACGCGCGCATGGGGTGGCTCATCATCATCGGCAGCATCCCGATCGTGCTGCTCGGACTCCTGTTCCAGGACCAGATCGAGACCGTCTTCCGCTCGCTCTGGATCGTGGCGATCATGCTCATCGTGTTCGGCATCCTCCTGGGCATCGCCGACCACGTCGGAGCCAAGCGCCGCACGCTCGACGATCTGACCTACCCGCACGGCATCGCCTTCGGACTCGCCCAGGCACTCGCACTCATCCCCGGCGTCTCGCGGTCCGGCGGCACGATCACCATGGGGCTGTTCCTCGGCTACGAGCGCGCCGCCGCCGCCCGCTACGCGTTCCTGCTGGCGATCCCGGCCGTGTTCGGCAGCGGCTTCTACCAGCTGTTCAAGAGCTGGGGCGAGCCGTCCTTCTTCTCGCTCGGCGACACGATGGCCGCGACAGGGGTCGCCTTCGTCGTCGCGCTCGGCGTGATCGCGTTCTTCATGAACTGGATCTCGAAGCGCAGCTTCCTGCCGTTCGTGATCTACCGGATCCTGCTCGGCGGCGTGCTGCTCGTGCTGCTCGCGATGGGCGTGATCCCGGCCTCGGCCTGAGCCGGACGCCTGATCAGCGCTTGCGGTCGCCGCGGCCGTCGTCGCGGCGCCGCAGGTAGCGCTCGAAGGCCTGGGCGATCGCGTCTCCCGACGCATCGGGGGAGTCCCATGTGTCCCGCGTGCGCTCCAGCTGCCGGATGTACTCCGCCATGTCCTCGTCCTCGGATGCGGCGGCATCGATCGACGCCTCCCAGGCCGCGGCTTCCGTGCGGAGGTGCCGGCGGTCGACATCCACCCCGGTCAGCTCCTCGAGACGGTCGAGGAGGGCCAGGGTGACCTTCGGCGAAGGGGCGGCAGAGGCGACGTAGTGCGGGACGCTCGCCCAGAGGCTCACGGAGGGGATGCCCGCGTTCTCGGCGAAGTGCTCGAGAACGGTGAGGATGCCGACCGGGCCCTCGTACACCGACCGCTCCAGCGCATGCGCCTCCCGGACCTGCTCGTTCTGGCTCGACGCGAAGATCGAGATCGGGCGAGTGTGCGGCACGTCGGAGAGCATGGCGCCGAGGGTCACGAAGCCGGTGATGTCGTCGCGCAGGGCGACGTCGATGAACTCGGACGCGAACGCCTGCCAGGTGCGCGCGGGCTCGGCACCGGTGAGGAGCCAGAACTCGGGGCCGGGTCCTGGCTCGCGCGGACGCCACAGCCCCGCCTCCGGCCACGTCATCTGACGGCGGCCCTCGGCGTCGAGCCGGGTGGCGGGTCGCGTGTACTGGTAGTCGAAGTAGAGTTCCGGGTCGACCGAGTGCACGAGGTCGTAGCCGCCCGCCGCCTGCAGCGCGCCGACGGCTCCGGTCGCGGCCTCACCGGCGTCGTTCCAGCCGTCGAAGGCGGCGATGATGATGCGCGAACCGAGAACGTCCATGCCGTGCTCCCTTCGAGGTCGTGGCTCCGTCCCCCCAGGCTAGCCCGCGTCGAGGGGATGTGGGCGGGCCCGGCTAGCATGGGTTCAGTGAGCAACAAGCCCCGCGCGGTCCTCTGGGACATGGATGGAACACTCGTCGACACCGAGCCGTACTGGATGGCGGCCGAGACCGCACTGGTGGAGTCGTTCGGGGGCGCCTGGTCCCATGAGGACGCCCTGCAGCTCGTGGGCAGCGGCCTCATCGACAGCGCGATCATCCTCCAGGGCGCGGGGGTCGACATGGCTCCGGAGGCGATCGTCTCCCACCTCACGACGGCCGTGCAGGAGTCGCTGCGGGCCCAGGGCGTCCCCTTCCGGCCGGGCGCCCAGGAGCTTCTCCGCGATCTCCGTGCCGCCGGGATCCCGACCGGTCTGGTGACGATGTCGCTGCGCCGGATGGCTCTCGACGTGGTCGGGCTGATCGAGTTCGAGGCCTTCGACATCGTCGTCGCCGGAGACGACGTCGACAACCCCAAGCCGCACCCGGAGCCGTACCTCCAGGCCGCCGCGCTCCTCGACGTCGACATCGCCGAGGTCGTGGTCATCGAGGATTCCCCGACCGGTCTCCGCGCGGGCCTCGCCTCCGGCGCCCTGACGCTCGGCGTGCCCCACATCGTCCCGCTCGACGGCCTCGGCGCCCACGAGCTGTGGCCGACCCTCGACGGCCGCGGTGCCGCCGACCTCGTGGAGCTCTTCGGCTCCCGCGCTGCGATCACGGAGGCCACCCGATGACCACCACGTCCGCCCCGCGCCCCAGCGGCCCCTTCCGGGAGGGCGACCGCGTACAGCTCACCGGTCCGAAGGGTCGCCTGCACACCGTGACGCTCCGCGAGGACGGCGAGCTGCACACGCACCACGGGGTCCTCCGGCACCGCGACCTCATCGGGCTCCCCGATGGCTCGGTCGTGGCGAACAGCTCCGGGCACGAGTACCTGGCGCTGCGGCCGCTGCTGCGGGACTTCGCGATGTCGATGCCCCGCGGTGCCGCGATCGTGTACCCGAAGGACGCGGCGCAGATCGTCATGCAGGCCGACATCTTCCCGGGCGCCACCGTCGTCGAGGCCGGTGTCGGGTCCGGTGCTCTGTCGCTCTCGCTCCTCCGGGCCGTGGGCTCCACGGGGCGCCTGCTCTCCTTCGAGCGCCGCGAGGACTTCGCGGAAGTGGCCCAGGCGAATGTCGAGACCTTCTTCGGGGAGCGCCCCGACTCCTGGCGCGTCGTCGTCGGAGACCTCGTCGCCGCGCTGCCCGTGGAAGTCGAGCCCGGCACCGTCGACCGGGTGGTGCTCGACATGCTCGCGCCCTGGGAGTGCATCGAGGCGGTCGCGGAGGCGCTGACCCCAGGCGGTGTCGTGCTCTGCTACATCGCCACCGCCACGCAGCTCTCCCGCGTCGCCGAGTTCATCCGCGGCACCGGGCTTTTCACCGACCCCGAGGCGTCGGAGACCATGGTCCGCGGGTGGCACGTGGAGGGGCTGGCTGTCCGGCCGGACCACCGCATGGTCGCGCACACGGGGTTCCTCCTCACGGCTCGCCGGCTCGCCCCGGGTGCCGTGGCCCCGTCTGTGAAGCGTCGGGCCTCGAAGAGCAGCTACAGCGATGAGGACGTCGAACTGTGGACGCCGGGCGCGGTGGGCGATCGGGAGATCACGGACAAGAACCTCCGCAAGCGCGCGCGAGAGGCCGGGAAGGCGGCTGAGGGCGCGCGGCTGGCGGCGGCATCGCGCGAATCCGAGCACACGACGGAATAGACTGGAGCGCGTGCGTAAAACGTCCGCCGTTCTGGCCTCCCTCAGCCTCGCCGCCCTCGCTCTGACGGGGTGCAGCGTGACCTCTTCGTCCGCCGACGCCTCGTGCGATCGTGGCGGACACGCCAACGGCATCGACAGCGCCGTCACCGTCTCCGGTGAGGTCGGCTCCGAGCCGGACGTCGAGATCTTCGCGCCGGTGCGCCTCACGGAGACGTCCTATGCGGACGTCGTCACGGGGGACGGCCGTGCACTCGTCGACGACGCCCAGCCGCTCGTCGCCCAGATCTCCATCTACGACGGGGCGACCGGCAAGCAGGTTTTCGCGACCACGTACGACGAGGACACCACGCGCGCCTCGACCATCGGGTCCTGGGCCGCGCAGTCTCCCGGACTCGCCGATGTCCTGGAGTGCGCGACCGGCGGCAGCCGCATCGTGGCGGGTCTGACCCCGGAGGACTTCGGGGAGGCGAATCTCGGCGGCTTCGGCATGGGCCAGGACGACATCGCGGTGTTCGTCATCGACGTCGTCGACGCGTTCCTCCCGAAGGCCGAGGGCACGCTGCAGTTCAACGACGCGCAGGGCATGCCGACCGTCGTGCGCGCCGACGACGGCACTCCCGGCATCATCATCCCCGACAGCGCCGCCCCGGACGAGCAGGTCGTCCAGACGCTGATCCGCGGCGACGGCGAGGAGCTGACGGCTGAGCAGACGCCGCTCGTGCACTTCACCGCGGTGAACTGGGACGACAAGACCGTCGTACAGAGCACCTGGGGCCAGTCCGCCACCGACGGCATCCGACAGATCGCCGCGCCGGTCGCGGATGCGCTGGTCGGGAAGCCGGTCGGCTCGCAGGTCCTCGTCGTGCTCCCCAAGACCGAGAGCTCCCCGGCCATGGCCGTCGTGGTCGACATCCTCGGCGTGTCCCCGGTCGCCGCACCCTGATGGCCGCCCGGATCCCCGCCGAAGAGCGCCTGACGAATCTCGTCGTGGCGCTGATGGCCACGGAGATCGGGCTCACCAAGCAGCAGATCCTCGACAACGTCTCCGGCTACCGCCAGCGCGCCGACGCGGGGACGCGGTCGGATGCGCTCGAGAAGATGTTCGAGCGGGACAAGGACGAGCTCCGCTCGCTGGGTGTCCCCATCGAGACCATCGGCGACGCGGCGGACCCGAACGACCTCCGTGAGGCGAGGTATCGCATTCCGCAGGCGGAATACGATCTGCCAGGGGACATCGAATTCTCGCCTGCCGAGTTGGCCGTGCTCCGCCTCGCGGGCAGCGTCTGGAGTGCGGAGTCGGTCTCGGGAGACGCACAGTCCGGTGTCCGCAAGATCCGGGCCCTCGGCATCGACGGCGACGAACCGATCATCGGCTTCGCGCCGCGGATCACCGCCCGCGACCCCGCGTTCGCCCCGCTGCAGGACGCGATCGAACGCAGCAGGGTGGTGTCCTTCGACTACGTGAAGCCGGGCGAGGACGCTCCTCGACGGCGTCGGATCCGGCCCCTCGCCCTCGTGGACTATGAAGCGCGCTGGCACGTGTACGGCGTCGACGTCGACATCGACGAGGACCGGACGTTCCTGTTGAGCCGCATCGTCGGCGACGTCGTCGTCAGCACGAGCACCTTCGACCCCGCGTTGCGCGAAGGGGCGGGGGAGCGGGCTCTGCGGGGTCTGGAGCGCGTCGCCGCGGAGAACTCGGCACTCCTGGAGGTGACGCCCGGCACTGAGGCCGCGTTGCGGCTCGGGCGGCGGGCGACGCCCGCGGCGCAGGGTATCCACGTCCCCTTCGTCGATCTGCACATCTTCGCGGACGAGCTCGCGTCCTACGGTCCCGAGGTCCGCGTCGTCGAGCCCGCACGACTCCGCGATGCCGTGATCGGCCGCCTGCGCGCGGTGGTCGAAGCCCACACCGATGCGGAGGTGTCCGCATGAGCGCGGCTCCCAAGCCTCTCCTCGCCGCGGAGCGCGTGCGTCTCTACCTGACGCTCGTCCCGTACCTGCTCGAGCACGGACAGGTCTCGCTCGCCGAGGCCGCTGAGGAGTTCGGCGTGACCCCGCGGGAGATGCGGGCGATGGTCGAGAAGCTGACGGTCATCGGCCTGCCGGGCGAAGCGGGCTACTGGCAGCAGCCGCAGGAGATGTTCGACATCAACTGGGATCTCCTCGACCTCGAGGACGTCATCGAGATCACGAACGACGTGGCCCTCCGCCGCGTGCCGCGCTTCACCGCACGAGAGGCGGCAGCCCTGCTCGCCGGTCTGCAGATGGTCGCCGCCGTCCCGGCCGTATCCGACTCCGGACTCGTCGCCGGCCTCATCTCGAAGCTCTCGCGCGGTGCCGCCGATGCGCCGGCCGACGTCGTCGTCGCCCCGACCGCGGTGGACGAGGTGCGTGAGGTCGTCGCGCGCGGCCTGCAGAACGGGGTGGCCGTGTCGTTCACGTACCAGGCTCCCGACGCCGAGCCCACCACGCGCACCGTGGATCCCGTGCAGATCCTCATCACGAACGGACAGTGGTACCTGCAGGGCTGGTGCCACATGCGCGAGGCGATGCGCACGTTCCACCTCGATCGCGTCAGCGCGCCCACCCTCACCGACATCCCCAGCACGCACGGCGGCGACCGGGTGCCGGAGGCGTTCGCCGGGCTGGAGGAGGAAAGGGAGGTCACCGTCCGCGTCCCGGAGCGCCTCGCTCCGCTGCTCAGCGGTTTCGTGCCCACGGAGACGCTCCGCGCCGGCGACGGGATGGTGACGACGCAGCTCCACCTCGCGGACCCCCGCAGCATTAAACGGCTCGCGGCTCGTTTCGGCGGTGCGATGGAGGTCACGGATCCGGGGATCGCGCGGACCGCCACCCGGGAGTGGGCCGCCGCGGGACTCGCGCTCTACCACCGGCCTGATGCCGAGGTTTGATCTGTAGACTGGGGCGGAAAGCCCCCCTACGACGGGATTGTCGATATGTTCGCTGGAATGCAAGGCTGGCACCTGCTCATCGTGCTGGCCGTTATCCTCCTCCTCTTCGGCGCTGCCAAGCTGCCGGCTCTCGCGAAGAGCATGGGCCAGTCGGCCCGCGTCTTCAAGGGTGAGATGAAGGCCATGAAGGAAGAAGACGCGGTTCGTGCCGAGTCGGCTCCCGCGGAGCCGACGACGGTGAAGGACTCGGGCACCGACCCTGAGACTCCGCCTCGCGCCTGACCGGCCGTGGCAGCCATCGAACCGACCGTGATGCCGACGGCGGATCGGGATCGGCGGATGTCGCTGGGCGCACATCTCGTCGAACTGCGCAAGCGCCTCATGTACGCGGCGATCGCTCTGGTCGTCGGCATGGTCGTGGCGTTCATCATCGCGGACCCGGTCATCCACTTCATCACCGGTCCGATCCGCATCATCTCGGAACAGCGAGGTGATGACTTCAGCGCCCTGAACTTCGCGACAGTGACGTCCGCGTTCGACATGCGTATGCGCATCGCCTTCACGATCGGCCTGTTCCTCTCCGCACCCGTCTGGCTGTGGCAGATCTGGGCCTTCATCATGCCCGGCCTCACCCGCAAGGAGATCCGCTACACCGTCGGCTTCGTCGTCGCCGCGGTGCCGCTGTTCTTCGCGGGGTGCTATCTCGGTGTGCAGATCATGCCGCACGTCATCGAACTCATGTGGAGCTTCACGCCGGAGGGCGGAACCAACTTCTACTCCGCGCAGGAGTACTACGACTTCGTGTTCAAGCTGATGATCGTCATCGGCATCTCGTTCGTCCTCCCCGTCTTCCTCGTCGCGCTCAACCTCGCCGGCGTGATGTCGGGACGGGCCATCCTCAAGGGGTGGCGGGTGGCGATCCTCATCGCGACGATCTTCGCCGCGCTGGCGACCCCGGCAGCGGATGTGGTGAGCATGCTCATGCTGGCCGGCATCCTCATCGTCCTCTTCTTCGCAGCGGCAGGACTCTCCCTCCTCTTCGACCGACGCAAGCGCAAGCGGGACACCGCCGCCGGACTCGTCCCGGACGCCACATGAGTTCGCCGTCCGAGCGGTACGCGCAGGCTCAGGAGAGTGCGGCGCACCCGGAGACGGCGGCGTTCGCCGCGCGCCAGCGCTTCCAGCTCGATCCGTTCCAGCTCGCCGGCTGCCACGCCCTGGAGAACGGACGCAGCGTTCTCGTGGCCGCCCCCACGGGTGCCGGGAAGACCATCGTGGGGGAATTCGCCATCCACTTGGCGATGCAGACCGCGACGGACAAGGCGTTCTACACCACGCCGATGAAGGCGCTGTCCAACCAGAAGTTCCGCGAACTCGTCGATGTGTACGGTGCGGACGACGTCGGTCTGCTGACGGGCGACACCAACATCAACGGCAACGCACGCATCGTGGTCATGACCACCGAGGTCCTGCGGAACATGATCTATGCCGACTCCGCGGCTCTGCGCGACCTGCGCTACGTCGTGATGGACGAGGTGCACTATCTGGCCGACCGCTTCCGGGGTGCCGTCTGGGAAGAGGTCATCATCCACCTCCCGCCCCGCGTGCGCCTGGTCTCGCTGAGCGCGACGGTGTCGAACGCCGAGGAGTTCGGCGACTGGCTCGACACGGTTCGCGGTGACACCGAGGTCATCGTCTCCGAGATCCGTCCGGTGCCGTTGGAGCAGCACGTGCTCGTGCGCGACGACCTGCTGCCGCTCTTCGACGACCGTGCCGGCATCGCCACGGCCCAGGTGAACCAGGAGCTCATGCGCATCCGGTCGTTCACCGGCTCCACCTACGAGAGCAACCGTCAGGCGCAGTCGTATCGCAGCAACCGGCACGCCGGGCGGCAGGCCCCCCGACCGCCGCGGGGCGGGCGTCGCCCCGTGCGCGCGGCGAACGCGCGCCGGATCGAGCGCATGGACCGCCCGGACGTGGTCGAGCTACTGGAACGCTCGAACCTGCTCCCCGCCATCTTCTTCATCTTCAGCCGCGTGGGCTGCGACGCCGCGGTGCAGCAGGTACGGCGCTCCGGGCTCCGCCTGACCTCGGCGGAGGAGCGCGCCGAGATCCGGGCCATCGTCGAGGAGCGCACGCGCACTCTGCAGGACGAGGATCTCGGGGTGCTGGGCTACTGGGAATGGCTGGACAACCTCGAACGGGGCGTGGCCGCCCACCACGCCGGCCTCCTGCCGGCCTTCAAAGAGGTCGTCGAGGAGCTGTTCCAGCGCAAGCTGCTCAAGGTCGTCTTCGCGACCGAGACGCTGGCCCTCGGCATCAACATGCCTGCGCGGACGGTGGTGCTCGAGAAGATGGAGAAGTTCAACGGAGAGGCTCGCGTCGCGATCACCTCCGGTGAGTACACACAGCTCACGGGCCGCGCCGGGCGCCGCGGCATCGACGTCGAGGGGCACGCGGTCGTGCAGTGGAGCGAGGGCATGGACCCGCAGGCCGTCGCCGCCCTCGCGTCGCGGCGGACCTATCCGCTCAACTCCAGCTTCCGGCCGACGTACAACATGGCCGTCAACCTCATCGACCTGTTCGGCCAGGCGAGAGCCCGGGAGATCCTGGAGTCGTCGTTCGCCCAGTTCCAGGCGGACCGCGCCGTGGTCGGGCTGGCCAGACAGGTGCGGGAGGCCGAGGAGTCGCTGGCCGGCTATCAGTCGGCGATGGCGTGCGAGCACGGCGACTTCCCGGAGTACGCCGCCATCCGCCGCGAGCTGAGCGACCTCGAGAAGAAGAACCGGCAGGACACCCAGGCCCCGCGCGCTGCTCGGGACAAGCGGATGAAGCGGATCCAGACGCTCCGCACGCGGATGCAGCGCCACCCCTGCCACCGCTGTCCTGACCGCGAGAAGCACGCCCGGTGGGCCGAGCGCTACTGGAAGCTCAAGCGCCAGACCGATCGCACGCGCCGTCAGATCGAGACCAGGACCGGCACGGTGGCCCGCGTCTTCGACCGTGTCGTCGAGGTGCTGGAGACACTGGACTACGTCCGTCGCGACGAGGACGGGATGCACCTGACCGACGCCGGGCGCACGATGCGGCGGATCTACGGTGAGCGCGACCTGCTCGTGGCCGAATCGCTGCGTCAAGGCCTCTGGAAGGGGCTGGACGCGCCGTCGCTGGCCGCGATGGCATGCTGCCTCGTGTACGAACCGCGCCGCGACGAAGCGAATGCGGGGGAGCGGGGCCTCCCGAGGGGCGCCTTCCGAGCGGCATACGAGAAGACGACCGCTCTCTGGGCCGAGCTCGACGACCTGGAGCAGGACCATCAGCTCCCGGGAAGCGAGCCGCTGGCCGCCGGGCTCGCGGGTGCGATGCACGCCTGGGCGCGCGGCGGGATGCTCGACCGCGTCCTCATCGATGCCGACATGGCGGCCGGCGACTTCGTGCGGTGGGCGAAGCAGACCATCGACCTCCTGGATCAGCTGTCCATCGTCGCGGAAGACGCCGCGCTCGCACGCACCGCCCGGGCTGCCCTCGACGGTGTGCGCCGTGGCATCGTCGCCTACTCCTCGATGTGAGATCCGCCCGCATGACCGAAGCCTCCGTCCGTCGACGCGCCCTCCTGCCCCTCTGGGCCGCCGTTCCCCTGGCCGGCCTGGCTGCGCTGCTCATGGACCTCGCGTTCCCCGAGGCGGCGATCTGGATCCTGGCCTTCCCTGCCGCCGCCCTGCTTCTGCTCGCGCTGATCGGCCGTCGGGCCGGGGGAGCGCTGCTCGTGGGTCTCGTGTACGGCGTCGTGTTCTTCGCGCTGCTCGTGTCGTGGACGTCTCGATACCTCGGGCCGCTGCCCTGGGCGGCTCTGAGCGTCGTCGAGGGCGTCCTCACGGCCGTCGGGCTCATCCCCGCGACCCTCGCGTACCGGTGGCTGCCCCGAGCCTGGCCGGGCATGGCGGGACGTCTGCTGACCCTCCCGGCCGTCGTCGCGGCGCTGTGGGTGGGGCGGGAGCTGTTCCTCGGCTGGTGGCCGTACGGCGGCTTCCCCTGGGCTCGTCTCGGGATGAGCCAGGCCGAGAGCCCGCTCGCCGCGCTCTCCTCCTGGATCGGCGTGAGCGGGCTGAGCTTCGTCATGGTCTTCCTCGTCGCGATGGTGATCGAGATCATCCGGATGGGGCTCTGGCGACGACCGATCACCCTGCTCGCGCCGGCCGCGCTCGTCCTGATCCTCTTCTTCACGCCGCTGTTCCCGACCACGCCGTCGGGCTCGATGCGCATCGCTGCGGTGCAGGGGAACGGGCCGACCGGCTACTTCGACGAGCGCGAGCCCTTCGCCGTGATCCAGGCGCAGACGGAGGCGACCGAGCCGCTGTACGGCGAGGACGTCGACCTGCTCGTGTGGCCGGAGGGCGGGCTCGATACGGATCCCTTCGCGAACTCCGCCATCGCGCGACGGATGACCCTGGTGTCGAACCGCATCGATGCGCCGCTGCTCGCCAACGCCGCCACCGGCCGCGGGAACCTCTACTACAACACCTCGATGCTCTGGCTGCCGGACGGCACAGCGCCGCAGAAGCACGACAAGCGTCATCCCGTGCCCTTCGGCGAGTACGTGCCGGATCGGGCCTTCTTCAACGCCCTGGTCCCGGATCTCATCGGGCTGATCCAGCGCGAATACACCCCCGGCACCAACCCGCCGATCGTCGAGGTGGGCGATGTCCGCGTCGGTCTGGCGATCTGCTTCGACGTGATCTACGACGACGTGATCACGGAGGGGTTGAACGGCGGCGCCGAGGTCCTGGTCTTCCAGACGAACAACGCCGATTTCCGCGGCACGGACGAGAATCTCCAGCAGCTCGCGTTCGCACGGATGCGCGCGATCGAGACGGGCCGGAGCGTCGTCAACATCTCCACGGTCGGCACGAGCCAGGTCATCCTCCCGGACGGGCGGACCGTCACGAGCCTGGACGCGGATGAGGCCGGAGCGATGCTCGAGGATGTCGAGCTCCGCTCCGGCCTCACGGCGGGAATCGTCCTGGGCCCCTGGCTGCAGCAGGTGCTGCTCTGGGGCGGTCTGGGCGCGCTCGGTCTCGGGTGGTGGCGCGCCCGTCGGCGCTAGGCGCCGATCTTTTCGCGGGTGGGGTCCTCGCCGGCACCGCGCCGGGCTCGGATGTACGCGAGGCGCTCTTCGAGAAGCTCCTCCAGCTCCGCACGGGTACGGCGCTCCATGAGCATGTCCCAGTGAGTGCGGGCGGCCTTCTCGTCGGTGGCCTCGAGGGTGACGGCCTCGCCGTCCACCTTCAGGCGGGCTTCCGCTCCGCAGGAACGGCACTCCCAGGTCTGAGGCGGTTCGGCATCGGCGGCGAACATGAGCGTGGTGTCGTGTCCGCAGGTGTCACAGGTGTAGGTGGTCTCACGGCGCTCCATGAAAACGACGCCCTCTTCGCTCTGTAGGCTTTGGGCGCCGAGTCGGATGCCGCGCAGGCTGCGATCTGCCATTGTGTGGTCCTCTCGTCGCTGTCAGGTATAACGTTCGAGCCTGTGCGCTTCATCCACGTCGGGGCGTTCTGCGCGGTATTCACAGGGGAATCCCAGCGCCGGAGGATATGGGGCGCTCAGGGCTTCCGGAACGTGGCGACGGCGAGGTCGGCGCGGTCGGTCACGACGCCGTCCACACCCGCGTCGATGAGGCGCCGCATGTCGTCCGCGTCGTTCACGGTCCAGACGTGGACCTCGGTGTCGGCCCGGTGGGCGGCGCGGAGGAGTGCGGGCGTCAGCACCCTGATCGCCCCGTGACGTTCGGGGATCTGCAGGGCGTCGATCTCCTGGAGAAGTCTGCCGGGGGAGAGGCGCACCGCGGAGAGCGAACGCAGGGCCGCGATCGTCCGACTCCCGCCGGAGGTGGCGGGACGGAGCGCGGTGCCGGTCTGCCGTACGGCCTCCAGAGTCGCCCGCCGGTTGGCATCCGAGAAGCTGGTCACGAGGACACGATGCGTGTGCGCGGCGAGGATGGGGCCCAGCGGCGCCGCGGCGGCCGGTGTCTTCACGTCGATGTTGAACCGGGTCTCCGGGAATGCGGAGAGCGCCTCGGCCACCGTGAGCAGACCGCCGTGCTCGGCGAACAGCGCGCTCAGCTCCCGCGTCCTGACCTCGTGGACGGCGCGCGGATCGTCAACGAGACGGCGCAGATCGTGATCGTGGAAGAGCACGACGTCACCGTCGGCGGTGACCTGGCAGTCCGTCTCGATGTACTCGGCCCCGGCGGCATGCGCCGCGGCGAAGGCGGCCGCGGTGTTCTCCCAGACGCCGGATTCCCGCCCCTCGGCGGTCACCAGGCCCCGATGGGCCAGGATGCGGGGCTGCTCGGCCTTGACGAAGTATGGGTGCGTCACGCGCCGGCGGGGGGAGTGGCCGAGCCCGGGCCCGTCTTGGGAGTGAAGGCCGTGCCGATGCCCTTGAGTGCCTCGGTCAGCTCGCTCGGGATGATCCAGAGCTTGCTGGACGGGCTCTCGCTGATCTTCGGGAGCATCTGCAGATACTGGTACGCGAGGAGCTTGTCGTCCGGCGCGCCCTGGTGGATCGCGGTGAAGACGCTCTGGATCGCCTCCGCCTCGCCCTGGGCGCGCAGGACGGCCGCCTGCTTGTCACCCTCGGCGCGGAGGATCTCCGCCTGACGAAGGCCCTCCGCTTCGAGGATCGCGGACTGTTTCGTCCCCTCGGCGGTGAGGATCGCGGCGCGGCGGTCCCGCTCGGCGCGCATCTGCTTCTCCATGGAGTCCTGGATGGACACGGGCGGGTCGATGGCCTTGAGCTCGACGCGGCCCACGCGGATGCCCCACTTGCCGGTCGCCTCGTCGAGGACCACGCGGAGCTGCCCGTTGATGTTATCGCGGCTCGTCAGCGCCTCTTCGAGGTTCAGGCCACCGACGACGTTGCGGAGAGTCGTGGTGGTGAGCTGCTCCACGGCGCCGAGGTAGTTCGCGATCTCGTAGGTCGCGGCGCGGGCATCCGTCACCTGGAAGTAAACGACGGTGTCGATGGAGACGACGAGGTTGTCCTCGGTGATCACGGGCTGCGGCGGGAAGGACACCACCTGCTCGCGCATCTCGATCAGCGGCCGCAGGCGGTCGATGAACGGCACGAGGATGTTGAGGCCGGGGGAGAGGGTCTTGTGGTACCGGCCGAGCCGTTCCACCACGCCGGCGGTCGCCTGCGGGATGATGCGGATCGCCCGCGCGATCGTGACGATCACGAAGATGATGACCGCGATCACCAGGATCCAGATGATCACGGTCGGGATGATCGATGCGTCGTCCACGCGTGCTCCTAGTCGTTGAGGGGTCGGACGATGGCGGTCGCGCCGTTGATCGCACTGACGGCGACAGGCGCCCCCGCGGGGATGGCCATCGGGGTGGTCGTCCTGGCGGTCCAGGTGTCGCCGTTCGCGAGCTTCGCCTGGCCGGAGATCTGCGTGATCTCACTGAGCGCGATGCCGCGGAGGTCGACCAGCGCCTCGACGTTCGAGCGCGTGGGATCGGCTCCGCGGTGCAGGCGGCGCAGGAGGGGTGGCCGCAGGAAGAGGATGAAGAGGGCGGATGCCAAGGCGGCGATGAGGATCTGGATCCAGACCGGGAGGCCGACGAAGTCGGTGACGAGACCGATCACGCTCCCGAAGCTCAGCATCAGGAAGGTGAAGTCGAGGGAGAGCATCTCGATGACGAGGAAGACGGCGATGAGGACCAGCCACCCGATCCATGCCCAGTGGTCGATGAACGTGACGAACGTCGAGAAGTTGTCCATGCGGCCTCCTTTGCCGTCAACGTACCACGCGCGGCGACAGCCGACCGGCCGCCACCGCGCCCCCTTGGTAATCTGTGAGAGCCGTGCGCTCACGGCGTTCCACGCACCATGAGGAGTCACCCGTGACCGACGTTCTTCCCGCAGGATCCCTCGACGGCAAGGTGGCCCTCGTCACCGGCTCATCGCGGGGGATCGGCGCCGACACCGTGCGGTACCTCGCCGAGGCCGGCGCCGACGTCGTGATCAACTACCGGAACAAGGCGCCGCGCGCGGAGAAGCTCGCGGCGCAGCTGCGCGAGCTCGGCCGTCGGGCGCTGGTCGTCGGTGCGGACCTCACCGACCCCGCATCGGTCGCCGAGATGTTCGACGCCGTCCGCGCCGAGTACGGGCGCCTCGATGTGCTCGTCCTGAACGCGTCGGGAGGCATGGAGTCGGGCATGGCCGAGGACTACGCCCTGAAGCTCAACCGTGACGCGCAGCTCAATGTGCTCGACGCCGCGACGCCGCTGCTGTCGGACGGCGCACGCGTCGTGTTCGTCACCAGCCACCAGGCGCACTTCATCCGCACGACGCCGACGATGCCCGAGTACGAGCCCGTCGCGCTCTCCAAGCGCGCCGGTGAGGACGCGCTGCGGGAGCTCATCCCCGGTCTCGCGGAGAAGGGGATCGGCTTCACGGTCGTCTCCGGCGACATGATCGAGGGCACGATCACCGCGACGCTGCTCGAGCGCGCGAACCCGGGTGCCATCGCCGAGCGCCGCGAGTCCGCCGGCCGCCTCTACAACGTGTCCGAGTTCGCCGCGGAGGTCGCCAGGGCCGTGATCGATCCCGTCCCCGCGGACAACACCCGCCTCGTCGGCGACGTGAGCGCCTTCGCCGCGGAGTAGTCGTCAGACGCCAAACGCCCCGGACCCGCTGCTGCAGGTCCGGGGCGTCTCGCGTCTGCGGATCAGACGGCGGCAGCGCCCGTGGTGAAGGCCTTCTCGTCCTTGCCGAGGGTGATCGCGCGGATGATCTGCACGATGCCGAGCACGACGAGCGAGATGCCCAGGAGCAGCCAGAGCGCGAAGCCGGCGATGACCGGCGAGAAGAGGACGATGATTCCGGCGATGATGCTGAGGATCGCGTAGATCAGCGTCCAGACCCGCGATCCGTCGCTGCCGAGCAGCGAGAGCGCCACGACGCCGTCGACGATCCAGCTCACGCCGATGAAGATCACGACGACCAGCGCGAGGGTGGCGGCGGCGACGTTCAGGTTGAAGAACGCGATGACGCCGGCGACGATGTAGAGCAGGCCGAGCACGATGTGTCCGACGCGCGACCAGCCGCCCTTCGCGCGGGAGAAGATGCCGAGGCCGATGTACACGACTCCCGCGACGATCAGGTAGGACGCGAAGATCGCCGTCACGATGACGGCCGACTTCACCGGCCAGACCAGCAGCGCGATGCCCGCGAGCAGCGCGAGAACGCCGGAGACCGCGAGAGCGACGCGGATGGATTTGAAGAACGACTTCGTTTCAGCGAGTGCTTCAGACATGGCGGGGAACCCCTTCTGAGAGAATCCTGTGAGGATGCCCCCAGGGTAGCGCCGGATCTCCGGCAGCGGGGGAGGAGGGCCTCCGCGCGTCGCGGATGGTCATTCCGCGTCTTCCGGCGTCATGGCAGGATCATGACGTGACACCGGTGGATGATGCTCGCCTGCGGGAGCTGGTCGTGATGCGGAAGGTCCGCGACCGCATCGATCGCGAGTACGCGAAGCCCTTGGACGTCGAGGCTCTGGCGCGGGGCGTGCACCTGTCGGCCGGCCATCTCAGCCGGCGGTTTCGCGAGACGTACGGCGAATCTCCGTACTCCTATCTGATGACCCGCCGCATCGAGCGTGCCATGGCGCTGCTGCGTCGCGGCGACCTCAGCGTCACCGAGGTGTGCTTTGCGGTGGGCTGCTCCTCGCTGGGCACGTTCAGCACCCGGTTCTCGGAGCTGGTCGGTGTCCCACCCAGCGTGTACCGTGAACGCGCCGCGAACGTCGAGGGCATCCCGTCGTTCCACGCCAAGCAGGTCACCCGACCGATCAGGAATCGAGAAGCGCCGCGCCCTGAGGCGCACCTAACGTGAGCATCATGAAGATCAGCATCCACTACGCCTTCCTCCCGCACACCGACGCCGACGCCGCCCTCGGCTTCTATCGCGACGCCCTCGGCTTCGAGGTGCGCAACGACGTCGGATACGACGGCCTGCGCTGGCTCACGGTCGGCCCGGTCGGCCAGCCCGAGACCTCGATCGTCCTCCACCCGCCGGCCACCGACCCCGGCATCACCGAGGCGGAGCGGCAGACCATCCTGGAACTCATCGCGAAGGGCAGCTATGGCGCTCTCACCCTCGCGAGCGATGACCTGGACGCCCTGTTCGAGCGGCTGGTCGCTGTCGGCGCCGATGTCGTCCAGGAGCCGATGGACCAGCCCTACGGCGTCCGCGACTGCGCTTTCCGCGATCCCGCCGGCAACCTGCTCCGTATCAACCAGGCCGCCTGACGGCGCCACCACCACGAAGGACGCCGCATGACCGCTGCCGAGCACCCCGCGGACACCCACGACCTCATCCGCGTGCAGGGCGCGCGCGAGAACAACCTCAAGGACGTGAGCGTCGACATCCCGAAGCGACGTCTGACGGTGTTCACCGGGGTCTCGGGGTCGGGAAAGAGCTCGCTCGTCTTCGACACGATCGCCGCCGAATCGCGTCGGATGATCGACGAGACGTACAGCGCGTTCGTGCAGGGCTTCATGCCGTCGGTGCCGCGGCCCGACGTCGACGTGCTGGAAGGGCTCACCACGGCGATCATCGTGGACCAGGAGCGTCTCGGCGCGAACCCGCGGTCGACCGTCGGCACCGTGACGGATGCCAATGCCATGCTCCGCATCCTGTTCAGCAAGCTGGGCCAGCCCTACATCGGCGGCCCGACGGCGTTCTCCTTCAACATCCCGACGCAGAAGGCCAGCGGAGTCATGACCGGGCCGGGTGGCGAGAAGAAGATCGTGAAGGACGCGATCTACCTCGGCGGCATGTGCCCGCGATGTGAAGGCAGGGGAGTGGTGTCGGACCTCGACCTGTCCCAGATCGTCGATGAGTCGAAGTCCCTCGACGAGGGCGCGATCATGGTGCCCGGCTACACCGCCGACGGCTGGATGGTGAAGGGGTTCTCGCAGTCCGGGTTCTACCCGGGGGACAAGCCCATCTCGTCCTTCACCGACAAGCAACGCCACCTCTTCCTCTACGGAGAGGTCACGAAGGTCAAGATCTCGGGCAGCAACATGACCTACGAGGGTCTGATCCCGAAGATCACGAAGTCCATGCTCTCGAAAGACCTCGACGCGCTCCAGCCGCACATCCGTGCCTTCGTCGAGCGCGTGGCCACCTTCGCGGTGTGCCCGGAGTGCGACGGTACTCGTCTCACCGAGGGCGCGCGATCCTCGAAGATCGACGGCGTGAGCATCGCCGACGCCTGCCGTATGCAGGTGACGGATCTCGCCGCGTGGGTCCGCGGCCTGGATCTCCCGGGAGCCGGGCCGCTGCTCCAGGCGCTGAGTGCCAACCTCGACGCCTTCGTGACCCTCGGCCTGGGGTACCTGAGCCTGGACCGGCCCTCGGGGACGCTGTCCGGGGGAGAGGCGCAGCGGATCAAGATGCTGCGGCACCTGGGGTCCTCGTTGACCGACGTCACCTATGTGTTCGACGAGCCCACCATCGGGCTGCATCCGCACGACATCCAGAGGATGAACGGCCTGTTGCTCCGACTCCGCGACAAGGGGAACACGGTACTCGTCGTCGAGCACAAGCCGGAGACCATCGCGATCGGCGATCACGTCGTGGACCTGGGGCCGGGTGCGGGAAGCGCCGGGGGAGAGATCTGCTATCAGGGGAGCGTCGAGGGTCTCACCGCCAGTGGAACACTGACGGGGCAGCACCTCGATGACCGCGCGCAGCTGAAGGACGCCGTGCGTGACCGCACCGGCGCGATCGAGGTGCGCGGTGCATCCACGAACAACCTGCAGAACGTCGACGTCGACATCCCGACCGGCGTCCTGACCGTCGTCACCGGTGTCGCCGGCTCCGGCAAGAGCTCGCTCATCCACGGTTCGGTGACCGGACGCGAGGGCGTGGTGGCGATCGATCAATCCGCCATCAAGGGCTCGCGTCGCAGCAACCCCGCGACGTACACGGGGCTGCTCGAACCCATCCGGA
This sequence comes from Microbacterium sp. LEMMJ01, assembly GCF_002114135.1. Taxonomy (NCBI): domain Bacteria; kingdom Bacillati; phylum Actinomycetota; class Actinomycetes; order Micrococcales; family Microbacteriaceae; genus Microbacterium; species Microbacterium sp. LEMMJ01. Next base: position 90,959 of record NZ_NCTV01000036.1, read on the forward strand.
AAGCCTTCGCGAAGGCGAACGGCGTGAAGCCCGCCCTGTTCAGCGCGAACTCCGAGGGCGCCTGTCCTACGTGCAAGGGCGCCGGTGTCATCATCACCGAGCTCGGGTTCATGGACACCATCGAGACCCCCTGTGAGGACTGCGGCGGTAAGCGCTTCCAGGCGGCGGTGCTGGAGTACAAGCTCGGTGGCAAGGACATCACAGAGGTGCTCGACCTTCCGGTCTCCGAGGCCCGTGTGTTCTTCAGCGAGGGCGAGGCCAAGCTCCCGGCCGCGGCTGCCATCCTCGGACGCCTGGAGGACGTGGGGCTCGGGTACCTGTCGCTCGGCCAGCCGTTGTCGACCCTGTCGGGCGGTGAACGACAGCGCATCAAGCTCGCGATCCAGATGGGCGAGAAGGGCGACGTGTACGTGCTGGACGAGCCGACGACGGGTCTGCATCTCGCTGACGTGGACACGATCCTCGGCCTGTTGGATCGACTCGTCGACGCCGGCAAGACGGTGGTCGTCATCGAGCATCACCAGGCCGTCATGGCACACGCCGACTGGATCATCGACGTCGGACCGGGAGCCGGCCACGACGGCGGCCGCATCGTGTTCGAGGGAACGCCTGCCGAGCTCGTCGCTGACGGGTCGACGCTGACGGGCGAACATCTCGCGGCGTACGTCGGTCGGTGAGGGGAAAGTCGAGCGTTCCGGGCTCTCTCTCGCGCTCCCCGCATGCGGATTATCCGATAATGCACATTATGTCAGCTTGAGGAAAGAGCGCCACCCCGACCATCTCCCCGTCATCCCTCGATCGCCCACCCCATGATCGCCTGCTGCACGCTCTTCAGGTGACGTTTGAACTCGTAGCCCACGAACGCGGGATGGTTGGCGGCAGCGACCGAAACCTCACGCCCGCGGACGAACGGCGGGCACGGCGCGAAACGGACACCGTCAGGGGCGCTGTCGAGGAGATCCGCAGTGATCCGATAGGGCGCCATGGCCGCGGTGTGCTCCCCCGGCCCATCCGTGATGATCACGTCGGCCTCCTGCACGGCATCGCTGAGATCCTCCTTCCACGGCAGCGCGGGTGTGCGGACCTCCTCCGGGCAGGCCTGCACGACATCGATTCCGAAAGCCCGATGGGCTTCCTCCCAGGCTCGAGCGATGTTGCCGTCTGGTCCCACCACGAGGACTCGGAGTGAGCGGACATCCGTCTCGCGCGAGAGCGCGAAGAGATCGGATAGCACCTCGCACGGGTGGTTCGCGTTGGTCATCGCGTTGACCACCGGGAGAATCCCAGGGGCAGCGAGCTCACGAAGCACGTGGAGATCGGCATGCCGGACGACGAGGAGTTCGACCCACGCCGACAGGTATCCGACGATGTCGACCGCGTCCTCGACGGTGTCGAGCGCCTCCGGAGGGAAGACGATCGGCTGCAAACCCATCTCCGCGGCGCCGCGTTCGAACGAGGCACGCGTCCGCAGGCTCGAGGAAGGGAAGAACAGGGCGGCCGCGCCGTCCCTCCTCGCCAGGGTTCCCGCTTCGATCCGCGCGGCGCGCGCGAAGATCTCCCTCAGATCGTCCCCGGTGAGTTCGGTCAATGAGAGAAGGTGGCGCACTCCCCTATTGTCGCGGACGGCTCCAGCCTCATGACGTCGTGAAGATAACCTGTGCTCGCGCCACGATGTCATCCACTCGCGATTGGAGGAACGGGCCGGGACACTCCGTTCCCGACCACGTCTCCTGGTGGGTGATGACGTGCTCTCGGTCGATCCGGAAGCGCACCGGAACGCCGTCCAGCGTCCGGCCGTCGAAGCCTGCGAGCCACGCGATCATCTGCGCGATCTCCTCCACCTGCGCGGTGGTCACCGTGTACTCCGGGGCTCCGGTGAAATCCAGCGTCTCCACCGCCACGGAGCGCCAGTTCCAGTCCGCGCCGGTCGACGACGGCTTCGCTCCCGGGCGGATCGTCTCGATGACCGAGCCGTCGTGCCGAAGATAGAACGTGGGAGCCGATGATCTCCTGTTGCAGCGGGAGAAGAAGTCCAACTGGTCCGTCGTCGTGCCGGTGTGGTGGATGACGAAGCGGTCGATGACCGGGCTCACGGTTCGACGTTCGCTTCCCGCGATGCTCCGGTCAGCGCGTACCGTCGGGTGGGCGCAGTCCTCGAAACCGAGCGGTACCTCGAGGCCCGTGATCGCGCGGTCGTAGACCGGCTCGTACTCTGGCAGCCCTCGGGGGTTGTCCGGGCGGCGTCCGGTGTCGTCTGCCTCTCCCCCGGAGCTCGTGGAGAGCCAGATGCCGACACCGGTCACCGCGATGCCGGTTCCGGCGGCGATGAGGAATCCCCGCCGCGTGTGCGCCGGCACGTGCTCATCGGCGTCCCGTGCTCCCGGGTCCTCCGGCTGCTGACCCTCCCCGCGCGTACTCACGCGGGCTGGTCGCCGTCTCGGGGTGCTCGGAACTCACGCGGCCGGCGTCGTCCTGGCCAGACGAAATGCGCGACCGAGAAGGCGAGGACCGTCCAAGAGACGACAAACGCCCACCACGGGAGCGCCGCTCCCCCGCTTCCGCCCGCCAGCATGACCGACACGATGCAGGCGCTGAGTCCGACGACGACCCCGACGACGGTGATCTCGCCGTGCGCGAGCCACCGCGCGCGAAGCGCCGAGACGAGGCGAAGGGGCAGGCCGATCACCAGGGCGGTGATCATCGACACGACGGACAGGACGACGGCGATGATGCTCGCCCCGATGAAGGACGTCACCCCGTCGTACTCTTCCGCAGCTCCGAGCGCGAGGAAGAAAGCCACGATGAACAGGAAAAAGCCACCGACGAAGAACTGGCCGAGGATGAGCGAGGCGGTCGAATCGTCGGCTCCCCGAAAGCCCCCGCGTTTCCGCAGGTCTGCCGGGACACGGCGAGGCGAAGTCATATCGTGATCCTACGAGTCGTACCCCTTCGCTGGGAGCATACTCGCGCTACCCTCATCCGAACGTGGGCATGGCCGACGGGCCTGTGTTCCCCCCCCGCCCCATCTCACGATCTGCGAGGCGGGGTACACGCTCTCCGGAGGGCATGGAGTGCGATCGCAACAGGTCCTGCGGAACGGTAGGTTCATCCTCAGGAACAGGCACATTTCGGCCTCGGCAGGATCGAGGGGCCTGAACTTCCGCCTGCTGACTGGCGAGATGTGGGGCGGGCGGATGGACGCGGATGACGAGAGGGCCGGAGGGCTGCTGACGCCCACCGTGGTGGGCTTGGCGCTGGCGATGTTCAGCGCAGCGGTGACGGTGGCCTCGCCGATCCTCGAATCGGCGTTCTGGCCGCAGTGACGCTGTCTTTCGGGTGCGTCGGAGTGGCGGCCGGCCTCCTGCTCACGAGGCGAAGGACCTGGGGCGACCCCTCGTGGCCTCCAGGCACGGAGCCGAAGCCCTGGACGGCCCGACGCACCCGTCGGGTCTTCTTGCTCTACGGGGTCTTCCTTCTCCTCATCTCCGTGGGTGGGGTGGTCACACTGGCGGGGACCGATCAGAACGAGGCCGACGACCCGCTGCGCGGATGGGTGCTGTCCGCCGTGCTCGGTGTGGTGGGCCTGACGTCGATCATCAGAGGGGTGCGACGGCAGCCTCAACCGGTGCACTCGTCCGATCGCCCGGAGAGCGAGCCGAACGTCGACGTACAGGAGTGGATGCCGTTAGGGCCCTCTCGTTCGCGGACTCTCTTTCCCTGGTGGGCTCTTCACGTCTTCTCCGGACAGCCGCTTCTCCTTGCGATGATGATCGGCGCGTTCCTCATCCCGGTGGCGGCGGGACCGCTCGGCGCATGGACGTGGCCGCTCGCGGCTGCGCTGCTGGCGGCCGTGGCGATCACCGTCAGCGCCGTCGTGCGGCGACGTTCGCGACCGCCGCGCATCTCACGCGACGCCACCCGTCTGCTCGTCGGCACGAAGGAGATCCCGACCGCGACCCTCACGACGGCCATGGTCATCGCACACCCCTGGGAGCCGGACGCCACAGCCCGGAGTATCGCGGTCGTCCTCACGGCATCGGATCGCTCGCGAGCAGTGGTGGGCTTGCGAGAACGAGGGCTCCTCGTGTTGACCGATGAGCAGACGGAACTCCTCATCGCGGCGATCGAGCGAGCCCACATCGATCTCCCCCGCGACAAAGACGATCCGCGCGGAAGGTTCTCACGGATGCTGTACCCCAACCATCTGACGAAATCGGATGCCCTTCAGCTCGTGCAGGAGCCCCCGGGTGACGGCGAGCCGCTGCCGGTGGGGTCCTCAGTCACGTGAGCCAGAGCGCCGGCTCGGATCCCGCTCTCACTTCGCGAAGAGAGTCCTGACAGTCAAGATGTTTCGACCGTGGACGGAGGACGGGCGTTCCCGTCCGGATTCGACGAAGCCGAGCTTCTCGAGCACGCGCCGGGACGGGAGGTTCCACTCCCAGACGCCGGCCCAGACGCGGTCGATTCCCACCCCGGCTGCCCATGCCAGGACGCTCTGGGCAGCTTCGGTGGCGTATCCCCGGTTGTGCTCGGCACGGAGCAGCTCGAACGCGAGCTCCGGTTCCTCGCCCACCCCCTCGCCGCCGTAGACGAGACCGCAGTACCCGATCGGTTCCCCGGTGTCGATCCGTTCCACGGTGAGAAGTGGCGAGGCCTCAGCGCCCTGGATATGCGCACGGATGTCGTCCGTGTCGGGGCGGCCGTCCGTGTCGAGCCTTCGGTGCGCGGGGACTCGTTCGTCGCGTTCGGTCCACAGGTGCCGGAAGACGGGTGCGTCCTCGATCGTCTGCCGGCGCAGGCGGAGGCGCAACGTCTCCATCTCCGGGATGCGGGGCAGGTGACTCATCCTCGCAGTCTGGCACTCATCCGCCCCCGCGCTGTGATCTGCAGCGCCTAATGGGAGGACCAGACGCCGAGCTCGTTGCCGCTCGGGTCGGCGAAGTGAAGGCGCCGGCCACCGGGGAACGCATACGGCTCCTGCAGGATCCGGCCGCCTGCGTCCTGGATCGCCGCCTTCGTCGCATCGAGGTCATCGGAGTAGAGCAGCACGAGCGGACCGCCGACGGGTCGCGGTGCGTCCGCGAGCAGGAGGCCGCCGACCTCGCTCCCGGCTCCGCGGGGCGAGAGGATCCCTGCATAGCCAGGGCCGTAGTCCTGGAAGCTCCACCCGAAGGCGGTGGTGAAGAAGCGTTTCGCCACGTCGAGATCCGTGACGACGAGCTCGACATAGTCGAGGGCGTGGTGCTGCGAGGAGGCTGTCATGCGGGCACTCTAGCCACGGCGTCGGACATCGTCGGTCAGGAGTAGCGTGGAAGGGTGCCTCAGGTCTCCCACTCCCCCGTCTCCACGCCGGGGTGGCGGGCCTGGGCGATCTGGTCCGTCGGCGTCGCGGCCTACGTTCTCGCCATCACCAACCGCACCTCTCTCGGCGCCGTCGGTGTCGAGGCCGCCGACCGCTTCCAGGCGGACGCCTCGACGCTCGCGCTGTTCGCGGTCGTGCAGCTCGCCGTCTACGGCGGGATGCAGATCCCGGTGGGCGTCCTCCTCGACCGCTACGGATCCCGTCCGATCATCACGGCGGGGATGCTGCTCATGGCGGCCGGACAGCTCACCATGGCCCTCTCCCCCAGCATCGGCATCGCGATCGTCGCGCGTGTCCTCCTCGGAGCCGGCGATGCCGCCGTCTTCCCGGCCGTGCTGCGACTGGTGGCCACGTGGTTCCCCGCGCAACGAGGGCCCGTCATGGTCCAGTTCACCGGGATCATCGGGCAGGCCGGGCAGCTGATCGCGCTGGTGCCGGTCGCCGCCCTGCTGCACGCCACCACCTGGTCGATCACGTTCGGCAGCATCGCCGGTCTCGGCCTGCTCTTCACGATCCTCGTGTGGCTCATCGTGCGCAACAACCCCGCGGAGAGCGGCCCCGACGTGTCGGTGAACACGGACACCGGAGTCGTGCGTGTCGTGACGTCGGCGATCGACACGGGCGTCGGCATCCGGGCGGCGTGGGCACATCCCGGCACGCGGCTCGCGTTCTGGTCGCACTTCACCACTCCGTTCGCCGGCACGGTGTTCGTGCTTCTGTGGGGCATGCCGTTCCTCACGGCAGGCGAGGGCCTGACCACCGCCCACGCGGCGGGGATCATCTCGATCTACGTGGTCGCGGGCATGATCCTTGGCCCGATCATCGGCGATCTCTCCCGCCGCCTGCCGAACCATCGCTCGCTCGCCCTCGTCCTTCCCGCTGTGGGTGTGCAGATGGCCGCCTGGATCGCGGTCATCGCCCTCCCCGGCCCTGCCCCGGACTGGCTCCTCTGGGTCCTGGCGATCGCTCTCGCGACCGGGGGCCCCGCGTCGATGATCGCCTTCGACCACGCTCGCACGCACAACCCCGCGCACCGCCTCAGCACGGCGACCGGAGTCACGAACGCGGGGGGCTTCATCGCAGCCCTGATCGCGGTCTTCGTGATCGGCCTCCTCCTCGACGCCCAGGGCGCCGGCACCCCGGACACCTACACGCTCGACGCCTTCCGTGTCGCGTTCCTCACCCCGATCCCCCTCTGGATCCTCGGGGTCGTCTTCATCCTCATCGAACGCAAACGGACGCGCATCCGCATGGGGCTGGATCCCGAGCGGCGTCGCTGAGCGCCCATAGGATGAGGCATGGCCTCCGCTCCCCCGTCGACCGCCCCCGTCTCGAGCGCCCGAGACGGCCGCACGAGGCCACCGGTGACGGCGGGGCTGCTCGCCGGCCTGCTCCTCGGCGCACTCTGGATCATCTCCGGCGCCATCGCACGACTGACTGGTTCCGACATCGTTCTGACACGGTTGCTGAGCTTCGCCGGTATCGGGCCGCTGCAGAGTCATGCCTGGCTGCTCCCCGGTGCGTGGGGCGTCCTGGTGCTGACGGTGACGGCCGCCGTGCTCTGCGGCGTCGTCTGGATTGTGGCACGCGGAGCACGGGGCGTCGGCCGGGCTCCCGCGTTCCTCGTGCTCTGGTTCGGTGCCGTCCTCGCCGGAACGGTCGTCGGGCTGTGCGACGACGTCACCCGGGTCCTGTCCTTCCTCCCTCTCTCGGGCCTGCACGGTCTCACGGCTGCGGTCGTCGAGTCCGCGCCGGACACTGCCTACTGGGGACTCGCCTGGGGCTGGATCCCCGCCTGGGCGTTCTCGCGCAGGGCCGGTGAGGAATCTGCGCGGCAGTGGTCCCCGGGCCTTCTCGGTGTCACCCTCGCGAGCGTGGTCGCTCTCGTCGTGGTCGGGAGCCTGGCCGATGCCGCGTGGCAGCGCCAGATTGTCGAGGAGAACGCCGCGCTGCAGGGCGCCACCGACGAGACGGGAGCCTTCGTCGATCCGGCGGCTGTGGGCGACCCTGTGCCGGAGCGCGCCCCGGGGGTCTCGACACCCCAGCTTCCCGCGGGCGCCTGCACACTCGACCGAGCCACACTGCTGCTCGGAACCGCCAACGGGGCCACGGGGCACCGCGCCCAGAGCATCCGGCTGATGAACGTCGGTGAGGAGCCCTGCGTGGTCGAGGGGTATCCCGACATCGCGTTCGCGGACCAGAACGGCCATGCGCTCGACGTCGAGGTGCGCCCCGGTTCCTCATTCCTGGCGACCGACCCCGGTATCGCGCCCGTCACGGTACCGCCCGGCGGCGAGGCGAACGCGGTGATCGGCTGGGATGCCAATGCCACGGACGGCGCTCTCGTCGCCCGCGCCCTGCATGCCGCCGTGCTCCCCGGACTCGACCGCGGCTCGTGGCCGGTCGAGCTCGACATCGTCTCGGGCTCCGAGGTCGAGATCACCGCCTGGCACCTCGGCGCCGCACCCGCCGCGCCGTGACGGCACTCGGCGCCGTCAGCGCAGCAGGTGCTGGACCGTCTCCACGATCAACTCGACGCTGACGCGCTCCGGCACCTCCGCGTCGCCCGCCTCGAACTCGGCGAGCTCCACGCCGCGGACGTCGGCGACCGGGATGGCGGCGAACAGCGCGGCCACCTGGTGCGGCAGCAGACCGTCGCCGACCCGATAGGCCGCGGGGATGTAGCCGGGCTCCAGGACGTCCCAGTCGACATGGATCCACACCGGTCGCCCGGCGATGAGAGCGCTCAGCCGCTCCGGCGTGCTCTCCGCGGGGCTGAGGACGGTCACTCCCGCGCCGGCGAGGAGCTCTCCCTCGGCGGGGTCGATGTCGCGGCCGCCGACGACGATGACCTGCCGCGGGTCGATGCCCGCCCCGTGGCCGCTGTCCCACAGCCCGCAGGCGGCGGCGAGGACCATGCCGCCGAGGTAGCCGGAGTCGGTGGTGTCCGGCGTGTTGAAGTCGCCATGCGCATCGATCCAGAGCACCACCGCGTCGGGGTGGTGCTCGGCGACGCTCGGCAGCGTTCCGAGGCTCGCCGCACACGTGTTCGTCACGAGGAGCGGCGTCGTCTCCCCCGTGATCGCCTCCTGCACCGCGGCACGGAGGCCCGCGAGCGTGTCCGAGGCCTCGGGCAGCGCGACCGACCAGTCGTCGAGCCGACCGGGCTCCGGAGTGCCGACCACGACGGGCTCCCGCCGGAGAAGCGAGGACAGGGCGTCGGCGACGCGGCGCGCCCCGACGAGGGCTCCGTCCGTGCGGTCGGCGACGCGACCCTGGTTGAGGATGAGCGCGAAGGGCCTGGTCATCCGCTCAGTCTCCCACCCGGCGCAGACCGCGGCCAAAACCGCCGCATCCGGCCTGCGCTATCGCCGGCGCGGCGTCCATCCCGACGGCAACCCTCCGTCGACGAAGGCACGGTCCCGGTCCGCCGCTGCCGACCAGCCCTGCGCCTCCTCTTCCGTGTCGAAGGCGCCGCGGGCCACGCGGAAGCCGACGTCCTCGTGGTGCATGCGCGGCCCTCCCCCACGGCGGACCGAGGCGCGGACGCTCCAGGCGTCGTCGGCGAACCCGCCGCCCCGGAAGACCCGGTAGTCGTCGTACCGCGCGGGGTCGAGGAGGTCCCAGCACCATTCCCACACGTTCCCGAGCGTGTCGAACAGCCCATGCAGGTTCGGGAGCTTCCCGCCCACGTCCTGCGGCGTGCCGACTCCGTCGGCAGCGGTCCACGCGGCCTCGGCCAGCGGGGCGTAGTGCGGCCCGGTGGAACCGGCGCGGCAGGCGTACTCCCACTCGGCCTCGGTCGGCAGGCGGTAGCCGTCCGCCGTGGTGTCCCAGGCCACATCCTCACCCTCGAAGTGGTAGACGGGATCGAGCCCCTCCCACTCCGAGGCGGCGTTGCAGAAGTGGACGGCCCGCAGCCAGCTCACGTCGGCGACCGGGCGACGAGGATGCCGTGACGGGGTGCCCAGGACCTCGGTGACCTGTTCTTCGGTCACCGGGAAGACACCGAGGGCGAAGGGTTCGAGTTCCACGGTGCGGCGCGTGCGTCGCCGGGCGTCGTGCAGCGTCACCGTGCCGGCGGCGAGACGGACGAGCTCGATATCGCTCATGCGCGGGGTGCGGCGACGCTCACGCCGGAGTCCGTTCGACCCACGTGGGGTACTTCGCTGCGCGGCCGTCTCCGGACGAGGTCCTCGTCACGCGTCGACGCACCCAGGGCCCGACGAACTCGCGGTAGTAGGCCAGACCCGCGGGGCCGGCGGTCCAGCGATCGAGCGGCGCCCACCAGGCTGCCGGCGGCTCGAACCCGAGTCCATGCAGCACGCGGGCGGCGACACGATGGTGTCCGGCCGCATTCATATGAAGCCGGTCCTCCGACCAGTACGCGGGCTTCGAGAGCTCCGTATCCGGCCAGTTGAGGGCGCGGACCACGTCGGGGCGGTCCTCGATCCGCCGCAGGACCGCCTCGGAGAGCAGGTCGCCACGCCGCTGCACGAGGGAGCCCATCGGAAGCTGCCCGCTGGGATTGGCGCCGGAGAGCAGGATCATCGTCACGCCCTCCTCGTCACACCGTCGCAGCACCCGGCTGAACGCATCGGCGATGTGCTCCACGTCGGTCCGCGGCCGCAGCATGTCGTTGCCGCCACCGTTGAACGACAGGTGCGTGGGACGCAGGGCCAGCGCGGGTTCGAGCTGCTCCTCGACGATCGGCCAGGCCAGCTTCCCCCGAATCGCCAGGTTCGCGTACTGGATGGGGTGCCCCGCGGCATCCGCCCATCCCTGCGCGGCGATGTCGGCCCAGCCGCGCTCGCGCCCATCGGGGAGCACATCGCCCACGCCTTCGGTGAAGGAGTCGCCTATCGCGACGAAACGTACATCAGCCACGCGCCCAGCCTATTCCCGGTCCCGGACGTCACCGGTCGTCCAGCGCCGCTCCGCTCCGGTCGACGAGTCCCCAGGCGGCGGCCGCCGCGACGAGGAAGCAGGCCGCGAACACGACGAACAGCAGAGGAGCGCCGCCGGCGACGAGGAGGACGGGAACGGCGAGGGGCGCCACGATGGAGGCGATGCGTCCGACCCCGGCGGCCCAGCCCGCCCCGGTGCCGCGCAGCGAGGTCGGGTAGATCTCGGGCGTCACCGCGTACAGGGCGCCCCACGCGCCGAGGGTGAAGAACGACAGGGCCATGCCGGCGCCGATGATCATCGGCACGGTCGTAGCGGTGCCGAAGACGACGGCGGACGCGGTCGCCCCCAGCAGGAAGACCGACAGAGTGATGCGGCGTCCCCACACCTCGATGAGCCAGGCCGCCACGGCGTAGCCCGGGAGCTGCGCGAGCGTGATGATGAGGGTGAACCCGAACGAACGGACGAGGTCGAATCCGGCATCCACGAGAATGCTGGGGATCCAGATGAAGGCCCCGTAGTAGGCGAAGTTCACGGCCAGCCACACGAGCCAGAGACACGCCGTCCGCACGCGGAACTCCGCGTTCCAGAGGGTCGCGAGCCGTGCCCGTGCCGTCTTCGCGATGGCCCGCGACGCCGGTTCCTTCCGGAGGGGCGGGGTGTACTCGACTCCCGCATCGGCCTCGAAGGCCGCCACGATGCGATCCGCTTCCGCGATGCGTCCGCGGGACGCCAGCCAGCGCGGCGACTCGGGCAGACCCCACCGCACGACGAGGGCGTAGACCGCGGGGATCGCGCCGAGCGCGAAGGCCCATCGCCAGCCCGCCTCGGAGGCGGGGATGACGAAGAACCCGATGAGCGCGGAGGCCGTCCAGCCGACGGCCCAGAACGCTTCCAGGATGACGATCAGCCGTCCGCGGATGCGCGCGGGAGCGAACTCGCTCACGTAGGTCGAGGCGACCGGCAGCTCCGCGCCGAGACCGAGGCCGACGAAGAAACGCAGCACGAGCAGGGCCGCCACTCCCCCGACCAGAGCACTCGCTCCGGTGGCCACACCGTAGATGAGCAGCGTGAGGGCGAACACCTGCCGACGGCCGAAGCGGTCAGCGAGAAGACCGCCGAGGGTCGCGCCGACCGCCATGCCGACGAAGCCGAGCGAGGCGATCCAGCCGGCCTCCCCCTTCGTGAGATCCCACTGCTGTGAGAGCGCCGCGATGATGAAGGAGATGAGTCCGACGTCCATCGCGTCGAGCGCCCAGCCGACGCCGGAGCCCGTGAGCAGGCGCAGGTGCCGGCGGGTGAACGGGAGGACGTCGAGGCGCTCGGCGAGCGAGGTGCGGCTCGGCAGGGCGGTATCGGCCATGATTCTCATCGTAGGGCCGCCCGTCCCGCCGAGCCGCGAGATGACGCCCGCTCAGTCCCGGTCGGCGAGGAGCTTCCGCACCCGAGGGATCACCTCGGTGCCGTACAGCTCGATGCTGCGCATCATCGACTCGTGCGAGAGGGTTCCCGTCGCGTATTTGAGGTCGAAGCGGCCGAGCCCGAGGGTCGTGATCGTGTCGGCGATCTTCGCCGCCACGCGCTCCGGCGAGCCGGCGTAGAGGGAGCCCTCGGGACCGATGTCGTTCTGGAAACGCGCGCGGCTGTAGGGCGGCCAGCCGCGCTCGCGACCGATGGTGTTGTTCATCGCCTCGAAGCCCGGGTAGGCCTCGTCCCATGCCTCCGCGTCGGTGGGCGCGATGTGTCCCGGCGAGTGAACGGCCACCGGGTGCGCCGTCGTCCCGAAGGAGGCGACCGAGCGGTGGTACAGGTCGACGAACGGCTTGAATCGCCCGGCCGGGCCGCCGATGATCGCCAGCATGAGACCGAGACCGTGACGCGCGACACGCACGACGGACTCGGGGCTACCGCCCACGCCGACCCACGTGCGCAGACCCTTCTCGGTCTTCGGGAAGACGTCCGCGTTGTCGAGCGACGGCCGCAGCGACCCGGACCACGTCACGGGCTCCTCCTTGAGGAGCTCGACGAACAGCTCCAGCTTCTCCTCGAAGAGCCGGTCGTAATCGCGCAGGTCGTAGCCGAACAGCGGGAAGGACTCGATGAACGAACCGCGCCCGAGCACGACCTCCGCCCGCCCTCCGGACAGGGCGTCGAGAGTCGAGAAGCGCTCGAACACGCGCACCGGGTCGTCCGAGGACAGCACGGTCACGGCGGTTCCCAGCCGGATCCGTTCGGTACGGGCGGCGATCGCCGCGAGCACGATCTCCGGAGATGAGACCGCGAACTCGCGACGATGGTGCTCCCCCACGCCGAAGAAGTCCACGCCGACCGTATCGGCCAGCTCCGCCTGGGCGACGACGTTCCGGATGGTCTGCGCGCCGCTGAGCAGCTCGCCGTCCCGATCCCGGGTGATGTCGCCGAACGTGTCCAGCCCGAACTCGATGTCCATGTCACACCTTCCTATTCAGGTGAATGGAACGCGCGGCGGGAGGCGGGCATTCCCATCACCGAGGCAGCAGAGCGCTCCGCAGGGTGTCCAGCCCGACGCCGCCCAGATCCAGGGCGCGCTTGTGGAAGCCCTTGAAGCTGAACGCGTCGCCCTCCGCCTGCTGGACGGCGTCGCGGACCTGCTCCCAGATGCGCTGACCGACCTTGTACGACGGCGCCTGACCCGGCCAGCCGAGGTACCGGTTGACCTCGAACTGCACGAACTGGTCCGACATGTTGACGTTGCGACGGAGGAAATCGAGCGCGTAGTCGGCATCCCAGACGCCGTCACCGTCGAGACGGGGCTTGCCGAGGTGCACGCCGATGTCGAGGACCACGCGCGCCGCCCGCATCCGCTGCCCGTCCAGCATGCCGAGGCGATCCGCCGGGTCGTCCAGGTAACCGAGCTGCTCCATCAGTCGCTCCGCATACAGCGCCCAGCCCTCCGCGTGACCGGAGGTGCCGGCCAGCAGCCGTCGCCACGAGTTGAGCTCGGCGCGGTTGTACACGGCCTGGGCGATCTGCAGGTGATGCCCCGGCACACCCTCGTGGTACACGGTGGTGAGCTCGCGCCACGTGTCGAACTCGGTGACGCCCTCCGGGACCGACCACCACATGCGGCCGGGGCGCGAGAAGTCGTCGGTGGGGCCGGTGTAGTAGATCCCGCCCTCCTGCGTCGGCGCGATCATGCACTCCAGGGTGCGGATGGCCTCCGGGATGTCGAAGTGCGAGGCGCCGAGCTCGGCGACCGCGCGGTCGCTGGTCTCCTGCATCCACCGCTGGAGCGCCTCGGTGCCGACGAGCTTGCGGGCGGGGTCCGATTCCAGATGCGCGACGGCCTCCTCCACGGAGGCGCCGGGGAGGATCTCGTTCGCGATCGCCGTCTGCTCGGCCACCATGCGAGCGAGCTCTTCGCGACCCCACTCGTAGGTCTCGTCGAGGTCGATGGTGGCGCCGAGGAATCGACGGGAGTTGAGGGCGTAGAGGTCGCGCCCCACGGCGTCCGTCTCACCGGCCTCGGGCGCGAGCTCCTCGGCGAGGAAGCGCCGCAGCTCCCCGTACGCGACCCGCGCAGCCGCGGAGTTGTCCGCGAGGGTGCGGGCGAGAGAGGCGGGAAGCTGGCCTTCCTCGGGATCGGCGTGCGCGACGAAGGCCGCGAAGAAGCCGTCGTCGGCGATGTAGCGGTCGATCTGCGTCGCGACCTCCGCGACCTGGCGTCGTGCGGGCGTCACACCCTCGGCGATGCCCAGGCGCAGCGTCTCGACGTATCCGCGCAGCGCCGCGGGAACCGCGGAGAGCCGGGTGGAGATGACTTCCCAGTCCTCGACCGTCGCGGTGGGCATCAGGTCGAAGGCGGAGCGGACGTCCTGCGCGGCGGAGGCGATGACGTTCAGATCTCGCAGGTGCCACTTCGCCTCGTGCAGCTCCAGGTCGAGGCGCAGCTCCGCACTGAGGTCGGTCTTGGTCACCTCGTCGATCGCATCGACGGGCTCCAGCGCGGAGAGCGTGTCGAGCGTGGCCCGCGTCGCCGCGGCGATCTCCTCATGACCTTCCGGGCTCAGATCGCCGAACCGGTCGTTGACCTCGGACCGGCCGATGTAGGTGCCGAGAGTCGGCGCCAGAACGGCGATCGTGTCGACCCATTCATCGGCGACCTTGTCGATGGCGGAGGGGGTGCGGGGTGCTGAAGTCATACCTTCCAGCCTAATCCCCGCCCCCGTCCGCCACCGGGATCAGTGCGCGGCTTCGTTCCAGTCCCGACCGCGGCCCACCTGCACGTCGAGCGGCACGGAGAGCTGCGCGGCATCCCCCATCCGTGTGCGGACGATCTGCTCCACCGCATCCCATTCCCCTGCTGCGACCTCGACGACGAGTTCGTCGTGGATCTGCAGCAGCACGCGCGACTCGAGCTTGGCGGCGTGGAGGTCGTCGTGGATGTGGAACAGCGCGATCTTCATGATGTCGGCCGCGCTGCCCTGGATCGGGGCGTTGAGCGCCGCCCGCTCGGCGTTCTCCCGCAGCACCCGGTTGGGGCTCGCGAGATCGGGGAACGGCCGCCGACGCCCGAAGATCGTCTCGGTGTAGCCGACCTCCTTGGCCTTCATCACCGAGGCCCGCAGGTAGTCGCGGACCGCGCCGAACCGTGCGAAGTACTCGACCATGAGCTGCTTGGCCTCGGACTGCTCGATGCGCAGCTGCTTCGAGAGCCCGAATGCGGAGAGGCCGTAGACGAGTCCGTACGACATCGCCTTCACCTTGGTGCGCATCGCCGGCGTGACCTCGGACGGATCGACGCCGAACACGCGGGCGCCGACGAAGCGGTGGAGGTCTTCACCACTGTTGAACGCCTCGATCAGCCCCTCGTCGCCCGAGAGGTGCGCCATGATCCGCATCTCGATCTGCGAGTAGTCGGCGGTGAGCAGGGTCTCGTACCCCTCGCCGACCTCGAAGGCGCTGCGGATGCGCCGCGACTCCTCGGTGCGGACGGGGATGTTCTGCAGGTTCGGATCGGTGCTGGACAGGCGCCCGGTCTGGCTGCCCGTCTGCACATAGGTCGTGTGCACCCGGTGGTCCTCCCGGATCGCGGTGTCGAGGGACTCGATGATCTGCCGCAGCTTCGTCGCCTCGCGGTGCTGCAGCAGCAGGCTGAGGAACGGGTGCGGGTGCGACTCCTGGAGGTCGGCGAGCACCGCGGCATCGGTCGAGTACCCGGTCTTCGTCTTGCGCGTCTTCGGGAGCTGCAGGTCTTCGAACAGCACCTCCTGGAGCTGCTTCGGCGACCCGAGATTGAACTCGCGACCGACGACCGAGAAGGCTTCCTGGGCCAGGGCGTCCGCTCGCGTCGCGAGCTCGGCCGAGAACGTCGACAGCACCTCGTGCGACACGGCGACACCGGCGAGCTCCATGTCGGCGAGTGTGCGGAGCGTCGGCAGCTCGATGTCGCGGAGCACGGCGTCGACCGGCTCCGGCAGATCGTTCCGCAGCGCCTCGGCCACCCGGAGGATGAACCATGCCTCCTGCGAGGGGGTGGCGCCCTCGGTCTCCGGCACGAGCTGCGACGGATCGGCCTCGGGGAGCTTCTCCCCCAGGTAGCGCTGCACGAGGTCGGACAGCGTCTTGTCGGGGAAGCTGGGGCGCAGCAGCCAGCCCGCGAGGCTCGAGTCGTAGGCGAGCCCGCCCAGACGGATGCCCTGACGGAGCAACGCCTTCACCTGCGGCTTGGCGTCGTGCAGCACCTTCGGCGCCTTGGACTCCAGCCACGGGCGCAGCGCCGCGGCCGCCTCCTCCGACCAGTCGAGCTCGCGCAGCTCGCTCCCGGTGGCGACGCCGACGCGCACAGGTGCGCCCGACTGCACCACGACCCGGAGAGCGACGTCTCCGTCCTGCGCCGCGGCCCAGGTGGCCAGATCCGGGGCGGACACCTGTGCCGGCGTGGGCATCTCGACGACGGAGGCCGGGTCGTCGGCGACCTCGCCCGCTCCGACGGCCTCGAAGACCCGGGACAGCAGCGTGCGGAACTCCAGCCGGGCGAAGATGTCGCGGACGGCCTCGGCGTCGATCGGGGCGACGGCGAGGTCGGCCGGGGCGACCGGCAGCTCCACGTCGGTCAGCAGGCGGTTGAGCTTGCGGTTGCGGCGGACGTCTTCGATGTGGTCGCGGAGGTTGCCGCCGACCACGCCCTTGATCTCACCGGCACGCTCGAGCAGCTCGTCGAGGGAGCCGAACTGCGTGAGCCACTTGACGGCCGTCTTCTCCCCCACCTTCGGCACGCCGGGGAGGTTGTCGCTGGTCTCACCCACGAGGGCGGCGATGTCGGGGTACTGCTCGGGACGGACGCCGTAGCGCTCCTGCACGGTCGCCGGGTCGTAGCGCTTGAGCTGCGAGACCCCCTGGACGGACGGATACAGCAGCGTGACGTCGTCGGTGACGAGCTGGATGGTGTCGCGGTCTCCCGAGACCACGAGCACGTCGTAGCCCTGGGCCGCCCCCTGCGTGGAGAGGGTGGCGAGGATGTCGTCGGCCTCGATGCCCTCCTGCGTCAGCACCGGGATCGACATCGCCGCGAGGCAGTCCTGCAGCAGCGGGATCTGGCCCTTGAACTCCTGCGGCGTCTCGGACCGGGTGGCCTTGTACTCCGGATACTCGTCGGTGCGGAACGAGTGGCGGGAGGTGTCGAACGCGATCGCGAGATGCGTGGGCTGCTCGGCCTTGATCAGGTTGACCAGCATGGACAGGAAGCCGTAGATGGCGTTCGTGTGCTGGTTGTCCTTGGTGGTGAAGTTGTCGACCGGGAGGGCGAAGAAGGCCCGGTAGGCGAGCGAGTGGCCGTCGACGACCATGAGGGTAGGCTTTGCGGAGTCCGTCACCCTGTCAGCCTAACGAGGAGCACGGACACCCGCAGAGGAGGATGCATGAGCGAGGTCGCCACCAGCGAGGGACTCGAGTGGGCGGCCGCCCGCGGCATGGGAGCGCTGGCCGAGAAGATGGGCATGGAGTTCGTCGAGTTCGGCATCGACCGCTGTGTGGCCACGATGCCGGTGGAGGGCAACACCCAGCCGGTCGGTCTCATGCACGGCGGTGCCTACGTCGTGCTCGGCGAATCGCTCGGCTCCATGGCGGCCAACCTGCACGCGGGCGCCGGCCGCCTCGCTGTCGGCGTCGACATCAACGCCACGCACACCCGGTCGGCCACGTCGGGCGTGGTCACCGGAGTCTGCACGCCTGTGCACCTGGGGCGCAGCATCACGGTGCACGAGATCGTCGTGACCGACGATCAGGGCCGGCGCTGCTCGACGATCCGCATCACCAACATGATCAAGGACGCTCCCGCCGCGGGCTGAGCGGCTCCTCCAGCAGGAGCTGGAACAGGATGTGGTCCTGCCACTCCCCCGCGATCCGCAGGTACTTCGGGGCGATGCCGATGCGCTCGAAGCCGGTGGCGGCGAGGACCCGCTGCGAGGCGACGTTGTGGAGCAGCGTCGACGCCTGGAGGCGGTGCAGCCGCAGCTCGTCCCGCGCGTGCTCCGCCACGAGGGCGACCGCGCGCCCTGCGAGCCCGCGGCGCAGCCTGGTGGAATCGATCCAGTACCCGAGATCGGCGCTCCAGAACGCACCGCGCACGATGGTGTTGAGGTTGACCCGGCCGCGGATCTCGCCGTCGTCCGAGAGGATCACGAACCGGGAGCTCCGGCCGAGGGCGGCCTCCGCGACGCACTGCTGCGCGTTCTGCTCCTGCCAGTCCTCGGTGAAGAACGCCTCGGAGCGCTCCGGCTCCCACGGGGCGAGGTGCTCTCTGTTCGCGAGATACGCGCGCGCGAGCGCCGCACCGTCGCCGGCGCGGACCGGCCGCAGAACGTGCTCTGCGTCCAGCCGGAGCACCGGAGTGCCTTACTTCTTGGGAGCGAGCTGCTCGATGATCGCCTTGGCGACGTCCTGCATCGTCAGGCGGCGGTCCATCGACGCCTTCTGGATCCAGCGGAACGCCTCGGGCTCGCTCAGGCCCATCTTCTCGTTGAGGAGGCCCTTCGCGCGGTCGACGAGCTTGCGGGTCTCGAAGCGCTCGACCATGTCGGCGACCTCGGCCTCGAGGGTGATGATCTGCTCGTGGCGGGCCAGGGCGATCTCGATCGCGGGGAGGAGATCGTTCGGGGTGAAGGGCTTCACGACGTAGGCCAGGGCTCCGGCCTCGCTCGCGCGCTCCACGAGCTCCTTCTGACTGAACGCGGTCAGCAGCACGACCGGGGCGATGTTGCCCTTGTGGAGCTTCTCGGCAGCGCTGATGCCGTCGAGCTGGGGCATCTTCACGTCCATGATGACGAGGTCGGGACGCAGCTCGGTGGCGAGGGCCACCGCCGTCTCGCCGTCGCCGGCCTCGCCGACGACATCGAAGCCGTTGTCGCGGAGGATCTCGACGATGTCGAGACGGATCAGCGACTCGTCTTCGGCGACGACGACGCGTCGGGGTGCGGATGCCGTGGGCTGCTCAGCCTGTTCTTGCTCGGTCACCCCTCCATCCTAACGGAGAGGTCCCCACCGCCGGCTGAAGACGGCGGGCGCGCGGGGAACCGTCCGTCGTCTGCGCTACAGTCGAAGTCGCGAGACACGGGCCGGCGTGGCGGAATGGCAGACGCGGAGCACTCAAAATGCTTTGTCCGAGAGGGCGTGTGGGTTCGAGTCCCACCGCCGGCACCAGCATCGCGGACCGCTCGCCCCGTCACTCGGCGAGGGCGGCGAGTTCGGCCATCACGCGGGGGTGGGCGAGGATGCGGAAGTGCCCGCCCGTCTCCAGGACGACGTTCTTTGCCCCGGCGAGCTCGCTCCCCTCGGGGATGTGCGGGTCGAACGCGGCGTAGATCGAGACGATGCGGGCGTTCACGTCGAGCTCCCGCCCCAGCGCGACGATCGAGGGGTCATCGGGCGCGAACGCCCGCAGCACCCGACCGGGAAGCAGCCGCGCATATCGGGAGCCTCCGAACGGCGTCGCGATGGCGAGCATGCCGCGGATCCGCGCACCCTCCGGGCCGGTCATCACTAGCTTCCCGGCGAGACCGCCCTTGCTGTGGGCGACGAGGAACACGCCGAAGAGGTCGTGCGCGCGCAGGTAGTCGGCTACCTGATCGGCCTCATCCTGCACCGGGAACTGGTTGCGGCGCAGCGCATCCACGACATGGACCGGGTGCCCCCGCTCGTGCAGCGCGACGATGAGCGGCTCCAGGAAGCGCCAGGTCTCGTAGACACCGGCGAGCACCACGATCGGGGCGCGGTCTCCGGTGGTGAAGTCGTCCGCCTGGTCACGGCCGAAGAACGAGCGGACCTGCCAGAACCCCGCGTAGGCGTAGTCCGCGGCCCACCAGCCCAGGATCCTCAGGACGCTGATCGTGCCCTCCCCCATCGGATGGGTGCGGCCGGCACCGCCGTCGGCCATGCTCCCGTCGTGTGGGCCAGGATCGCGGAAGCCACCGCCCGGGGCGCGGACTGCTGCGCGACATGATGGTGACCGGGGATCTCCACCAATCGCGAGACGGCCGCCGCGTCGCGCAGGCGCCGGCACCACGCGCGTCCTGCGATCGGATCGTCACTCCCCCGGACGACGAGCACCGGCATGGTGAGAGCCGCGACCCTCTCCTCCAGGGGATACGCGAGCATGTGCCGGAGCTGGCGAAGATACCACCGCACGCCGCAGCGCAGGTAGTCGGTAAAGACGACCGTGTTGATCGCGGGGGTCTCGCCGACGGTGTCGACGGCCAGGGCCCGGGCCTGCGCGCCGAGAGTCCGGTGGGCGTCGTCGGTGACGGGACCGATCGTCACGACGGTACGGACGTACTCGGGATGCCGCAGCGCCGTCTCCACGGCCCACTGCACGCCCATCGAGTGCCCGACGAGCACGACGCGATCGTCGTCGAGGCTCGCCACCACCTGAGCCAGGCTCGCCGCCATCTGCGGGATGGAGACGTCGAAACGCGGCTTCGGCAGGCCGCCGAAGCCCGGGAGGTCGACGGAGACCACCCTGGTGGTGTCGGCGAGCACGGCGTGCAGTCGCGACAGGTACCGATGCGACATCCCGATCCCGTGCACGAGGACCACGGTCGGGGCGGTGCTGCCGGCGGGCCGCGGACTCTCCAGGATGCGGAAGGTCAGCCCGGAGGTGACGAGGAGACGACGGAGGACCATGGCAGCACGCTAACCGAGGCCGCCGTCACGGCCGAGAGGCTTGACGCACCGGCCCGGAGATGACAGGGAGGGGCGAGGCCGAAGCCCCGCCCCTCCCTGAACGCCCTGCGTCAGACGCCGGCCTTGTAGATCGGCGCGGCGCCGCGGAGCGCATCGCCGACCTTGTGCACGCGCAGGTCGTTCGTGGAACCGATGATCCCGGGAGGGGACCCGGAGATGACGACGACCTTGTCCCCCTCGACGGCGAGGCCGTTCCCGAGGAGGTACTCGTCGACCTGGTGGTACATGAGGTCGGTGTGCTGCACCATGTCGACGAGCGTGGAGCGGAGACCCCAGGTGAGCGCCATACGACGACGGATGCCGGGCTCCGGCGTGAAGGCCAGCATCGGGATGCGGGAGCGCAGACGGGACAGGCGGCGCGCCGAGTCGCCCGACTGCGTGAACACGCACAGGAACTTGGCGTCCACGAACTCCGCGACCTCGAGGGCCGCGAGCGTGATGGCACCACCCTGCGTGCGGGGCTTCGTCGTGAGCGGCAGGATGCGCTCCAGACCGTGCTCCTCCGTCGACTCGATGATCCGGGCCATCGTCTCGACGACGACGACCGGGTAGTCGCCCACGCTGGTCTCGCCGGAGAGCATGACCGCGTCGGCACCGTCGAGGACGGCGTTGGCGACATCGGAGGTCTCGGCGCGGGTCGGCACCGGGCTGTTGATCATCGACTCGAGCATCTGCGTCGCCACGATCACGGGCTTCGCGTTGCGACGGGCCAGCTCGACGGCGCGCTTCTGCACGATCGGGACGGCTTCGAGGGGCAGCTCCACGCCGAGGTCGCCACGGGCGACCATGATGCCGTCGAACGCGTCGACGATCTCTTCGAGCGCGTCGACGGCCTGCGGCTTCTCGATCTTGGCGATCACCGGGACGCGGACGCCCTCCTCCGCCATGATCTCGTGCACGCGGGTCACATCCGAGGCGTTGCGCACGAACGACAGCGCGATGAGGTCGGCACCGGTCCGGAGGCCCCAGCGGAGATCCTCCTCGTCCTTCTCGCTGAGCGCGGGGACGTTGACGGCGACGCCGGGCAGGTTGATGCCCTTGTTGTTCGAGACGGCGCCGGCGACGACGACACGCGTGGTGACGGTCACACCGTCGGTCTCGACGACCTCGACGCGCACCTTGCCGTCGTCGATCAGCAGGAAGTCCCCGGGCTTGACGTCCTGGGGAAGGCCCTTGAACGTCGTGCCGCAGATCTCCTTGTTGCCGATGATGTCCTCGGTGGTGATCTTGAAGATGTCGCCCTTGGCGAGCTCGTAGGGTCCGTCCTCGAAGCGGCCCAGACGGATCTTCGGACCCTGGAGGTCCACGAGGATGGCGACGGCACGACCGGAGTCCTCCGCCGCACGGCGCACGTTCGCGTAGTTGTTCTCGTGCACGGAGTAGTCACCGTGGCTGAGGTTCAGTCGGGCGACGTCCACACCCGCATCGATCAGTGCGCGCACCGTCTCATACGTGGAAGTGGCGGGGCCCAGGGTGGCGACGATTTTCGCGCGTCTCAACATGTCTCCAGGGTAGAAGTGGGGGATTACAAACAGGCGACACTGCCGGCCTCAGCCTACGCGGGCTGGAGGCCGATCGCGACATCGCTCGGGCGCACCGGCTCCGGCAGCACGGTGGTGCCCATGAGGAAGCGGTCGACGTTCGCCGCCGCCGCCCGGCCCTCCGCGATCGCCCAGACGATGAGCGACTGCCCGCGCCCCGCGTCCCCGGCGACGAACACGCCGGGGATCGACGACTCGTAGCTCGCGGCGCGACGGAAGGCGCCGCGCTCGGTCACCTCCGGCCGGGTGTCCTCGGTGTAGCCGTCCTGCTCCGGCCCGGTGAAGCCCATCGCGATGAGCACGAGATCGGCGGGGATCTCCCGCTCCGTGCCGCTCTTGGGCACGCGGCGGCCGTCGATGTACTCGGTCTCGGCCACGCGCAGCGCGCGGACCTCGCCGACGTCGTTCGACAGGAACTCCACGGTCGAGGCGAGGAAGACCCGCTCTCCGCCCTCCTCGTGAGCCGAGGCCACCTCGAAGATCGTCGGCATCATCGGCCACGGCTGGTGATCCGGCCGCGTCTCGCTCGGCTGCTTGCCGATGGCGAGGTTGGTGACGCTGAGCGCGCCCTGGCGGTGCGCGGTGCCGATGCAGTCGGCGCCCGTGTCGCCGCCGCCGATGACGATGACGTGCTTGCCCTCGGCGGTGATCTGGTCCGGGACGGTGTCGCCGGCGACCGCGTGGTTCGACTCGACGAGGTACTCCATCGCGAAGTGGACGCCGTCGAGGTCGCGACCGGGGATCGGCAGGTCGCGCGGGACCGTGGCGCCGGTGGCGATCACGACCGCGTCGTACCGGGCGCGCAGGTCGGCCCAGGAGATGTCCTTGCCGATCTCGACGCCGGCGCGGAACCGCGTGCCCTCCTCCTGCATCTGGCGCAGGCGGGCCTCGAGCTGGCTCTTCTCCATCTTGAAGTCCGGGATGCCGTAGCGCAGCAGGCCGCCGATGCGGTCGTCCCGCTCGAAGACGGCGACGGTGTGGCCGGCGCGGGTGAGCTGCTGGGCGGCGGCGAGACCGGCGGGGCCCGAGCCCACGACGGCAACGGTCTTGCCCGTCAGACGCTCCGGCGGCTCCGGCTCGACCCAGCCCTTGGCGAAGGCCTCGTCGATGATGGAGACCTCGATCTGCTTGATGGTCACGGCCGGCTGGTTGATGCCGAGGACGCACGAGCTCTCGCACGGGGCCGGGCAGAGCCGTCCGGTGAACTCCGGGAAGTTGTTCGTCGCGTGCAGCCGCTCGATCGCCGCGCGGCCCTCCCCGCGCCAGGTGAGGTCGTTCCACTCCGGGATGAGGTTGCCCAGGGGGCAGCCGGAGTGGCAGAAGGGCACGCCGCAGTCCATGCAGCGACTGGCCTGGCGACGGAGCACCGCCTTGTCGCCGGGCTCGTACACCTCTTTCCAGTCCATGATGCGCACGGGCACCGGACGGCGAGCGGGAAGTTCCCGCTCGGTCACCTTCAGAAAGCCTTTGGGGTCAGCCACCGGTCACCTCCAGGATGCGGTTCCAGACGATGTCGCCGTCGGGGTCGATCCCCTCGGCCAGTGCCTCCTCGCGCATGCTGCGCACGGCGGCGAAGTCGCGCGGGAGCACCTTCACGAACTCCGCCGCGCTGGCGTCGAAGTCCTCCAGCAGGGCGGCGGCGCGCGGGGACGCCGTGCGCTCCACATGCTCCACGAGCAGCCCGCGCAGCACTTCGAGGTCGGCGCGGTCCAGCGGCTCGAGCCGCAGCTCGCCGCTGCCGAGCGACTGCGCGTTGACCTTCGCGGTGTCCAGAGCGTGCACGTAGGCCACTCCCCCGGACATGCCGGCGCCGAAGTTGCGGCCGGTCGATCCGAGGATCACCGCGAGGCCGCCGGTCATGTACTCGAGCGCGTGGTCGCCCACGCCCTCGACCACCGCGGTCGCACCGGAGTTGCGGACGAGGAAGCGCTCGCCCACCACACCGGAGATGAACATGGTGCCGGACGTGGCGCCGTACCCGATCACGTTGCCCGCGATGACGTTCTCGTGCGGGGCGATCGCGGAGCCGCGGGGCGGCCGGATCGTGATGTCCCCACCGGAGAGTCCCTTGCCGACGTAGTCGTTCGCGTCGCCCTCCAGCCGGAGGATGATGCCCGGCGGAAGGAACGCCCCGAGCGACTGCCCCGCCGTGCCGGTGAGGGTGACGTCGATGGTCTCCTTCGGCAGACCGGTGGCGCCGTGACGCGAGGTCACCTGGTGTCCGAGCATCGTGCCCACCGCGCGCTCGGTATTGGCGATCGGGAGCTCCACCACGACGGGGTCGCCGTTCAGCAGCGCTCCCTTCGCGATGTCGATGAGCTGCACGTCGAAGTGCTTGTCGAGTTCGTGGTCCTGGGCGCGGCCGCTGCGACGCGGCTCGCCCGCGGGGAACGCCGGTCCCTCCAGCACCGGGCTGAGGTCGAGTCCCTCGGCCTTCCAGTGCGCGATCGCCGCGTTGGTCTCCAGGAGCTCGGTGCGACCGACGATCTCGTCGATCGAGCGGTAGCCGAGCTCGGCGAGCAGCTCGCGCACCTCCTCGGCGATGAACTCCATGAAGTTCACGACGAACTCGGGCTTGCCGGTGAACCGGTCGCGCAGGACGGGGTTCTGCGTCGCGACGCCCACCGGACAGGTGTCGAGGTGGCAGACGCGCATCATGATGCAGCCGCTGACCACGAGGGGCGCGGTGGCGAAGCCGAACTCCTCGGCACCGAGCAGGGCGCCGATGATGACGTCCCGTCCGGTCTTGAGCTGCCCGTCGACCTGCACGACGACGCGGTCGCGCATGCCGTTGAGCATGAGCGTCTGCTGCGTCTCCGCGAGGCCGAGCTCCCACGGCGTTCCCGCGTGCTTCAGCGAGTTCAGCGGGCTCGCGCCCGTACCGCCGTCGTGACCGGACACGAGGATGACATCGCTGAGCGCCTTGGCGACACCGGCCGAGACCGCGCCGATGCCGGACTGGCTCACGAGCTTCGTGTGGATGCGCGCCTCGGGGTTGGCCCGCTTCAGGTCGAAGATGAGCTGCTTGAGGTCTTCGATCGAGTAGATGTCGTGATGCGGCGGCGGCGAGATGAGGCCGACCCCCGCGGTGGCGTGGCGGGTGCGCGCGACCCAGGGGTACACCTTGGTCGGCGGGAGCTGACCGCCCTCACCGGGCTTCGCGCCCTGGGCGAGCTTGATCTGGATGTCGTCCGCCTCGGTGAGGTAGAGGCTCGTGACGCCGAATCGACCCGAGGCCACCTGCTTGATCGCACTGCGCCGCTCGGGGTCGACGAGACGGTCGGGGTCTTCCCCGCCCTCCCCCGTGTTCGACTTGCCGCCGATCCGGTTCATCGCGATCGCGAGCGTCTCGTGCGCCTCCTTGGAGATGGAGCCGTAGCTCATCGCCCCCGTGGAGAAGCGCTTGACGATCGCCGAGACGGGCTCCACCTCGTCCAGCGGCACGGGCTTGCGCGTGCCGGTCCGCAGCGAGAACAGGCCGCGCAGCGTCTTCAGCTCGGCCGCCTGGTCGTCGACGAGCTTCGTGTATTCGCGGAAGATGTCGTAACGGCGGGTCCGCGTGGAGTGCTGGAGCTTGAACACCGTCTCCGGGTTGAAGAGATGCGGAGAGCCGTCGCGGCGCCACTGATACTCGCCACCGGTCCACAGCCGCTCATGGGCACGGGCCGCGGCGTCCTCCGGGTAGGCGTAGTCGTGGCGGGCCTGGTTCTCGGCGAAGATCTCCTCGATCCCGATGCCGCCCAGCTTCGACTCGGTACGCGTGAAGTAGGCGTCGATGAACTCCTGGCTGAGGCCGACCGCCTCGAACACCTGCGCGCCCGCATAGGACGACACCGTGGAGATGCCCATCTTCGACATGATCTTCAGCACGCCCTTGCCGAGCGCGTAGATGAGGTTCTTCACGGCCTTCTCCGGGGAGATGCCCGTGATGTAGCCGGTCCGCACGAGGTGCTCGACCGTCTCCATGGCGAGGTAGGGGTTGATCGCCGAAGCGCCGTAGCCGATGAGCGTCGCGACGTGGTGCACCTCGCGCACGTCGCCGGCTTCGACGATCAGACCGACCTTCATCCGGTTCTCGCGCCGGATGAGGTGGTGGTGGATCGCCGACACCATGAGCAGCGACGGGATCGGGACGAGATCCTTGTTCGAGTCGCGGTCGGACAGGATGATGAACTCCGCGCCGTCCTCGATCGCCTGATCGACCTCGGCGCACATCTCGGTGAGGCGCTCGGCGAGGGTGTGGGGTCCTGCGTCGAAGTGGTAGAGGCCGCGGATCGTGGCGCTCGAACGCCCGGGCAGGGCCTTGTCGATGTGCCGGATCTTCGCGAGCTCGTCGTTGTCGATGACCGGGAAGTCGAGCGACACCGTGCGGGTGTGCTCCGGACCCCAGGTCAGCAGATTGACCTCAGGGCCCAGACCGAGCTTGAGACTCGTGACAACCTCTTCGCGGATCGAGTCGAGCGGCGGGTTGGTCACCTGCGCGAACTGCTGCGTGAAGTAGTCGAAGAGCAGCCGCGGGCGCTTGCTGAGCACGGCGATCGGGGTGTCCGATCCCATGGCGCCCAGCGGCTCGACACCCGTCTGGCCCATCGGGGTGAGGAGGATGCGGACCTCCTCCTCCGTGTACCCGAAGGTGCGCTGCCGCCGGGTGATCGAGGCCGGCGGGTGCACGATGTGCTCGCGCTCGGGGAGGTCGGCCAGGCGGACGGAACCGGCGTCGAGCCACTCCTGCCACGGGTGCATCGTCGCGAGATCGTGCTTGATCTCCTCATCCTCGACGATCCGGCGCTGGGCTGTGTCGACGAGGAACATCTTGCCGGGCTGCAGCCGGCCGCGGCGCTTGATGCGCTCCGGCTCGAAGTGCAGGACGCCGGTCTCGGAGCCGATGACGACGAGCCCGTCGGTGGTCTCCGTCCAGCGTCCGGGGCGCAGGCCGTTGCGGTCCAGGGTCGCGCCGACGAGCGTGCCGTCGGTGAAGATGAGGGCGGCCGGGCCGTCCCACGGCTCCATCTGGTTGGAGTGGTACTCGTAGAACGCGCGCAGCTCCGGCGAGATGTCGGCCTGCTTCTCGTAGGCCTCCGGCACCATCATCATGATCGCGTGCGGCAGGCTGCGGCCGGTGAGGGTGAGCAGCTCCAGCACCTCGTCGAACGAGGCGGAGTCGCTGGCGCCGTCGGTGCAGATGGGCAGCAGGGGCGAGATGTCGCCGAGGAGCTCGGACTCGAGCTGCGACTGGCGGGCGCGCATCCAGTTGCGGTTGCCGCCGACGGTGTTGATCTCGCCGTTGTGGGCCAGCATCCGCAGCGGCTGCGCGAGCGGCCACGAGGGGAACGTGTTCGTCGAGTACCGCGAGTGCACGACGGCGAGCTCGGAGGCGAAGCGCTCGTCCTGGAGATCCGGGTAGAACGGCTCGAGCTGGAGCGTGGTGACCATGCCCTTGTAGCCGAGCGTGCGGCTGGACAGGGAGACGAAGTAGGCGCCGAGCTCGTGGCCCGCGCGCTTGCGGAGGCGATAGGCGACGCGGTCGAGCGCGATGGCGGTCAGCGGCGCATCGGCGAGAGTGGCGCCGCCGGCGCTCACGAAGAGCTGCTCGAAGGCGGGACGGGCCTCGTCGGCGAGCTTGCCGAGGTTCTCGTTGGCCGTGGGGACCTCGCGCCAGCCGAGGACGCGGAGCCCCTCCGCGCGGGCGATCTTCTCGATCCCTGCCTTCTGCTGGCGGCGCTCGCTCGAATCGCGAGGCAGGAAGGCCAGCCCGGCCGCGTACTCCCCCACGGGCGGCAGTTCGAAGCCGGTGACCGCGCGGAGGAATTCGTCCGGCATCTGGGTGAGGATGCCGGCTCCGTCCCCGGTGCCCGCGTCGGACCCGATGGCCCCGCGGTGCTCCAGGTTGCGCAGGGCCTCGAGGGCCAGCGCGATGATGTCGTGCCCGGCTTCGCCGCGCAGCGTTGCGACCATGGCCAGGCCGCAGGCGTCCTTCTCGAACGCCGGGTTGTACATGCCCTGCTTCGGGGGGTATGCGCCGGAGGCGCCGTAAGGGGGCTGGAAGTACACCAGTTACCGTCCTCAGATCTTCAGTGAAACCCGGGGACGTCGTCGGCCCGCTCGTTCAGTGCAATGGTTCTCCCGCCGCGAGTCGGCGTTATCGGGAGCCGTCCCCGCTCGAGGGAGCAGCGCTTGTGGCAGTGGCTCCGGCGGCGACTTCTTCGGCCGGAGGCTCGCTCACGTCCACGAAATCAGAGGGATTGTCCTGCGATTGTACATCAGCGTCCACGTCCTTCCGTCCGCGGCCCGGCTGGTACGGCGAGGGCTCGAGACCGGGGTGACGGCGCGTCTGCACCACGAGGATGACGAGGCCGAGGACGACGCCGATGATGGCGGCCCAGACGTTGCTGCGCAGGCCGAGGATGATCTCGCTCGGGTCGATGCGGATCGACTCCCACAGGATGCGTCCGGCGCTGTACCAGATGAGGTAGATCGCGAAGAGGCGCCCCCACTGGAAGAACAGCTTGCGTCCGAGCCACAGCAGCACGAGGACGCCGAGGCCGTTCCAGATGACCTCGTACAGGAAGGTCGGGTGGAAGAGGGTGCCCTCGGGGAGACCGGGAGGGAAGGCCGAGTTCGTGGACTCGATCTCCAGGCCCCACGGGAGCGAAGTCGGCAGGCCGAAGAGCTCGTGGTTGAACCAGTTGCCGAAACGTCCCATCGCCTGCGCGAGAAGCAGCCCTGGCGCGAGCGCGTCCGCGAACGTCCAGAAGCGGATGCCGGTCCACCGGCAGCCGAGGTAGGCGCCGACGGCGCCGCCGATGAGGGCGCCGAAGATCGCGATGCCACCCTCCCAGATCGCCCAGACCGAGCCCGGCTCGAAGGGGTTCCAGGTGTTCTTGCCCTCGCCGAAGTAGAAGTTCGGGTGGGTGAGGACGTGGAAGATGCGCGCGCCGATGATCGCGAGCGGCACCGCGAGGATCGCGATGTCGATGACCACCCACGGCTCCGCGCCCCGCTTGGTGAGGCGGTGATTGGTCATCAGGACGGCGACGATGATGCCGGCGATGATGCAGAGCGCGTAGAAGTGGATCCGGAGCGGACCGAGGTCGACGTACGACACGGGCGGGCTCGGGATGCTGGCGAGCACGCCGGCGGCGGTGCTGTGGAGCGCGGAGGACATGAGTGCGATCCTACTTCTCTGAGGCGAAGCGCGCCGACGCGGTGCCGGCGGCCAGGGTTCGGGTGACTTCGGCGAGAGCGGGCACACCGCCGTCGCGGAGGGCACGGACGAGGGCGGTGCCCACGATGGCGCCGTCGGCGTACTCGGAGACGCCGGCGATCTGCTCCGGGGTCGAGATGCCGATGCCCACGCAGGCGCGACGGGCACCGTGGTCGCGGAGCCGCGACACGAGGGTGCGTGCCGCACGGTCGAGCTCGGCCCGCTCCCCCGTGATGCCCATGGTCGAGACGGTGTAGACGAAGCCCGTCGAGGACCGCACGACGAGGTCGAGGCGCTCGTCCGACGAGGTCGGAGCTGCGAGGAAGACCCGGTCGAGACCGAGCCGCTCGCTGGCCGCGATCCACTCGCCGGCGGCCTCCGGCGTGATGTCCGGGGTGATGAGACCCGCGCCGCCCGCGGCGAGCAGGTCCTCGGCATACCGGTCCACCCCGTACTGCAGCACGGGATTCCAGTAGGTCATCACGAGGACGGGGACGTCGGTCGCGGCGGTGATCGCGCGGATGGCGGTGAAGAGGTCCTTCATCCGGAAGCCCGCGGCGAGGGCCTTGGTCGTCGCCTCCTGGATGATGGCGCCGTCCATGACGGGATCGCTGTAGGGCGGCCCGAGCTCGATGATGTCCACGCCGTTCTCGGCGAGGGCGATCGCGGCCTGGATGCTCGTCTCCAGGTCGGGGAAGCCGACGGGCAGGTAGCCGACGAAGGCGCTGCGGCCGGCGTCGTGCGCGCGCTGGATGGCCTGTTCGACGCGGCTCACAGCTGCGGCTCTCCCTTCGAGGCGGCGTCCTCGGCGGCGCTCTCCTCGGACACGTCGTGCGCGAGGGCGTCCTTATCGTAGAGCTCGAAGTAGCGGGCCGCGGTGTCCATGTCCTTGTCGCCGCGACCCGAGAGGCAGATCGCGATCAGGCCGTCGGGGCCGAGCTCGCGGCCGATCCGCAGCGCGCCGGCGAGGGCATGAGCCGACTCGATCGCGGGGATGATGCCCTCGGTCCGGCTCAGCAGCCGCAGGGCCTGCATCGCCTCGTCGTCCGTCGCCGGGATGTACTCAGCGCGTCCGATGTCGGCCAGCCACGAGTGCTCCGGACCGACGCCCGGGTAGTCGAGACCGGCGGAGATCGAGTGCGATTCGACGGTCTGGCCGTCTTCGTCCTGCAGCACGTACGTCTTCGCGCCGTGCAGCACGCCGGGGCGGCCGCGCTCGATCGAGGCGGCGTGCTTGTCGGTGTCGACGCCGTCGCCCGCCGCCTCCACGCCGTACAGCCGCACGCCCTCGTCGTCCAGGAACGCGTCGAACATGCCGATCGCGTTGGATCCGCCGCCGACGCAGGCGACGACCGCGTCGGGAAGCCGGCCGACCTCGTCGAGGATCTGGGCGCGAGCCTCTTCGCCGATGATCTTCTGGAAGTCGCGGACCATCGCCGGGAACGGGTGCGGGCCGGCGGCGGTGCCGAAGATGTAGTTGGTGGTCTCGACCGAGGCCACCCAGTCGCGGTAGGCGTCGTTGATCGCGTCCTTCAGCGTGCGTGAGCCCGAGGTGACCGCGACGACCTCGGCGCCCAGCAGACGCATGCGGGCGACGTTCAGCGCCTGGCGCTCGGTGTCGACCTCGCCCATGTAGATGGTGCAGTCGAGGCCGAACAGCGCGGCGGCGGTCGCCGTGGCGACCCCGTGCTGACCCGCTCCGGTCTCGGCGATGACCCGGGTCTTGCCGAGGCGCTTGGTGAGCAGAGCCTGGCCCAGCACGTTGTTGATCTTGTGCGAACCGGTGTGGTTGAGGTCCTCGCGCTTGAGGAAGACCCGCGCGCCGCCCGCGTGCTCCGCGAACCGGGGCACCTCGGTGAGCGCGGACGGACGCCCGGCGTAGGAGGACAGCAGATGGGCGAGCTCGGCACGGAACTCCGGGTCGGCGATGGCCTCCTCGTAGGCGACCGTCAGCTCGTCGATCGCGGCGACCAGAGACTCCGGCATGTACCGTCCGCCGAACTCGCCGAAGAACGGACCGTGCTGGTCGCGCAGACTCACTTCGCCTCCAGGAAGCTCTCGAGAGTGGCGACCGGGTCTCCGGTCACCAGGGCCTCGCCGATCAGCACGACGTCGGCACCGGCCGAACGGTAGTGCGCGACATCGGCGGGGGTGAGCACCGCGGACTCCGCGATCTTGATCGCCGAGTCGGGGATGCGGTCCACGAGCCGGCCGAACAGATCGCGGTCGAGCTCGAGGGTCTTGAGGTTGCGGGCGTTCACGCCGATCAGGGCGGCCCCGAGGTCGATCGCGGCCTCCAGCTCCTCCGCCGAGTGGGTCTCCACGAGCGGCGTCATGCCGAGCTCGAGGATGAACCCGTACAGGTCGCGGAGGACGTCCGGCTCCAGGCCCGCCACGATCAGGAGGACGAGGTCGGCACCGGCGGCACGCGCCTCCAGCACCTGGTACCGGGTGGCGATGAAGTCCTTCCGGAGCACCGGCAGCGAGACCCGGGCGGTGACCGCCTCCAGATCGGCGAGACTGCCGCCGAAGCGGCGCTCCTCGGTGAGGACGCTGATCGCGGAGGCGCCACCGGTCTCGTAGAGCGCGGCCTGATGCGCGGGATCCGGGATCTCCGCGAGGGCACCGCGGGATGGACTCGCCCGCTTCACCTCGGCGATGATCTTCACCCGGTCGGCGGGAGCGAGGTACGACAGCGCGTCCTTCGCCGCGGGGCGCGCGAGGGCGTCACGCTCGACGACCGCGAGCGGACGGGACTGGGAGCGACGCTCGGCGTCTGCGACAGCGCCGGCCGTCAGGTCGGCGAGGACCACTAGTGCGCCTTCGGAGCGTACTTGGGACCCTTCACGCCGTATCCCGCCTTCGCGAGCACCCAGCCGACGATCGCCCCGATCGGGATCAGTGCGGCGGCGATCCACACTAGGGTCGGCTGCTCGAAGCAGAACGCGACGGTCGCGGCAGCGAAGCCGACGAGCATGATCACGACGGCGGTCCAGGCCGCAGGCGAGTGTCCGTGGCCGGGGTCAGCGATCGGGTTGGTCATGTTCTCCTCCGGGGACGACGTGGGGATCTGGGTTCAGTCTATCGGGGTCAGCGCGTCGGGTCGGACCCGCGGGACAGCTCGTCCCAGGAATCGACCGCGTCGACGGGACCGTCGTGCGGCGCGTCGCTCGGCGCGTCGGTGCGATAGCGACGGCCGCCGGCCTTCCAGCGCCGCCAGGTGGTCAGCACGACGACGGCGGCGACGAGCAGGATCGCCCAGCCGACGAGGGCGAGGAACGGCCAGGCCGACGGCACGATGCTCGCCGCGACCTCGTGGACGGCTCCGCTCCCGGCGAGTCCCGTCGTCTCGGTGACGGTCGCAGCGACAGCGCCGTACGCGTCGCCGAGGAGGAGCTGCAGCGTGGACCAGCCCAGGAACAGCGCGGCCGCGGCTGCCAGGACCCCGAAGACGACGCGCACGACCCGGCCGGCGATCGCGAGGGCGGCACCGAGCGCCAGGACGGCGAGGCTCAGCGGGGCGAGGAGCACGAGGGCGGAGGCACCGGGGACGAGGATGTCCTCCCCCGCGTCCGCCCGCTGCACCGTGAACCAGGTCTGCGTGGAGGAAACGATCCCGATGGCGCCGGCCAGCAGGAACCCCGTCACGGAGAGGGAGCGTCCGCGCTGCGCGATGCTCACGAGGCGGCCACCCCGTCGAGGGCGCCCAGGTCCGTCGTGTCGAAGCACGTCCGCGTGCCGGTGTGGCATGCGGGGCCGGTCTGGTCGACGAGGAGCAGGAGCGCATCCCCGTCGCAGTCGAGCCTGGCCTCCCGCACGACCTGGATGTGGCCGGACGTGTCGCCCTTGCGCCAGTACTCCTGCCGCGAGCGGGACCAGTAGGTCGCACGACCGGAGGTGAGCGTGCGGCGCAGCGCCTCGGCATCCACCCACGCGAGCATGAGCACCTCACGCGAATCCCACTGCTGCACGATGACCGGGGCGAGCCCGTCGGCGTTGAAGGCGACCTGCGCGATGCGGTCGTCGACGGAGACCTCGTCCTGCTTCGGCGTGTCGGTCATCGGACGAGCACTCCTTCCGCGCGCAGCGCATCCTTCACGTCGCCGACGGTCAGGGCTCCGGTGTGGAACACGCTGGCCGCGAGCACGGCGTCGGCGCCGGCCTTGATGGCCGGAGCGAAGTCGGTCGCCCGTCCCGCACCGCCGGAGGCGATCACGGGGATCGGGGCGACTTCGCGCATGAGACGGACGAGCTCGAGATCGAAGCCGTCGCGGGTGCCGTCGGCGTCGATCGAGTTCACGAGCAGCTCCCCCGCCCCGCGCTCCGCGGCCTCACGCGCCCAGTCGAGCGCGTCGAGCGTGGTCTGCGTGCGACCGCCGTGCGTGGTGACGACGAAGCCGGAGCGCGTCGTGTCGGCGCGCTTGACGTCGAGCGAGAGCACGAGCACCTGGGCACCGAAGCGATCCGCGATCTCGCCGATGAGCTCGGGACGGGCGATCGCCGCGGAGTTCACGCCGACCTTGTCCGCACCGACGGCGAGGAGCCGCGCGACGTCGTCGACGCTGCGCACCCCGCCGCCCACCGTCAGCGGCACGAAGACCTGCTCCGCGGTGCGCTGCACGACGTCGTAGGTCGTGGCCCGCGCATCCACCGTCGCGGTGACGTCCAGGAACGTGATCTCGTCGGCACCTTGGGCGGCGTAGTGGCGGGCGAGCTCCACCGGATCGCCCATGTCGCGGAGGTTCTCGAAGTTGACGCCCTTGACGACGCGACCGTCGGCGACGTCGAGGCACGGGATGACGCGACTCGCGAGGGCCATCAGAGCCTCGCCGCGTGGATCGCCGTGACGAGGATGGCCCGGGCGCCCAGGGCGTACAGGTCGTCCATCACCTGGTTGACCCGGCGACGCGGGATCATGACGCGCACGGCCACCCAGGCCGGGTCGCGGAGCGGCGAGATGGTCGCGGACTCGCGACCCGGGGCGATGGCCACGGCCTGATCGACGAGCTCGGTGGGGAGGTCGTAGTCGAGGAGCACGTAGCGGCGGGCGACCATGACGCCGCGGAGTCGGCGCAGCAGCGTCTCCAGGCCGTCGGCCTCACCGGGACGGCTGATCAGCACGGCCTCGGACTCCAGGATCACGGGGCCGAAGATCTCCAACCCCGCCTGGCGCAGGGTGGTGCCGGTGGACACCACGTCGGCGACCGCGTCGGCGACACCGAGGCGCACGGCGGACTCCACGGCACCGTCGAGCTGCACGAGCTCGGCGTCCACCCCCTGGTCGCGGAGGAAGGATCCGACCAGACCAGGGTAGGCGGAGGCCACGCGGACGCCGTCGAGATCCTGGACGGAGGTGAAGCGTCCGGAAGGACCCGCGAAGCGGAACGTGGACGCGCCGAAGCCCAGCTGCTCGATCTCGCGCGCCGGCTGCTGCACGTCGAGGAGGAGATCACGACCGGTGATCCCCACGTCGAGGGCGCCGGAGGCCACGTAGGTGGCGATGTCGCGCGGGCGGAGGAAGAAGAACTCGACGTCGTTCTCGGCGTCGATGACATGCAGGGTCTTGGGGTCGCGGCGGCCGGCGTAGCCCGCCTCCGCGAGCATCTCGGCGGCGGTCTCGGAGAGCGAGCCCTTGTTGGGAACGGCGATGCGCAGCATGAACGGCTTTCAGTTCGAAGGAGTGGGACCGGAGCGCATCACAGATGTCGGTAGACGTCCTGCAGGGTGAGGCCCTTCGCGAGCATCATCACCTGCAGGTGGTAGAGGAGCTGGGAGATCTCCTCGGCGGCAGCGGCGTCCGACTCGTACTCCGCCGCCATCCAGACCTCGGCGGCCTCTTCGACGATCTTCTTGCCGATCGCATGCACGCCGCCGTCGAGCTCCGCCACGGTGCCCGATCCCTCGGGTCGGGTCTCGGCCTTGACGCTGAGCTCGGCGAACAGCTCGTCGAAAGTCTTCACCTCTCCAGGCTACCGGCTCGCGCGAGGTCCCTGAGCCGGGTGACGGCCGCCTCCACGTCGTCCGCCCCGTAGACCGCGGATCCGGCGACGAAGGTGTCGGCTCCCGCTTCGGCCGCCTGGGCGATCGTCGCGTCGGAGATGCCGCCGTCGACCTGGAGCCAGACGGACGAGCCGCGGCGCCGCGCCTCCGCGGACAGCGCCTGCAGCTTCGGCATGGTCTCGGGCAGGAAGCCCTGTCCGCCGAACCCCGGCTCGACGGTCATCACGAGGATCTGGTCGAACTCGTCCAGCAGGTCGAAGAGTCCCTCGACAGGAGTCGCGGGCTTGACCGCGACCCCGGCACGGGCGCCGATGTCGCGCAGCCGCCGCGCGAGAGCCACCGGCTCCCCCGCCGCCTCCAGGTGGAAGGTCACGCTCGCGGCGCCGAGCTCGGCGTAGCCCGGGGCCCAGCGATCCGGATCCGTGATCATGAGATGCACGTCCAGCGGGACCGGACTGGTCTCCTGGATGCGCTGGACCATCTGCGGGCCGAACGTGAGGTTCGGGACGAAATGGTTGTCCATGACGTCGACGTGCGCGAAGTCGGCGGTCGCGATGCGGGCGAGCTCCGCCTGCATGTTGACGAAGTCGGCGGCGAGGATGCTGGGGTTGATGCGCGGGGCGCGGGGCAGATCCATGGTCTCAACCTTCCTTCGGGGCGTCTGTCGCCTCCAGCGGGCGCTGCAGGAGTGCGAGGAACATCGCGTCGGTGCCGTGCCGATGCGGCCAGAGCTGAGCGCTGCCCGTCTGCGCCCGCCCGTCGTCGGCGAGATCGATCGGCGACTGCGCCACGCCGTGCAGCACCGCGCGGGCATCGAGCTCGACGAGCTCCGGCCGGATGCGCCGCACCTCCTCGACCACCGCCGTGGTCTCCGCGAGATGGGGCGAACAGGTGACATACGCGACGACGCCTCCCGGTGCGAGAGCGTCCACAGCCGCCGTGAGCAGACCGACCTGCAGCGGCACGAGCTCGGCGACGTCCGCCGGGGACTTCCGCCACCGGGCCTCCGGGCGCCGTCGGAGGGCGCCGAGGCCGGTGCAGGGGGCGTCCACGAGGATCCGGTCGAATGCCTCCGGCCGCTCGGCCGCCAGCTCCCGGCCGTCGCGCTCGTGCACGGTGACGTCGCCCGGGACAGCGCGCAGCGCGTTGCGCACGAGCCGGGCGCGGGTCGGCACCACCTCGTTGGCTTCCAGGACCGCGTCGTTCTGCCGGGCGACGGCGGCGAGCAGGGCCGTCTTCCCGCCGGGTCCTGCGCACAGATCGAGCCACCGCTCCCCCGTGCGCACCGGCGTCGCCGCGGTCAGCGCGAGCGCGACGAGCTGAGATCCCTCGTCCTGCACCCGGATCGCACCGTCGGAGGCGGCCAGCGCGAGACGCGGATCGCCTCCCGGAGACGCGAACGCCGTGGCGGCGTAGGGCCGGCGGGGCTCCTGCGGCTCCGCGAGCCCGGGGAGGGCGACCAGGGTGACCTCGGGCGAGACGTTGTCGGCCTCCAGCAGGGCGTCCAGCTCCTCGACGCGCCCCTCGGCGGCGAGGGCGCGCCGCAGCGCCCGGATGATCCACACCGGGTGCGCGGCTCGGAGGGCCAGGCGTTCGTCGTCCGATCGCGCCGCCGCCTCGATGCGCGCGAGCCACTCGCCCGGCGACTCGCGGGCGATCCGCCGGAGCACCGCGTTGGCGAAGCTCGACGCGCCACGCCCCGCCGTGAGGGCCACGAGGTTCACGGACTCGTTCACGGCGGCGTGCGAGGCCACCCGCGTCGCGAGGAGCTGATGCACCGCGAGCCGGAGGGCGTCGAGCACGGCGGGGTCGATCGCGTCGGCAGGGCGGTCGGCGGCGGCGGCGATGATCGCGTCGTAGGTGCCCCGGCGACGGAGCGTGCCGTAGGTCAGCTCCGTCGCCAGAGCCGCGTCCTGCGGGTCCAGCCCCGCCTCGGCGATCGCCGTCGGGAGGAGCAGGTTGGCGTAGGCGTCGGAGTCCGACACCGCCCTGATCACGTCGTAGGCCACGCGGCGCGCCGGCTGGACCGACCGGTTGGGGCCGCGGCCGTTCCGCGCCCGGCCTTCGTGCTGCCGACCCGAGCCGGGGCGCCGTCCGTCGTTCGCGTTCACGAGCCGGCCACCGGAGTCGTGCCCTGCAGACCCCGCCACCAGTCGGCGGCGTTCATGGGGCCCTTGCCCGCGGGCTGCAGCCGGGTGACGGCCAGCGGCGAGGTGGCCGTCCCGATCAGGACCTCCGCTCGCGTGCCCGCCATGGCACCTGGTCGGAGGTCTTCCGCCTCGGCACCCGCGGGTCGCGCCTCGAGGATCTTCAGCCGCTGACCGTCGATCGTCGTGTGCGCTCCCGGCTCCGGCGTGACTCCGCGGAACCGGGCGTACACGGCGTCGAACGGCTCGCGGAAGTCGAGGAGACCGTCCTCGAGCGTCAGCTTGCCGGCGAACGTCGGCTCGCCCTCCTGCGGGACGGCGCGGGCACTGCCGTCCGCGATCGCGGCGACCACGTCGGCGGTGAGACCGGCGCCGTCGAGGGCCAGAGCCTCCAGCGCCTCCCCCGCCGTGGCGGTCGCCGGGAGCTCGACAGTACGCATCGCGAACACGTCGCCGGCGTCGAGCTCGGGGACGAGCTGGAAGACGCTCGCGCCGAGGACGGCATCTCCCGCGATCAGAGCTCGCTGCACCGGCGCGGCTCCGCGCCAGGCCGGCAGGAGCGAGAAGTGCAGGTTGATCCACCCGGCATCCGGCATCGACAGGAGCGGCTCGCGCACGAGCCCGCCGTACGCGACGATCACGCCGAGCTCCGGGCGCAGGGCCGAGATCTCCGTCGTCACCGCCTCGTCCAGCCGGGCAGCGTGGATGACCGGCAGGCCGAGCTCCACCGCAGACTGAGCGACCGGCGACGGGGTCAGCACACGCTCGCGCCCGAGGGGGGCGTCGGGGCGCGTCACCACGGCGACGATGTCGTGCTCGGCGGCGAGGCGTCGCAGAGTGGGGACCGCGGCGGCGGGAGTGCCGGCGAAGACGAGGCGCATGAAGGTTCTCCGGAAGGGTCAGAGTTCTGGATCGAGGATATCGAGGCGGACCGAGAGCGTGCTGCGGGCGGCCTTGGTCCGGCCTCGGCGGCCGCTCACCGCCTCCGCCACGACGGCAGCACGGAGGGTGGTCGCGACGCGACTCCCCGCGCCGTAGTCGAAGCGCACGAGCGCCCGCACGCGGGGCGGGACGTCATCCGATTCGACGGGGACGGGACCGAGCACCGCGTCGGAGGGCAGCGAGAGTTCGGACAGGGCCTCCAGAGCGCGCGCCACGGCGGCGGACGAGCCTTCCACGAGCGCGACGCGCGCGGTCGGCGGCATGTGCAGCGGCGCGCGCTGCTCCAGCTCGGTGCGTGCGTAGGCGGGGTGGTTCCACGTGGCGAGGGCTCTGGCGACGGCGCCGTCGACGCCGACGAGGTGGACGGGGGCGCCCGGCGCGGCGAGGGCGGCGGCGTTCGACCACCACCGCAGACACGCTTCGCCGATGCGCAGATCCGGCGCCTGCAGCATCCGCGGGCCGTCGAGCAGGACGACCGCCCGGTAGCCGCCCTCCGCGAGGGGCTCGGCGCCGCGCGTGGCGACCACGAGGGCCGGGCGCGCGTCGACGCGCTCCACCGGATGGCTGCCGTCGGCGACGATGACGCGGACGCCGGGGAAGGCGCGTCCGAGCTCGTCGGCGGTCCGCTCGCTGCCGGATGAAGCGAGCCGGAGACGGGTCGAGGAGCACGCCGGGCAGGTCCACGCCCTGGCACCACGCCCGCACCACCCGCACACCGGGACCGCGCCACGATGGCGGGCGCCGAGAGGACCGCCGCAATGAGGGCATCGGGCGGGGGCCCGGCAGTCGGCGCAGACGAGGGACGGCGCGAAGCCGGGCCGCGAGACCTGGATGAGTACCGGACCCTCCGCGGCCGCGTTCCGGGCGGCGAGGAAGGCCGACGACGGCATGCGCTGGGGCGTCGGCTGCTCCATCTCCTGCGGCGTGCTCAGCACCACACGCGGGAGGACCCGCCGGGTCGCGCGGACATCCCGCAGCCAGCCGTGCACGACGAGCCGCTCGACCTCGGTCGTCCGCGTGTGACCGGCGAAGAGCAGGGCCGAGCCCTCCGCCTCCTGCCGCAACAGCGCCGCGTCCCGGGCGTGGACGTAGGGTGCGAGCGGCTCGCCCAGCAGGCTGTCACCGTCGTCCGACAGCGCCACGAGACCGGCGACGACAGGGGCGTACACGGCGGACCTGTTCCCGACGACGATGCAGGGCGCGTCCTCGAGCGTGCGCAGGAAGGAGCGATAGCGGTCCGGGTTCGACTGTCGGGAGTCGTACCGCGCGATCGCCTCCACGGGGACGAACCTGTCGAGGGCGGCCAGCAGCCGATCGAGGTCACGGTGGTCGGGCACGACGAGGATGGTCGACTTCCCCGCCGCGAGCGTCGTCGCGGCGGCAGCAGCGAGCATCCGCGCCCAGCCCGGTGTGTCGTCGCTGAGCTGCGGGATGGCCTCGACGGCCGCTCGTCCGTTCTCGTCGAGCACCGCCTGCAGTCCGTCGTACAGTCCGACGACGGACGCGGCCGCGTCGCGGGCCTCGGGTTCGAGGAGCGGCGTCGGAGCGTCGGCGGTCCAGGCCTTCTCGACCCGCACCTGCCGCTTCGGGATCACCAGCCGCAGCACGTCGGCTGCTGACCCTGCCGCGCGATCGGCGACGCGCCGCGCCAGTCGGTACAGGCGATCCGGCAGTACGGGAACGGCGGACACGATGCTCTCGACCTCGGAGAGCGGCCGATCGGCGTCGTCCTCCACGTCCAGCTCCACCACGAATCCGTCGACCACGCGCCCCGCGGTCCGCAGGGGCACGCGCACGCGGACCCCGGGCTCGACGTCACCGAGCTCCGGCGGGAGCGCGTAGTCGAACAGGCGGTCGAGCTGCGGCAGCGGCGACTCGAGGAGCACCCGCGCGATGCGCCGGCTCTCCGGAGAGATCAGCACCGCGGACCCGTCAGAGCCCGGCAGCGCGCCGCAGCTCCTCGGCCCGGTCCGTCCGCTCCCACGTGAAGTCCGGCAGCTCCCGACCGAAGTGCCCGTACGCGGCCGTCTGCGCATAGATCGGCCGCAGCAGGTCGAGCTGCTCGATGATGGCCTGCGGCCGGAGGTCGAACACCTCGTCGATGGCGCGCGTGATGACCTCGTCGGACACCCGTCCGGTGCCGAAGGTCTCCACGTACAGGCCGACGGGGCGGGCGACGCCGATCGCGTAGGCGACCTGCACCTCGAGGCGGTCGGCGAGGCCCGCGGCGACCGCGTTCTTGGCGACCCAGCGCGTCGCATAGGCGCCGGAGCGGTCGACCTTCGACGGGTCCTTGCCGCTGAAGGCACCACCGCCGTGCCGTGCGGCGCCGCCGTAGGTGTCGATGATGATCTTGCGGCCGGTGAGCCCGGCGTCTCCCTTGGGGCCGCCCGTGACGAAGGGGCCCGCGGGGTTGATGTAGTAGGTGACCTCGTCGAGGTCGAGGCCGGTCGTGGCGAGGACCGGATCGATGACGTGCTCGCGGATCTGCGCCTTGAGGTCGTCCTGGGCGATGTCCGGGTTGTGCTGCGTGGACAGCACGACGGCGTCGACGGTCTTCGGGGTGAAGCCGTCGTAGCCGAGGGTGACCTGCGTCTTCCCGTCCGGGCGCAGGAAGGGCAGCAGCCCGCTGCGGCGCACCTCGGTCAGCCGCTCGGCGATGCGGTGCGCGGTCCATGCGGCCATCGGCATGAGCTGCGGGGTCTCGTTGGTGGCGAACCCGAACATGATGCCCTGGTCCCCGGCGCCGAGGCCGTCGAGCGGATCGACCGACGAGCCGTCGCGGTGCTCCTGGGCGTTGTCGACCCCGTGGGCGATGTCGGTGGACTGCTCCCCCACCGAGACGCTGACGCCGCACGAGTCGCCGTCGAAGCCGGTGTCGGACGACGTGTAGCCGATGCCGTTCACGACCTGGCGGACGATCGTCGGGATGTCGACGTAGGCGTCGGTGCGGATCTCGCCGGCCACATGCACGAGCCCGGTCGTGACCAGCGTCTCGACCGCGACCCGGGAGGCCGGGTCCTTCGCGAGCAGTCCGTCGAGGATGCTGTCCGAGATCTGGTCGCAGATCTTGTCCGGATGCCCTTCGGTGACGGACTCGGACGTGAACAGACGCAGCGCGCTCATCGATGCTCCAGAACGGGGACGGACGGTGGGAGGGTGTGGCACCCATTCTGGACCGCGCCACCGACGTCGGGGCGGCGCGGTCGTCGAGTTACTCCGCGTGACGCAGGCGGAGCTTGTCCTCGTTGATCTCGTGCAGGGCGATGGTGAGCGGCTTGTCCTCGACCGAGGAGTCGACGAGCGGGCCCACGTTGTCGAAGAGGTTCCCCTCGTGCAGGTCGGAGTAGTAGTCGTTGATCTGACGGGCGCGCTTGGCCGCGTAGATCACGAGCTCGTACTTGGAGTCGACGCGCTCCAGCAGGTTGTCGATGGGGGGATCGATGATGCCGTTGTTGCGTCCGGCCATGGGTGGACCTCCTGATCAGGCGACGGGATTCGCCGCGAAGACGGTGCTGCGGGCGCGCGACCCTTCGACGAGCTCAGGGACCGGCGTGGTGCTCGACCCTGGAATCAGGTCAGCGCGCAGAGCTTGTAGACAAGTCTACGACCTCGCGAGCGGCGGTGGCGACGTCCTCGTTCACGATGAGGTGGTCGAACTCGTTCTGCGCCGCCAGCTCGACCTTCGCGGTCCGCAGCCGGCGGGCTCGCTCCTCGGCGTCCTCGGTGCCCCGGCCGACCAGTCGGTGCACCAGCTCGTCCCAGCTCGGCGGCAGAAGGAAGATGAGGGTCGCCGACGGCTCGGCCGCGCGCACCTGGCGCGCGCCCTGCAGGTCGATCTCCAGCAGCACGGTCTTCCCCTCGGCCAGGGCGGCGTCGATGGGAGCGCGCGGGGTGCCGTAGCGCGAGCGGTTGTGCACGACCGCGTATTCCAGCAGCTCGCCGTCGGCGATCAGGCGGTCGAACTCGGCGTCGTCCACGAAGTAGTAGTGCACGCCGTCGATCTCGCCCGGTCGTGGAGGTCGGGTGGTCGCCGAGACGGACAGATGGATCTCGGGGTTGTTCTCGCGGATGTGCGCGGCGACGGTCCCCTTGCCTACGGCCGTGGGACCGGCGAGGACGAGCAGTCGGCTGCGCGCCCCGCGGGGCGCAGGTACGGGGAACCGGTCGTCCAGCCACTCCTCCAGCACCCGGCGCTGCCGGGCGCCCAGCCCGCCGAGCCGCTTGACCGGAGAGATGTGGAGCTGCTCCAGCACGCGGTCGCGCTTTCCCGCGCCGATCGCCGGGAGGGCCAGGAGGAAGTCGGTGATGCGCATGGACCCCTCGACCGAGTCGGGGTCCTCCGTCGCGCGATGCAGCACGGCCTGCGGGGTGACGACGCGCATCGTCAGATCCCGCTTGAGCGAAGCCCTGGCGCGTCGTCTCTCGACCGCACGGCGGGCGGCGGCGGCCCTGTCGACCTCGGGGACGGTGCGGCGTTCCTCAGCCACGGCTGACCTCTCGATACTGGGCGGCACGGTCGGCGATCGTCTCGGCGAGGGCCGCCGGGCCCGCGGAGAGGAGGCTGCGGCTCTCGCTCGCGATCACCGAGGCGGCCTGGGGGCCGAAGCGGCGGGCGAGATCCGCGGGAGTGGCGCCCTGCGCGCCGAAGCCGGGGGCGAGGATCGGGGCGACGGGCGCGAACGGCGCGAGGCCGGCCTCCGCCGCGTCCACGGTGGCGCCGATGACGAAGCCGAAACTCCCCCACTCCCCCGCGGGCGTCGCGGCGGCGTTCCGGCGCGACACCTCGGCGACCACGGCCGCGGACACGGTCTCGCCGTCCGCGGTCGTCGCGCGCTGCAGCACGGTCGCCTCGGGGTTGCTGGTCGCCGCGAGGACGAAGAGCCCCTTGCCGTGCTCCTCAGCCAGGGCGAACGCGCCCTCCAGCGCACCGACGCCGAGGTACGGGTTCACCGTCAGGGCGTCCGCCTCCAGAGGCGCACCGGCGGGCAGCCAGGCCTGCGCGTAATCCGCCATCGTCGATCCGATGTCCCCGCGCTTGGCATCGGCGATCACGAGCAGTCCGGCCGCCCGCGCGGCGGCGAGCACGTC
This sequence comes from Microbacterium sp. LEMMJ01, assembly GCF_002114135.1. Lineage (NCBI taxonomy): Bacteria > Bacillati > Actinomycetota > Actinomycetes > Micrococcales > Microbacteriaceae > Microbacterium > Microbacterium sp. LEMMJ01. The sequence goes on from NZ_NCTV01000036.1 coordinate 134,369, forward strand.
CTCCAGCGCGGCGAACCCGGCGGCGCCGTACCGCTCGAAGAACGACACCTGCGGCTTCACGACACCGACGCGACCGGCGGCCGCCTCGACGGTACGGAGCCCGAACTCCCGGACTCCGGCGGCGTCGGCGGTCAGCCCCCACGCCGCCAGCAGAGCGGCGTGGGGGTCGATGCCGACACAGAGCGGACCGTGCGCCTCCAGAGCGGCGCGGGCTCGCTCGCCGAAGCGTTCCGTCATACCGCGGCCATCCGGTCCTGGGCGTACTCCTGCAGGCTCTTGACCTGGAAGCCCTCGTGCGCGGCGTCCATCCCGCTCACCGCCGCGCCGAGCACGGCGATGGTCGTGAAGAGCGCCTTGTCGGCGGCCACCGCGGCGGCGCGGATCTCGTAGCCGTCCGCACGGGCTGCCCCACCGGACGGGGTGTTCACGACGATGTCGATCTCCCCGTCGTTGATGAGGTCGACGATGTTCCGGGCTCCGGACTCCTGGGTCTCGCTGTACTTCTCGACCACCGTGACCGCGATGCCGTTGCGGGACAGGATCTCCGCCGTGCCCTCGGTCGCCACGATCGTGAAGCCGAGCTGCTGGAGGCGGTGCGCCGGGAGGATCACCGCGCGCTTGTCGGAGTCGGCGACCGAGATGAACACGGTTCCCGAGGTCGGCATGCCGCCGTAGGCCGCGGCCTGGGACTTCGCGAACGCGGTCGGGAAGTCGCGATCGATGCCCATGACCTCGCCGGTCGAGCGCATCTCCGGGCCGAGGACCGAGTCGACCGTCTTGCCGTCGGCGGTGCGGAACCGCTTGAAGGGCAGCACGGCCTCCTTGACCGAGACCGGAGCGTCCAGCGGGACGCGCGAGCCGTCCTGCGCGGGCAGCATCCCCTCGGCGCGGAGCTCGGCGATGGTGGAGCCGGCCATGATGCGGCTGGCGGCCTTCGCCATCGGGATGCCCAGCGCCTTGGAGACGAAGGGCACCGTGCGGCTGGCCCGGGGGTTCGCCTCGATGACGTAGAGCACGCCGGCGCTGATCGCGAACTGCACGTTCAGCAGACCGCGCACGCCGACGCCCTGCGCGATCGCGAGGGTGGCCTCGCGGACGCGGTCGACGTCGCTGCGGCCGAGCGAGACCGGCGGCAGCGTGCAGCTCGAGTCGCCGGAGTGGATGCCGGCTTCCTCCAGATGCTCCATGACGCCGCCGATGAAGAGGTCGGTGCCGTCGTACAGGGCGTCCACATCGAGCTCGATCGCGTCGTCGAGGAAGCGGTCGACCAGGAGCGGCTTGCCCTCCTCGATCACGACCTCACCGGCGGTCCGCACGAAGTAGTCGCGCAGCGCGTCGGTGCCGTAGACGATCTCCATGCCACGGCCGCCGAGCACGAAGCTCGGGCGCACGAGCACCGGGTACCCGATCTCCTCGGCGATGCGCACCGCGCCCTCCACGTCGATCGCCGTGCCATTGCGGGGCGCGAGGAGTCCGGCCTCGTCGAGCAGTCGCGAGAACAGCTCGCGCTCCTCGGCCAGGTCGATGGCCTCCGGGCTCGTCCCCAGGACCGTGTAGCCGGCCGCCTCGATGCCCTTCGCGAGCCCGAGCGGGGTCTGCCCGCCGAGCTGGCAGACGACGCCGAGGATGGTGCCGCTCGCCGCCTCCGCGTCCAGGACCTCCAGCACGTCCTCGAGCGTCAGCGGCTCGAAGTACAGCCGGTCGGACGTGTCGTAGTCGGTCGACACGGTCTCCGGGTTGCAGTTGATCATCACGGTCTCGAAGCCCGCGTCGGACAGCGCGAACGAGGCGTGCACGCAGGAGTAGTCGAACTCGACGCCCTGACCGATGCGGTTCGGGCCGGAGCCGATGATGACGACCTTGGTGCGGTCGGACGGCGCGACCTCGGTCTCGGCGTCGTAGCTCGAGTAGTGGTACGGCGTCAGCGCGGGGAACTCCCCTGCGCAGGTGTCGACCGTCTTGTAGACCGGGCGGATGCCGAGGCCGTGGCGCACGCCGCGGATCTCGGCCTCGCTCTCGCCGCGGAGCTGGGCGATCTGCACGTCGGAGAATCCGTGCTCCTTGGCGTAGCGCAGAGTCGCGTCGTCCAGCTCGCCGGCGGTGCGGACGACCTCGGCGACCTCGTTGATGAGGACGATCTGGTCGAGGAACCAGGGGTCGATGGCCGTGGCCTCGAACGCCTGCTCGATGGTCGCGCCCTTGCGCAGCGCCTGCTGCAGGGTGACGATCCGGCCGTCGGTCGGGGTCTTCGCGATCTCGAGCAGTTCCTCGACGGTGCGCGGCTCCTCGCCCCAGTGGAAGCTGGAGCCCCGCTTCTCGAGCGACCGCAGCGCCTTCTGCAGCGCGGTGGCGTAGTTGCGGCCGATGGCCATCGCCTCGCCGACCGACTTCATGGTCGTGGTGAGGGTGGCGTCGGCGGCCGGGAACTTCTCGAACGCGAAGCGCGGGACCTTCACGACCACGTAGTCGAGCGTCGGCTCGAAGCTGGCCGGGGTCACGCCGGTGATGTCGTTCGGGATCTCGTCGAGGCGGTAGCCGAGGGCGAGCTTGGCCGCGAGCTTGGCGATCGGGAAGCCGGTGGCCTTCGACGCCAGGGCGCTCGACCGGGAGACGCGCGGGTTCATCTCGATGACGATGATGCGGCCGTTCTCCGGGTTGACCGCGAACTGGATGTTGCAGCCACCGGTGTCCACGCCCACGGCGCGGATGATGTCGATGCCGATGTCGCGGAGCTTCTGGTACTCGCGGTCGGTCAGGGTCAGCGCCGGCGCCACCGTGATCGAGTCGCCGGTGTGCACGCCGACCGGGTCGACGTTCTCGATGGAGCAGACGACCACCGTGTTGTCGGCGGTGTCGCGCATGAGCTCGAGCTCGTACTCCTTCCAGCCGAGGATCGACTCCTCCAGGAGCACCTCGGTCGTCGGCGAGTCGCGCAGGCCGGCGCCGCCGATGCGGCGCAGGTCCTCCTCGTCGTAGGCGAACCCGGAGCCCAGCCCGCCCATCGTGAAGGACGGGCGCACCACGAGCGGGTAGCCGAGCTGCTCGGCACCGGCGAGGAGGTCGTCCATGGTGTGGGCGATGACGCTCTTGGCGACGTCCGCGCCCGCCTCGAGGACGAGCTCCTTGAAGACCTGACGGTCCTCGCCCTTCTTGATGGCGTCCACCTTCGCGCCGATGAGCTCGACGTCGTACTTCTCGAGGATCCCCTGCTCGTGCAGGGCCATCGCGGCGTTCAGCGCCGTCTGACCGCCGAGCGTCGGCAGGATCGCGTCGGGCTTCTCCTTGGCGATGATCGTCTCGATCACCGCGGGGGTGATCGGCTCGATGTAGGTCGCGTCGGCGAAGTCGGGGTCGGTCATGATCGTCGCGGGGTTGGAGTTGACGAGGATGACCCGGACGCCCTCCTCACGGAGGACGCGGCACGCCTGGGTGCCGGAGTAGTCGAACTCGCAGGCCTGGCCGATGACGATCGGGCCGGAGCCGATGACGAGGACGGAGCGGATGTCGTCGCGCTTGGGCATTACTTTGCGTCCTTCTTGTTCGCGATGACCATGTCGCGGAAGCGGTCGAAGAGGTAGTTGGCGTCGTGCGGTCCGGCCGCGGCCTCGGGGTGGTACTGCACCGAGAAGGCGGGGATGTCGAGGGCGCGCAGGCCCTCCACGACGTTGTCGTTGAGGCCGACGTGGCTGACCTCGACCTTGCCGTAGCCGTGCGGGCTGTCGAAGGAGCCCTCCAGGGGCGCCTCGACGGCGAAGCCGTGGTTGTGCGCGGTGATCTCGACCTTGCCCGTCTGCTTGTCCAGCACGGGCTGGTTGATGCCGCGGTGGCCGAACGGCAGCTTGTACGTGCCGAGACCCAGGGCCCGGCCGAGGAGCTGGTTGCCGAAGCAGATCCCGAAGAAGGGCAGCCCGTCGTCGAGGACCGCGCGCAGCAGTTCGACGTGGTCGCCCGAGGCCGCGGGGTCGCCGGGACCGTTCGAGTAGAAGACGGCGACCGGCTCGATCGCCCGGATCTCGTCGATGCCCACGTCCTGCGGGAGGACGTGCACGTCGAAGCCGCGGGCCGCGAGGTTGTCGATCGTCGCCTGCTTCACGCCGAGGTCGAGCACGGCGAGGTTGCCGATGCGCTCCCCCACCGCCGGGGTGACGGTCGCGCTCTGGACGGACACCTGCGCGGAGAGGTTGAGGCCGGTCATCTCCGGGGCCTCGCGGACGATGCGCAGCTGCTCCTCCGGGTCGAGCTCCGCCTCCGCACCCGAGAAGATGCCGCCCCGCATGGAGCCGGCCGAGCGGATGTGGCGGGTGACCGCGCGCGTGTCGATGCCGCTGATGCCGACGATGCCGTCCTCGACGAGGACCTCGTCGAGAGAGGCGTTCGCCCGCCAGTTCGAGACGACGCGCGAGGGGTCGCGCACGATGTAGCCGGCGACCCAGATGCGGCGGGACTCGGTGTCCTCGTCGTTCATGCCGGTGTTGCCGATGTGCGGGGCCGTCTGCAGGACGATCTGTCCGGCGTAGGACGGGTCGGTGATGGTCTCCTGGTATCCCGACATGCCGGTGGCGAACACGACCTCGCCGAGGGTGCGCCCGCGCGCGCCGTACGCGCGTCCGCGGTGTCGGGTGCCGTCCTCCAGGACGAGGACGGCGGGGTCGGGAAGGCGGGCCGCGGAGGCCTGCGGGGAGGAAGTCGAGAGGGTCATGACGAGGCTCCTGTGTCAGGGGCGGCGGGGATGAGCCGCTGCAGGTCGGAGATGAGGGTCGGGAGGTCGCCGCCGGTGAGGCGCACATAGCTGTCGACGACGGTCGTGTCGTCGACGTGCCACGAGATGCGCACGAGCCCGCCGGGCTCCACGACGCGATCGATGGTGACGGTCGCGCGGTCGACGGAGACGAGGCGGTCGGCGGCGAGGAAGACGGTGGGGGCACCGTCGAGGGCCAGCGCGATGCCGCGGTCGGTCACAGCCAGCTCGCCGCGTGCGCGGAACGCCAGCGGGGTGATCGCGAGCCGTTCGAGGGGCTGCTCGTGCCGAGTCGTGGACACGTAGAGCACCTCGTCGCGGCGCGTCACCTCCGCGTGCTCCGGCACCCCGAGCGGGGCCGTGTACGCGGCATCGCGCCGCACTCGTCGTCGCCAGGCGAACAGCATCGAGAGCAGGATCAGCAGCGCGACGGCGATGATGATCGCGACCGCGAGGTCCCGTGCGCTCATGCGCCGAGCTCCTCGACGACGGCGCCGCCGTCGACCGTGAGGACGCCGCCGTGCACGGTGTACTCGACCCTGCCGGGCAAGGCGCGGCCCAGGTAGGGCGAGTTCACGCTGCGCCCGTGCAGGTCCGCGGCGGTGAACACACCGTCGACCGCGGGGTCGTACAGCGTGATGTGCGCGGGCTGCCCGGCGGCGAGCGGCGTGCCGTGGCCGGAGAGCCGGCCGATGCGGGCGGGCGTCGCGCTCATGACGCGGGCCACGTCGGCCCAGCCGATCAGGCCGGTCTGCACCATCGACTGGTGCACGACCCGCAGGGCGCTCTCCAGACCCACCATGCCGTTCGCGGCGGCCTGCCACTCGCACGCCTTGTGCTCGCTGGGGTGCGGTGCGTGGTCGGTCGCGACGATGTCGATCGTGCCGTCGGCCAGGCCCTCCCGGACCGCGAGGACGTCCTCCTCGCGGCGCAGCGGCGGGTTGACCTTGAACCGCGCGTCGTAGCCGCGGACGAGCTCGTCCGTGAGCAGCAGGTGGTGCGGCGTGACCTCCGCCGTCACGTTGACACCGCGCTTCTTGGCCCAGCGGATGATGTCCACCGAGCCTGCCGTCGACAGGTGGCACACGTGCAGCCGCGAGCCGACGTGCTCGGCGAGGAGCACGTCGCGGGCGATGATCGACTCCTCGGCGACCGCCGGCCACCCTGCCAGCCCGAGCTCGGCCGAGACGGTGCCCTCGTTCATCTGGGCGCCCTCGGTGAGTCGCGGGTCCTGCGCATGCTGGGCGATGACGCCGTCGAAGGACTTCACGTACTCCAGAGCCCGGCGCATGATCAGCGGATCCCACACGCAGAAGCCGTCGTCGCTGAAGACCCGAACCTGGGCACGGGAGGTGGCCATGGCGCCCAGCTCGGCGAGGCGCTCGCCCTTCTGGCCCACCGTGACGGCGCCGATCGGCTGCACGGTCGCGTAGCCGGCCGCCTCGCCGAGGGCGAGCTCCTGCTCGACCACGCCCGCCGTGTCGGCGACCGGGGAGGTGTTCGGCATCGCGAACACGGCGGTGAACCCGCCCGCGGCGGCCGCTCTGGTGCCGGTGAGGATCGTCTCGGAGGCCTCGAACCCCGGCTCGCGCAGGTGGGTGTGCAGGTCGACGAGGCCCGGCAGCGCGACCAGGCCCGCGGCGTCGATCACCCGCGCGCCGGTGCGGGTGATCCCCGTCCCGACCTCGGCGATGACGCCGTCCTCGATGATGATGTCGGCGCCGTCCGCGCCGAGCAGCTGTGCACCGGTGATGACGAGGGTCTCGCTCACAGGTCTCCCCCTCGTTCGTCGTCTCGTTCTCCTGCCAGCAGCAGGTACAGCACCGCCATGCGCACGGAGACCCCGTTCGACACCTGTTCCAGCACCGTCGAACGGGGGGAATCGGCAGCTTCGGAGGAGATCTCCAGTCCCCGGTTCATGGGTCCGGGGTGCAGGACAATGCTACCGCCCGGCAGAGCCGCCACGCGCCGTGCGTCCAGGCCCCACCGGCGCGAATACTCCCGCTCAGTCGGGAAATACGCCGCGTTCATCCGCTCGAGCTGGATGCGCAGCATCATCACGGCGTCCGGCCCCTCCGCGAGGGCTTCGTCCAGGTCGTAGACCACGCGGACGGGCCACAGCGACACGTTCTGCGGAACCAGGGTCGGCGGCGACACGAGCGTGACCTCGGCGCCGAGCGTGGTGAGCAGCCAGACGTTGGAGCGCGCCACGCGGGAGTGCAGCACGTCGCCGACGATCGTCACACGGAGACCGGAGAGGTCGCGTCCGCGGCTCTCCGCACCGAAGCGACGCTTGCGGATGGTGAAGGCGTCGAGGAGCGCCTGGGTGGGGTGCTCGTGCGTGCCGTCGCCCGCGTTGACGACTCCGGCGGAGATCCAGCCGCTCGTGGCGAGCGTCTGCGGGGCGCCGGAGCCGGGGTGCCGCACGACGACCGCGTCGGCGCCGATCGCCTCGAGCGTCTGCGCGGTGTCCTTCAGGCTCTCGCCCTTGGAGACGCTGGAGCCCTTGGCGGCGAAGTTGATGACGTCGGCGGACAGGCGCTTCGCGGCGGCCTCGAAGGAGATGCGGGTGCGCGTGGAGTCCTCGAAGAAGAGGTTCACGACGGTCTTCCCGCGGAGGGTGGGGAGCTTCTTGACCTCGCGGGACTGGGTGTCGGCCATGTCCTCCGCGACATCGAGGATGCGCAGGGCGGTCGCCCTGTCGAGCGTGCGGGTGTCGAGGAGATGCCTCATTCGCCGATCGTCACCTCCTCGGCGCCGTCGTTCTCGAACAGACGCACATTGACGCGCTCGGTGCGCGCGGACGGGATGTTCTTGCCCACGAAGTCGGGGCGGATGGGAAGCTCCCGGTGTCCGCGGTCGATGAGGATCGCGAGCCGCACGACGGCGGGACGGCCGATCGACTGCAGGGCGTCGAGCGCGGCGCGGATGCTCCGGCCGGAGAACAGGACGTCGTCGACGAGGACGACCGTCTTCCCGTCGATGCCGCCCGCGGGGATCTCCGTCGGCTGCGGCGATCGCGTCGGGTGCTTGGCGAGGTCGTCGCGGAAGAGCGTCACGTCAAGGGATCCGACGGGGACGGAGACCTGCGCGATCTCGCTGATCAGCGCGGCGAGCCGGTGGCCCAGCGTCACGCCGCGGGTCGGGATGCCCAGCAGGACGAGGTCGTCGGCCCCACGATTGGACTCGAGGATCTCGTGCGCGATCCGGGTCAGCGCTCGTGAGATGTCGGCTTGGTGCAGCACAGTGCGCACACCCATCAGCCGCTCCCTTCTCCGCCTCACAGGACGGTGTTAAAGGTTGCTTGTGATTTCAGTCTATCGGAGCGCTCAGACGCCGACGACCTCGACACCGCGCTCTCTGGCGACCGTCGCGAGACGACGGTCGAAGGTCGCCAGCTTCGCGCCGAACGCCTCCGCTGTGACGAGTACCGCGCAGTCCGGGAGCTTCAGGGAGGTCGCGGCGCGGAGCCGCGCGATATGGACCGGTTCGTCGACAGTCTCCTCCCGACGCAGCAGCCCGAGGGAGTCGATCTTGGCGAGATCGGCGAGCTCTGTGCCCATCCGCGCCGGATGCACGAGCGTCTCCGCGAGGGTGATCGGGTGGATCAGAAGGTCTTCCTCGGTATCGAGGATGTCGAACGCCGCCTCCTGGTGGACATCGTCGGTGGAAAGGTGCGCGATGAGGACACCGGCGTCCACGACGATCACTCCGGCCAGTCCTTACGGAGAGCGTCGAGATACCCCGGTGGATAGGCGATCGATCCCCGTGTCGCCTCGAGCGCCGCCCGCCGGGTCGCGCGCCGGTGGGATCCTCGCTCTGCGAGCCGCTCCGCCCCCAGCACCGCGAGCCTCGCCACCTGCTCCGACTTCGGTAGTCCCGGCCACTCGCTTTCCGCGAGTTCCAGCGCCTCGCGCAGCGCGGCGGTCTGCGTCACCTGGATACGGGTCAGAGCGGTCGGCATCGCCACACTGTACCACCGGCTGCGCTCGGTGGTACAGGCGCGCTCAGCTCGCCTCGCGGAGCACCGGATCCGTCACGTCGTCGATCTTCGAGGAACGGATCGGGTGGCCGCTCGTGGAGAGGCAGCGTCCGGTCTTCAGGTCCCACTTCCAGTCGTGCATGCTGCATGTGAGGATGCCGTCCTCGTCGACCTTCCCCGTCTTGGTGAGGTCGGCGCGCAGGTGCGGGCAGCGGCGCTGGACGACCCAGTCACCGATCTCCGCATCCTCGGTCTGGTCGGTCTGCTCCTGGTACCAGTTCTCGACGTACTCGATCCGGTCGACCGAGAGGCACTTGAGGAACGTGGTGAGGAACTCGTTGAACTTGCCGCTGCGGCCGACCGAGAACTGCATCGACAGGAAGATCGAGTTCGACCAGTCGATCTCGTGGTCGCGGATGTTCGTCGAGACGAGGTCGGCCGGGATCGTGTACCAGTACACGCACTCCTCCCCCGCGTACTCGCGGACCTTGGCGCGCGGGAAGTCGACCACCATGTCCAGCTCCCCGATGCGGAAGCGGACGTGCCCGCCGACGCCGAGGCGGATGGTGCGCGACTTCTTCAGCAGCGGCTCCCACCATTCCTTGATCGCGGCCAGCATCTCCTCCGGCGGGATGATCTCGGCGCGCGAGGCCTCCTCGTCGCGGATCTCCTGCTGGCGGGTCGCGCGCTGCTCCTCCAGGTACTCCCACTTCTCGTCGAAGATGTGGGCGAGCTCGGCCTCGGTGTAGAGCGTCTGCTCGGTGGTCACCGCACCGCCGTCGATCGTGACGAGAGTGCCAGGGACGAAGAGCTGCCCGTCGTACTTCGGGGCCAGCTCCTTCATGTGCGCGATGAACTGCTTCTGGTCCGTGAAGATGGACTCGCCGTTGCGGCCCATCCCGTTGAAGTCGAAGAGGTCGTCGCGGAGGAACATGGGCGGACCCGCCATCGGGAAGACGTGCGGAGCGTCGACCTTCTCGATGTAGTACATCGCGCGCTTGTTCTGCGCCTCGCGCTTGAGGCGGGCGAAGTTCTGCTTCGCGTCCATCGGCAGGTCGTAGACCATGGGCCACCAGATCGCCCCGGAGACCTGCGTGAAGTAGGCGTCGGGCTTCCCGAAGTGCAGCAGCTTGTCGAGATCGAGCGGGTGCGAGTCGTTCTGGTTCAGCATCGAGCCGGTGCCGTCGTCCACGCTGAGCGACGAGTCGCCGATCGGGCCGTCGCTCGGCGCGCGCAGCGGGGTGATCATCATCTTGAGCGCACCGCGCTCGATGATCTCGCCGGCGGGCGCGTAGGTGATGTTCGTGTAGCCGAGCGCCCGGATGTCCTGCTCCAGGTCGTCGATCGGATACTCCGGCAGGAGCACCTCGATGTCCTTGCGGATGTACCGCTCCAGGAGCGCCGGGTCGAAGTGGTCGCGGTGCCGGTGCGAGATGTAGAGGAAGTCGGCTTCACGACCGTAGCGCTCCCAGTCGAGGGCGCGGTTGTCCGGGAACGGGAACCAGGACCCGAAGAAGGACGGGCCGAGCACCGGGTCGCAGATGATGTTGCCGCCCACCGTCTCGATGAACATGCCGGCGTGGCCGAGTCCCGTGATCCGCATTGCATTCCTCTCGAAGATGAACCGTTCGATTGTACCGACGGCTCCCTGAGCGCCCGGCGGGACGGGCCGGGGAAAACGGTCTAGTCGTCGAAGAGACCGCGGATGTCGTCGGCGGTGAGCGTCTGCGCGAAGAGCGCGTCGTCATCGAGCACGGCGGTGAACAGGCGGGCCTTGCGGCGTTGCAGCGCAAGGACCTTCTCCTCGATCGTGCCGCTGGCGATCATGCGGTAGACGAACACCTGGCTGCGCTGGCCGATGCGGTGCGTGCGGTCGACGGCCTGGGCCTCGGCGGCGGGGTTCCACCACGGGTCGAGGAGGAAGACGTAGTCGGCCTCGGTCAGCGTGAGCCCGAACCCGCCGGCCTTCAGGCTGATGAGGAAGACGGGCTGCTCCCCCTCCGCGAAGTCCGCGACCACCTGCTCGCGATGACGCGTCGAGCCGTCGAGGTGCGCGTACGGGATGCCGGCGGCGTCCAGACGCGCGGCCGCCATGTCGAGGAAGGACGTGAACTGGCTGAACACGAGCGCGCGGTGCCCCTCCGCCTGCAGCTCGACGATCCGCTCCAGGAGCTCGTCGAGCTTGCGGGAGCCGAGGCGCGCGTCGGCCGGGTCGATCAGCGCCGGAGCGAGGCTCAGCATCCGCAGCAGCGTCAGGGAACGGAACACGATGAAGCGGTTGCGGTCGAGATCCTCCAGCAGGCCGAGCACCTTCTGCCGCTCCCGCTGCAGCACCGTCTCGTAGAGCTCGCGATGCCCCGCGCTCAGCTCGATCTCCAGCACCTGCTCCTGCTTCGGCGGCAGGTCCGGAGCGACGAGCTCCTTGGTGCGGCGGAGCACGAGCGGGCGGATCCGTCGTCGGAGCTGCGCGAGGCGGCGCTGCCGGTACGGTCCGCCCTCCGCGTTCTCCGGGACCTTCCCCTGCTCGATCGGCTGGATGTAGTGCTCGCGGAACTTCCGCGCCGAAGCGAACAGGCCGGGTGCCGTGAGCTTCAGCAGCGCCCAGAGCTCCTCGAGGCTGTTCTCCAGCGGCGTGCCCGTGACCGCGATGGTGACGTCGGACGGGAAACGCGCGACGGCACGATGCAGCTTCGTCGCCGGGTTCTTCACGAACTGGGCCTCGTCGAGGATCAGCCCGGCCCAGGTGACGCCCGCGAACCCCTCTTCGTCGAGCCGCGCGACGGCGTAGGTGGTGAGCACCACGTCGGCCTCGCGAGCCACGGCGGCCACGGCAGGCCCGGCGGTCGAGTCCCGGGTGATCACGCGGAGACCCGGAGCGAACCGCGCCGCCTCGGTGCGCCAGGTCGCCAGCACGGATGTCGGCACCACCACGAGGAACGGGCGTCCCTCCCCCGCCGCACGGGCGTGCAGGATGAGCGCGAGCAGCTGGACAGTCTTCCCGAGACCCATGTCGTCGGCGAGGATGCCGCCGAGCCGATGCGACCAGAGGAACGCGAGCCAGTCCAGCCCCTCCTTCTGGTACGGCCGCAACTGTGCGGTGAGCCCCGGAGGGAGGGGCACCGCCGGCACCGCAGTGGCGCTGCGCAGTCCGTCGGCGGTGGCCTGCCAGCTCACCGCGGGAAGGGCCTCGTCCGCCAGATCCTCGAACTCCTCCCACAGATCCGTCTGATGCCGACTGATCCGCGGGCCCGTCTCCCACTCGTCCAGATCCCCGGCCTCGTCCAGGAGGTCGCGCAGACGGTCGAGCGCCGGGTGGTTCAGGGAGAAGTAGCTGCCGTCGACGAGCAGGAGCTTCCGCCGGCCCGCGCTCAGGGCCGTGAACAGCGGCTCGAAGGGGATGTTCCGCCCGTCGATGCGGACGATCACGCCGAGGTCGAACCAGTCGGGGTCGGTGCTCTCCACGGTCGAGACCGTGATCTCCGGCTCCCCGGCGAGCTCGCGATACGTCTTGCGGCGGCCCGACACCTCCACCTCGACGCCCTCCGCCTCCACGGCGGGGACGACGCGGGTCATGAACTCCGCGGCCGCCACGTCGTGGAACGCCCCCGCGGGGGCGAACGCGACGCCGTGCTCCTGCCAGACGTTCCGGATCCGATGCGTCACAGAGGCTTCGGCCTCCGGATCGCGCACGGCCTCCGGACCCGGCGTGAACGGCACCCGCCCGAAGCCGCGATAGTCCCACTCGACGGTGTACTCCACGGTGTCTCCGCGACGGAACGCCACCCGGAGCACGGCACGGGGCGGTGGGAGGTCGGGGAGCGCGACGCGGCCGACCGCGCGGACGGGGAGACGGCGCGCGAGGAGTGGATAGGCGTCCTGGAGGAAGGTCGCCTCCTCCGCTGCGGGGACGACGAGCATCCCGGCCCGGAGCAGCGACGGCGCGGGCCCCGCGAGCGGAAGCTCCGCGAGCGTCACCTGCAGGCGCGACCCGCTCTGCGCGACCTCGTACACGCCGGAGCGCCCGAGGGCGCGGATGCTGCCCGGCAGCGTCTCGCGCCCGTCCAGGGTCACGACCGGACGGACGACGAGGCCGCCGTCGTCGTCACGGGACACGGTCGCCGTCAGTTCTGCGGTGTCGGCGAGGACGAGCGTCGTCGACCGCTGGGCCGCCACGAGCGGGATGCCGAGGTCGGTCGCCGACCGCAGATGCCCCCAGAGGAGCCGCGACTCGATGAGGTCGGCGACGAGCCAGTCCCCCGCCGTGCCGGAGAGCAGCGCGTCGCGCGCGATGCTCAGCAGATCGGCGAACCACCGCGACTGCTCCCGACCGTACTGGTCCGGCGCGCGGCGGACCGCGTCCCAGGTGGCGGACCCGAGCACCCAGGACCCCGTCGCCGCGCTCCGCTCCAGCGGACGGATGCCGAGGAGGATCTCCCCCACACCCTTGGCGACGTCACGGGGAGTCGCGGTGCGCTGCGGGCGTGAGGCCCACGGGTTGGCTCCTCGGGCGTCGCGGACGCGCACCTCGAACCCGAGCGCGAGGGGGGTCGCCGCCGCCGGGGCAGCGCCGGCGTCCAACAGGGCACGCCAATCCCGCGCCACGTCTCCCGGGGTGGCGGAGGCGGGCGGGCGGATCATGAGACGATCCTGCCCGCCACCGCCGACACCGCTGCTGCGGCGCTCAGGCCGAGCGGGCGACGCGGGCGAGCACGCCGTGCACGAACGCGCCCGACTCGTCGGTGGAGAACTCCTTCGCGAGCTCCACCGCCTCGTCGATCGCGACCGCGGTCGGCACGTCGTCGTTGTAGAGGATCTCCCACGCGCCGATGCGCAGCAGGGCGCGGTCGACGGCGGGCATCCGCTCGAGCTTCCAGTCGCGGCTGTGGGTCGTGATCTGCTCGTCGATCTCGTCGCGCTGGTCGATGATGCCGTCGACGATCTCGCGGGCGTACAGCCACGACGCCTCACGTGCGGGCTCGTTCGCCGCGCGCTTCGCCTCGGCGGCGAGGGCCACCGCGACCTCGTCGCCGCGGACGTCGGCCGAGAACAGGATGTCGAGCGCGCGCTTGCGCGCCTTCGTGCGGGCGCTCACGCCTTACTTCTCGCGGCCGAGGTACTCGCCCGTGCGGGTGTCGACCTTGACCTTCGTGCCGGTCTCCAGGAACAGCGGGACCTGGATCTCGTAGCCGGTCTCGAGCGTCGCGGGCTTGGTGCCGGCGGACGAGCGGTCGCCCTGCAGACCGGGCTCGGTGTAGGTCACCTCGAGGATGACCGAGGCCGGGAGGTCGATGTAGAGAGGGTTGCCGTTGTTGAGGGCGATGGTGACCTGCTGGTTCTCGAGCAGGAAGTTCTTCGCGTCGCCGACCGTGGCCGCCGGCAGCGTGATCTGGTCGAAGTCGGTCTGGTCCATGAACACGAACCCGTCACCGTCGGTGTAGAGGTAGGTGTAGTCCCGGCGGTCGACGTTCTCGATGTCGATCTTCGCCCCGGCGTTGTACGTGCGGTCCACGGTCTTGCCCGAGACGACGTTCTTCAGCTTCGTGCGGACGAAGGCGCCGCCCTTGCCGGGCTTGACGTGCTGGAACTCGATGACGCTCCAGAGCTGCCCGTCGATGCTGAGGACGACGCCGTTCTTGATGTCTGCGGTGGATGCCATGTGCGAGGAGTTCCGTTCCTGAGTCCGTGGGGGCCGGGGTCGGCCGACAGTCGATTCTACGGGATGCCCGGCGCAGGCCGTCGCGGGGCACGATAGACGCTCCTCCGCGAGACCGGAAGCCCCGTGACGATGCCCGTGGCCCCGGGCAGCGTGGACGAGGACAGGAGGAATCGACATGAGCGAAGACGATCGCGACCGGGACCCGACCAGGATGGCGAATCAGCCGGCGCTGCGGACGTCGTCCGGGGCGGTCTGGCTCATCGTCGCCACGATCTTCACGGCGGTCAGCCTCGTGCCCCTGATCGGGATCGTCCGCAGCGGCGGCGCGGCGGGAACCGTCGGCCTGGTGACCGCGATCATCCCGGTCCTGGGCCTGGCCGCGATGGTCGTCATCCGCCTCGCGGTGTCGAGCATGCGGCCGCGGCTCCGTGCGCTGGCCGCCTGTTTCCTCGCCATGGCCCTGTTGACGCTCGTGGGCATCACGGTGTGCGTGCTGCTCGTCGGCCTGCCCTGATCCCCGCGTGCTCAGAGCTGCGCGACGAGTTCCCGCACCGCGTCGGCGTAGCCCTCCACGCCGCGTCCGATGACACGCACCGCGGCGACGTCGTGCAGGTACGAGTGGTGACGGAACTCCTCGCGGGCGTACACGTCGGAGATGTGGACCTCGGCGAAGGGCAACGCGACGCCGGTGAGCGCGTCACGCAGGGCGACGGAGGTGTGGGTGAGGCCGCCCGGGTTGATGACGATGCCCGCGCAGTCCGCCCGCGCGTCGTGGATCGCGTCGATGAGCACGCCCTCGTGGTTGCTCTGCAGCGCCCGCACCTCGAACCCGAGCGCGGCGGCGGCCTCGGCGGTGATCCGCTCGACGTCGGCGAGGGTCGCCGTGCCGTACACCTCGGGTTCGCGGGTACCGAGGAGGTTGAGGTTGGGGCCGTTGACGAGCAGCAGCCGACGCGGGGCGCTCATGCGGGCACGCTCCCGGTGTCGACCAGCTCGCGACGCATGACCCATTCCCGCCCGAAGCCCGAAGTCTCGATCTCGCCGGTCCGGACGAAGCCGCCTCGGCGGTATACGGCCTGCGCCCGGGAGTTGTCCACGTGCACCTCGAGCACGAGCGCGCGGAGGCCGCGATCGCGGGCCCAGGCCGCCGCGGCGTCGAGGAGCGCATCGATGACGCCCGCCCCGCGATGCGTGTCCGCCACATAGACCCCGACGACCAGCCCCGCGTCGTGCTGCTCGCGATGCGGGAGCACGGTCACGGTCCCGGTCCAGGTGCCGTCGTCGGCGATCGCGACGAACTGCGCGGAGGCGGCGTCACCCGCGGCATTCGCGGCGCGCTCCTGCCAGAAGCGGTCGGGCTGTGCGGCGGCGTGCTCGACGGAGTCGAGGAAGGCCATCGGTGCGGCCGGGTCGGCGAGGGCCTGCAGCCGCAGCGCCTTGACCTCCCGCCAGTCCTCCGGTGTGATGCGCCGGACGGCGATGCTCATGCCCCGATCTCCTGGTAGGCGGCGAAGAGCAGCGACTCATCCGGCGCCTGGAGCACGGTGGGCTTGGCGATGTCGTCCAACAGGATGAAGCGGAGCATGCCGCCGCGGCTCTTCTTGTCGCGCTGCATCGTGGCGAGCAGCTGCGGCCAGGCACCGGCCCGGTACGACGTCGGCAGGCCGAGCGACTCGAGGATCGTGCGGTGGCGCTCCGCCGCGGCGTCCGACAGGCGCCCCGCGAGCCGGGACAGCTCCGCGGCGTACAGCATGCCGATCGAGATGGCCGCCCCGTGCCGCCAGCGGTACCGCTCGGCGTGCTCGATCGCGTGGCCGAGCGTGTGGCCGTAGTTCAGGATCTCCCGCTGCCCGGCCTCGCGGAAGTCGTCCGAGACGACCTGCGCCTTCATGTCGATCGCGAGCTCCACGGCCCGGCGGAACTCGTCCGTCGAGGTGTCGACCGCGCGCGCGGGATCGGCCTCGACGATGTCGAGGATCTCCGGGGCCCAGATGAAACCGGCCTTGACGACCTCCGCGAAGCCGGCGGTGGCCTCGTTCGGGCTCAGGCTGCCCAGTTCGTCGAGGTCGCCGACGACGGCGCGCGGGGCCCAGAAGGCGCCGACGAGGTTCTTGCCCTCCGCGGTGTTGACCCCGGTCTTGCCGCCCACGGCGGCGTCCACGAGGCCGAGGACGGTGGTGGGCACCTGGACGATCTGGATGCCGCGCAGCCAGGTCGCCGCGACGAAGCCGGCGAGGTCGGTCACCGCTCCCCCGCCGTAGCCGACGACGGCGTCCGTCCGGGTGAAGTCCGCCTGGCCCATGACCTGCCAGCAGAAAGCGGCGACCTCGATGCGCTTGCCCTGCTCGGCATCCGGGATCTCGGCGAGCAGCACCTCGCGCGGGCCATCCGCGGTGTCGGCGAGGAGCCGGTCGCGGAGCTCGGCGGCGCGGGCTGCGAGGGTCGGCGGGTGCACGACGAGGATCTTGCGGACGCCCGGCGCGAGAGCCGCGGACACCTGGTCGAGGATCCCCCGTCCGATCGTGATGTCGTAGGCGTCGTTCCCGGTGACGCTGATGGTCGTCGTGCTCATCGCTGTTCTCTCCTCCATGCCACGATCTCGTCCGCGATGCGCTGCATCGGACGCCGCGAGGTGTCGAACGTGGCCGACGCCACCTCGTCGTACCATCCTCGCCGTTCGGCGAAGATGCGCTTCCACTTCTCGACCGGGTCCTCGCCCGCCAGCAGCGGGCGCGTCCCGCCGCGCAGGCGGTCGGCGACGGCCGCCTCGGTCACGGTGAGAAAGACCACCGGATGAGCGCGCAGCAGCGCGCGCGTCTCCGGATCCGTGACGGCGCCACCGCCGAGGGAGATCACGCCGCCCTCGGCGAGGGCCTCGCGGACCGCCGCGCGCTCCAGGTCCCGGAAGTGCGCCTCGCCGTGCGTGGCGAAGATCTCGGGGATCGGGCCGTACGCGGCGACGATGCGCTTGTCGGTGTCGATGAAGGCGACGCCCAGCCGCCGTGCGACCCTTCGTCCGACGCTGGTCTTGCCGGCCGCCATCGGTCCGACGAGGACCAGCGTCAGCGGATCAGCCGCGTTCGTCATGCGCGATGAGCGCCGCCTCGGACGCGGGGGCCGTGCGCAGCTCCGCGGGGATGCCGTCGAGGTATCCCTCCAGGTTGCGGCGCGTCTCGCGGATGCTGTCGCCGCCGAACTTCTCCAGCACGGCGCGCGCCAGCTCGATCGCGACCATGGCCTCCGCGACGACCCCCGCCGCGGGCACGGCACAGACGTCGGAACGCTGGTGGTGCGCGGTCGCCTCGTCGCCGGTCGCGACGTCGATCGTGCGCAGCGCGTGGGGCACGGTCGCGATCGGCTTCATGCCGGCCCGCACGCGCAGCACGGTCCCGGTGGACATGCCGCCCTCGGTGCCGCCGGCGCGGTCCGTGCCGCGGGCGATGCCGTCGGCGGTGGCGAAGAGCTCGTCGTGGGCGGCGGAGCCGCGGCGGCGGGTGGTCTCGAAGCCGTCGCCGACCTCCACGCCCTTGATCGCCTGGATGCTCATGAGCGCCTGGGCCAGCCGGGCGTCCAGGCGGCGATCCCAGTGCACGTGGGAGCCGAGCCCCGGCGGCAGGCCGTACGCCAGGACCTCGACGATGCCGCCGAGCGTGTCGCCGTCCTTCTTGGCGTCGTCCACCTCCGCGACCATGAGCGCCGAGGTCGCGGGGTCGAAGCACCGCAGCGGGTCGGCGTCCAGCGCGTCCACGTCATCCGGGGTCGGCAGCGCCGCGCCATCCGGCACGCGCACCGGACCGATGGAGAGCGTGTGGCTGACGAGTCGGATGCCGAGCTCGCCGAGGAAGGAGCGGGCGACAGCACCGAGCGCCACGCGGGCGGCGGTCTCCCGGGCGCTCGCCCGCTCGAGGATCGGACGGGCCTCATCGAAGTCGTACTTCTGCATGCCCACGAGGTCGGCGTGTCCCGGACGTGGCCGGGTCAGCGGGGCGCCACGACCGCGCGAGCGATCGGTGAGCTCCACCGGCTCCGGGTTCATGACCTCGATCCACTTCGGCCACTCGGTGTTGCCGATGCGCAGGGCGATGGGGCTGCCCAGCGTCTTCCCGTGCCGGACGCCACCGGAGATCGTGAGCTCGTCCTGTTCGAACTTCATCCGGGAGCCGCGTCCATAGCCGAGCTTGCGGCGGGCGAGGTCGGCCTGGATGGCCTCGGACGACACCGGGACGCCGGAGGGCAGACCCTCCATGACGGCGATGAGTTCTGGGCCGTGCGATTCGCCGGCCGTGAGCACGCGGAGCATGTGCTCTAGTCTCCCATGCGTTTCCCCCCGCGCCGTGCCGCGTTTCGTCCGGCGGCGCTCAGAGGGTGGCGCGCATCGCGGCGAGGACGGCCTCCTCGTCCGGCAGCGGCGAGACCGGGTCGCCGTGCAGGAAGATCCGGATCTGCCGGACCGCCTGATGCAGCAGCATCCCGAGCCCGGAGACCACCGGCGCCGCACCCCATGCCGCCGCCAGGGCGGACGGCCAGGGCGCGTAGGCGGCGTCGAACAGCGTGCCGCCGCTCTGGGCCAGTCGGGCGGCACTCTCCGGCGGAAGCACGGCGCCGGAGGGCAGGGTCGCCACCGTGAGGTCGACGGCGCCCTCCACCACGTCGAGCGGTCGCGGGGTGACCACGACGCCGCGTCGCTCCCCGATCCCGACGAGCCCCGCGGCGCGCTCCGGCCGACGGGCGGCGACCTCGACCCGTGTCGCCCCCAGGTCGGCGAGAGCGACGAGGGCCGAGGCCGCCGTGGCTCCGGCGCCCAGGATCCGCGCCGTCCCGATCTCGCGGATGCCGGCGTCCCCGAGCGCATCGACGATCCCGCCGACGTCGGTGTTGAATCCTGCCGGGGTCTCCGAGAGCAGGAGCGTGTTGACCGCGCCGGTCAGCTCCGCGTGGGCGTCTCGGGTGGCGGCGTATCGGTACGCCTCCTCCTTGAGCGGCATCGTCAGGGACAGGCCGCGCCAGGTGTCGTCGAGGGCCTCGACCGCGTCGTTGAAGCCCTCCGCGCCGACCTGACGGCGCCCGTACTCCCAGTCCAGTCCGAGCACCGCGTAGGCCGCAGCGTGCAGCTCCGGCGACCGTGAGTGCCCGATCGGGTCGCCCCAGACCGCCAGCCGTCTCCGGTTCACCGCGTCAGCAACCGGCGTCGGGGTTCGCGCGGCACCAGTCCCGCCACTTCTCCACGCCCTGCTCGTGCTCCGCGAGGGTCTCCGAGAACTGCGTCTCGCCGGTCTCGAGGTTGACGGTGACGAAGTAGATCCACGGCCCGTCCGCGGGGTGCATCGCGGCATCGATCGCGGCATCGTTCGGGCTCGCGATCGGCGTGGCCGGAAGCCCCTTGTTCACGTAGGTGTTCCACTCGTTGGGGTCTTCCAGAGCCTCGGCCGAGCTCGAGACCACGCCCTCATGCAGGGAGCCGTACCCGTACTGCGCCGTCGAGTCCATCTGGAGCAGCATGTCGTCGTCGAGGCGGTTCTGGATCACGCGGGACACCTTGGCGAAGTCGTCCGTGCGGCCTTCGCGCTGGATGATCGAGGCGATCGTGAGGATCCGCTGCGCGTCCTCGTCCGGGACGCCGGCGGAGGCGAGCGATTCGCGCGTCCGGTCGACCATGCGCTGGATGACCTGCGTCGCGGTGACCTCGGGGTCGAACGTGTACACCGCGGGGAACAGCCACCCCTCCAGGCTCTGCGCCTCCACCCCGTACGCGGACGGATCGGCGACGGCTGCCTCGAGGTCGGCCAGCGGCATCCCGAGAGTCTCCGCCATGGACGGCAGGGCCGATTCGATCGTCCCGCCCTCCGGCATGGAGACGGTGTTCTCGAGCTTGTTCTCCTCGTTGCGGAGCGCGGCGAGGGCATCCTCCGCCGTCATCTTCTTCTGCAGGCGGTAGACGCCGGGATAGAAGGTCACCGCGATGTTCTCGTCGATGAGGTAGTCGTAGAAGACGTCCTCGGTCTTCGTGACGCCGGCTTCGTACAGCGCCGTCGACACGGGGCCGCCCGTGTCGCCCTGCTTGATCGTGACGTACACCTCACCGGTCGCCTGACCGGGCTCCCAGTCCTTCGGCTCCCCCCACCCCATGGCGTCGGCGATGCGGTCGCCGAAGGTGTTGGCGACCCAGACTCCGCCGGCGGCGATGCCGCCGAGGATCACCAGGACGATGATCAGGGCGACGAGGCAGCCCTTGCGGCGCTTCTTCTTGGTCGGCGCACCGTGATCGCGGCCGTCGTCCTGGGCGGCGAAGATCTCGTCGAGCCCGCCGCCCAGCGCGGGTGCGGGGTCTTCGGTGCCGGTCGACCGGCGCGGCCCCGGAGCGGGGGTCTCATCCGCGCTCGTCGCTGCGAGGGGCATCGCGCGTGTCGCGACCGGTTCGGCATCCGCGCCGGGCACCGCCGACCGGTGGTCGTTCCCCGGTGTCTCCGCAGTGGTCGCCGCCGACGCCGAGACCGGGCGGGCGGGCACATCGGCAGCGGGTGCGACACCGGCGTCCGGAGCGGGCGGGGCCTCCTGCTCGCGCGCCGCGGCCTCCCTGGCCGCACGGCGGGATCCGGGCGCCGGCGTGTCGTCTCCGGCGGTCGGGACCTGCGGGGACGGAGCGGGGAGGTTCTCGAACAGATCCCCCAACCGGGTGCTCTGCTCGTGCTCGGGCGCACGGCTCTCGCGTTCGGACATGTTCAGGCGGGCTCCTCGTCAACGGGGACCGGGGCACCGGCCGGGTTTCCGGTGCTCTTCTCCGTGTCGATCGCCTGCTGCAGCAGCACCACGGCGGCGACCTGATCCACAATGCTACGAGAGTTCTTCTGTGATCGCCCAGAACTCCGCAACGCCGCATGCGCGGAGACGGTGCTCAGACGCTCGTCGACGAGGCGTACCGGCACACCGCTCCGCGCCTGGAGAGCCGCCGCGAACTCGCGCGCATCCACCGTCGACGGCGTGTCCGCACCCTGCATGTTCACGGGCAGGCCGACGACGATCTCCAGCGGCTCGTACTCCGCAGCCAGCTCCGCGATGCGCGCGAGCGAGCGCTCGTCGCGGGGCACGGTCTCGACGGGGACGGCCAGCATGCCGTCCGGATCGGACCGGGCCACGCCCACGCGGGCCCGGCCGACGTCGATGCCGAGCCGGACCCCGCGGCGATAACCGCTCACGCGCGGCGCAGCTCCTGGGAGACGGCCTCGAGCGCGGCGGGCAGCGCCGCCGCGTCGGTGCCGCCGCCCTGGGCGACGTCGTCACGCCCACCGCCGCCTCCGCCGAGCACACCGGCGGCGCGCTTCGCGAGCGCACCCGCCTTCGCACCGGCACTGCGCGCAGCCTCGTTCGTGGCGACGACGACGACGGGGCGACCGTTGACGACCGCACCGAGCGCGACGACCGCGGGATCGGAACCCAGCCGGTCGCGCACGCCGTTGACGAGCTCGCGGACATCGTCCGCGGAGGCCACATCGCCCAGCGTCTGCGCCGCCACGCGGAAGTCTCCGACGCGCGTCGCGGCCTCGGCGATGGCGGGAATGCGCCCCGCCCGCTCCTTCGCCTCGAACTGCGCGATGCGCTTCTCCGCGGCCTTGAGGCTCGCGGCGAGATCGGCGATCCGCTCGGGGAGCTGCTCGCGCGGGGTCTTCAGGGAGGCGGTGAGCTGCGACACGAGAGCCCGCTCCGCCGCGAGCTCACGGAACGCATCCGCGCCGACGAGAGCCTCGATCCGGCGGTTGGAAGCGCCGACCGACGACTCCCCCACCACGCTGACCAGGCCGATCTCCGCACTGGTCGACACGTGCGTGCCGGCGCAGAGCTCGCGCGACCACGGGCCGCCGATGTCGACCATCCGCACGACGTCGCCGTACTTCTCGCCGAAGAGCGCCATGGCGCCGGCTTCCTTGGCCTCGTCGAGCGTCACGATGCGGGTGGTCACCTCGAGGGCGTCCTGCACGGCGCGGTTCGTGATCTCTTCGATCTCCGTGCGGGTGTCCGTCGACAGCGCCTGCGACCAGGCGAAGTCGAATCGCATGTACCCGGCGCGGTTGAGCGACCCGGACTGCGTGGCCGTCGGACCGAGCGTGTCGCGGAGGGCGGCGTGCACGAGGTGGGTGGCGGAATGCGCCTGGCGGGCGGCGCGGCGGTTGGCGGCGTCGACGATCGTCGTCGCGATGTCGTCGACCGCGACCGTGCCGCGGGAGACCTCGACCGTGTGGCTGATCAGCCCGGGGACCGGACGCTGCACGTCGAGCACCTCGAGCTCGTAGCCCGGGCCCACGATGGTGCCCTTGTCGGCGACCTGGCCGCCGGACTCGGCGTACAGCGTCGTCTCGGCGAGCACCACCTCGGCGATCTGGCCCTCGGCGGCGCTGCGCACCGGCGCGCCGTCGACGAGCAGGCCGAGCACACGGGACTCCACCTCGAGGGCCGTGTAGCCGTCGAAGCCCGTCTCGCCCAGCGCGCGCAGGTCGCGGTACACCGAGACATCCGCGAGCTGGCGCTTGCGGTTGCGGGCGTCGTCCTTCGCGCGCTGACGCTGCTCCTGCATGAGGGAGTCGAACGCGGCGCGGTCCACATCCAGCCCGGCCTCTTCGGCGACCTCCAGGGTGAGGTCAATCGGGAAGCCGTAGGTGTCGTGCAGCAGGAACGCCTCGGAACCGCTGAGGGTCTTCCCGCCGCCCTTCTTCGTCTCGTCGAGCGCGAGGTCGAGGATGGTCGATCCCTGCGCCAGGGTGCGCCGGAAGGTCTCCTCCTCGGCGAAGGCCGCCGAGGAGAGCACGGACCAGTCCCGCTCCAGCTCCGGGTACGCCGACTTCATCGCGTCGCGGGAGGCGGCGAACAGCCCGGGGAACGCGGGGTCGTCGACACCGAGGAGCCGCATGGCGCGCACGGTCCGGCGCATGAGGCGCCGCAGGATGTAGCCGCGGCCCTCGTTCGACGGACGCACGCCATCGGAGAGGAGCATGAGCGAGGAGCGCACGTGATCCGCGATCACCCGGAAGCGGACGTCGTCCTCGTGGACCGCACCATAGCGGCGGCCGGAGAGCTCGACGGCGCGGTCGAGCACCGGACGCACCTGGTCGGTCTCGTACATGTTCTCGACGCCCTGCTTGAGGAACGC
Source organism: Microbacterium sp. LEMMJ01 (assembly GCF_002114135.1). Taxonomy (NCBI): domain Bacteria; kingdom Bacillati; phylum Actinomycetota; class Actinomycetes; order Micrococcales; family Microbacteriaceae; genus Microbacterium; species Microbacterium sp. LEMMJ01. The sequence goes on from NZ_NCTV01000036.1 coordinate 157,884, forward strand.
GACGCGCTCCAGTCCCATGCCGGTGTCGATGTTCTTCATCGGCAGTTCGCCGACGATGTCGAACTCGGTCTTGCCGCGGATGTTCTCGATGAAGTCCTGCATGAACACGAGGTTCCAGATCTCCAGGAACCGCGAGTCGTCGACAGCGGGGCCGCCGTCCTTGCCGTAGGCCGGGCCGCGGTCGAAGAAGATCTCGGAGTCAGGGCCACCGGGACCGGGCTGGCCGGTGTTCCAGTAGTTGTCCGCGCGGCCGAGGCGCTGGATGCGCTCCGGCTTGAGTCCGATGATGTCGCGCCAGATCGCCTCGGCCTCGTCGTCGGTCTCGTAGACGGTGACCCAGAGATCCTTCTCGTCGAAGCCGAGGCCGCCGTCGGCCTCCGAGCTCGTGAGCAGCTCCCAGGCGTAGCGGATCGCGCCTTCCTTGAAGTAGTCGCCGAACGACCAGTTGCCGAGCATCTGGAAGAACGTGCCGTGACGCGCGGTGCGCCCGACCTCCTCGATGTCGTTGGTCCGGATGCACTTCTGCAGGTCGGCGATGCGCGGATGCGGCGCCGGGACCACGCCCGTGAGGTACGGGATCATCGGGACCATGCCGGCGACCGTGAACAGCAGCGAGGGGTCGTCGCTGACCAGGGATGCCGAGGGGACGATGAGGTGGTCGTTCTTCTCGAAGTAGGAGAGGTAGCGCTGCGCGATTTCCGCAGTTTTCATAGGAGTGCCGGATGTCCTTGCGTGAGGGGGCGCGCCGAGGCGCAGATGCGGGGGGTCAGTTCTCGCCCGGCTCGGTCAGCCGAGCCTCCTGCGCGCGATACGCGTCGCTGAGGATCGCGGCGAGGCCGTTGAGGCGGGCGTCGACGTCGGCCAGGATGTCGTGGCCCCGCGGGTCCTTGTTCATGAAGTGAGCCGCGACGAAGCCGCCGATCACGCCGATCAGGAACCACAGCACATTCTTCATGTCGTCATCCTTGCCCTAGAGCCGCGAAGGCGCGGTCTCTCCATCGTAGGCGGAAACGACAGGAGGCGTCGGGAACCCCGACGCCTCCTGCCTGATGCTCTTCCGCTGGATCAGCGGGCCGCGTAGTACTCGACGACGAGCTGCACTTCACAGGTCACGGGGACCTCGGCGCGCTTCGGACGACGGACCAGACGGGCCTGGAGCTTGTCGAGCTCGACCTCGAGGTAACCCGGAACGGCCGGCAGGACCTCGGCGTGACCGCCGGCGGCCGCCACCTGGAAGGGCTCGAGGCCCTCGCTCTTGGGCTTGACGTGGATGAGCTGACCCGGCTTCACGCGGAACGACGGGCGGTCGACGAGCTGGCCGTCGACGAGGATGTGACGGTGCACGACGAGCTGGCGCGCCTGTGCCGTGGTGCGGGCGAAGCCCGAACGCAGGACGAGGGCGTCGAGACGCATCTCGAGGAGCTCGACGAGGTTCTCACCGGTCAGGCCGTCCTGACGACGGGCCTCGTTGAACGCGATGCGCAGCTGCTTCTCGCGGATGCCGTACTGCTCGCGCAGACGCTGCTTCTCACGCAGACGGACGGCGTAGTCGCTGTCGGCCTTGCGCTTGGTGCGGCCGTGCTCACCCGGAGCGTAGGGACGCTTCTCGAGGTAGCGGGCGGCCTTGGGGGTGAGGGCCACGCCGAGGGCGCGGCTGAGACGCACCTTGCGGCGGTCCTGGGACTTCGTGACCACGAAGTTATCCTTCCGATGACGTGGACGTGGATTTCACGTCCGACGGACGTATCACCGCGTTCTGCCTCGGGGCGCACGCCGGGGTGCCGTCGAGGTGGGGTGTGAACGAGGAGATGCCCGAAAACTCGGTTTCGAGCCGCTCAAGTCTAACAGACGGCGGCAGACGCCCGAGGTCGTCGGCTCACCGGTCGCCGAGGATGCGCCGGATGCGCTCCAGCCGTGCGCTGATGTCGCGCTCCGCGCCGAGGTTCTTCGGCTCGTAGTAGTGCCGCCCGTCGAGCTCGTCCGGCAGGTACTGCTGCGGCACGATCCCGAACTCGCTGTCGTGCGCGTAGCGGTAGCCGCGGCCGTGCCCGAGGCGCTTCGCCCCGGGGTAGTGCGCGTCGCGGAGGTGAAGGGGCACGCGCCCGAATCCCCCCGCGCGGATGTCGGCGATGGCGGCGTCGATGCCGACGTAGGCCGCGTTCGACTTCGCGGTCGTCGCCAGATACACGGTGGCCTCGGCGAGCGGGATGCGCCCCTCCGGCATCCCGATGAAGGCCACCGCGTCGGCCGCGGCCACGGCGATGCCGAGGGCCTGGGGGTCGGCGAGCCCCACGTCTTCGGAGGCGGAGATGACGAGCCGACGGGCGATGAACCGCGGGTCCTCCCCTGCCTCGATCATGCGGGCGAGGTAGTGCAGCGCGGCGTCCGGGTCGGAACCACGGATCGACTTGATGAAGGCGCTGATGACGTCGTAGTGCTCGTCGCCCTGGCGGTCGTAACGGAGCAGGGCCTTGTCGACGGCCTGTGCCACGTCGTCGGCGGTGACCTCCGGGACGGCCGTCTCCCGGTCTTCGCCGTCGTCATCGGCCTCGGAGGCGGCGGCGTGCGAGAGCGCCACGGCAGCGGCGGCCTCCAGTCCGGTGAGGGCACGACGGGCGTCCCCCGACGCGAGGCGGATGAGCGCCGACCGCGCCTCATCGCTGAGCGCGACCGTACCGGAGAGTCCGCGGGCATCCGACACCGCGCGGTCCACGAGCACCCCGATGTCGTCATCGGTGAGCGGCTGCAGCGTGAGCAGCAGCGACCGGGACAGCAGCGGCGAGATCACCGAGAACGAGGGGTTCTCCGTAGTCGCGGCGATGAGGATGACCCACCCGTTCTCCACGCCGGGCAGCAGCGCGTCCTGCTGGGCCTTGGTGAAGCGGTGGATCTCATCGAGGAAGAGGATCGTCGTCTGCCCGTAGAGATCGCGCTGGGTGATCGCCTCCTGCATGACCTCCCGCACATCCTTGACGCCGGCGGTGATGGCCGAGAGCTCGACGAACCGGCGGCCGGACGAGCGGGCGATGGCCTGCGCGAGCGTGGTCTTCCCGGTGCCCGGCGGACCCCAGAGGATGATCGACACCGCGCCGGGCGAGCTGGCCTCCGGGTCGGCGAGAGCCACGATGGGCGACCCGGCCCGCAGCAGGTGGCGCTGCCCCGCGACCTCGTCCAGCGACACCGGGCGCATGCGCACGGCGAGCGGTGTCTGCCCGGAGAGCAGGGCGGAGGGAGAGGACATTCCTCCAGGCTAACGGCGGCCGGGGACACGAGGCGAGGCCGGGCCCCCGGTAGGCTCTCAGGCGACGTCGTGGACCGGCGTCGGACGGGAGAGACAGGGCATGGCCGCACGCGGTTCCAAGAAGGCGCAGGCACGCACCGAGGCGGAGCGCGCTCGGCTGCACACCGCCCGCACCCGCTGGCACCAGGATCAGATCCGCCGTCGCACCCGCGACAACGCCATCGCGATCACGGTCGGCGCCCTCATCGTCGTGGGCGCGATCGTCAGCCAGGTCGTGCATGCGCAGGTGACCGCTCCGGAACCGACGCCCACGCCGTCGCCGACCTCGTCGATCGCTCCCTCCCCGACCCCGAGCGATGCGCCCAGCCCGGTGCCGACGGCTTCCGAGACACCGACGGAGTGAGGCCCTCCGGCGTGGTCAGTCCTCGTCGAGGACGGCGAGCCGGTACCCGCGCTTGACCACGGTCTGCACGAGGTCCCCGTCGCCGAGGGCGTCCCGCAGCCGCGCCACCGCCACCTCGACCGCACGGGCGCTGCGTCGACCGCCGGGCAGCACCTGGCCGATCTCCGCCCTGGTGAGCACGCGCCCGTCGGCGATGAACAGGGCCTCGAGGATGCTGACCGCGCCGCGGGAGAGCGGGACGAAACCTCCGTCGATCAGCGCGCCTCCGCTGCGCACCGCCAGGCGCCCCACCGCCGTCCGTCGCTCGAGGACCCCATACGTGAGCGGGGCGAGAGCGCTCCGGGCGAGGTCGTCCGCGGTGGGCCCGCACGACGTCGATGCGGGCAGGCCGCTCTCCGCCAATCGCGCGGTCGCGGCGGCGTCGGTCGTGGCGAGCAGCAGGCGGGACGTGCGCGACCGTTCGCGGATGGCGTCGAGCATGCCCAGTCGTTCCACGGTGGCGAGCCACCCGGGCAGGGCCTCCGCCACGGGGAACAGCACCGCGTCCACCTGACCGGACGCGATCCGGTACAGCGTCCGCTTGGTGCCGGCCGGGATCGCGTGGTCCGCCCGGGGCGGGGTGATCCGGACGACATCCGAGCCGGTCGCAGCGAGGATCCGCAGAAGAGTGTCGACGTCGACCGGCTCCGGGCGCACCGGCCGCGGCACCTCGACCACCACGACGCGGCAGCCGACGAGCGCCGGAGCAGGACGCGGGGGCGCACTCATGCGGAGCCCTCCGCCGACCTCGCAGTACCGACGCGTCGCCGTGTCCGTGGCGGGTGCCGGACGACGCCGATCGGGCCTCCGGGCCGCGCGAGGTCCGCCCCGCCGATCAGGGTCTCCGGAACGACGGCGCCGGCGCTCCGCAGGTCCGCGAGTGCGTCCGGTATGTCCTCCGCCGGGAGCCCGCTGACGGCGAGGAGCCCTCGATCGATCCGTACCGTCGCCTCGCGTCGTGCCGCGAGATGGCCCACGACGAGGAGCAGCGTCCCGTCGGACTCGTCGCCGACGCGCACCTCCAGGACGGGAGCGGCCGTCGTCCCGCGGAGACGCACCTCGGAGCGAAGGCTTCCGCGGTCGCCGGGCCGTACGCCGACGTTCACCTCGGCGCGCCCCTGCAGCGCGAGCGCGAGACGGCGGAGGCAGGGGCCGCAGCCGCGGCTCTCGACCGCACCGTCCAGAGCCTCCGCGACGGTTCGGATCCCGCGGTCCGCGAGCTCCGCTGTCAGCACCTCCAGCGGCGAGGACCGCAGCCCATGTGCGCAGGCCTCCTCACCGTCCGCGGCCACGGCGGCGGCCAGGAGCGCCCGCGCCGCCCTCTGACCGTCGAGCGCCCCGGGCGCGAGACCGGCGAGCGAGTCATCCGCCGACGCGCCGATGACCGTCACGCGATGCACCACGCGGGCATCCTCGGAGAGCACGACCTCCCCGAACACGCGGTCTCCCCCGCTCGGAAGAGGGATGTCGACCGTCGGCCCGTCACCGTCCGGGAGACGCAGGGTCACGACCTCGATACCGCCGGGACTCCCGCGCCATCCGTGTCCCGCGGGGCTCGCGATCCGAGCGCCGAGCAGGGCGGCCGCCGCTCGATCCGCGGACGCCAGGGCCACTTCCGTGCCGCCGGATGCCGGGTCCGCGGCGACGTCGCCGATCGCGAGGACGCGCGGGTCGGACGTCCGCCCGTCCGCGTCCACGAGGACACCGCCGCCCGGCCGCGTGGGGAGCCCGGCGTTCCGTGCCAGCTCATCCCGTGCCCGCGCACCCGTCGTCAGGATGAGGTCGGTGCGTGCGAACGTGCCGTCCTGGAACTCCACGGCCGTCACCGCACCCGTCGCGTCGGGGTCGACGCGGGTCACCCGCGTCCGCGTCCGGACCGCGATACCGCGCGCCTCGACGATCCCGCGGAGTGCGCTCGCCCCGGGAACCGTGAGCTGTGCGGGCAGCAGGCGATCCGCGGTGTCCACGATCGTCGTCTGCACCCCGGCGTCGTGCAGCGCGCATGCGGCGTCCACTCCGCCCTCGTCGCCGCCGACGACGACCGCGCGCAGCGCCCGCGGCATCTCCGTGGCACGGACCGCGAGGAACGCACGCAGCATGTGCGCGTCCTCCATCGCGCGCAGGACGAACGACCCCCGGGCACGGATCCCCGGCACGTCGAGCCGCTGGGCATGGGTGCCGGTCGCGAGGACGAGCGCGTCGTAGTCATACCACCGGTGCGACCGCGTCCGCACGCGGTGCCCTCCCCTGTCGATCCGCAGGACCCGGTCGTCGTCGATGAGGCGGACGCGGTCGTCGCGGAACGGCGCGCGATCGAGCTCCCCCGCCGACGCCGGAGTGCCGCCGACGATGCGCGCCACGACGGAGCGGTCGTAGGGCAGGCGCCCCTCGTCTCCGAACACGGTGATCCGCACGGCACGGTCCGGGTCCTCCAGCATCCGTGCGACGAACCGGTGCGCCGCCGCCCCCGCCCCCACGACGACGATCTCCGCTGTGCGCGCTGCGTTGTCGTCCATGGAACTCCTGTCGACCTGGGGACTGTCGTGGTCGCGACGATAGGAGCGCCGTGTTACCCGCAGATGACGCGCAGTGTGTCCTGCATCGAACGTTCTGCTCACGAAACGGTAACGTCCCTCCCCGCGAGACCCCGCCTCGTCGCCGAGACCCCGCCTCGTTCGCGCACGAATCGCGGGGTCTCGGCGGGAAGACGGGGTCTCGCGGATCAGAGAGGGCGTACTAGGCTGAGCCTCGTCCTTTCCGCCTCCCGCGGCGTGACCGCGCAAGGAGAATCACCGTGTCTGCCAACGAGCCCGCGAAGCCGACCCCGCCCGTTCCCACCCCGCCCGCCGTGCCGATGCCGCGGAAGACGCCGACTCCGGCCGCCGTCGCCCCGGCCGCCGCGAAGCCGACTCCGGTCTCGTCCGCCGGCGAATGGGGCCGTGTCTCCGAAGACGGCACCGTCGAGGTGCGCGAGGGTGAGTCCTGGCGCGTCGTCGGTCAGTACCCGGACGGCACCCCCGACGAGGCCCTGGCCTACTTCGTCCGCAAGTACGACGACATCGCCTTCAAGGTCGCCGCCCTGGAGCAGCGCCACCAGGCCGGCGGCGCCTCCGCGAGCGACCTGTCGAAGCAGGCCGCGCACCTCATCGACGAGGCCACGGACGCCGCGGCCGTCGGCGACCTCGCCGGTCTCCGTGATCGTCTCACCGCGCTGACCGCGTCGCTGTCCGAGGCCACGGCCCAGGAGGCACAGCAGGCGAAGGAGCTCGTCGAGCAGGCCGTCGCCGAGCGCACCGCCCTCGTCGAGCGTGCCGAGGCCATCGCCGCCCGCGACCTGAGCAAGGTGCAGTGGAAGCAGGTCACCGCCGAGCTCAACGAGCTGTTCGAGGCCTGGCAGGCGCAGCAGCAGAACGGTCCGCGCCTGTCCAAGGGCGTCTCGCAGCAGCTCTGGAAGCGGTTCCGCGACGCCAGGGCCGTCGTCGACAAGCACCGCCGGGCGTTCTACTCCGAGCTCGACGATGCGCACAAGGCCGCGCGCGACGCGAAGTCCCGACTGGTCGAACGGGCCGAGGCCCTGGCGCCGCGCGGCGTCGACGGCATCCCCGCCTACCGCTCCCTCCTCGACGAGTGGAAGACGGCCGGACGCGCCGGACGCAAGGCCGACGACGCCCTCTGGGCACGGTTCAAGGCCGCCGGCGACGCGCTCTACGCCGCCCGCGCCGAGCAGGCCGCCGCCGAGGAGGCCGACTCCGCTCCCAAGATCGAGGCCCGGCAGGCGCTGCTCGAGCAGGCGAAGGCGGTCGCCGACGAGCCGAACATCAAGCGCGCCCGCGCCCTGCTCACGCGCATCCAGCGGGAGTGGGACGAGGTCGGCCGCATCTTCCCGCGCGACAAGGAGCGTGCGCTCGACGACAAGCTCCGCGTCATCGAGCAGGCGCTCAAGGCCCGCGAGGACGTCGACTGGAAGAAGAACAACCCGGAGACCAAGGCGCGAGCGAACGACATGAGCTCGCAGCTGCACGAAGCCATTGAGAAGCTGGAGGCCGAACTGGCCGCCGCCGAGAAGGCCGGTGACAGCAAGGCCGCCAAGGAGGCCGCGGACGCCCTCGAGGCCCGTCGCGCCTGGCTCAACGCCCTCGGCGGCTGAGCTCTCCACAGGTCCGGCCATCTCCGTCTGAGCGGGGTGCGCGACGCCACACTGGCGTCATGCACCCCGCTCTGCTCTATCTCCCCGGTTCGCGCCTCAGCAGGCCGGAACTCTGCGCCGCCCGCCTGGACGGTCATGTCGTCGAGATCGGCGACGCCTACATCCCCGCGGACCTGCCGGAGTCCGCCGACGTGCGGGCGAGCAGCATCGCCACGCTCATCCAGGAGGGCGCCGCCGCCTGCGGGCCCAGTGCCGCCTGGATCCACGGCGCCCGCGACGAGCCGCCGGCCGTCCATCACGCGCGGCGCTGCGTCGAGCGGCGGGTGCGTCCGCGCGTGCACGCCAGAGTCGTCTTCCACGACACCAGGCTTCCTCGGACGGACGTGCAGCTGCTCGGGGGGATCGCCGTGTCCACGCCCGTCCGGACGATGTGCGACCTGGCCACGAGTCTGCACCGGGACCCGCGGTTCCTCCCGTGGATGCAGGCGCTCGCTCAGGCCCACCCGGAAGCGCTCGACGACGCCATCGGCAGCCTGCGGACCCGGTCGCGCGTTCCGGGCAGCGTCAGCGGCCTCGCCGCACTCGAGCGGCTGGTCAGGAGGAGGTGACGCGGTACACGTCGTAGACCGCGTCGATCCGGCGTACCGCGTTCAGGACGCGGTCCAGGTGCACGGCGTCGCCCATCTCGAACACGAAGCGGCTCAGCGCCAGGCGCTCGTCGGTCGTCGACACGGTCGCCGAGAGGATGTTCACGTGATGCTCGCTGAGCACCCGCGTGACGTCGGAGAGGAGGCCGGAACGATCGAGGGCCTCGACCTGGATCTGCACCCGGAAGACGCTCTTCTTCGTCGGCGCCCAGGAGACCTCGACGAAGCGGTCCTGCTCGCCGCTGAGGGCCTTCACGTTGACGCAGTCCGCCCGGTGCACGGAGACGCCGCTCCCCCGCGTGACGAACCCGACGATGGGGTCGCCGGGGACGGGCGTGCAGCACTTCGCCAGCTTCACCAGGATGTCGTTCGCGCCGCGCACGAGCACGCCCGAGTCGCCACCGCGGGTCTCGCGGGTCTGGACGCTTCCCGGCAGGTCGATGGCCCCGGTGGTGGGCTCGTCGGTGGCGACGAGCGCGGTGACCTTCTCGAGCACCGACTGCGTCGAGACGTGCCCCTCGCCGACGGCGGCGTAGAGACCCGAGACGTCCTCGTAGTGCATCTGGTGGGCGACCTCGGTGAACGAGTCCTGGCTCATCAGACGCTGCAGCGGCAGGTTCTGCCGGCGCATCGCGCGCGCGATGGCCTCCTTGCCCTGCTCGATGGCCTCCTCGCGGCGCTCCTTCGTGAACCAGCCGCGGATCTTGTTCCTGGCTCGCGTGCTCTTGACGAAGCCGAGCCAGTCCTGGCTGGGCCCCGCGTCCGGGTTCTTCGAGGTGAAGACCTCGACGACGTCGCCGCTCTTCAGCTCCGACTCCAGCGGCACCAGGCGTCCGTTGACCTTGGCGCCCATGGTGCGGTGCCCGATCTCGGTGTGGACGGCATAGGCGAAGTCGACCGGGGTGGCGCCGGCCGGGAGACCGATCACGCGCCCCTTCGGCGTGAAGACGTAGACCTCCTTGGCGCCGATCTCGAACCGCAGGGAGTCGAGGAACTCCCCGGGGTCCGCGGTCTCGGCCTGCCAATCGGAGATGTGCGCCAGCCACGCCATGTCGGTGTCGGAGGCGCGGACCTCGGCCTTGCCGCCGCCGTTCATCCGCTCCTTGTACATCCAGTGCGCGGCGACGCCGTACTCCGCCTGGTGATGCATCTCGTGCGTGCGGATCTGGATCTCGACCGTCCGTCCGGCCGGGCCGATCACGGTCGTGTGCAGCGACTGGTAGAGGTTGAACTTCGGGGTGGCGATGTAGTCCTTGAACCGGCCGGGCAGCGGCGTCCAGCGGGCGTGGATGGCCCCGAGCACGGCGTAGCAGTCGCGCACGGAGGACACGAGGACCCGGATGCCGATCAGGTCGTAGATGTCGTCGAACTCGCGGCCGCGGATGACCATCTTCTGGTACACCGAGTACAGCTGCTTGGGCCGGCCGACGACCTTGCCGCGGATGCGCAGGTCGCGGAGGTCCTCGTCGATCTCCTCGATGACCTGGCTCAGGTACTTCTCCCGCTGCGGGGTGCGCTGGGCGATGAGGCTGTGGATCTCGTTGTAGATCTTCGGGTGGAGGACGGCGAAGGAGAGGTCTTCGAGCTCCGACTTGATCGCCTGGATACCGAGGCGATTGGCCAGCGGCGCGTAGATCTCGAGCGTCTCCTTGGCCTTCTTCGCGGCCTTCTCCGGCGGGACGAAGCCCCAGGTGCGGGCGTTGTGCAGCCGGTCGGCGAGCTTGATGAGCAGCACGCGGATGTCCTTCGACATCGCGACGATCATCTTGCGCACGGTCTCGGCCTGTGCGCTCTCGCCGTACTTGACCTTGTCGAGCTTGGTCACGCCGTCCACGAGCATCGCGACCTCGTCGCCGAACTCGGCGGTGAGATCGGTGAGCGCGTAACCCGTGTCCTCGACGGTGTCGTGCAGCAGGGCGGCCGCGATCGCCCGCGGGCCGAGCCCCAGCTCCGCGAGGATCTGGGCGACGGCGAGCGGATGCGTGATGTACGGCTCGCCGCTCTGCCGCTTCTGTCCCTCGTGCTTCTCCTTCGCCACGGCATAGGCGCGGGAGATGACGGCGAAGTCGCCCTTGGGGTGGTTCGCCCTGACGGTGCGGATCAGGTTGTCGAGATCGTTGATCCGGGACGCACGCGAGAAGATGCGGGGCACCAGCCGTCGCAGACTCGAACCCTGCGATGCCGTCTGCGGCTCCGCCATCCACTCACCTCCGAATCAGACAATCCTACGCGCGCTGAGCGGGGGTCGGCCCCGCGGCGGGGGCGTCAGGCGTCGACAGCCGCTTTGCTCCGTGCCGCGCGGATACGGGCGTCGCGCTCCTTGATCTGCGGCTCGTTCTCGCGGAAGAGCGAGTACAGCGGCGCGGCCACGAAGAGCGTCGAGTACGTCGCCACGAGGATGCCCACGAAGATCGACAGCGAGATGTCGGTCAGCGTCTCCGCACCGAGCCAGAAGGCGCCGATGAAGAGGATCGCACCGACCGGCAGCGCGGCCACCACGGACGTGTTGATCGAGCGGATGAGGGTCTGGTTCACCGCGAGGTTGACCGATTCCCCGAACAGCCGCGACGTCTTCTCCCCATCCTCCGTCGTGTTCTCCCTGATCTTGTCGAACACCACGGTGGTGTCGTACAGGGAGTACGCGAGGATCGTCAGGAAGCCGATGACGGCCGCCGGCGAGATCTCGAATCCGGCGAGGGCGTACACGCCGACGGTGATCACGAGCACGTCGAGGAGACCGATGATCGCGGCCGCCGACATCTTCCACGTGCGGAAGTAGATCGCGAGGATCAGGAAGGTCAGTGCGAGGAAGATCGCCAGGCCCCACAGCGACTGCCGGGTCACGCTCTCGCCCCAGGCCGGGCCGATGAACGAGGAGGCGACGGCGTCCGGCTCGACACCGTAGGCGTCGGCGAGGGCGCGCGCCACCTGCTGCGTCTCGCCCTCGGTCATCTGGTCGGTCTGCACCCGGACGTCCTGGTCGTTGACGATGACCACCTTGGTCGCCGCGCCGGGGACGACCGACTGCACCGCTTCTGTCGCGGTGTCCTGATCCGTGGTGTCCGGTGCGGTCACCGTGAACTGCGAGCCGCCGGTGAACTCGATCGAGAACTGGATCGGACGGAACAGCGGAACGAGCGCGGAGCCGACGACCAGGGCGATCGCGATGATGAACCAGAGGCGGCGGCGCCCCACGAACGGGAAGGAGGTCTTGCCCGTGTAGAGGTTGTTGCCGAACTCATTCATGGAAGGCATCAGTTGTCTCCCTCCCTTCCGGCCGTGGTCTGTCTCTCGGCGGCGAGGGCCTCCGCCCGCTTGCGCTCGGCGATGGTCTGCCGGCGATCCGCCTCTCCGCGCGAACGCGCGTTCTTCGCCCCGCGCCCCGCGGACGCCGTGGCGACCTCGCGGTATTGCGAGCGGCTCCGGTACACGGCGCCCAGGGCCTCCGGATCCAGACCGGAGAGCTTGTGCCCGCCGCCGAAGAACCGCGTACGAGCGAGCAGCTGCATCACCGGGTGGGTGAAGATCACGAAGATCAGCACGTCGATCACGGTGGTGAGGCCGAGCGTGAACGCGAAGCCCTTCACCGTCGAGTCGGCGAGGATGTACAGCACCACCGCGGCCAGGACGTTGATCGACTTGGAGATGTAGATCGTCCGCTTCGCCCGACCCCAGCCGTCCTCGACGGCACCCGTGATCGACTTGCCGTCGCGCAGCTCATCGCGGATGCGCTCGAAGTAGACGATGAAGGAGTCGGCGGTGAAGCCGATGGACACGATCAGGCCCGCGACGCCGGCGAGCGACAGGCGGAAGCCGATCCGCCACGCCAGGATGCAGATGACGATGTAGGTCAGCACCGCCATCACCGCGATGGACGCGATGATCACCGTCCCGAGCGCCCGGTACGACAGCAGCGAGTACACCGCCACGAGCGCGAGGCCGATGAGGCCCGCGATGAGACCGATCTGGAGCTGCTGAGTGCCGAGGGTCGCGGAGATCGTGTCCGAGCTCTGCACCTCGAAGCTGAGCGGGAGGGCTCCGAACTTGAGCTGATCGGCCAGCGTCGTCGCGCTCTCCTGCGTGAAGCTGCCGGAGATGCTGGGGCGGCCGTCGAGGATGACGCCGTTCATGCGTGGCGCGCTGATGACCTCGCCGTCGAGCACGAAGGCGAACTGGTCGCGCGGCGACAGCCCGTCGATGCGGTTCTGGTTGAGCCGGGTGCTCACCTGGCCGAAGGCGTCCGCGCCGTCGCCGTTCATGGTGAGCTGCACGATCCAGGCGCCCGAGCGCGGGTCGCGTCCCGCCGTCGCGTCGGTGATCGCGCGGCCGTCGAGCTCCGCCGGGCCGAGGATGAACTTCGCGGTGTCGTCGGGCGAGCAGGCGATCACCGGCTCGTCCTTCGGCGCCTTGGACGGGTCGTTGGACGGGTTGGCGCAGTCGTACGCCTGGAACTCCGCCGCGAGCTTGTCCGTGACCCACGACAGGTCGCTGGCGTCGGTGGGCTCGGCCGTGGGCTCGGCGTTCAGCGAGGGGTCAGGGCTCGGGTACGGGGTGGAGTTGCCGTCCTCTCCGACGAACTCCGTGCTCGCGGCCGTGGTGTAGAGCACCGGACGGAACTCGAGCTGGGCGCTGGACTGGATCCGCTGCCGCGTCTGCTCGTCCGCCTCACCGGGGATCTGGACGACGATGTTGCGTCCGCCCTCGGTGGTGATGTCGGCCTCGGCCACACCGGAGGCGTCGACGCGCTGGCGGATGATCGCAGCGGCCTGGTCGAGCTGCTCCTGCGTCGGCGCTGCTCCGTCCTCCGTCTCGGCACTCAGGATGATCTGGGTGCCGCCCTGCAGGTCGAGCGCGAGCTCGGGTGTCCACGAGCTCTGCTTGAAGACGTACACACCCAGCGCGTTGATGCCGAAGAGCACGCCCGTCACGAGGAGCAGGCCGAGGAGGACCCGCCAGGCGTGACGGACAGGAGAGGATGAAGCCACGTGTGTTCAGCTTTCTGGAAGGACGGTGATCCGGGAGGCCGCGACGGCCTTCGTCTTACTTGTCGTCGGCGTCCCGCTCGAGGCGGGCGCGGGTCTCCTCGGGCGTCTCGACCGCGGGGGCGGCGGTCTCGTCGACGCTGTGATCGTCCACGCCGTCGACGGGCGCGTCGACGATGGCGTCCTTGGGCTCCACGATGCGGAGGATCGCCTGGCTGTGCACCTCGATCACGGTGCCGGGCGCGATCTCCACCAGGGCCGGGGAGTCGAGGTCTTCGGCGTCGTACGCGACGATGGTGCCGTAGATGCCGCCCTGCAGCAGGACCTTGGCGCCGGGAACCGTCTTGGTCGCCTTCTCCTCCTGCTCGGCCTTCATCTGCCGGGTGCGCTTGCGCGTGTTGAAGATCATGAAGATCAGCAGGACGGCGAGGAGTCCGAAGAGGACAAATTCCATGGGCATGGGGATGGCGCCTTTCTCAGGTGCACGCACCAGCCTTTGGGCGCACAGCGGTATCGGGGAAGTCTTCAGCGATTATAGGTCATCCAACTTCAGCATCCCGTCCGGGTGCGCCACGCCGAGGTGGGCATACGCCTCCGGCGTCGCGACCCGCCCGCGGGGGGTGCGACCGAGGAAGCCGATCCGCACGAGATAGGGCTCGACCACGCTCTCCACCGTCTCCGGCTCCTCTCCCACCGCCACCGCGAGGGTGCTGAGGCCGACCGGTCCGCCGCGGAAGCGCCGCACCAGGGCGTCCAGCACCGCGCGGTCCAGTCGGTCCAGGCCGATCGCGTCGACGTCGTAGAGGTCCAGCGCGGCCTGGACGCCGCGCAGGGTCGCCGCACCCCCGCCATGGACGAGCGCGTAGTCGCGGACGCGACGCAGCAGGCGGTTGGCGATGCGCGGGGTCCCGCGGGACCGTCGCGCGATCTCGGAGAGCGAGTCCGTCGGGAGGTCGACGCCGAGCACGGAGGCGGAGCGTCCGATGACCTGCTCGAGCTCGCCCTCGTCGTAGAACTCGAGGTGACCGGTGAAGCCGAAGCGGTCGCGGAGCGGATTGGGCAGCAGCCCGGAACGCGTGGTGGCGCCGACGAGCGTGAACGGGGAGAGCTCCAGCGGGATGCTGGTCGCCCCCGCGCCCTTGCCGACCATGATGTCGATCCGGTAGTCCTCCATCGCAAGGTACAGCATCTCCTCCGCCGACCGGGCCATGCGGTGGATCTCGTCGATGAAGAGCACCTCGCCGGGCACGAGGCTCGACAGCAGCGCCGCGAGGTCGCCGGCGTGCTGAATGGCGGGACCGCTGGACATACGCAGCGGGCGGTCGCTCTCGTGCGCGACGATCATCGCCAGCGTGGTCTTGCCGAGTCCCGGGGGCCCCGCGAGCAGGATGTGGTCCGCAGGACGGGACTGGATGCGGGCCGCCTCCAGGAGCAGCTGCAGCTGTCCGCGCACCTTCTGCTGTCCCACGAACTCGCCGAGGCTCGACGGCCGGAGAGCGCCCTCGATGGCGAGCTCGGACTCGTCGGTCGGCTCGGTCGGATCGAGGGCGTCAGCCACGGCCCTGGCCTCCCTGCGCCGGGCCGAGCAGCGCGAGCGTGCGCCGCAGCAGCAGGGCCACGGAGGCTCGCTCGGCATCCGTGGCGTCCGTCGCCGTCTGGGTCGCCGCCTCCGCCGCGACCTTCTCGGACCAGCCGAGGCCGACCAGAGCCACCGTCACCTGGGCGACGACATCGTCCCCTCCCGAGGCGGCGGGCGCCGACGGGGCGGCCGCGGCCTGGACCTTGCCGGCGAGCTGCACGACGATGAGCTTCGCGGTCTTCGGTCCGATGCCGGAGACCCGGCGGAACGGCGCATCGTCCTCTGCGGTCACGGCCTCCGCGATCTGGTCGGCGGTGAGGTGCGACAGCACCCCGAGCGCCGACTTCGGGCCGACGCCGGTGACGCTGAGCAGCAGGGTGAAGATCTCCAGCTCGCCGCGGTCGGCGAAGCCGAACAGCGAGAGCGAGTCCTCCCGCACGATGAGGCTCGTGTGCAGGAGGAGCTTCTCCCCCACCGTCGCGGTGTGGGCGACATCGGCGGGGACGGCGACCGCGAAGCCCACGCCCCCGACGTCGATGATGACCTGGTCCGGCGTCGTGTGCAGCACGGTGCCGTGCAGAGAGGAGATCATTCCGTCAGTCTAGGAGCCGGCTCGTAGATATGTTCGAGCGACACGCTCCGCGTCGGCCCAGGCACGCTGCGCGGGAGTGAGGCCGCCGCCCGTCCGACTCGTCGAGGGAGCGCCGCGGCGCCAGGCGTGACAGAGGGCGATCGCCAGGGCGTCCGCCGCGTCCGCGGGCTGCGGAGGCGCGTCCAGCCGCAGGATCCGGGCGATCATCGCCTGGACCTGGCGCTTGTCGGCGGACCCGTACCCGGTCACCGCGGCCTTCACCTCGCTGGGCGTATGGGTCGCCGCCGGCAGGCCGGCCTCGGCCGCGATCAGGAGGGCGACCCCGCTCGCCTGCGCCGTGCCCATCACCGTGTGCGTGTTCTGCTGGGCGAACACCCGCTCGACCGCGACGGCATCGGGCCGGTGCTCGGCGATCGCGGCGCGGATCCCCGCAGCGACGATCGCGAGCCGGTCGCCGATCTCCGCATCCGGGGCGGAGCGGATGACCCCGACGTGGACGAGCGTGCCCCGACGAGCGCGATCGACGTCGACGATGCCGACACCGCACCGGGTGAGTCCGGGGTCGATTCCGAGCACGCGCAACGAAGTGGTCACCTGACCAGGCTAGGCCGCGCGCCGCGTCGCCGGCTCGCGCCGCGCCTACGCGTCGTCGTTCTCGAGCTCTGCCTGGACCTCGGGCGACAGATCGAAGTTGCTGAAGACGTTCTGCACGTCCTCGCTGTCCTCGAGCGCATCGATGAGGCGGAACACCTTGCGGGCGGTCTCGGCGTCGATCTCGACCTTGAGGTTCGGCACGAACTCGACGTCGGCCGACTCGTACTCGATCCCCGCGTCCTGCAGCGCGGAGCGGACGGCCACGAGGTCGCTCGCCTCGGTGATGACCTCGAAGCCCTCGGCGTGCGGCTCGATCTCCTCGGCCCCGGCCTCCAGCGCCGCCATCATGACGTCGTCCTCGGTCGTTCCCTCGGAACCGACGACTATGACGCCCTTGCGGCTGAAGTTGTACGCCACGCTGCCCGGGTCGGCGAGGGTGCCGCCGTTGCGGCTGAGCGCGGTGCGCACCTCGGCCGCGGCGCGGTTCTTGTTGTCGGTCAGACACTCGATCATGAGGGCGACGCCGTTGGGCCCGTAGCCCTCGTACATGATCGAGGTGTACTCGACGGCCTCACCGCCGATGCCGGCGCCGCGCTTGATGGCGCGGTCGATGTTGTCCTTGGGGACCGAGGTCTTCTTCGCCTTGAGCACCGCGTCGAAGAGCGTCGGGTTGCCCTGCAGGTCGGCGCCGCCCAGCTTGGCCGCGACCTCGATGTTCTTGATGAGCTTGGCCCAGGACTTCGCACGGCGCGCGTCGATGACGGCCTTCTTGTGCTTGGTCGTGGCCCACTTGGAATGCCCGGACATAAGTCTCCGCTCGTCGTCTGCGCCCCGGAACGCCGCCCAGGGCGTCGTCCAGTCTATCGAACCGTGCCGCGGCACCGCTGTTGTCCCGCTCGCGCAGGCGTTCGCGCGAGTTCAGGCACCTGCGCGCGGACGCGCCTGAACTCGCGCGCAGGCCTGAACCCACGACACCGTCAGCGGCGGGAGACCCGGTCGAGGAAGCGGCGGTGGAACCGCGTCTCGTTCGTGATCTCCGGGTGGAAGCTGAGTCCGAGCAATCCGTCCTGCTCCACTCCGACCACGCGACCGTCGGGCAGGGTCGCGAGCACCGAGGCCTGCGGCCCGACCGCCTCCACGACAGGTCCGCGGATGAAGGCGGCCGTCACCGGCTCGTCGAACGCGGGCACGGTCAGCTCGGCCTCGAACGATTCGGCCTGACGCCCGAACGCGTTGCGCCGCACGACCGCATCGAGTCCGCCGAAACTCTGCTGTCCGTCGATCGCGTCGACGACCTCATCGGCCAGCAGGATCAGCCCCGCGCAGGTGCCGAGCACCGGCATCCCGTCCGCGATCGCGTCGCGGATCGGCTGCTGCAACCCGAACAGCCGGGCGAGCTTGTCGATCACGGTCGATTCGCCGCCCGGGATCACGAGTCCGTCGACCAGGGCGAGCTCCTCGGGCCGACGGACCAGCGCCACGTCGGCGCCGAGCGCCTCGAGGAGCGTGGCATGCTCTCGCACGTCCCCCTGAAGCGCGAGGACGCCGACGCGCGGCTTACCAGCCACGCTCGGCGAGGCGGTGCGGCGCAGGCAGGTCGCTGACGTTGATGCCGACCATCGCCTCGCCCAGGCCGCGGGAGACCTCGGCGATCACCTTCGGGTCGTCGAAGAACGTGGTGGCCTTGACGATGGCCTTCGCCCGCTCCGCGGGGTTGCCGGACTTGAAGATGCCGGAGCCGACGAAGACGCCGTCGGCTCCGAGCTGCATCATCATCGCCGCGTCGGCCGGGGTCGCGACGCCACCGGCGACGAAGAGCACCACGGGGAGCTTCCCGGTCTCGGCGATCTCCGCGACGAGCTCGTACGGTGCCTGTAGCTCCTTCGCGGCGACGAACAGCTCATCCTTCGGCAGCGCGGTCAGCGCGGCGATCTCTCCCCGGATCTTCCGGATGTGCTTCATCGCCTCGGAGACGTCACCCGTGCCGGCCTCACCCTTGGAGCGGATCATCGCGGCGCCCTCGTTGATACGACGCAGCGCCTCCCCCAGGTTCGTGGCTCCGCAGACGAACGGCACGGTGAAGCCGAACTTGTCGATGTGGTTCACGTAGTCGGCGGGCGAGAGCACCTCGGACTCGTCGATGTAGTCGACGCCGAGCTCCTGCAGCACCTGCGCCTCGACGAAGTGCCCGATCCGCGCCTTCGCCATGACGGGGATGGACACCGCGTCGATGATGCTGTCGATCATGTCCGGGTCGCTCATCCGCGAGACCCCGCCCTGCGCACGGATGTCCGCGGGGACACGCTCCAGCGCCATCACGGCGACGGCACCGGCGTCCTCGGCGATCTTCGCCTGCTCGGCGGTGACGACGTCCATGATGACGCCGCCCTTGAGCATCTCGGCGAGACCGCGCTTCACGCGTGCGGATCCGGTGGTGGGCTGCTCGGTCATGGGGGTCTCCTGTCGGATGATCCGAAATCGGTTTTGATCTAGATCAAAGGTAGCACTGTCCAATCCACCTAGAATCTCGGAGGAGGATCATGAGCGAGCAGATCAGGGGAACCACCGCGGCGGAGATCGCGGACAGCGTGCGCGCCCTCCGGGATCGCGGCACGCTCCGTCCCGGCGAGGTCCTCCCTCCCGTGCGCGAGCTCGCGGCGACGCTCGGCGTCAACCGCAACACCGCCGTCGCCGCGTATCGTCAGCTCGCCCAAGCGGGACTCGTGCACTCGCGCGGGCGCGCGGGCACGGTCGTCGCCGGCGTCGACGTCGTGCCGCAGGAGGGCTACGCGCCGGACACCGTGCTCCGCGACATCGGCACCGGCAACCCCGACCCGGCGCGCATCCCCGACCCGTCGCAGGCGCTCGGCACGATCGGTCGTCGTCCCGTGCTCTACGGGGAGCCGGTGATCGACCGCGGTCTCGAAGCGTGGGCGCGGGAGTGGATGGGCGCCGACCTCCCCGGTCACGACTTCCGGGTCACCGTGACCAGCGGTGCGGTGGATGCCGTGGAACGTCTGCTCGCGCAGGCGCTCATGCGTGACGACGCCGTGGCGCTCGAGGACCCCTGCTTCCTCGCGAGCATCCACACCGTGCGGCTGGGCGGCTACCGGGCCATCACGGTGCCGGTGGACGAGGAGGGGATGACGGTCGACGGTCTCCGCGCCGCTCTGGACGCGGGCGTCCGCGCCGTCATCTGCACCCCGCGCGCGCAGAATCCGACGGGGGTGAGCCTCTCCCCCGCCCGCGCCGAGGCGCTGCGGGGCGTGCTCGCCGACCACCCCTATGTGCTCGTCATCGAGGACGACCACTTCTCTCTGCTCTCCCAGCGTCCCTACGAATCGCTGATCGGACCCGAGCACCGGCGATTCGCCCTGGTCCGCTCGGTGTCGAAGTTCCTCGGCCCTGACATGTGCCTCGCGCTCGCGGCGACCGACCCGGAGACGGCGGAGCGCCTCGCGATGCGGCTCAGCCCCGGCACCACGTGGGTCAGTCACCTGCTGCAGCGCCTCACGCTCGCCCAGCTCACCGATCCCGACGTCCGCGAGGAGATCGCGGAGGCGGGCCGGCACTACGCCGCGCGGAACGCCGCGTTCGCGGGACGCCTGCGCGCGGAGGGGATCGACGCGCCCGACCCGGACGGCCTGAGCCTGTGGGTCGGATTCGAGAAGCCCGCGCGCACCGTCGCCGACCACCTCATGCGGCGCGGCTGGCTCGCGCGCACCGGTGACGACTTCGCGCTCGACGAGCGCGCCGAGCCCTCGCATCACCTCCGACTCACCGTGCACGACCTCTCCAAGGACGACACGGAGACCCTCATCGCCGACCTCGTCGCCGCCGGACGATGACCACCCGACGCGGGCACCGCCCCGCCCAGAATGAAAGGGACCGGGTATGAAGATCCTGTCCATCCAGTCCGCCGTCGCGTACGGTCACGTCGGCAACTCCGCCGCCGTCTTCCCGCTGCAGCGCATCGGTGTCGAGGTGCTGCCGGTCTACACCGTGACGTTCTCGAACCACACCGGCTACGGCGCCTGGCGCGGCCCGCTGATCGACCCGACCGACGTCGGCGAGGTCATCACCGGCATCGAGGAACGCGGCGTGTTCGGGTCGATCGACGCGGTGCTCAGCGGCTACCAGGGCAGCGAGGGCATCGGCGACGTCATCATCGACGCGGTCTCCCGGGTGAAGGCGGCCAACCCGGATGCGCTGTACGCGTGCGACCCGGTCATGGGCAACGCCAAGTCCGGCTGCTTCGTGGCTCCGGCCATCCCGATCCTGCTCCGCGAACGCGTGGTTCCCGTGGCCGACATTATCACGCCGAACCAGTTCGAGCTCGGCTTCCTCACCGAGACCGAGCCGGACACGCTCGAGTCGACCCTCGCCTCGGTCGACCTCGCGCGGGCGATGGGGCCGCGTACGGTGCTCGTCACGAGCGTCGAGCGGCCCGACCGCGAAGAGGGCACCATCGAGATGCTCGCCGTCGACGACGCGGGCGCCTGGCTCGTGCAGACGCCGCACCTGCCGATGAAGGCCAACGGCTCCGGAGACGTGACGGCCGCGCTGTTCACCGCGCACTACGTCGCGACCGGCAGCGCGCAGACCGCTCTGGAGCGCACCGCCTCGAGCGTCTACGACCTGCTGCAGACCACGCTCGACTCGGGCGAGCGCGAACTGCAGCTCGTCGAGGCGCAGGAGTTCTACGCGAACCCGCGGATGCAGTTCACCGCCCGCCAGGTGCGCTGACTCCTCCTCGACTTGGGTCCCTGAGCGGGCCCGCGCTGGGTCCCTGAGCGGGCCCGCGCTGGCTCCCTGAGCGGGCCCGCGCTGGCTCCCTGAGCCTGTCGAAGGTGGGTCCCTGAGCCTGTCGAAGGGCCGGGTCACGACGCTTCGACAGGCTCACCGACCCAGAGGCGGCTCAGCGCCCCAGAGGCGGCTCAGCGATCGGCGGCGGGCCAGGCCTCCGCGACGGCCTCCCGCACCTCGCCGAGGAGCTGCGGGAGCGCCTTCGTCTTGGCGATGATCGGGAAGAAGTTCGCGTCCGAGCGCCACCGCGGCACCACGTGCTGATGCAGATGCGCGTCCACGCCCGCTCCGGCCACCGCTCCCTGGTTCATCCCGAGGTTGAAGCCGTCGCAGCCGGAGACCTCGCGGAGCACGCGCATCGCGGTCTGCGTGAGCGCACCGATCTCCGCGACCTCCTCGGGCGTCGCCTGGTCGTAGGTGGCGATGTGCCGGTACGGGCACACGAGCAGGTGCCCCGAGTTGTACGGGAACAGGTTCAGCAGCACGTAGGCGGTCTCCCCGCGCGCCACGATGAGCCGCTCCGCATCCGGGTACTTCGGCGCCTCGCAGAACGGGCATTCCTCGCGCAGCGGTTCCGGCCCGGCCTGGATGTACGCCATCCGATGCGGGGTCCACAGCCGCTGGAACTCGTCGGGCACCCCGACGAGACGGGAGGCGTCCTCGAGGTCCGCCTCACCGCCCGTCATGCGAGGTCTCCCGCCTTCAACACCAGCGCGTGCGAGGCGATGGCGGCGCTGATCCGGCGCACCGCGTCGGCCACCGGCACGCCGTTCTCCTGCGTACCGTCGCGGAAGCGGAACGACACCGTGCCGGCGGCGCGGTCCTGCTCCCCCACGATGAGGATGACCGGGACCTTCGCCGTGGTGTGGGTGCGGATCTTCTTCTGCATGCGGTCGTCGGAGTGGTCGACGTCGGCCCGCACGCCCGCCGCGCGCAGCTGCGCGATGACGTCGTCCAGGTAGTCGCCGTACTGCTCGGCCACCGGCACACCCACCACCTGGCTCGGCGCGAGCCAGAGCGGGAAGTCGCCGGCGTAGTGCTCGAGGAGGATCGCGAAGAAGCGCTCGACGGAGCCGAGGAGCGCCCGGTGGATCATCACAGGCCGGTGCTTCTGCCCGTCGGGACCGGTGTACTCCAGCTCGAAGCGGTCGGGCTGGTTGAAGTCGAGCTGGATCGTCGACATCTGCCACGTGCGGCCGATGGCGTCGCGGGCCTGCACCGAGATCTTCGGGCCGTAGAAGGCGGCGCCGCCCGGGTCGGCCACGAGCTCGAGACCGGACTCGATCGCGACCTCGCGCAGCGTGTCGATCGCCGTCGACCACTGCTCGGGCTCGCCGAGGAACTTCGGGTTGCCCTCCTCGTTCGTCGAGAGCTCGAGGTAGAAGTCGTTGAGGCCGTAGTCGCGGAGCAGGTCGAGGACGAGGTTCAGGTTGGTGGTGAGCTCCTCCTTGACCTGGTCCTGGGCGACGTAGATGTGCGCGTCGTCCTGGGTCAGACCGCGCACGCGGGTCAGCCCTGACAGCGTTCCGCTCTTCTCGTAGCGGTAGACCGTGCCGAACTCGGCCAGACGCAGCGGCAGCTCCCGGTAGGAGCGCCCGCGCGAACGGAAGATGAGGTTGTGGAACGGGCAGTTCATCGGCTTGAGGTAGTAGTCCTGGCCCTGGCGGGTGACGTTGCCCTCGTCGTCGACGACCTCGTCGAGGTGCATCGGGGGGAACATGCCGTCCGCGTAGGTCTGCAGGTGCCCCGACGTCATGAAGAGATCCTTCTTCGTGATGTGCGGGCTGTTGACGAGGTCGTAGCCGTTGCGCAGCAGGTGCTTGCGCAGGTTCTCCTCGATCTCGTAGCGGATGATGCCGCCCTTGGGATGGAAGACCGCCAGCCCCGAGCCGATCTCGTCCGGGAAGGAGAAGAGGTCCATCTCGGCGCCGAGCTTGCGGTGGTCGCGACGCTCGGCCTCGGCGATGCGCTCCTGGTAGGCGCGCAGCTCGTCCTTCGTCGGCCATGCGGTGCCGTAGATGCGCTGGAGCTGCGGGTTCTTCTCGCTCCCCCGCCAGTACGCGGCGGCGATGCGGGTGAGGTCCCAACCGTTGCCGATCATGCGCGTGTTGGGCAGGTGCGGACCGCGGCAGAGGTCCTTCCAGACGACCTCGCCGTCACGGGTGGTGTTGTCGTAGATCGTGAGCTCGCCCTCGCCTACCTCGACGGAGGCCCCCTCGGCGATCTCGGCAGCACCCTGGGTCCCTGAGCCTGTCGAAGGACCCTTGAGTCCGATGAGCTCGAGCTTGAACGGCTCGTCCGCGAGCTCCGCACGAGCCTCCTCGTCCGTCACGACACGACGGACGAAGCGCTGGCCCTCGCGGACGATGCGCTGCATCTCCTTGGAGATCGCCTTGATGTCCTCCGGCGTGAACGGGGTGTCGACGCCGAAGTCGTAGTAGAAGCCGTCCGTGATGGGCGGACCGATGCCGAGGTTCGCCTGCGGGTTGATCCGCTGCACCGCCTGGGCGAGCACGTGCGCGGTCGAGTGACGCAGGATGTTCAGGCCGTCGGGGCTGTCGATCGTGACGGGCTCGACGTCGTCGGTCTCGGTGACCGTCGCGGCGAGGTCCTTGAGGACGCCGCCGACGCGCATGGCGACGACGTTTCGGTCAGAGAACAGGGCGAAGCCGTCGGTCGGCTGGGCGTTTTCAGGCACTGATCACTCCATCTGGGTCTGGATCTAGGCTACTCGTCCGCTCGCGGGTCGCCGACCGTCACGCAGCGGTCTCCGACAGCGAATCCGTCGCCGCTGGCGCGAAGATGATGATCGCCGCCCCGGCCAGCGCCACCACGGAGCCGATCACGTCCCACGAGGTGGGGCGGAATCCGTCGACGATGACGCCCCAGGCGAGGGAGCCGGCGATGAAGATCCCGCCGTACGCGGCCAGGACGCGGCCGAAGTTCGCATCCGGCTGGAGAGCCGCGATGAATCCGTAGGCGCCGAGCGCCATGACCCCGAGGACCGCGAACAACCAGCCCCTCTCCTCCTTCACCGCCTGCCAGATGAGCCAGGCGCCGCCGATCTCGGCGATGGCGGCGAGGAGGAAGAGGACGGTGATGCGCAGCACGGTCATCGCCTCAGTGTGGCAGGCACGGCGTCCGACGGGGACGGTAGCGTGGGCGCATGACACGGACGATCGCCCGCTGGCTCCTCGCTCTCGCCCTCGGCGCGATGGGCGTGCTGCACTTCACGCAGACACGCGGGTTCCGGGTCGTCGTGCCCGACTGGGCGACCCGCCTCACCCGGATGGACAAGGACGCGATCGTCCTGGCGTCCGGTGCGGCCGAGGTCGCGCTCGCGGCGGGGCTGGTGGCGCTGCCCCGCGAGCGCCGTCGGATGGGAGTGGCGACGGCCGGTTTCTTCGCCGCGGTCTTCCCCGGCAACTGGCATCAGTGGCGCACCGGGCGATCGACGCCGGGGCTCGACACGGACCGGCGGCGGTTCGGCCGCCTGTTCCTGCAGCCGCTGCTGGTCGCCTGGGCGCTGTGGGCGACCCGATGACGTCGCCCTCGATCGTCTGGTTCCGCGACGATCTCCGCCTGGCCGACAACCCCGCGCTGCGTGCCGCCGTCGAGCGCGACGAACCGATCATCGCGCTCTTCGTCCTCGACGAGGAGTCCCCCGGCATCCGTCCGCTGGGCGGCGCGGCGCGCTGGTGGCTGCACCATTCGCTGGCCTCGCTCGCCGAGCGGCTGCAGGAGAAGGGGGCGACGCTGGTGCTGCGGCACGGGCCCGCCGACCGGATCGTGCGGGAGCTGGTCGCCGAGTCGGGCGCCGGAGCGGTCTTCTGGAACCGCCGCTACGGGGCGGCCGGGCGCGAGATCGACGCGGGGCTGAAGGCGACGCTGCGCGACGACGGCCTCCAGGTCGCGTCTTTCGCGGGGTCGCTCCTGCACGAGCCGTGGACGGTCACCACCGGGAGCGGCACGCACTATTCCGTCTTCACGCCGTTCTGGCGGGCCTGTCTGGCCCTTCCGGCCCCGCGCGCTCCGCTCCCCGAGCCCCGCGAGCTTCGCGGCGCCGGCCGGCGGCTCCGCTCCGATCCGCTCGACGACTGGGGCCTGCTGCCGACCGCCCCGGACTGGGCGGGCGGACTCCGCGAGACGTGGGAGCCCGGCGAGCCCGCCGCACGCCGCCGGCTGCGGCACTTTCTCGGCGAGGACCTCCGCACGTACGATCGCGCTCGCGACGCCCCGGCCGCCGGTGCCACCTCCCGGCTGTCTCCGCGACTGCGCTGGGGCGAGCTCAGCCCCTTCACCGTGTGGCACGAGGCGATCGACGTCGACGGGGCCGGCGGATTCCTCTCGGAGATCGGCTGGCGCGAGTTCGCCTGGCACACGCTGTTCCACTTCCCGGATCTCGCGACGAAGAACCTGCGGCGCGAGTTCGACGCGTTCCCCTGGCCTCCCCTGGACCCCGCACGCCTGGAGCTGTGGCAGCACGGCGAGACCGGAGTCCCCCTCGTCGACGCGGGCATGCGCGAGCTCTGGCACACCGGGCACATGCACAACCGGGTGCGGATGGTCGCCGCATCGTTCCTCGTCAAGAACCTCCTCATCGACTGGCGGCTCGGCGAGGAGTGGTTCTGGGACACGCTGGTGGACGCCGACGACGCGAGCAACCCGTTCAACTGGCAGTGGGTCGCGGGTTCCGGCGCCGACGCCGCCCCGTACTTCCGCGTGTTCAACCCGGAGTTGCAGGCCAAGAAGTTCGACGGCGAGGGGCAGTACGTGGGGCGCTGGGCCGCAGACGCCCCCACCGAGCCGATCGTCGACCTCGGCGAGACCCGCAAGGCAGCGCTCGCGGCCTACGACGTCGTGAAGCGCTCCGGAGCACCGCGGAGCTGACGCCCGGCTCACGCCCGGCTCATGCCCGCGGCGACCGCCGCCGCATGGCAGACTGGTGCCCGTGAGCCCGTCCCGCAAGCCCGCCGTCGTGCGGGGCTTCGCGACCTCGTCGCTCGCGATCTTCGTGGCTCTCGCCGGTCACGTGAGCGGCGGCGGAGAGATGCCGGGCCCTCTGGGCATCCTGGTGCCCTGGCTGTTCGCCTTCATGGTGAGCGTGCTCCTCGCCGGACGGACGCTCTCCCTCACCCGTCTCACCCTCTCGGTGGCCGTGAGCCAGTTCCTCTTCCACGTGCTCTTCGTGCTCGGCACGGTCAGCGCGTCCGGCGTGGCTCTCCGTCACGTGCACGGCGCTCCGCTCGTGCTCCCCGCGGCCGAGGGCACGGCCGTCGTCGCGACCGCCGACGCCTCGATGTGGCTCGGGCACGCCCTCGCCGCCCTCCTCACCGTGACGGCGCTCCACCGCGGGGAGCGGCTGCTCCTCACCCTGCGCGCCCTCGCCGTCCGACTGGTCCGCTGGGTGCGTCGGCGTGCGGACGCGACGCTCGCCCCGCGCGCCGCTGCTTCTCCGTTCCGCCTCGCCGGGCTCTTCCTCGTGCCGGCGGGCCGCGGTCTTCGCCTCCTCACTCCGCTTCTCGGGCGCGCCCCGCCCTCTCTCCCCGCGCTCTGATCCGCGCCCGCGGCCTCCCGCCGTGCGGTGCGTCCTCGCGCCGTCCCCGGTGACGCGCGCGTCCGAACGCAGGTACCCGCGTCGCTCGGCGACGTCTGAAGAGAGGCTCTTCCATGTCCCCTGTCCGCAGATTCGCGGCCGGGGCGGTGCTGGCGGCTGTCGCGATCCTCGCGACGGCGGCGCCGGCGACCGCCCATGACCAACTCATCGAGAGCAGCCCCGCCGGCGGGGAACGGCTCGACACCGCGCCCGTCAGCGTCACGATGACGTTCTCGGGCGAGCTCCTCGTCCTCGACGAGTCGACCGCCGGGGCCGTCGTCCTCGTCGTCGACGCGGAGGGCGAGGACTGGGCCACGGGCGAGGTGGAGGTGCGCGGACGGAACGTCACCGCCGCCCTCCTGCCCGACATGCCCGACGGCGGGTACCAGGTGCGCTGGCAGGTCGTCTCCGAGGACGGGCACCCGATCGCGGGGGTCATCCCCTTCGCCGTCGGAGACGCCGTTCCGCTGGAGTCGACAGGGAACCCGGAGCCGACCGCGTCCGCCACGGGCGGGTCGTCGACCGCATCGGGTCAGAACGCAGACGAGACGGGCGGCCCGGTCCGGGTCCTGCTCGTCGGCGGGGCGGGAGCGGCACTCGCCGTCGCCGCCTTCGCCGTCCTCCTCATCCTCCGCCGCCGTCGCGCGGCCGCTGTGGCGCCGGAATCCGGCGAAGACACGGCAGAGAACTCCTGAAAGGCATCATCATGAACACTCGCACTTCCCTCCCCCGCCTCGGCGCGGCGATCGTCCTCTCGCTCGTCGCGCTCACCGGGTGCACCGCGCCCACAGCCGAGACACCGACCAGCGCCCCCGCCGGTGACGATCTCCGGATCGACGACGCCTGGGTCAAGGCCGCCGACGACGGCATGTCCGCGGCTTTCGGCGTGCTCGTCAACGAGGGCGAGGAGGACGTGACGGTGACATCGGTCGCCTCCGCCGCCTCGCCGATGATCGAGCTGCACGAGACCGTGGAGAACGAGGCCGGGGAGATGGTCATGCGGGAGATCGCCGGGGGTTTCGTCGTCCCCGCCGGCGGCAGCCTCGCCCTCGAGCCCGGGGGGAATCACATCATGATGATGGACCTCTCCGAGCCTCTGGAAGCCGGTGACGAGGTCGCTTTCACCGTCACCCTGTCGGACGACTCCACGTTCGAGTTCGCCGCGCCGGTGAAGGACTACTCCGGCGCGAACGAGAACTACGACGGCGCCGACGACCACGAGGGCATGGACCACTGATGGCCGCGCGCGTCTCGGGCGCGCGCACCGGCCGCACCGGCTCGACCCGGCGGCAGTTCCTCCTCGGAGGGGCTGTCGCCGGTGTCGGCGCCGCCGTAGCGGTCGGGGCCGACCTCGCCCTCACGCGAGCGGACACGGAGGCTCCCGCGGCCCCCGCACCGCTCAACGGCTCCCTCACAGTCCCGTTCCACGGTGTCCATCAGGCCGGGATCGACACCCCTGCCCAGGCGCACGGCTCGTTCGTGGCGCTCGACCTCCGGCCGGAGGTCGACCGCGACGGACTCCGCCGGCTCCTGCGTATCCTCACGGACGACGCGGCGCGGCTCACCCAGGGACGATCGGCGCTCGCGGACTCGGAGCCGGAGCTCGCACTCGCCCCGGCCCGGTTGACCGTCACGTTCGGCTTCGGCCCGACTCTCGTCGCACGGGCCGGCGGCAGCAGTCCGTCCTGGCTCGCTCCGCTGCCCGCCTTCCGCGTGGACCGCCTGCAGCCGGAGTTCTCGGATGGGGACCTGCTCCTCCAGCTCGCCGCCGACGACCCTCTGACCGTCGCGCACGCGCAGCGCATGCTCCTGAAGGACGCGCGCGGCTTCGCGACCGTGCGATGGATCCAGCAGGGCTTCCGCCGGGCACACGGCACAGAGCGACCGGGCACGACCATGCGCAATCTCTTCGGCCAGGTCGACGGCACGAGCAATCCGCAGCCGGGGACCGAGGACTTCGACCGGGTGGTGTGGAGCGATGACGGCTGGCTGGCCGGCGGCACGGGCATGGTCCTGCGCCGCATCCGCATGGACCTCGACGCCTGGGACCGCCTGGATCGCGGGGGCCGCGAGGCCTCGGTGGGGCGGACGCTCCGCGACGGTGCGCCGCTCACGGGGACGTCGGAGTTCGACGAGCCGGACTTCGACGCGACGACGGCCATCGGGTTCCCCGTCATCCCGGCGTTCGCGCACATCCGGCGCGCACGCGGGGACGGGACGGAGCGCATCTTCCGACGGGCGTACAACTACGACGAGCGCCCGGCCGGAGGCGGCGTCTCCGAATCCGGGCTGCTCTTCGCCGCGTTCCAGGCCGACGTCGCGCGGCAGTTCGTCCCGATGCAGCAACGGCTCGACGAGCTCGACCTGCTCAACGAGTGGACGGTCCCGATCGGATCCGCCGTGTTCGCGGTGCCCCCGGGGTGCCCGGAGGGCGGCTACATCGGGGAGACGCTGCTCGACTGAGGTCGAGGACTCAGTGGGGTCCGCGTCGCCGGGCGGCGGCGACCGCGGGCCCCACACCGTCCAGGACGGGCTCTCCGTGGCCCGTCAGGACGACCCGCGCGCTCGTCCGTGCCAGGGTGTCCAGCGACTCCATCGCCTCCGTGGTGTCGGCCGTGGCCGCCCTGGCGACGATCTGGGGTCCGGTCTCGCCGGTGTACGGGTCGAGCGTCACGAGGGCGTCGCCGGCGATGAGCACCCCGGACTCCTCGAACAGGTATGCGCAGTGCCCTTCCGTGTGCCCGGGAGTCCACAGCGCGATCGGGGTCCCAGGGGCGTCGATCGGATGCTCGTGCCTCACGCGCGGCTGCGCCTCGACGCCGCGGACGTTCAGGGCTCCGGCGAGTGCCATCCGGGTGATCGTCGGGATCCCCCGCGGATGGGTGAGCACGTAGGGGACGCGCGGTGAGGCCGGACGGTAGCTGTACGGGTGACGGGCCAGCTGTGCGTCGCGAGGGTGGACGAACACGGAGACCCCCTCCTCGTGCAGCCGGCACGCGACACCGACGTGGTCGAAGTGCCCGTGCGTCAGGACGACCGCATCGATGTCGGACTCCGTCGCCCCGAGGTGGCCGAGCAGGTCGCGCAGCACGCCCCGGCTGCGCGGCAGTCCCGCATCGAACAGCGTCAGCCCGTCCGCGGTCTGCACGAGGTAGCAGTTGACGTCCGCCACGCTGATGCCGAAGAAGCCGGGAACGACCTCCGTCCACCGCCGCCCTCTGCTCATCCCCGGTCCTCCTCGTCGTCGGCGGGCCCGCGCCCCGCATCGAAGTTGCGCTCGTACCGCTCCCTGGCCTCGAGCAGCACGTGTGCGCCGATCACGGCGATCGGCTCCACGTCCGTCAGCAGCGGCTCGCAGTCCGGGCCGCGGCCGCAGTGCTCGCCCCGGAGGACCCAGGCGATGCGCTGCGGATCCTGCTCGGCGAGGTGCCGGTACTGGCAGAGTTGGCGCGCCAGCCAGTCCTCCAGGGGACGCGTCCACCACCGCTCGGCGTCGAGAGGATTGACGGAGAGCCCGGGGAGCTCCAGTCCGCTCTCGGTGTCGACGCTGGAGCGGCGGGCATCCGCGTCCGGTCCCTCGGAGTAGCGGACATGCAGACCGGGGCATGCGCGGACGACCGCGGCCAGCTGCGCCAGGTGGTCGATGCGTCGCAGCCCGGTCGCAGCGTCGCGATCGGTCGAGGTGCCGCAGGTGCGGTCGAGAGCGGCGTCGGTCATGGGCTGAGCGTAAGAAGCGGCCGTGACGACGCCGAGGGGGATTGACAATCCGGGCTTCGAGCGCATCATCGCCGGAGCGCTCGCGGACGCGCGAGAAATTAGCGCGCCGCTTCCGCCGCGTCAATGCCCTCTCAGCCCGCACCCAGGGGTTCTACCTTCGGGCAACCGCACCCACCTTGGAGGGGATCATGAGCGACACCACCCGCACCACCCGCTACGCCGAGACACCGATCCAGAAGACGGCGCTGATCGTCGGCATCGTCTTCCTCATCGTCGGCATCGCCGGCTTCATCCCGGGCCTGACCCACTCGGCCGAACACCTGCACGGTGCCGGAGCAGCATCGGAGGCCTTGCTCCTCGGCCTCTTCCAGGTCTCGGTCCTGCACAACGTCGTGCACCTCCTGTTCGCCGTCGCGGGCATCGCGCTCGCCGCCTCGCCGCGCGCCTCCCGCCTCTACCTCATCATCGGCGGGCTCGCATACCTCGTCGTCTGGCTGTACGGCCTGATCGCGGTCGGCAACGAGCAGCTGAACTTCCTGCCGGTGAACAACGCCGACAACTGGCTCCACCTCGGTCTCGCGATCGGCATGGTGCTGCTGGGCATCTTCGTCAGTCGAGAGCCGCGCGTCCCGCGGAACGGCGCAGGCGCCGCGCGCGTCTGACGCTCGGTGCACCACGTCGGGACGCCTCCTCCTCGCCTCGCGGAGGGGGCGTCCCGGCTGTCATCGTCCCGTGCCCTACGACAGGTCCAGGTTGCCTGTGACGGCGCTCCCGGCGGGCTCCGGCACGAGATACAGACCACCGGGCGAGTTCGCCGTGTACGCCAGCGCGTCGACCCAGGCGCGGTTGATCTCCGGCTGGCGGCTGCCGACGTACTTGAACACCATAGAACTCCCGGCGTGGAGCCAGACGGTGATCCGTCCGCCCCCGACGCTGGCGTCCTCCTTCCAGGTGTACGGGAAGGGCTCGCCCCGCCGCAGCTTCGCGGTCATCACCAGCTGCAGATGCCGCAGCGCGCGGTCCTCGACCTCGACCTTGGTGCTTCCGTCGTAGATGAATCTGCCCATGTCCGCCCTTCCTGAGATGATCGCCACGAGGTCTCGTCCCACGGAGGTGCGATCGTCGATCGCCGGTGGTGATGTCCGTCCACCCTGTCACCGGCACCGCACCCGGGAAGACGAAGACACCGTTGTGCGGACAGGAAACGAACAGTTCGTGCGAGCGGTGTCCATTCCCCGGTCACCCCTCCGCCGGCTGCACGGCATTCCCCCAGACCCAGCAGCGGTAGGTGCGCTCGCCGGCACGGAACTCTATGCCCGCCGCGAGCGGAGTGGAGCGGACGACCTTGGCCTCCACGCGGATCGCCTCCGGGCCGAACCGCACCCACGCCCGCACCCGCCGCTGGAGCGCGTGCGGATAGACGGTGACGGCGGACTCGCGCAAGGCGAGCTCGCGATCGGACAGGGACTGCAGGGGGCCGCGGCGTGCGGCGGCCTCGATGGCCTGATGCTGCGACCGCATGTCGTTGTACGCGGAGAGCGCGCGACCCGAGTTCCCCACACCGGCTCCTTCCTCCGGCCTCTTCCAGGATACCGATATTCGAACACATCTTCGAACTCGATCCCGAGGGCGCAGACACGCAGATTCGCACCGAGGTCGCAGGGCTCCGCCGTGAGGCTGCGACCTCGCGCGGATCTGCGACGCCGCGAGAGGGGAGGATGCCCCGCGGGCAAGAAAAAACCCCCGGCAGAACCGGGGGTTTCAGGTGGTGCGCGATACTGGGATCGAACCAGTGACCTCTTCCGTGTCAGGGAAGCGCGCTACCGCTGCGCCAATCGCGCCCGTTGGGGCTATTCAGTTTTCCCGTGAGGTGGCGACGGGATTCGAACCCGTGTAAACGGCTTTGCAGGCCGGTGCCTAGCCGCTCGGCCACGCCACCGTGTGGATTGACCCCACGTGCCGCCGATCTTCGAGAAGATCTACTGCACTCGAGCGGATGACGAGACTCGAACTCGCGACCCCAACCTTGGCAAGGTTGTGCGCTACCAACTGCGCTACATCCGCATTTCGTTCCCGGTTGTCCCGGGCACTTATGAAACATTAGCCGATGATCCGCGCTCCGCCAAACCCGTGGCGAATCTCGCGCGTGTCTCCCCGACTGGTCATCGGGGCACTCGCGGGTCGGGTAGTATCGGTTGACGTACCCCGCGGGTATGGGCGATTGGCGCAGTTGGTAGCGCGCTTCCTTCACACGGAAGAGGTCATCGGTTCGAGTCCGGTATCGCCCACAGAATCCCTCCGAAGGCCCCGATCATCCGGGGCCTTCGGTGTTTCCACCGGTCACAGGACCCTGCCGTCCCCCGGGCGCGAGACCCGCAGCCACCGATAGCCGTACGCGGGAAGCTCCAGCTCCACCCCGCCGTCGTCGTCGAGGGGCACGCGCCGCGCGTCGAGGAGGTCGACCAGGGTCGTGCCCGCGGGCTCCTCCCCCAGTCGGAACCGCGTCGTCGCCGGCCGTTCCGCGAAGTTGTGGACGGCGATCGTGCGCCCGACATCCGCCTCCAGGGAGTGCACCAGCAGGGCGTCCTGCGGCTGATCGATGACGCGGAACATCCCCCACCCGAGCTCGGGAGACACCCGGTAGCGCGCGGTCAGGTCGCGGATGAAGTGGAGCAACGATCCCCGGTCCTCGAGCTGCGCGGCGGCGTTCACGTGCGTGGGCGCGTACCCGTCCGTCGGCACCGGCGCGACCAGCCGGGAGGGACGCGCATCCGAGAAGCCGCCATTGCGATCCGCCGACCACTGCATCGGGGTACGCACGGCCTGCCGCCCCTCGACGGCGATGTTCTCCCCCATCCCGATCTCCTCGCCGTAGAACAGCACCGGCGTTCCGGGGAGGGTGAAGAGCAGGCTGTAGGCCATCCGGATCCTCCGCGGATCGCCTTCCAGCATCGGCGGGAGGCGCCGGGTGATCCCGCGCCCGAACACCCGCTGCCGCTCGTCCGGCGCGAAGGCCTCGAAGACCTCCTGGCGCTCGGCGTCGCTCAGCTTGTCGAGGGTGAGCTCGTCGTGGTTCCGGAGGAAGTTCGCCCATTGCACCTCGGGCCCGAGGACCGGGCGGGCCGTGAGCGCCTCGACGAGCGGCGCGGGATCGCGGCGGGCGAGCGACAGATAGAGCGCCTGCATCGCCACGAAGTCGAACTGCATGGTCAGCTCATCGCCGTGCGCACCCCCGAAGTACGCCCGCTGCTCCTCGTACGGCAGGTTGACCTCGCCCAGCAGGATCGCCTCACTGGACCGCCGCTGCAGGAAGCGCCGCATGTCGCGCAGCAGCTCGTGCGGGTCGGGGAGTTCGGACGTCGTCGGGACCTCGAGGAGGAACGGCACCGCATCGACCCGGAACCCCGAGATGCCGAGCTGCAGCCAGAACCCGATCACCTTCGCGATCTCATCTCGGACCACGGGGTTGGCGATGTTGAGGTCGGGCTGGTGCTCGTAGAAGCTGTGCTGGTACCACTGCCCCGACTTGTCGTCCTTCGTCCAGATCCCGTCGGCCTGCCCGGGGAACACCGTGTTCTTCTCGCCCTTCGGCGGTGCATCGTCCCGCCACACGTAGTAGTCGCGATAGGGCGAGTCGACGCTGCGGAGCGCCGCGCGGAACCACGGGTGACGGTCGGAGGTGTGGTTGACGACGAGGTCGACGATCACGCGGATGCCGCGGTCGCGGGCGGTGCGGATCACCTCCACGAGGTCGCCGTGGGTGCCCAGACGAGGGTCCACGCCGTAGAAGTCGCTGACGTCGTAGCCGTCGTCGAGGTCGGGCGAGGGATAGAACGGCATGAGCCACAGGCACGTCACACCGAGCTGCGACAGGTAGTCGATCCGCTGCGCGAGGCCGCGGAGGTCGCCGACGCCGTCGCCGTCCGCGTCCAGGAAGGTCTCCACGTCGAGGCAGTAGACGACGGCCGTCTTCCACCACAGGTCGCTCGTGTCGGTGATCTTCATGTGCGCTCCCTCAGGGCGGGCAGGATCTCGGAGGCGGCCGCCTTCAGGAACCCGGTCTGCTCGCGGCCCACGTGGTGCAGGTAGATCCGGTCGAAGCCGACACCGACGAGCTCCGCCAGTCGTCCCGCGAGGGAACGGGCATCATGATCGACGAGGACCGCCTCGCGCAGCCCCGTCTCGTCGACCTCGCCCACCGCCGCGTCGAAGTCCTCCGGCTGCTCGATGTTCCATGCGAGCGGCGGGGTGACGACCCCCTGCCGCCACTGCTCCTTCGCGGTCGCGTACGCCTCGGCGTCGTCGGCGCCCCAGCTCACGTGGGTCTGCAGGATGCACTGCCCCTGTCCCCCGGCCGAGCGGTAGGCCTCGACCACCCTCCGGAGCGCGGACGGCTCCTGGGCGACGGTCGCGAGCCCGTCCGCCCACCCGGCCGCCCACTCCGCGGTCTCCGGGCTGACGGCGGTGGCGAAGAGGGGTGGCGGCTGCGCCGGTCGGGTCCAGATCCGCGCGCGGTGCACGCGCACGAGACCGTCATGGTCGACCTCCTCTCCGGCCAGCAGCCGGCGGATCACGTCCACGCTCTCGCGCAACCGCGCGTTCCGGACGTCCTTGGCGGGCCAGACGTCGCCGGTCACGTGCTCGTTCATGGCTTCCCCGCTGCCGAGCGCGGCCCAGAACCGTCCGGGGAACATCTCCTCCAGCGTCCCGAAGGCCTGAGCGACGATCGCCGGGTGGTATCGCTGTCCCGGCGCGTTGACCATGCCGATCGGGAAGCGGGTGCGGGCCAGCGCCGCGGCGATCCAGCTGAACGCGAATCCCGACTCCCCCTGCTCGGGCAGCCACGGGGCCAGGTGATCGGAGCACATCGCCCCGTCGAAGCCGGCCCACTCCGCGCTGACGACCGCGTCGAGCAAGGCGCCGGGCGGGATCTGCTCATGGGAGGCGTGGAATCCGATGAAGACCATAGGCCGAGTCTGGCAAGCGACGACGCCCCACGGCAGTGGTTGACAGAAGCGCCGGGTACTGGCAGGTACGGCCGATGTCCGAGGGCGGACGTAGGCTGCACCGGTGCCGAAACCCCGCCTTCTCCCCGGACCCTGCCCGCTCTGCGGCGGTCTCACCGGGCTGCGGACGGACGATGCCTGGCACTGCGCGCTCTGCGGCTGGCGCTACGGGGACTCCCCCGACCCCGACCTGCCGTTCCCGCGGATCGACGTCGTGTACTACCTCCGGTACGACCGCAGGGTGAAGATCGGCACGAGCAGGCAGCCACGGCGCAGACTCGCGAGCATCCGTCATGACGAGCTCCTCGCCTTCGAACGGGGCGACCGGGTGCGCGAACAGCAGCGTCACCGCGAGTTCGCCTCCGCGCGCGAAGGCGGCGAATGGTTCACCCTGACGCCCGAGATCGGCGCTCACATCGCCCGCTTGCAGCAGGACGGCGACCCCTGGCACCAGTACGCCCGCTGGCTCAGCGCCGCTCTCCGGGGCTGAGCCGCCTATCACCACGCGCCGGATCGCACCAGGGGATCCCGTCCTTCGCGGACGGCAGGCAGACTCGCCGATGAACGGGCGCACCCGGCGCCCCGCGTGAGAGGACCGGACATGAACGGACGAGAGAACATCCCCGCCGACGACGTCAGCGCGCAGGATCCGCTCGCCGGCGACGGGAGCGGCGACCCGAACAGCGACCGCCAGTTCCTGCAGGATCTGCCTCCCGCCCAGGTCGACACCGAGCAGCAACAGGAGCATCAGGCCGAGGCCGACCACGAGGAGTAGTCCTCGCGACGACGAGGGGCGACCGGATCGGCATCCGGTCGCCCCTCGTCGTGTCCGGCGTCAGGCAGTCGCGGCGCGTCCGCGGGTGCTCTGCGGCTGCGGCTGGGAGAACAGCACGACGACGATGACGGCGGCACCGACGACGACGTGCGGGAGCCAGACGTTCAGCGCCTCGCCCGCGAAGCCGAACAGCCACGGCGACAGGGCGAGGAAGAGGCTCGCGACGATGTCGAAGACGAGGTGCACGGGCATGGGGATCAGACCGAACGGACCCCACTCGTACTTCGTGAAGAGGCTGTAGACGATGAGGCCGACGCCGAGGACGATCGGGATGACGACGGGGGCTCCGCCCATGCCGGCGAAGCCGAAGAGCCAGGGCGCGGCGATCAGAGCGATTCCGACGACGTAATCGAGAACTCCATGGACCTTGGTCGGGATGAAACGCATGATTCCTCCTTGGGTGCCGCCGGCGGCGACTCACAGGAAGGTTCGGAGCCCTGCCCCCATCGGATGGGAACGCGGCATCCGCCTCAGCTCTGCGCCCACCCGTATCGCCGCTGGAGCGCCGCAGCGACCCGGGCGTACCGGGTACGGTCCAGGGCCGCTGCCTCCCGGCGGAGACCACGCTCGTGGACGCTGTAGAGCTGTTCGATGTCGACCCAGGACTCGCGGCCCTGCCCGTCCCACTCCCCGCTCCCGATCGAGAGGTAGTCGCGGTCGCCGTCGTGCGGCCGGCTGGTCATCCGCACCGCGTACACCCGTTCGGAGGACTGCCGCCCGATCACCAGCACCGGTCGGTCCTTTCCTCGGCCGTCGTTCTCCTCGTACGGCACCCAGGTCCAGACGACCTCGCCCGCATCCGGGGCCCCGTCCCGCTGCGGCGCGTAGGACACGCGGACGGCCGGCATGCGCCCGGCATCGAGCCGCACGGTCTCGGTCCCGCGGGCGCGTCCCGGCTCGACGCCGGCATCCGATGCCGACCGCCGCTCGCGCTCCTCGGCCGTCCGCAGACGCGCGTCCGGGCGCCGCGGACCGGGAGAGGTCCGCGACGCCCGGGGGGAGCCCACTGCTCGGCGCAGGAGATCCGCGAGTGTCTTCAGGATGCCGTTGCTGGTCGTGCCCACACGGTCACCCTAACCGTCGTCACGCGTTCGCGAGAGCGTAGCCCTCCTCGCCGTGGACGACCTGGTCGACACCGGCGATCTCGTCCTCGTTCGTGATGCGGAACCCGATCGTCTTCTGGATCACGAAGCCGATCACCCAGGCGACCACGAAGGAGTAGATCAGCACGCCGGCGGCGGCGATCACCTGGACGGCGAGCTGGCGGGCGTCGCCGCCGACGAACAGGCCGGTGCCGGTGGCGAAGAAGCCGAGGTACACGGTGCCGATGAGACCGCCGACGAGGTGGATGCCGACCACGTCGAGCGAGTCGTCGAAGCCGAGGCGGAACTTCAGCTCCACTGCGAGGGCGCAGACGATGCCGGCGACCGCGCCGAGCAGGAGGGACCACCCGGGGGTGAGGTTGGCGCACGCCGGGGTGATCGCCACGAGACCCGCCACCGCACCGGAGGCGGCTCCGACCGAGGTGGGCTTGCCGTCCTTGATGCGCTCGATGAGGATCCAGCCGAGGATCGCCGCCGCCGTCGCGCCGAGCGTGTTCAGGCCGATGAGGCCGACGCCGCCCATGTCCTCGGCGAGCCACTCCGCACCGGCGTTGAAGCCGAACCAGCCGAACCACAGCAGGGCGGCGCCCAGCAGCGTCAGCGGCACGTTGTGCGGCTTGAGGATGCCCTTCTGGAAGCCGATGCGCTTGCCGAGCACCAGGGCGAGGGCCAGCGCCGCGGCGCCCGCGTTGATGTGCACCGCGGTGCCGCCGGCGTAGTCGATCACGCCGATGCCGCTGTCCTCGCCGAACAGGGTGGTGCCGAGGTTCATGATCCAGCCACCGCCCCAGACCCAGGCAGCGACCGGGAAGTATCCGACCGTGGCGAAGACGCCCGCGAAGATCAGCCAGCTGCCGAACTTCGCCCGATCGGCGATCGCCCCGGAGATGAGGGCGACGGTGATGATCGCGAAGGTGGCGCCGTACGCGACGCTGAGGAGGGCGACGTTCGACCCCTCACCCGAGGCGAGGCTGGACAGGCCGATGTCCGCGAACGGGTTGCCCGCGAAGGCCGTCGGGCTGTCCACGGCGCTCATCGAGAAGCCGAAGAGAATCCACAGCACGGCGACGAGTCCGATCGAGCCGAAGCTCATCATCATCATGCTGACGACGCTCTTCGCCTTGACGAGACCGCCGTAGAAGAACGCGACGCCGGGCGTCATGAGCAGCACCAGTGCCGTCGCGGTGATCGCCCACGAGATGTTGCCGGGAGCATCCATAGGAAAACCTCACATCCGAAGTAGTTGAGAGCTTCAGTGTGACCACGGGCGATTTCGCCCATGCGTGAGGTTTGTTTCCCCGCGGTTACAGCCCGGCTCCGCGTGTGAACATCGCGTTACGCGGGCCTGCGGGCTTACGCAGAATGCGTGAGCGCGTTGAGGCGGGAGATGGCGCGCAGGTACTTCTTGCGGTAGCCGCCGGCGAGCATCTCGTCGGAGAACACGGCGTCGAGCCCGAGGCCCGTCGCGAGGATCGGGATCTGGGCGTCGTAGACGCGGTCGACGAAGGCGACGAACCGCAGGGCCTCGGACTGGTCGGTGAGCTGGCGCACGCCCCGCAGCCCCACCCGGTACAGGCTGTCGATGAGCCGGATGTAGCGCGAGGGGTGCACCTGCGCCAGGTGCCGGATGAGGTCGTCGAACGCGTCGTCCGAGACGGCGCCGTCCGCCGCGGCGGCGTCCACGGCGGCGCTGTAGGCGGCATCGTCCAGCGCCACGGCGTGACCGTCGATCGCGCGCTGCCGGAAG
Organism: Microbacterium sp. LEMMJ01; assembly: GCF_002114135.1. Lineage (NCBI taxonomy): Bacteria > Bacillati > Actinomycetota > Actinomycetes > Micrococcales > Microbacteriaceae > Microbacterium > Microbacterium sp. LEMMJ01. The sequence continues at coordinate 196,918 of NZ_NCTV01000036.1, forward strand.
TCGACGCCGTCGATGCGCAGGGTCTGGAAGCTGTCCGACATCGCGTGGATCTCGCGGAGGAAGTCCTGCGCGGCGAAGCGCCCCTCGCCGAGGGCGTTCGGCGGCGTGTTGGACGTGGCCGCGAGCCGGGTGCCGGTGGGTACGAGCTCCCCGAGCAGACGCGTCATGACCATGGTGTCGCCCGGGTCGTCGAGCTCGAACTCGTCGATGCAGAGCAGGTCGGCGCCCTTGAGGAGGTCGACGGTGTTCTTGTATCCGAGGGCACCCACCAGGGCGGTGTACTCGATGAACGAGCCGAAGTACTTCCGGCGCGCGGGCATCGCGTGGTAGATCGACGCGAGCAGATGGGTCTTGCCCACGCCGAAGCCGCCGTCGAGGTAGACGCCGGGCTTGAGCTCCGGCTCCTTCTTGGCCCGGCTGAACAGACCGCCGCGCTTGACGGGGGCGCCGCGTCCGGCGAAGCGGAGCAGCGTCTGCTTCGCCTCCTCCTGGGACGGGTAGGCGGGGTCCGCCCGGTAGCTGTCGAACGTGGCGTCGTCGAACTGCGGCGGCGGCACGAGGCTCGCGAGCATCTCGGGTCCGCTGACCGTCGGCGTACGCTCGGTGAGGTGGACGGTTCCGGTGCGGGTGGTCGGGTCGGTCATCACGGTCCTGAATCAGGCAACGGCCTGTGTCGAAGTCTTACGGATCGGGTCCCGGGGGCGCGCCGAGGATCTATCGTCGAAGGGACGGATCCACACTACGCCGTCCGCACCGCCCGCTCGCCCGCTCACCGCTACGGAGACCCCATGGCCATCGAGTTCGACTCCTCCTCCCCCAAGTTCGCCGAGTACGCCGAGCCCGGCCGCCTGGTGACGACCGAGTGGCTCGCCGCCCACCTGGGAGAGCCCGGCCTCGTGGTCGTCGAGTCGGACGAGGACGTCCTCCTCTACGAGACGGGCCACATCCCCGGAGCGGTAAAGGTGGACTGGCACACCGAGCTGAACGACCCGGTGGTGCGGGACTACGTCGACGGCGAGGGCTTCGCCGAGCTGCTCAGCCGCAAGGGCATCGCCCGCGACGACACGGTCGTGATCTACGGCGACAAGAACAACTGGTGGGCCGCCTACGCGCTCTGGGTGTTCTCCCTCTTCGGCCACGAGGACGTGCGCCTCCTCGACGGCGGTCGTGACCGCTGGATCGCGGAGGGCCGCGAGCTCACCCGCGAGGCGACGAACCGCCCCGCCACGGAGTACCCGGTGGTGGAGCGGGACGACACGGCCATCCGCGCCTACAAGGAGGACGTGCTCGCCCACCTCGGCAACCCGCTCATCGACGTGCGCTCGCCGGAGGAGTACAGCGGCGAGCGGACCACGGCGCCCGCCTACCCGGAGGAGGGGACGCTGCGGGCCGGCCACATCCCCACCGCGCAGAGCGTGCCGTGGGCGAAGGCGGTCGCCGAGGACGGCGGCTTTAAGAGCCGTGCGGAACTCGACGCCATCTACCGGGACGGCGCCGGGCTGCAGGACGGCGACGACGTCGTGGCCTACTGCCGCATCGGGGAGCGCTCGAGCCACACGTGGTTCGTGCTGAAGCACCTCCTCGGCTTCGAGAACGTCCGCAACTACGACGGCTCGTGGACCGAGTGGGGCAGCGCGGTGCGCGTCCCGATCGTCACGGGCACGGAGCCCGGCACCGTCTGAGGTGGGAGAATGGCGGGGATGAACGCCTCCGCCCTGCCCGAGACCCTCGCCGAGATCCGCGACGGATTCCTGGAGACCCCGGAATCGGACCGCCTGCTGCTGCTCCTGGAGTACGCGGACGAGCTGCCCGCCGTCTCCGACGAGGTGGCGGCGCATCCGGAGATGTGCGAGCGCGTCGCGGAGTGCCAGTCGCCGGTCTACATCTACGTCGAAGTCCACGACGACGTCGTGACCATGCACGCCACGGCTCCGGAAGAGGCGCCGACGACCCGGGGCTTCGCGAGCATCCTCGTGCAGGGGCTCACCGGGCTGACGGCGGACGAGGTGCTGGCGATTCCCGAGGACTACCCGCAGTCGATCGGGCTCACCAAGGCCGTGTCACCGCTGCGGATCGGCGGCATGACCGGCATGCTGATGCGCGCCAAGAACCAGGTCAGGCAGAAGCGCTGAGCCCCTGCGCCGCGAGCCACTCCGTGATCGCGGTGGTCCAGCCCTTCTCGTCGTAGTTCCAGAGCTTGGTGTGCCTCGCGACCGTGAAGCGCGGCATGGTGACGAGGGCCGGCCGCGCCTCCTGCAGGGCGTGCGAGGCGTCCGCGGGAACGAAGCCGTCGTCGTCGCTGTGCAGGATGAGGATCGGCGCGTGCAGTTCGTCGGCACGGGCGACCATGTCCAGGCGGTCGAACAGGATGGGTTCGTCCGCACCGCTGAGCTTCGCCGTGAGCGGCAGCTGCAGCGCCCCCATGGCGAGGGCGGGCAGGGGCTCGCGCACTCGGGCGACCCGCGCCTGGAAGCGCAGCACGGTGCGCCAGTCCACGACCGGCGACTCGAGGATGATGCCCGCGATGCGATCGCGATGGCCGGAGTTGACCGCAGCCTGCAGGGACACCGCCCCGCCCATGGACCAGCCCATCAGCACGACCCGCTCGGCGCCGTGACGCAGCGCGTAGGCGATCCCGGCGTCCACGTCGCGCCACTCCGACGCCCCGAGGGCATAGGCGCCCGCTCTGGTGCGCGGGGCCTCGCCGTCGTTGCGGTAGGACACGACGAGAGTGGGCAGCCCCGCCGCGTGCATCACCGGCACGGCACGGAGGCATTCGGCCCTGGTCGTGCCCCGACCGTGCACCTGGATGACCCAGGTCGAGGAGTCCCCGGGGAAGAACCATGCGGGGCACGGTCCGGCCGGAGAGCCGATGAGCACGTTCTCCCAGCGCAGGTGCAGCTCGCTCGGCGACGTGTAGTAGCTGCCGCTGAAGGACGCACCTCGGTCCACCCTGGCGCCGGGTTCGATCTTCGTGAGGAGCTTGCGCCGCACCGTCGTGCCGTCGGCGCTGAGGACGGCACCGAGCTTGACGTAGCCGTAGGTGCCCGTCGTGAACAGGCCGTATCGTCCCGGGAGCTCGGTGTCGAGCGTGCGGCGGAGCTCGATCGTCTGAGCGCCGGTGTCGATCGCGAGGATCTCGGTGTCCTGGATGCGGCTTCGCAACGGGGTGACGACCCGGCGCGCCACCACGATCACGAGGACCCCGACGGCGGCGCCCACAGCGAGGAGCGCGGGGACAACGATCGCAACGGCGTGCCTGAGACTCTTCATCGCCTTCCGACTCTAGCCTGTTGCCGTGACCGCACACCCCGAGGCCGGGACGCCCTTCGACGCCGCCGTCGCCGAACTGCGCGCGACCGCGTTCCGCGACGACATCGCGGTCCGTGAGATCCCCACGCCCCAGAATCTGGCCCCCTTCGCGATCGCCCTGTCCGCCGACGTCCGCCCGGGCGAGGACGGCGACTCCGTGTACGGGACCGGACGGTTCATCCTGCTGCACGATCCGGACGAGCCGGATGCCTGGGGCGGCGCCTGGCGCATCGTGATCTTCGCCCAGGCGCCGCTCGAGACCGAGATCGGCACCGACCCCCTGCTCGCCGACGTCACCTGGTCATGGCTCGTGGACGCGCTGGATTCCCGGGACGCGATCTACCACTCCCCGTCCGGCACGTCGACGAAGACGCTGTCGAAGGGATTCGGGGGCCTCGCCGACGAGGGCGACGGCGCACAGATAGAATTGCGGGCGTCCTGGACTCCGGAGGGCCCGTTCCGACCGCACGTCGAAGCATGGGCCGAGCTGGTCGGAATGCTGGCGGGGCTTCCGCCGGGTTCCGAGGGCATCGCCGTGATCGGCGCGCGAAAGGCTGTACGTGACTGAATACTCCGTGATCTCCGAAACTGAGGAGTTCCGTGCCGCCTGCGCTGCGCTCGCCGCAGGCACCGGGCCGGTCGCCGTCGATGTGGAGCGGGCGTCCGGCTTCCGCTACTCGCAGCGGGCCTATCTGGTCCAGGTCTTCCGGCGCGAGGCCGGGGTGTTCCTGTTCGACCCGCCCGCGATCGGCGACTTCGCTCCCCTGCAGGAGGCCATCGGCGACGTCGAGTGGGTGCTCCACGCGGCCAGCCAGGACCTCCCGTCGCTGCGCGAGCTGCACCTGGAGCCGAAGGAGATCTTCGACACCGAGCTCGCGTCCCGCCTGCTCGGTCACGACCGGGTGGGTCTGGCCGCCGTCGTCGAGGACACGCTCGGCATCACCCTGAAGAAGGAGCACTCGGCGGCCGACTGGTCGACCCGTCCGCTGCCCGACTCCTGGCTGGACTATGCCGCGCTCGACGTGCTGCACCTCGTCGACGTCCGCGACGCCCTCGTCGCCGAGCTCGAGGAACAGGGCAAGACCGCGTTCGCCGCGCAGGAGTTCGCCGCCACCCTGGCGCGCGCGCCGAAGGCCCCGCGCGAAGACCCCTGGCGGCGGCTGAGCGGGCTCCACCAGGTGCGCGGCGCCCGCAACCTCGCCGTCGCCCGCGCCCTATGGGAGGCGCGCGAGATGTACGCGCAGCAGCAGGACATCTCGCCCGGGCGCCTCGTTCCCGACCGCTCCCTCGTCGCCGCGGTCCTCGCCAACCCCGCCTCCAAGCAGGCTCTCGCGGGGGTCAAGGAGTTCCAGGGTCGCGCGAGCCGCACCCAGCTCGACCGGTGGTGGCAGGCGATCGTCGACGGCCGTGCCGCCGAGACGCTGCCGCGCGAGCGTGTGCCCAGCGACGCGCTCCCGCCGCCCCGCGCCTGGGGCGACCGCAACCCGGAGGCGGACGCCCGTCTGAAGGCCGCCCGTCCCGCCGTCGAGGCCGTCGCGGAGGAGCTGGGCATGCCCACCGAGAACCTCCTCACGCCCGAGTACCTGCGCCGGGTCGCCTGGGACGGCCCTGGGACGACGGCGGAAGAGGTCGGCGCCGCGCTCTCCGCGCTCGGAGCCCGCCCCTGGCAGGTTGAACAGACTGCACAGAAGATCGCCGACGCCTTTGTAGAGGCGGCGCAATCGCCGGACACCACGTCCGCGACCGCTTCGTAGGTTCGATCCAACCGATTCCTCCCGGTTTCCGGCCGTTCATAGACTGAGGCCACCGCACTAACTTGGAGGCAGAGTGGCCGAGATCTCGGACGTCTTCTTCGTCGATGGAGTGCGCACCCCCTTCGGGCGCGCCGGCGAAAAGGGCATGTACTGGAACACCCGCGCGGATGACCTCGCCGTGAAGGCGACCATCGGCCTGATGGAGCGCAACGCGGCCGTACCGGCGGACCGCATCGACGATGTCGCCATCGCCGCGACGAGCCAGACCGGCGACCAGGGGCTCACCCTCGGGCGGTCGGTGGCGATCCTCGCCGGACTCCCCCAGACCGTCCCCGGACTCGCGGTGGAGCGCATGTGCGCCGGCGCGATGACGAGCGTGACGACCATGGGCGCCTCGATCGGCGTGGGCATGTACGACCTCGCCCTGGCGGGCGGTGTCGAGCACATGGGGCACCACCCGATCGGCGCGAACGCCGACCCCAACCCGCGTTTCGTGGCGGAGAAGATGGTCGACCCCGGAGCCCTCAACATGGGCGTCACCGCGGAGCGCATCTTCGACCGCTTCCCGCACCTCACCAAGGAGCGCTCCGACCGCTACGGCATGCGCAGCCAGCAGAAGGTGCAGGCCGCCTATGACGCCGGCAAGATCCAGCCGGATCTCGTGCCGGTCGCGATCAAGGGCGCCGACGGCGCCTGGGGCCTGGCCACCGAGGACGAGGGCCGCCGTCCGCAGACCACGATGGAGGACCTCGCCGGCCTCAAGACGCCGTTCCGTCCGCACGGCCGCGTCACCGCCGGAACGTCTTCGCCGCTCACCGACGGCGCGACGATGTCGCTGCTCGCCGGCGGCAGCGCCGTCAAGGAGCTCGGCCTCGCGCCGAAGATGCGGATGGTCTCGTTCGCCTTCGCCGGCGTGCAGCCGGAGATCATGGGCATCGGCCCGATCCCGTCGACCGAGAAGGCGCTCAAGAAGGCCGGCCTCGACATCTCCGACATCGGTCTGTTCGAGCTCAACGAGGCGTTCGCCATCCAGGTCATCTCCCTCCTCGATCACTTCGGCATCGACGACGACGACCCCCGGGTGAATCCGTGGGGCGGCGCGATCGCGGTCGGCCACCCGCTGGCCGCTTCCGGCGTCCGGCTCATGATCCAGCTCGCGGCGCAGTTCGCGGAGCGCCCCGACGTGCGCTACGGCCTGACGGCGATGTGCGTCGGTCTCGGCCAGGGCGGCTCGGTCATCTGGGAGAACCCGCACTACGACGGAAAGAAGAAGAAGTGAGCTACGACGACGTCGACTTCTCGCCCATCCAGGCGCTCACCGAGGGAGAGGTCGTCACGCACTCCCCCGTGCGCGACATCCGCCTCGCGTCGGGCAAGGTCCTCGCCCTGATCACGCTGGACAACGGTCGTGACCACACCCGTCCGAACACCCTGGGTCCGGCCACCCTCACCGAACTCGGCGCGACGCTGGACGGCCTCAGGGCCCGCGCGGCGGCCGGCGAGATCCAGGCGGTCGGCATCACCGGCAAGCAGTACATCATGGCCGCCGGCGCCGACCTCTCGGACATCAGCAAGGTCGGTTCGCGTGACAACGCGCGGCTGATCGCCCAGCTCGGCCACAAGGTGCTCGGGAAGCTGAGCGAGCTCGGCGTGCCGTCGTTCGCGTTCGTGAACGGCCTGGCGCTCGGCGGCGGGCTGGAGATCGCCCTGAACTCCACGTACCGGACGGTCGACGCCTCGGCCGCGGCCGTGGCACTGCCCGAGGTCTTCCTCGGCATCATCCCCGGGTGGGGCGGCGCCTACCTCCTGCCGAACCTCATCGGCATCGAGAACGCCCTCGAGGTGGTCATCTCCAACCCGCTCAAGCAGAACCGCATGCTGAAGCCGCAGCACGCCTTCGACCTGGGCATCTTCGACGCCATCTTCCCCGCGGCGAACTACCTCGAGAACTCGCTCGCCTGGGCGGACGCGGTCCTCGGCGGCACGAAGGTCGTGCGCAAGAACGAGCCGGGCAAGATCGAGCGCCTCACCAAGTGGCCGATCGCCATCAAGATGGCGCGGGGCATGCTGGAGTCGAAGATCGGCACCGTGCCGAAGTCGCCGTACGCGGCTCTCGAGCTGCTCGACAAGGCGAAGAGCGGCACCAAGGCGGAAGGCTTCGCCCGGGAGGACGAGGCCCTGGCGGAACTGGTGACCGGCGATCAGTTCGCCGCGTCGATGTACGCCTTCGACCTCGTGCAGAAGCGCGCGAAGCGTCCGGTCGGCGCCCCTGACAAGGAGCTCGCGAAGAAGGTCACCAAGGTCGGCATCATCGGTGCGGGTCTCATGGCCAGCCAGTTCGCGCTGCTGTTCGTGCGCAAGCTCCAGGTGCCCGTGCTGATCACCGACCTCGACCAGGCGCGCGTCGACAAGGGCGTCGCCTACATCCACGAGGAGATTGGCAAGCTGGAGGCCAAGGGCCGCGTGGACGCGGACACCGCGAACAAGCTGCGCGGTCTCGTCACCGGCACGACCGACAAGAGCCTCTACGCGGACTGCGACTTCGTCATCGAGGCGGTCTTCGAAGAGGTCGGCGTCAAGCAGCAGGTCTTCGGCGAGATCGAGAAGATCATCGCGGAGGACGCGGTGCTCGCCACGAACACCTCGTCGCTCTCGGTCGAGGAGATCGGCGCGGAGCTCGCCCACCCGGAGCGGCTCGTCGGCTTCCACTTCTTCAACCCGGTCGCGGTCATGCCGCTGATCGAGATCGTGAAGACGCCGACGACCGCCGACACCGCCTTGTCGACGGCGTTCGTCGTCGCCAAGAACCTCGGCAAGAACGCGGTGCTCACCGCCGATGCCCCGGGCTTCGTGGTGAACCGTCTGCTCGCGAAGGTCATGGGCGAGGCGGCGCGCGCCGTCTACGAGGGCACCCCGATCGCCGACGTCGAGAAGGCGTTCGCGCCGCTCGGCCTGCCGATGGGCCCCTTCCAGCTCATCGACCTCGTCGGCTGGAAGGTCGCCGCGCACGTGCAGGACACCATGGTGCGCGCGTTCCCCGACCGGTTCTACGCCAACGAGAACTTCCATGCCCTGGCCGAGCTCGACCAGGTCGTCGAGAAGGACAAGGGCGGCCGTGTGGTCGGCTGGACGAAGCAGGCCGAGAAGGTCCTGGCGCCCGCCGTCGGCAAGAGCCCGGCGTCGGCGGCCACGATCCTGCAGCGCGTGCAGGATGGACTCGCGACCGAGATCAAGCTGATGCTCGACGAGGGCGTGGTGCCGGAGGTCGAGGACATCGACCTGTGCCTCATCCTCGGCGCCGGCTGGCCGTTCATCGATGGTGGGGCGTCGCCGTACCTCGACCGCGAGGGGGCCTCCGAGCGCGCATTCGGCGGCTCCTTCCACACCCCGCAGATCCGCGGTATCCAGAACCGCTGATCAGCTCTCCGCAGGGGGTCGCGCCGTGGGCGCGGCCCCCTGCGTCGTCCGCGGCGCCGGACGGGTATCCGGCTCGCCGCGGCGCGGCCAGTGCGACAGCGCGTGCTCCGCGAGGGCGGTGATGGTCAGGGACGGGTTCACTCCCGGATTCGCCGGCACAGCAGCGCCGTCGACGACGTGCAGCCCGGGGTGCCCCCAGACGCGCTGATACTCGTCCACGACACCCTCCTCCGGCGCACCGGAGATCACCGCTCCCCCGAGGAAGTGCGCGGTGAGCGGGATCCCGAAGACCTCGGGCCAGGAGCCGCGCGCCGCCGTGGGCACCCCGCCCTCGCGCTGCAGACGCGCGGCGATGGCTCGGGCGGCGCGGTGCGCCTCGGGCAGGTGGCTGGGGTTCGGCGCGCCATGCCCCTGGGCACTCGTGAGCCGCGTCCGCCCGAGGCGACGCCGCAGGGACAGGGTGAGCGAGTTGTCGGCCGTCTGCATGACGAGCGCGATGATCCCCCGTTCGCTCCAGCGCCGGAGGGAGGCGAGGCGGAGGGCCTGCACGGGTCGGCGCAGCACCTGCCCCGCGAGTGCGGCGAGGCGCCCCGGCAAGGCGCGGTCGCCGGGGACCAGCACGGTGGCGAGAGCGCCCATGAGGTTGGATCCCGGACCGTAGCGGACGTTCTCGACATGGGTGCGGTCGTCCACGTGGAATGAGGTGGTGATCGCCACGCCCCGCGCCAGCTCCACCCGCTCCGGCACCCGGACGGCGACGGCACCGTCCAAGGCCTCCGAGTTCGTCCGGGTGAGCCGGCCCACCGCGTCGGAGATCCGCGGAAGCGCGCCCGACGCCTTCATCCGATGGAGGAGCTGCTGGGTGCCCCAGGTCCCCGCCGCCAGCACGACCTCTCGCGCGATGACGGTCTGCTCACGCCGCCGGAACCAGGCACCACTGCGTCGTGACGTGACCGAGAAGCCGCCGTCCGGCAGCTCGCGCACCTCGGTGACGGTGCGCAGCGGCTCGATGACCGCCCCGCGGCGCTCGGCCAGGGCGAGGTAGTTCTTCACGAGGGTGTTCTTCGCGCCGACGCGGCAGCCGACCATGCAGTTCCCACAGAGCGTGCAGCCTGTGCGCTCGGGGCCCTCCCCGCCGAAGAACGGATCAGCGACACGCTTCCCCGGTTCCCCGAACCACACGCCGACGGGTGCGCGGCGGAACGTCGAGCCCACCCCGAGGTCCTCGGCGGCTCCGGCCATGATCCGCTCGACCGGTCCGTCGTGCGGATAGCGGTCCACCACGCCGAGCATGCGCCGGGCTGTGGCATAGTGCGGGGCGAGCGCGGTGCGCCAGTCCCGGATCGATGCCCACTGCGGGTCGGCGAAGAACGCCGCGCCCGGTTCGTACAGCGTGTTGGCGTAGTTGAGCGACCCCCCGCCCACTCCCGCACCGGCGAGGATCATGACGTGCGGAAGCCGATGGATGCGCTGCACCCCGAAGCACCCGAGCGCCGGGACCCAGAGGTAGCGACGCACGTCCCAGCTGGTCTTCGCGAAGTCCTCGTCGGCGAATCGCCGCCCGGCCTCGAACACGCGGACGCGGTAGCCCTTCTCTGTGAGCCGGAGGGCCGCGACGGAGCCGCCGAAGCCCGAACCGACGATGACGACGTCCTCATCGAACATGCGCGTCCCTCCGCTCCACCCGGGTCATGACGGTCAGCGCGCCCGCGCGGATCGAGATCGTGCAGGTCTCCTCGCCGACACGCTCGCCGTCCGCGTAGGCCACGAGACCCGGGGCGGCGACGGTGACCGTGCGGGCCCGGACGTGCCGCACCTCCCGGCGCGCCAGGTGCGTCCCGCGCAGGAGGAGCGGGAACAGTCGCACCAGGCGGAGGCGGCCGAGGGGACCCACGGCGACGATGTCGAGGACGCCGTCGTCCGGGGCGGCGCCGATGCACACCGGCATACCCCCGCCGTAGCTCGCGGTGTTCCCGACCGCGACGAGCGTGCCGGGTGCCGCCGTCTCAGGGCCGTCATCGACGCGGATCGTGAAGTCGAACGGACGCAGCCGGACGAGCTCGACCAGCAGCGCGAGGTAGTACCGCAACGCGCCGGAGGGCCAGCGGAGGCGGTTGGTGCGATCGCTCACCCGGGCATCGAAGCCCAGCGCCGCCACGGTGAGGAACAGCGAGGTGCCCGTCGCGGTCCGCACCTCGCCGATGTCGATGGCACGGGGCACGCCGGTCAGCGCGAGTTCCACGGCCTCCGACACGTCCGCACGCGGCAGCCCGAGCGCGCGCGCCAGGTCGTTTCCGGTCCCGGCGGGAACCACCGTCACCGGGACACCCGCCGCACACACGACCTCGAGGATGCCCGAGAGGGTGCCGTCGCCGCCCACGACGACGAGTCCGTCCGGTCCCGCGTCCAGGGCCACCGCGGCCAGCCGCCTCGTGTCGGCAGCCGAACGCCCGGCGTACACGCGCACGTCCGCCCCGCGCCGTCGGAGGTGAGCGAGCGCGTCGTCCGCGACCCGCTGCCCGCGGCCCTTGCCGGACAGCGGGTTCGACAGCACCGCGATGTGCCCCATCTCAGACGGTCGTCCCGATCGGGACATCGGCGAGGACGGCGCCCGGGTTCATGATGCCGCGGGGATCGAGCTCCCGCTTCACGGCAGTGAGGATCCGCATGCCGGTGTCCCCGATCTCCTCCGCGAGCCACGGGGCGTGATCGCGACCCACGGCGTGATGGTGGCTGATGGTCCCGCCGTTCGCGAGGATCGCGTCGTTCACTTTCCCTTTCACGAGCGCCCACGCGCCGAGGGGGTCCCGTCGCAGGCCGGCGAGGACCGTGAAGTAGAGGGAGGCGCCCGTCGGATACACGTGGGAGACATGGCACATGATGTATGAGCGGGCATCCGCCGCGTCGAAGCCGTCCCGCAGGGCCGCCTCGACCGCTTCCTTCAGAGTGCGCAGGTTCGACCAGGTCGTCGCGGTCTCCAGCGTCTCGCAGAACACCCCGGCGTCGAGCAGAGCGTCGCGCAGGTACGGACCGTCGAATCGTCCCGCCGCCCAATCCTCCGCGTCGCCGGTGCCGGCACTGCGGCCGCCTGCCGCAGCGAGGATCGCGGCGGTCCGGTCCCGGCGGCCGGCGGCGTCCTCGCCCTCGAACACCGTCACGACGCCGGCTCCCTTGGCGAGGGCCTTCCCGATCCGGCCGACCTGGGCGAGGCTCACCGCGGTCTCCGCTTCGTCGGAGAGCCGGATGACCGTGGGACCCGCACCCTGCTGCACCACCCGCCGCAGCGCATCGGCGCCGCGGTCGAAGTCCGGGAAGGTCCACGACTCGAAGATCCGGACCGTCGGCACCGGATGCACCCGGACCCGGACCTCGGTGATCACGCCGAAGATCCCCTCGGAGCCCAGGAAGAGGCGGACGAGGTCGGGACCGGCGGCCGATCCCGGTGCGCGGCCGAGGTCGAGGTCCCCCGTGGGCGTCGCGACCCGGATCCCCGTCACCATCGCGTCGAAACGCCCGTTGCCCGCGGAGTTCTGTCCGGAGGATCGGGCGGCGGCGAAACCGCCGATCGTGGCGTAGCGGAAGCTCTGCGGGAAGTGCCCGAGCTCGAACCCGTGGACGCCGAGCAGCGCTTCGGCCTCCGGTCCCGTCGTGCCCGCCGCGAGAGTCGCCTGACCACTGAGCGGGTCGAGGTGGAGCAGCCCGGAGAGTCGACGCAGGTCCAGGCTGACGACGGCACGATGCCGGCCGGTCTCCGGATCCAGCGCACCGACCACGCTCGTTCCTCCGCCGAACGGGATGACGGCGATCCCGCGCTCCCCCGCCAGAGCGAGGCAGGCGCGCACGGCGTCGTGGTCCGCAGGGAACACCACGGCGTCGGGCGCATCCTGCTCGGGATGCCGTCGTCGCAGAAGGTCGGGTGTGGAGCGTCCTCCGGCGTGCCGGAGGCGCACTGACGTCGTGACGTCCACCGCATCGGGGCCGACCACCGCCGCCAGCGCGTCGCGATCCTCCGCGGTCAGTCGCGAGGGCCGCACCCGCACGTCATCCAGCGCCGGCGGACGGGGCGGACGGGGAACGCGGCCCAGCAGCAGGGGCAGCAGGCCGCGCACTGCGAGCGGAAGGTCTTTCGCCCGGTCCGGATCGCCCCAGCCGTTCCAGCGCATCTCGGGCCTGTCGGCCCCTCTGCCGTTCGCCTGCTCCATGGGTTACAGTGTGACACATCATGGAAGAACGTCAACCGCTCGCCGTGCGCTCGGAGATCCTCGCGCCGACCTGGGACGCCACGCAGCGCCGGGCGCTCGACGCCGCCGACGAGCTGCTCGTCCGCGCCGGTGTCCACGGGGTGACGATCGCCGCCCTCGCGCGTCGTTCCGGTCTCAGCCGGCCCACCATCTACCGGACGTGGCGGGATGCCGATGACGTCGTCCGATCCGCGCTCCTCCGGCGGGTCGCCGACCTCCTCAGCCGGTTCCCCGCGACGACCGGCTCCCGAGACGCGCTCGTTGCGGACGTGCTGCGGTTCACCTCCCTGTTCCGGGCCGACCCCGTGTACGGCCACCTCCTCGACGAGGAACCCGAGGCGTTCACGCGCTACACCCTGCACCGGGTGGGGTCCAGCCAGCGACTCATCCTCCAGTGGCTCGCCGACGCGATCGCGGCGGCGCAGGCCCAGGGCTCGGTACGCGCGGGTGATCCCGGCGAGATCGCCGTCATGCTGCTCCTGATCGCCCAGTCCGCCGTGCTGTCGCACGGCACGGTGGCCGACCTCATCGACGAGAAGGCCTGGGAACGCGAGCTCCGCGCCGCGCTGGACGGCCACCTCCGGCCATGACCTCCGCCCCGACCGCCCTCCACGCGGCCCGCCGCCGAAGCGATCTCGCCGCCGCGGCGGACGGCACCTGCGACGTCCTCGTGGTCGGCGGCGGGATCACCGGGGCGGGCGTGGCCCTGGACGCCGCGTCGCGCGGTCTCCGGGTGACCCTGATCGAGGCGGAGGACCTCGCCTTCGGGACGAGCCGGTTCAGCTCGAAGCTCGTCCACGGCGGCCTGCGGTACCTCGCGACGGGCGACGTGGCGACGGCGCGCGAGAGTGCGCGGGAGCGGCATCTCCTGATGTCGGTGATCGCGCCCCACCTCATTCGTCCGCTCGGACAGCTGCTCCCGTTCGCCCCCGGCGTGAGCGGCCGCCAGCGGGGGGCCGGGGCGGCGGGGATGGCGATGGGCGACCTCCTCCGGCTGCAGGCGCGCACGAGCGCGAAGACCCTCCCCGGGCCGCATCCCGTCGGGACCGCGAGGGCACTGCGCCTGTTCCCCGCCCTGAACCCCCGCGGACTGCGCGGCGGCATGGTCACGTACGACGGCCAGCTATCCGATGACGCCGCCCTCGTCGTCGCCGTCGCGCGTACGGCGGCCGGTCTCGGCGCGCGGATCCTCACCAGGGTCCGCGCCGAGCGGCTGCACGCGGACGGCGCTGCAGCGACGGACACGCTCACCGGCGAACGCATCGATATCCGGGCGCGGACCGTCATCAACGCCACCGGGGTTTGGGCGGCGACCCTCGACGACGGCCTCACCCTGCGCCCGAGCCGCGGCACCCACATCGTCCTGGACGCCGCGGATCTCGGCGATCCGGCCGCGGCGCTGACCATCCCGCTGGAAGGTTCCATCAGCCGCTACGTGTTCGCCCTGCCACAGCGCGCCGGGCGTGTCATCGTCGGTCTCACCGATGTCGACGCGCCGGGTCCCATCCCCTCCGTCGCCGAGCCCACCGAGGCCGAGATCGGCTTCCTCCTGGAGACACTGAACCGCCTGCTCGCGGTGCCGGTGGCGCGGGACCGCGTCCGCGGAGCCTTCGCCGGCCTCCGCCCGCTCGTCGACACCGGAGCGGCCGAGACCGCGGACGTCTCCCGTCGGCATCTCGTGCGCGCCTCCGCCTCGGGGGTGATCTCCGTGCTCGGCGGCAAGCTGACGACCTACCGGCGGATGGCCGAGGACGCCGTGGACCTGGCGGTGCGGCAGTACGGCCTCCGCGCCGGCCCCAGTGGCACCGCGACCCTGCGCCTGATCGACGATCCCGCACCGGGCGATGTCGTCGAGGGCGGCGCACTCTCCCGCGCCGCCGTCGAGCACGCTGTGCGTACGCAAGGCGCGATGACCGCAGCCGATGTGCTCGACCGCCGCACGCGGATCGGGCTCGTCTCCGACGACCGCGCCCGAGCCCTTCCGGCGGTGGAGCGGATCGTCGCCGAGACACTCGCCGACCTGCCCTGACGGGCAGCGGACGCCGGGGGATCCTCCGTCAGTGACGCTCGTGGAGCGGGAGCTCGATCGCGCCGGTCTCACCGGCGTGGCGGGCCTTCGGGATGCGGGTGCCCAGCACCTGCGCCACGACGTCCTGGGCGATCTTCGAGGCGGTGAGACCGGCGTCGGCGAGGATCTGATCGCGCGACGCGTGGTCGATGAACTCGTCGGGAAGGCCCAGCTCGTCCACCGCCGTGTCGGTCCCCGCCTCGCGGAGCACCTGCCGCACGCGGGTGCCGATGCCACCCACGCGGATGCCATCCTCGAGCGTGATCACCAGGCGATGCCGCGCCGCCAGCTCGACCACCGAGGGCTGCACCGGGATCGCCCACCGCGGGTCGATCACGGTGGCGCCGATGCCCTGGGCGCGCAGCCGGTCGGCCACGTCGAGAGCCAGCGCGGCGAACGGGCCGATGGCGACGATGAGGACGTCTTCGCCCTCGCCGCGCGCCAGCACGTCCACGCCGTCCGAGAGGCGCTCGAGCGCCGGCAGATCGGCCGAGACGTCGCCCTTCGGGAAGCGGATGACGGTCGGAGCGTCCTCGACGGCGACCGCTTCGTCCAGCGCCTCGGTCAGACGCGCACCGTCACGGGGCGCCGCGATGCGGATGTGCGGGACGATCTGCAGCATGGCCAGATCCCACATGCCGTGGTGGCTCGGGCCGTCGGGACCCGTGACGCCGGCCCGATCGAGCACGAAGGTCACGCCCGCGCGGTGCAGCGCGACGTCCATGAGCACCTGGTCGAACGCCCGTCCCATGAACGTGGCGTACACGGCGACGACGGGGTGCAGGCCGCCGTACGCGAGTCCGGCGGCCGAGGCCACCGCGTGCTGCTCGGCGATGCCGACGTCGTAGACACGGTCGGGGAAGCGCTCCGCGAAGGGGGCGAGGCCGGTGGGGCGGAGCATCGCCGCGGTGATGGCGATCACGTCCGAGCGGCGTTCCCCGACCTTCACGAGGGCGTCGGAGAAGACGTCGGTCCACCCGCGGCCGCCCGAGGACAGCGTCTCCCCCGTCGTCGGGTCGATCTTGCCGACCGCGTGGAACTGGTCAGCCTCATCGTCGCGGGCCGGCTGATACCCGCGGCCCTTCTCGGTGATCGCGTGCACGATGACGGGTGCGCCGTAGGACTTCGCCAGCTCCAGGGTCTCCAGCAGCGCCGGAAGATCGTGGCCGTCGACGGGACCGAGGTACTTGATGTCGAGGTTGGAGTACAGGGCCTCGTTGTTGGTGAACCGCGAGAGGAATCCGTGGGTGCCGCCGCGCACTCCGCGGAACACCGCTCGACCCACCGGCCCGAACGCGCGGAAGAGGCGATCGGACTTGTGGTGGAGGTCCTTGTACGCCGCCGCAGTGCGGACCCGGTTCAGGAAGCGGGACATGCCGCCGATGGTCGGCGCGTAGGAGCGGCCGTTGTCGTTGACGACGATCACGAGGTTGCGGTCGTTGTCGTCGGAGATGTTGTTCAGCGCCTCCCACGTCATGCCGCCGGTCAGCGCGCCGTCGCCGACGACCGCGACGACGTGTCGGTCCGCGCGGCCGGTGGCGGTGAGCGCTCGGGACACGCCGTCGGCCCAGCTCAGCGAGCTGGAGGCGTGAGAGGACTCGACGACGTCGTGCGGGCTCTCCGCACGCTGTGGGTAGCCCGCGAGCCCCTCCCGGACGCGCAGCTTCGAGAAGTCCTGGCGGCCGGTGAGGATCTTGTGGACATAGGACTGGTGGCCGGTGTCGAAGATGAAGGGGTCGTCCGGCGAGGAGAACACACGGTGCAGAGCGATCGTGAGCTCCACGACACCGAGGTTGGGACCGAGGTGCCCACCCGTCTGCGAGACGTTCTCGACGAGGAAAGCCCGGATCTCCGCAGCGAGTTCTTCCAGTTGCTCCGGCGAGAGCCGATCAAGATCGCGCGGTCCAGAGATGCTCGGAAGAATGGGCATCTGCGCCTCCTCACAGGCCTCGGCAGAGCGTCCGAACGGGTGCGGACGTCTTCCCGATCCTACCGCTCGGAGCCGGGAATCCCCCGAGGGCGGGAGACCCTTGACACGCCGAAGGGGCCCGTGTCCGTGGACACGAGCCCCTTCGTCGTCGCGGCTCAGACGAGCGAGCGCAGCACGTACTGCAGGATGCCGCCGTTGCGGTAGTAGTCCGCCTCACCGGGGGTGTCGATGCGGACGACCGCGTCGAACTCGACGGTCTGCTTGCCCTCGGGCGAGTGCTCGCTCGGGGTGGCGGTGACCTTGACCGTCTTCGGGGTGACGCCGTTGTTGAGCTCCTCGAGTCCCGTGATCGAGACGATCTCGGTGCCGTCGAGACCCAGCGACTCCCAGCTCTCGCCGGCGGGGAACTGCAGGGGGACGACGCCCATGCCGATGAGGTTGGAGCGGTGGATGCGCTCGAAGCTCTCCGTGATCACGGCCTTGACGCCCAGGAGGCTCGTGCCCTTGGCCGCCCAGTCGCGGGACGAGCCGGAGCCGTACTCCTTGCCGCCGAAGACGACGAGCGGGGTGCCCTGCTCGGCGTAGTTCATGCACGCGTCGTAGATGTACGACTGCGGGCCGCCCGGCTGCGTGAAGTCGCGGGTGTAGCCGCCCTCGACGACCTGCCCGTCGTTCACGGCCGAGACCATGAGGTTCTTCAGGCGGATGTTCGCGAAGGTACCGCGGATCATGACCTCGTGGTTGCCGCGGCGCGAGCCGAAGGAGTTGAAGTCCTTGCGGTCGACGCCGTGCTCCGTGAGGTACTGGGCCGCGGGGGTACCCGGCTTGATGTTGCCGGCCGGCGAGATGTGGTCGGTGGTGACCGAGTCGCCGAGCGTCGCCATGACGCGCGCACCTTCGATGTCCTTCACCGGGGTGAGCTCCATCGTCATGCCGTCGAAGTACGGGGCCTTGCGCACGTACGTCGACTTCTCGTCCCACTGGAACGTGTCGTCGTCCGGCGTGGGCAGGTTGCGCCAGCGCTCGTCACCGTCGAACACGGTGGCGTACTGCTTGATGAACTGGTCGCGCGAGATCGACGAGTCGACGATCTCCTGGACCTCGTCCGGCGACGGCCAGATGTCCTTGAGGAACACGTCGTTGCCGTCCGCGTCCTTGCCGAGCGCGTCGGTCTCGAAGTCGAAGTGCATCGAGCCGGCGAGGGCGTACGCGATGACCAGCGGCGGGCTGGCCAGGTAGTTCATCTTCACGTCCGGGCTGATGCGGCCCTCGAAGTTGCGGTTGCCCGAGAGGACGGCCGTGACCGCGAGGTCGTGCGAGTTGATCGCCTCGGAGACCTCTTCGATGAGCGGCCCGGAGTTTCCGATGCAGATGGTGCAGCCGTAGCCGACCGTGTAGAAGCCGAGGCCCTCGAGGTCCTTGTCCAGACCCGACTTCTCGTAGTAGTCGGTGACGACCTTCGAGCCGGGGCCGAGCGTGGTCTTCACCCACGGCTTCTGCTTGAGGCCCTTCTCCCGCGCCTTGCGGGCGAGGAGGCCGGCGGCGATCATCACCGACGGGTTGGACGTGTTGGTGCACGACGTGATGGCCGCCAGGGTGACGGCGCCGTTGTCGAGGATGTACTTCTCGCCCTCGGGAGTCGTGACCGGGACCGGGTTCGACACGTTCGCCGGCGCGCCGCTGCTGATGTGCACGGGACGCGTGGTCGGCTCCTCCTCGCCGGGGACCTGACCGGGGTCGGACGCCGGGAAGGAGTGCTTGGACTCGAGGTCGACGATGTCGTCGCTGGTCGACGCCGTGGCGTAGTTCAGGATGTCCTGCTCGAACTGCGTCTTCGCCTCGGAGAGGAGGATGCGGTCCTGCGGGCGCTTCGGGCCGGCGATGGACGGGACGACCGTGCCGAGGTCGAGCTCCATGTACTCGCTGAAGACCGGCTCGTGGGAGGCGTCGTGCCAGAGCTTCTGCTCCTTGGCGTAGGCCTCGACGAGCGCGACGGCCTCCTCGCTGCGGCCGGTGAGGCGCAGGTAGTCGAGGGTGACGTCGTCGATCGGGAAGATCGCGGCGGTCGAGCCGAACTCGGGCGACATGTTGCCGATCGTCGCGCGGTTGGCCAGCGGCACCGAGGCGACGCCCTCGCCGTAGAACTCAACGAACTTGCCGACGACGCCGTGCTTGCGCAGCATGTCGGTGATGGTCAGCACCACGTCGGTCGCGGTCACGCCGGCGGGGATCTCACCCGAGAGCTTGAAGCCGACGACGCGCGGGATGAGCATCGACACGGGCTGGCCGAGCATCGCGGCCTCGGCCTCGATGCCGCCGACGCCCCAGCCGAGCACGCCCAGTCCGTTGACCATCGTGGTGTGCGAGTCGGTGCCGACACAGGTGTCGGGGTAGGCCTGGAGGACGCCGCCGTTGGTGCGGTCGTAGATGACCTTCGCCAGGTGCTCGATGTTCACCTGGTGGACGATGCCGGTGCCGGGGGGCACGACCTTGAAGTCCTGGAACGCGGTCTGGCCCCAGCGGAGGAACTGGTACCGCTCGCCGTTGCGCTCGTACTCGATCTCGACGTTGCGCTCGAGGGCGTTCTCGGTGCCGAAGAGGTCGGCGATGACGGAGTGGTCGATGACCATCTCGGCCGGCGAGAGCGGGTTGATCTTGTTCGGGTCGCCGCCGAGCGCCGTGACGGCCTCACGCATCGTGGCGAGGTCGACGATGCAGGGCACGCCGGTGAAGTCCTGCATGACCACGCGCGCCGGCGTGAACTGGATCTCCGTGTTGGGCTCCGCGTTGGCGTCCCACGACCCGAGCGCCTCGATCTGCGCCTTCGTGACGTTCGCGCCGTCCTCGGTGCGAAGCAGGTTCTCCAGGAGGACCTTGAGGCTGAAGGGGAGCTTGTCGAAACCGGGCACCGTGTCGATGCGGAAGATCTCGTAGTCGGTGCTGCCGACCGTCAGGGTGCTCTTGGCACCGAAGCTGTTCACCGTGGACACGAATCCGTCTCCTTCTATTCGGATGGGAGCGACAGGCGCCTCCATCTTGCTCGCCGGTGCGGCCGCGCGGCTAGCAAGGGGGACCTAACCAGTCTGCTCCGCGCTGGTCACCGGCGAAAGCCCGTGATTTATCTTGATGTCGAGATAAATCTATCACGCCGCCGCGGGGTCGTCGTGCGACGACGCGCGGGGATAGAGCGCACGGACGACCAGCCAGGTCACCGCGATCAGGGGCGCGAACAACGGCAGTCCCATCACGAGCTTGAGGGTCCCGAGAGCGGTGACGTCGCCGGCCAGGTACAGCGGGAACTGCACGATCAGTCGGGCGAAGAACAGCGCGGCCCAGGCGATGCCCAACCAGAAGAAGGCCCGCCGCTTGCGACGGTCCGCACGCCAGGCGGTTCCCTCCCCCATGAGGAAGCCGACCGCGAGACCGATGACGGACCAGCCGATGAGCGCCGAGACGAGGATCGCCGACCCGTAGACCGCGTTCGTGATGAGGCCGGGGACGAAGTTGTCCTCGCCGCGGCCCGTCCACAGGGCCAGACCGGCGGCGGCCACGGCCGCGATCAGTCCGCCGAGGGCGGCCGACGGCGGAGACTTCTGCACCAGCCGGACGACGGTGAACACGGCGGCCAGACCGACGGACACTCCGAGGGGCAGCAGCAAGGGCTCAGGCCGAAGGGTGAACAGGATCACGAACGCGAGGCTCGGGAGCACCGACTCGAGGATCCCGCGCCAGCCGCCCATGGCCGACCAGACGACCTTGTGCGTGCTCGCGCTCTCGGACGGGTCGAGCCCGGCCTTGCGCGCGGCGCCGCCGAGTGCTGCTCCGAGGATCTCCGACGCGCTCTGTGTGCGCGGCTCCTCGGCGTCCGGCGTGGTCACGCGGAACCCGGCGTCGCCGGCATCTTCAGCGGGATGAGGTCGCGCGGCGGCATGGGCGCTCCCCCGCGGACGACGACGATCGAGCGGAAGAGGTCCTCGACCTTCGCGGCCGCCTCCGGATCGGACGCCGCCGCGCCGCCGATCACACCGCGCAGGAACCAGCGGGGCCCGTCGATGCCGATGAAGCGCGCGAGGCGCAGGCCGGAGCCTTCACTGGCGGTCGCGGGCACCTCCGCGAGCAGCTCCTTGCCGAGCGGCCCCTCCCGCTCCTCGACGCGACCGCCCTGCGCCTTGACCTGGTCGCGCAGCTGGACGCGCGTCTCGTCCCACAGACCGCCGCTGCGCGGAGCCGCGAACGGCTGCACCTGGAGCGACGACTCGGCGTAGTCGAGCCCGACCGCCACGATGCGCTTGCTCTGCTCCTCCACCTCGAGCCGCAGGTTCAGTCCCTCGCGCGGCAGGATCTTGATCCCGCCGAGGTCGATGTACGGGCGGACGGGGTTCGCCTCGGAGTCGTCGAACGGGCCCTCGGTGGCGCGGTTCTCCGGCGCCGACTTGGAAGGAGTCTCGTTGCTGTCGGTCATTTCGCCTGTCCTGCTTCGTTCTCGGGGGTCTGTGCCTGGTAGCCGGTCGAGCCGAATCCGCCGGCGCCGCGGACGCTGTCCGGCAGCTCGTCGACCGGGAGGAACCGGGCACGGGTGACGGGCATCACGATGAGCTGTGCGATGCGATCGCCGACGGCGACATCGTACGCGCTGTGGATGTCCGTGTTGATCAGACTGACCTTGATCTCGCCCCGGTAGCCGGCGTCGACGGTGCCGGGAGAGTTCACGATCGAGATACCGTGTCTCGCCGCGAGTCCGCTGCGGGGCACCACGAAGGCCGCATAGCCGTCCGGCAGCGCGATGCGCACGCCGGTGGGGACGAGAGCGCGCTCCCCCGGCTCCAGCCGCACGGCCTCGGCGGCGACGAGATCGGCTCCGGCGTCACCCGGATGCGCATAGCCGGGGACCGCTGCGGCGATAATGGGGACATCAACGGAATCGGTCACCCCATGAGGCTAATGCAGAACCCCGCAACGGACGCACGTCCCCGCTACCACGAACGCCTGGCCCCCAGCCTGTGGCTGCTGGTCACGATCGCCCTGGCGGGACCGATGGTGTCCCTGATCTTCGTGCCGGTCGGCTCGACCTTCGCGCTGCTGCTCGGCGGAGCGGTGTCCGCGCTGCTCGTGGTGGCGGCCATCGCCCTGGCTCCGGTCGTCTCGGTGCAGGACGGCGTGCTCCGCGCCGGACCCGCCCACATCGACGCGCGCCACCTCGGCGAGCCGGTGGCGCTGACCGGCGACGAGGCACGGGCCGCACGAGGACCGGAGCTCCCGGCTCGCGGGTGGCACCTCATCCGCGGCGGCATCGACGGTGTCGTCGTGGTGCCGAACATCGACGAGGCAGACCCCGTCATCGCGTGGACGATCTCGACCAGGACGCCCGATCGGCTCGCCGCGGCCATCCGCGCGGCGCGGGGCTGACCGCCCCCGGAGAAACGACAGCGCGCCCCTGACCGGATGGTCGGGGGCGCGTGAGGCGTCGCGCAGAGGGCTGCTCAGGCAGCGCACTCCTTGCAGATGGGGCCATCGGGTCCCTCGTGGTCGAGCTGCGAGCGGTGCTTCACGAGGAAGCAGCTCATGCAGGTGAACTCGTCCTGCTGCGCGGGCAGCACGACGACATCCAGCTCGAGATCGGAGAGGTCCGCGCCCGGGAGATCGAAGTTCGACGGGTTGTCGGAGTCCTCGTCTCCGGTCGTGCCGGACAGCTTGTCCGGCACACGCTCCTTGAGGGCTTCGATCGACTCGGAGTCGTCTTCACTCTTTCGGGGAGCGTCGTAATCGGTTGCCATGCGGTGAATCTCCACTTTCATGGTGCGAGTGGGCGGGTGCGCCGTCGGGTAATCGGCGGCCATAGTTTGCATGACCGGCGGGCGTTTCGCAAATGCCCTCCCATGCGACAGGGCAAACTCACGGCACGCCCGCCGTATTCCCTCTCCCGACGCGTCTCCCGTGACACCATGAACGCACACCCATCAGAGGGGCATTCGCATGGAAAACGTCACTATCGTCGGCACAGAAGCAGGAGTGCTCGTCCTCGCGACCGAGGCGGGCGAGCGGTTCGCGCTGCCCATCGACGCCGTGCTGCAGCGGGAGATCCGCCGCGCGACCCGCCAGGCCGAGCCGGCGGCGCAGAAGCTCGCCGCGAGTCCGCGGGACATCCAGGCCCAGATCCGCGCCGGTCTCACCGCCGCAGAGGTCGCGGAGCTCCTCGGGATCAGCGTCGACGACGTCGCACGCTTCGAGGGTCCTGTCCTCGCCGAGCGGGAGCACATCATCGGCCAGGCGCTCGCCGTCCCCGTCCTCATCGGCAGCGAGGTCGAGCCCGACGCGCAGCCGACGTTCGGCGCCGCGGTGCGCGCCAAGCTGGCCGAGGTGGGCGCGTCGTCCGAGCGCTGGGCGAGTTGGAAGGAGGAGTCCGGCTGGATCATCAAGCTGGAGTTCTCCGCCAACGACGTCGAGCACGACGCGCGTTGGAGCTTCGACCCTCGGCGGAGCGCCCTCTCGCCGCTGAACGCCGACGCCACGCAGCTCTCGCGACAGGGGTCCCTGCCGGAGGGCCTGATCCCGCGTCTGCGAGCCGTGGAGGCCGACCGCGCCGCCTCGCCCTACAAAGACGACAGCCGCTTCGACTCCGGCGCCTTCGGACCGCGCCTCGTCCCGGCTCCCGCGGCCGAGGCAGAGGAGCCGGCGCAGCCCGAGCGCTCGGCGCCGGCGGTCCAGGACGCCGCGATCAACCGCGCCCCCGACGCCGCCTCGACGAGCCCCGAGACCGCCGATCTCCTCGAGGCCCTGCGCCGTCGCCGCGGCCAGCGCGAGGCGGCGCCGATCGAGCACGAGATCGAGGACGTTCAGGACGACACCGATCCGATCGCCCTCTTCGCCGCATTGGAGGAGCCGGACGACGAGCCCGCGGCCCCGGAGCCCACGCCTCGTCAGCCGTCCTCGAACGACGCCGGCGACAGCGGCGGCCGTCGGCGGCGCCGCAACGCCATGCCGTCGTGGGACGAGATCGTCTTCGGAGCACGCACCGACGAATGACCGCGGTCGCTCGCGTCAGGAGGCGAAGGCGCCAAGCCGCAGGAACGGCACCCTGGTCTCCTCCGGGGTGAGTGCGCCGTGCTGCCCGATCATGCCGCGGTTGCGCTGGTCCTCGGCCGTGCCGTCGTAGAGAGCGCGCACACCCGTGGCGGCGATCAGCACGTCACCGATCCGGGACCGGGCGTCGTCGCTGACGACGGGGCCGAAGAGACCGGCCCGCAGCGCCTCCTCCCGGGTGGCGACCTCGGCCACCCCCTCCAGATCGCGGCGCAGACGCGTGGCCAGCACCGCGGTGTCGGAGTCCGGCTCCCGATACAGGTGCAGCATGCGAGGCTCGCCCCCGACGTGCCGGATGCCGACGAGATGCTCCTCCTCGAGCACGACCTGCCGATGGGACGGTACGTCGACCATGCCGTGATCCGAGGTCACCACCACGCCCACGCGCGGCGGGACGCGGACCGAGAGCGCGCCGTCGATCCGCTCCAGCGCGGTGACCCATTCCGCGGAGTCCACCCCGTGCTTGTGCCCCGCCTTGTCGACCTCGGGCAGGTAGCAGTAGACGAGGGAGCCCGGATTCTCCGCGGCCAGGGCGTAGGAGGCCTCGACCCGTTCCTCCGGCGTCGCCGCGGGGACGAATGTCGCGCCGCGGAGGGTCGCACGTGTGAAGCCGCTGTGCGCGTACGCCGCCAGCCCCACGGCGAAGACCGGCCGGCCCGTCGCCGCCATGCGCTCGAACACCGTGGGGGCGGCCTGCCAGGTGAGCGGGTCCAGACCGTCCGTCTCCCACCCGCTGAGCTGATTCACGAGGACATCCCGCTCCGGGTCTCGGACGCGATAGCCGACGAGACCGTGCTCCCCCGGCCAGACCCCGGTGGTGAGACTCGTGAGGGCGGCCGCCGTCGTCGTCGGGAAGACCGTCTGCGCGACGTCCTTCTTCGTCATCGTCGCGGTGAGCGAGCGGGCGTGACCGGCGTGCCCGCGGAGGCTGATCGCCCCGAGGCCGTCGATCACCACGAGCACGGCCGAATCGACGCGCGGCAGCGTGGCGGATTCGCCGCGGAGAGCGGCGCACAGGTCGTCCGCCACCCCGACGACGCTCCGGGCGCCCGGCGGCGCGGACGGTAGCATGAAGGACATCCGAGCCAGTCTGACACAGGCTCCCGTACGCCTTCAGGAAGTCCATGCCGAAAACCCCGCCGCCCGAGCCTGTCGAGGAACGCATCCAGGACATCGATCTCTCTCACGAGATGCAGGGCTCCTTCCTGGAGTACGCGTACTCCGTCATCTATTCGCGGGCACTCCCGGACGCCAGAGACGGCCTCAAGCCCGTGCAGCGCCGCATCCTGTTCCAGATGGCCGAGATGGGTCTGCGCCCGGACCGCGGCCATGTGAAGAGCGCCCGCGTCGTCGGCGAGGTCATGGGAAAGCTGCACCCCCATGGCGACTCGGCGATCTATGACGCGCTCGTCCGCCTCGCGCAGGAGTGGGCCCTCCGGGTGCCGCTCGTCGACGGTCACGGCAACTTCGGATCCCTGGACGACGGCCCCGCCGCCGCGCGGTACACCGAGGCGCGTCTCGCCGCCCCCGCGCTCTCGCTCACCGAGAACCTCGACGAGGACGTCGTCGACTTCATCCCGAACTACGACGGCCAGTTCCAGCAGCCGGCCGTGCTGCCCGCGGCGTTCCCCAACCTGCTCGTCAACGGTGCTAGCGGCATCGCGGTGGGCATGGCGACCAACATGGCGCCGCACAACCTCATCGAGGTCGTCGCCGCGGCGACCCACCTGCTCGAGAACCCGGACGCCACCACCGAGGATCTCATGGAGTACGTCCCCGGCCCCGACTTCCCGTCGGGCGGGATCCTCATGGGGCTCGACGGCGTCAAGGACGCCTACACGACCGGGCGCGGTGCCCTCAAGGTCCGCGGGCGGACGTCGATCGAGCCGCTGGGCCCCCGGCGCACGGGCATCATCGTGTCGGAGCTGCCCTACATGGTCGGTCCGGAGCGTCTCATCGAGAAGATCCGCGACGCGGTGCAGGCGAAGAAGCTGCAGGGCATCAGCGACGTCACCGATCTCACCGACCGCAACCACGGCCTCCGCGTCGCCATCGGGATCAAGACCGGTTTCGATCCGAACGCCGTGCTGGAGCAGCTCTTCCGGCTCACCCCGCTGGAGGACTCCTTCAGCATCAACAACGTCGCCCTCGTCGACGGCCAGCCCCGCACCCTCGGGCTCAAGGAGATGCTCAGCGTCTACGTCGGCCACCGCATCGAGGTCATCACCCGCCGCAGCCGGTACCGTCTCGCCCGCCGGGAGGAGCGCCTGCACCTGGTGGAGGGTCTGCTCATCGCGATCCTCGACATCGACGAGGTCATCCAGGTCATCCGGTCGTCGGACGACACCGAGCAGGCCCGCACCCGGCTCCGGTCCGTGTTCGACCTCAGCGAGCCGCAGGCCGAGTACATCCTCGAGCTGCGGCTGCGACGTCTGACCAAGTTCTCGCGCATCGAGCTCGAGGCGGAACGCGACGCCCTCCTCGCGGAGATCGCGTCGCTGCGCGAGCTGCTCGCCAGCCCGGCCCTGCTGCGCGCGGCCGTCGCCCGGGAGCTGGACGCCGTGGCCGAGGCGTACGGGACGCCGCGGCGCACCCTGCTGATGAACGCGGCCCCGCCGAAGCCCCGTGCGACGAAGGGCGCCGTCGACCTGCAGATCGCCGACGCGCCGACCACCGTCGTCCTCTCGACGACGGGCCGCGCCGTGCGCGTGGACCTCGGCGAAGGACAGGAGTTGACGGCTCCGGCCCGGCGGAGCAAGCACGATGCCATCCTCGCGACGGTCGAGACGACGGTCCGCGGCGAGGTCGGGGCGCTCACCAGCACGGGACGCGTCGTCCGCTTCTCCCCCGTGGACCTGCCCTCGGTGCCGGGCACCTCGGTGCAGCTCGCCGCGGGGACTCCGCTGCGCGACTACCTGGGGATCACGACCAAGAGTGAGCGCATCCTCGGGTTCGTCCGTTTCGACAGCGAGACCCCCGTCGCGCTCGGCACCGCCCAGGGCATCGTGAAGCGCATCGTGCCGTCGACCCTGCCCGTGCGGCCCGACCTGGAGGTCATCGGCCTCAAGACTGGAGACTCCGTGGTCGGGGTGGCCGACGCGGCGGATGACGCCGACCTCGTGTTCCTGACGACGGATGCGCAGCTGCTGCGGTTCTCGGCCTCGACGGTCCGCCCCCAGGGCGCGCCGGCCGGCGGCATGGCGGGCATCAAGCTCGGCTCGGGCGCCTCCGTCCTCTTCTTCGGCGCCGTCCGCCCGGACACCGATGCCGTCGTCGCCACGGTGTCGGGCGCGGAGAGCATCCTGCCCGGCACCGATCCCGGCCGCGCGAAGGTCTCGGCCTTCACGGAGTACCCGTCGAAGGGCCGCGCGACCGGCGGCGTCCGCGCCCACGCCTTCCTGAAGGGCGAGGACCGCCTCACCGTCGCCTGGGTCGGCCCGAACCCGGCTCTGGCCGTCGACCCCACCGGCGCGGTGCGCAAGCTGCCGGACGTGGGGGCACGACGCGACGCCTCCGGTCAGCCGATCGACGGCGTCATCGGCAGCATCGGCCGCACGCTCGTCTGATCCGTTCCACGAAGAAGGGGCCCCGGCCGCGCCGGGTCCCCTTCTTCGTGACGTCTGCTCTCAGGCGTCGATGGACTCGCGGGAGAGCTGGTCGGCGGAATCGATGATGAACTCCCGCCGCGGGGCGACCTCGTTGCCCATGAGCAGTTCGAAGACGCGGCCCGCCGCCTCGGCGTCCTCCATCCGGACGCGGCGGAGCAGCCGACCGGAGCGGTCCATCGTCGTGTTCGCCAGCTGCTCGGCGTCCATCTCGCCGAGACCCTTGTAGCGCTGGATCGGCTCGTGCCAGCGCTTGCCGGCCTTGCGGAGCTTCGCGAGCAGCGCGTGCAGCTCCTGCTCGCTGTAGGTGTAGATCGTCTCGTTCGGCTTGGATCCCGGGTTGATGACGATGATCCGATGCAGCGGCGGCACGGCGGCGAACACCCGTCCGTGCTCGATGAGGGGCCGCATGTAGCGGAAGAACAACGTGAGCAGGAGGGTGCGGATGTGCGCGCCGTCGACGTCGGCGTCGCTCATGAGGATGATCTTCCCGTAGCGCGCGGCGTCGATGTCGAAGGTCCTCCCGGAGCCGGCCCCGATCACCTGGATGATCGACGCGCACTCGGCGTTGGACAGCATGTCGCCGACCGACGCCTTCTGCACGTTGAGGATCTTCCCGCGGATCGGCAGCAGCGCCTGGAACTCGCTGTTGCGCGCGTTCTTCGCCGTGCCGAGGGCCGAGTCTCCCTCGACGATGAAGAGCTCGCTGCGCTCCACGTCGTTCGTCCGGCAGTCGACGAGCTTGGTCGGCAGGGTGGACGACTCGAGCGCGTTCTTCCGGCGCTGCGTCTCCTTGTGGGCGCGTGCCGACACGCGGGCCTTCATCTCGGAGACGATCTTGTCGAGTAGCTGCGTGGCCTGGCTCTTGTCGTCGCGCTTGGTGGAGGTGAAACGCTGCTGGAGGTCCTTCCGCATCACCTGGGCCACGATCTGGCGCACGGCGGGCGTGCCGAGCACCTCCTTCGTCTGACCCTCGAACTGCGGCTCCGGCACGTTGACCGTGAGGACCGCGGTGAGGCCGGCGAGGACGTCGTCCTTCTCGAGCTTGTCGTTGCCGACCTTGAGTCGGCGGGCGTTCTGCTCGACCTGGCTGCGGAGCACCTTCAACAGCTCCTGCTCGAAGCCCTGCTGATGCGTGCCGCCCTTCGGGGTGGAGATGATGTTCACGAAGGAGCGGATGCGGGTGTCGTAGCCGGTGCCCCAGCGCAGGGCGATGTCGACGGCGCAGACGCGCTCGACCTCGGTCGCCACCATGTGCCCGTCGGGCTGCAGGACCGGGACGGTCTCGGTGAACGTGCCCTCCCCCTGGATGCGCCAGGTGTCGGTCACCGGCGGGTCGACCGCGAGGTAGTCCACGAACTCGGAGATGCCGCCCTCGTAGAGGTACGAGGTCTCCACGGGGCCGGTCGGCGCCCCGTCCTCCCCCACCACGGCGCTCGCGGCCCGCTCGTCGCGCACCACGATCTCGAGCCCGGGGACCAGGAAGGCCGTCTGACGCGCCCGCGTCTCGAGCTCGGCGAGCTGGAACGCGGCGTCCTTGGTGAAGATCTGGCGGTCGGCCCAGTACCGCACCCGGGTGCCGGTGACGCCGCGCGGCGCCTTGCCGACGACGCGCAGCTCGCTGTTCTCCTCGAACGGGGTGAACGGCGCATCGGGCCGCTTCTCCCCCGAGTCGTGGAAGATGCCGGGCTCACCGCGGTGGAAGGACATCGCGTAGGTCTTGCCGCCGCGGTCGACCTCGACGTCGAGGCGCTCGGAGAGGGCGTTCACGACCGAGGCGCCCACGCCGTGCAGACCGCCCGATGCCGCATAGGAGCCACCGCCGAACTTCCCTCCGGCGTGCAGCTTCGTGTAGACGACCTCGACGCCGGTCAGACCGGTTCGCGGCTCGACGTCGACGGGGATGCCGCGACCGCGGTCGTGCACCTCGACGCTGCCGTCGTCGTGGAGGATGACGTCGATGCGCGAGCCGTTGCCGGCCACCGCCTCGTCGACGGAGTTGTCGATGATCTCCCAGAGGCAGTGCATGAGCCCGGGCGAACCGTTCGAGCCGATGTACATGCCGGGGCGCTTGCGGACCGCTTCGAGTCCTTCGAGCACCTGGAGATGATGGGCGGAGTACTCGGCATTCACAATCTCCGAGTCTATTCGCGGGAGGGAGCCGCCCCTCGCAGACACTCCCCGGGTCGCTGCGTTCGCGGCTACGCGCGTACGCGCTGAGCGAAACACGCCGTCGACCGGGCATGCCCCCAGGTGCAGCGTGGTTGTATTGAGCACGACCAACAAGGACGCCGACACCCGAGGAGGCCCCGAGATGAATGCAACGACCGAACGTGAGACCTCCGCTGTCGAGTACCGCCTGACCGCGATGGACCGCTGCGACTCGTGTGGAGCGCAGGCCTACATCGCCGCCGAGGTGAACGGTTCCGAGCTGCTCTTCTGCGCCCACCACGGCCGCAAGTACGAAGAGAAGCTGCGCAGTGTGGCCACGAGCTGGCACGACGAGACCGCTCGTCTCATCGAGACGGTCTGATCAGCGCCTGAGCCGACCGAACCGGTTCAGTCCACGACCCTCCGCCGAATCCGCGGACCGAGGCGGGTGAGGATCTCCTCGCCCACCGTATCGATCCGCTCGGCGAGGGTCGTTGCTGTCTCCTCCCCCTGTGCGCCGGGGCCGAAGATCGTCACCTCGTCGCCGACCGCCATCCCCGGCCAGCCTTCGACGGTCATCGTGGCGACATCGATGGTCGAGACCGCACGCGAGCCGGCGGGGGTGCCCACCGTCATCCCGGTCAGCGTGGACGGGACGCCGTCCAGACTCCCGACGGCGACGATCGCGCTCTCGCCCTCCACCCGCACGACCGGCGCGACGAGACGCGCCGCGGGACGGACCCCGTCGAGGTCCGGACCGTCCGCCGAGCGGATGCCGTAGCAGAACGCGCCGATCCGCGACACGGTCCCGCGCAACTCGGGTCGCCACCAGGACGCGGCCGAGGCCGTGAGGTGCACAGACGCCGGCTGCGGCCCGGTCAGGCCGACCTGCCGGACGGCGTCGAGGAACACGGCCTGCGCCTCGTCGTCCTCGGCGTCGCTCGCCTCGGCGATGTGGCTCCAGACCCCGACGAGGGCGAGTGCGCCGGAGCGCTCGGCGTCTCGGGCTTCGGCGACCGCGGCCGCCCAGTCCTCCGGGCGCACGCCGTTGCGATGCAGCCCGGTGTCGATCTTGAGGTGGATCCGTGCGCGCACGCCGAGGACCTCCGCCCGCGCGGCGATGCGCCGGAGATACTCGACGGTGCCGACGCCGAGCTCGATGTCCTGCAGGAGCGCCTCGTCGATCTCCTCATCGGTCGAGGTCGCCCAGGCGAACACCGTCACCTCCCCGCCCGCGATGCGCCGGACCTCGACGCCTCCGCGCACGTCATAGCTGCCGAACGAGGTCACCCCGGCCTCGAGGGCCGTCTCGACCGCCCAGCGAAGCCCGTGGCCGTAGGCGTCGTCCTTGAGGACCAGCATCAGCGTGGAGTCGCCGAGGCGGTCACGAACCGCCGCGATGTTCGTGCGGAAGACAGCACTGTCGAGACGCAGTTCGGGGCGCATCGGGCCTCCCATCATGCCTCCCATCCGCGCACGGCGTGCGCTCCCGGGACCGCGACGAGCTCGGCCGGGGTCATCCGAGTGAGCCCCGCCCAGCGCGCGATGGCGCCGGAGGCGGGTCCGGTCCCTCCGAAATAGGTCACCGCGTCGCCCACCTCCGCGGGGGCGCCCTGGAGGTCGATGACGCAGACGTCCATCGCGACACGCCCGACGATGGGGTGCAGTGCGCCGTCGATCTCCACGTCCGCGTGGTTGCCCAGGGCCCGGACGACGCCCTGAGCGTAGCCACCCGTCACGAGCGCGACCGTGGTGTCCGCCGCCGCCCGGAAGGTGTAGCCGTACGAGACGGCCTCTCCCGCCCGCAGGCGCTTGGTGGACATGACGCGGCCGACCAGGCGCATGACCGGAGGCGTCGTCGGGCGGCCCGCCGCGGACGGCAGCCCGTAGAGGAGACCGGGATCGAGGTCCGGCTCTCCGGTGGTCGTGGCGGTGATGCCTTCGAGACGGAGTGCCTCGACCTCTCCGGGAGAGTCCACGATGACCTCCTCCGCTCCCGCCGCGGTCACCGCCTGGGCGACGGCGAGCAGGCCGTGACCCCACGCATCGCGCCGGAGGTCGGCCCGGCGACCCCCCGCCCGGATCGCCGCGGACGCGCCGGCAGCGAGGGCCGAACGCGAGATCATCGCCTGCGGAAGCGCACTCGAACTCGTGTCACACACGTGCTCCAGCCTAGCTTCCGCGCTCCCAGGAGCCTGGGGGCTCCCCGCGTAGACTGGGACGTCGATCCCTAGACCCGGAGCTTCATGTCTCGTCTTTCTCTCGCGCCCCGCATCCGCTACCTCCTCGGCCGTGCCCGCCGCATCGACGTCGGTTCCGTGTTCGAACGTGCCAAGGAGGCCTCGGCCCAGCATCACCGGCCCGTGCCCACGATCGTCGCCGACATGCTCTGGTCGGCGGCCCGTCACAACGTCGGCTTCCAGGACTACATCGACTACGACTTCGCGATGCTGAACCGCGCCGAGCGCGAGACGTACATGACGCACCCCGTGTCCAACCAGCTCTCGCAGAAGTACGACCACCCCGACTTCCGCTGGATCTTCCAGGACAAGATCGAGTTCAACCGCAAGTTCTCCGCGCACCTGGACCGCGAGTGGATGGTGGTCGAGGAGGGGAACGCCGACGAGGTCCGCGCCCTCACGGAGCGCCTCGGCACGATCGTCACGAAGGAGCCGGTCGGTCAGGCCGGCACCGGTGTGCACCGGTATCACGCGGCCGACATCACGGACTGGACCGAGTTCCACCGCGGCCTCCTCGATCGCGGCGAACTGCTGATCGAAGAGGTCATCCGCCAGCACGACGACCTGGCGGCCGTGTGCCCCGGGACCGTGAACACCACGCGCATCACCGCGTTCTTCGACGGCGAGAAGGCGCACATCCTCGCGATGGCCCAGAAGTTCGGCCGCGGCGCGGTGAGCGATCAGATGACCTTCGGCGGCTTCTACACGATGCTCGACGAGAACGGGCACGCGGTGGGCGCCGGCTACGACTCGCACGGCCACGTCCACGAGACGCACCCCGACTCCGGGTTCCGCATCGCCGACTTCCAGCTGCCGTACATCGACGAGGTGCGCGCGTTCATCGATCAGGTTGCCCGCGTCGTGCCGCAGGTGCAGTACGTCGGCTGGGACGTCGTCGTGACCCCGGACGGCCCCGTGCTCGTCGAGGGCAACTGGGGCGCAGGCGTGTACGAGAACAAGCCCAGCGTCACCGGGATCCGGACCGGGCACAAGCCGCGCTACCGCGAGGTCATCGGCTTCTGACCCTCGACAGGCGCACCCTTCGACAGGCTCAGGGACCCAGCCTGGGTCGCTGAGCCTGTCGAAGCGTCGACCCGGCCCCTTACGCGCAAACCGGCCCCTTGCGTTCGCACGCAAGGGGCCGGTTCGTTCGTAAGGGGGTGGGTCGACCTGCTCAGACCGCGCGGACGATGCCGAGCGGGGTGGACTCGAGGCCCTGACCGAGCGGGTTGTCACCCAGGATCTTCACCAGCCGCAGCTCCCCCGCCTTGTCCAGCGTGGAGCCGAGGATGTTGCCGCCGAGATCGTTGATGTCGACCACGGCCACCTCGGCCTGGCCGCCGATCAGCGTCTTCAGGTGCGCCGCGACCCGGTCCGGGTCCTTCGGCCCGAGCACCACAGCCTCGTTGTACGGAGGGATGGTGTGCTTCGTCGGGCCGTCGATCGCGCGCGCCTTGTCCCCCGCGATGCGGTAGAAGTCGCCCTTGCGCCCGAAGGCCTTGGTGACCGCCGAGACGGCCGCCGCGAAGAGGATGCGCGGCGTACCGCACTCGCGCAGCGCCATCTCCATCGTCTCCGGCATGCCGAGACCGATGCCGTACGGCGTGCGGGTGACGTACTTCGACAGGAACAGCGCGAGCTTGCGCGGCTTGATCTCGTCGAGGCGGTAGGACCGCCCCTGCGTGATCGCGACGATCTTCTCGGTCACGAAGAGGAGGTCGCCCGGTTGGACGGCATCCTTGGCGTACTCCGTGATGATGGCGTCGAGATCGTCGTCCGGCATCACGACACGGGTGCGCAGCGGAATCCGCGCGTAGCTCTTTCCGTCGACGCTCGCCTCGAGCGCCTTGCCCTCGTTCGCCTGCATCACTCGAGGTAGTCCCGCAGCGACTGCGAGCGGCTCGGGTGGCGCAGCTTGGCCATCGTCTTGGACTCGATCTGGCGGATGCGCTCACGTGTCACCCCGAACGTGTCACCGATCTGGTCGAGCGTCTTCGGCTGACCGTCGCCCAGGCCGAAGCGCATTCGGATCACGCCGGCCTCGCGCTCCGAGAGCGAGTCGAGGAGCTGCTCGAGCTGACGCTGCAGCATCGTGAAGCCCACGGCATCGGCGGGGACCACGGCCTCGGTGTCCTCGATGAGGTCACCGAACTCGCTGTCGCCGTCTTCGCCGAGCGGCGTGTGCAGGGAGATCGGCTCGCGACCGTACTTCTGCACCTCCACGACCTTCTCCGGAGTCATGTCGAGCTCGCGGCTCAGCTCTTCCGGAGTGGGTTCGCGACCGAGGTCCTGCAGCATCTGGCGCTGCACGCGGGCGAGCTTGTTGATGACCTCGACCATGTGCACCGGGATGCGGATCGTGCGGGCCTGGTCGGCCATGGCGCGGGTGATGGCCTGACGGATCCACCAGGTGGCGTAGGTCGAGAACTTGAAGCCCTTGGTGTAGTCGAACTTCTCGACCGCGCGGATGAGACCGAGGTTGCCCTCCTGGATCAGATCCAGGAACTGCATGCCGCGACCGGTGTAGCGCTTGGCGAGGGAGACGACGAGACGGAGGTTCGCGCCGAGGAGGTGGCTCTTCGCGCGCTGACCGTCACGGGCGACCCACTGCAGGTCGAGTCCGAGCTGGCTCGTCTTCTCGGCGGGAGACATCGCGGAGAGCTTCTCCTCCGCGAACAGACCCGCCTCGATGCGCATCGCGAGCTCGACCTCTTCGGCCGCGTTCAGCAGCGCGACCTTTCCGATCTGCTTCAGGTAGTCCTTGACCGGGTCGGCGGTCGCGCCGGTGATCTGGGTCGAGTAGACCGGGACCTCTTCGTCGTCCTTGGAGGAGATGACGATCGCACCGGTCGGCAGCGGCTCGGTGAAGGCCGGCTTCGCGTCGTCCTCCTCCTCGTCGCCCGCGGCGTCTTCGGAGCCCTCGGCCGCAGCGGCGTCGTCTTCCTCGACGACGTCGTCCGACTTCTTCTTCTTCGCGGGGGCGCGCTTGGCCGCGGCACGCTTGGGCGCGGGAGCCGCTTCGGTCGCTTCGACGTCCTCGACCTCGGGATCCGCGGTGATCTGATCGGCCTTCTTCGTCCGCGTGTTCTTCGTCGTGGCAGGAGTCACGTTTCGCCTTTCACGGGGCCGCTGGGAGACCCCGGGACATTTCGGACACTAGTAAGACCCTTGTCAAGTCCAGCGCTCGAAAACACTGATTGACAACGGGTCGGACTCCTAGTATCGCACACGTATGGCGATGAGGACGCATTCGCGCCCGATCCGCACGGACGGATTCAGCCGCGGCCCGGCTTGTCGTCGTCGCCCGACGGACGGGTGGCGAGGTAGCGCTCGAGTTCGGCTGCGAGCTCATCGGCGCTGGGCAGGTCGCGTTCGCTGAATCCGCCTTCGTCGTACGAGTCGTCCTCGGGGTCACGGCCGGCCATGTAGGCGTCGTAGCGACGTTCCAGGTTGTGCACCATCTGCTGCAGCTCGTCGTTCGCCGCGACCTGCTCGTCGACCCGGGCGATGTAGTCCGCGCGCCGCTCCTGCACGGCGTCCAGCATGAGCACGAGACCGGTCGACGCCATGAGCTTCTCCGCCGCCGCGCTGACCGCCTCCGGGTTCTCGGTCTCGGCGAGGTAGTGCGGCACGAGGAGGACGAAGCCGACGACGCGTTCCCCGCGCTCCGCGAACCGGTACTCGAGCAGGTGACCGGCAGTGGCGGGCACCTGCGTGCGCGGACGCCACACGGAGTGCGACACGACGAGGTCGCGCCGGTTCCCGCTCACCGTCGTCCCGATGGGACGCGTGTGCGGCACGGGCATGGCGATGGAGTGCACCCAGTGCAGTCCCGACGCCTCGAACTCCGCTGCGAGGTCCAGCACCGTCTCCGCGAAGGCGTTCCAGGCGAAGTCGGGCTCGTAGCCCGTGAGGAGGAGGAACGGACGACCGAGCGCGTCCGTGGCGAGGGAGAGCTCGAGTCGGGGCGGGCGGAACTCGGCGAGGTGGTCCTGGTCGAACGAGATCACGGGGCGACGCGCGCGGTAGTCGAGGAGCACGTCGTTGTCGAAGATCGCGAGCGGCTGCGGCGACGTCGTCTCCCTCAGGTGATCGATGAGCCCCGACACCGCACTGCCCGCGTCGGTGAATCCGGTGAGCAGCATCACGAGAGGCAGGCCGTGGGGCACCGTGGGAGCGTTCGCGACGCGTTCGTGGATCTCTCCGGAGAAGGGCATGTCTCCATGCTACGAGCCGCACCCGGACCCGGGCTCTGACCTGTCTCGCTGAGAGCGAACACACCCCGCCGGGCGGGCCGACGACCCCGGGGGGGAGATCCTAGGATGGAGACCATGACGCTTCCCGTGCTCTCGCACACCACCGATCAGTTCCCCGGAAGCGCTGCCGATGCCGCAGTGCTCGTCGTCCCCGATCTCTCCGAGTCGGCCGAGTCCCTGGCGGCTCACCCCGGTCTCGCCGACGTCCTCGCGGGCATCGGCTTCACCGGCGCCGCCGGAGCGTTCGCGCGGGTCTACGCCCCCGAGGTGACGACGCTCCCCTTCGCGGTCGTCGGCGTCGGCTCCACCATCGACGACGCGTCCGTGCGCAGCGCCGCCGGCACGGCTCTCCGGTCCCTCACCGGCTTCGACACCGTCTCGCTCGGCCTCGCCTCCGGACTCGAGGCGCACGCGGCCGCGGCGGCGGAAGGCGCCGTCCTCGGCGGCTACCGCTTCGACGACTATCGCGCCGAGAACGGCAGGAAGAAGCGGGCGACGGCGGTCGTCGTCCACGCCCCGCTCGACGACGCGACGATCGCCCGTGCCCACGCGACGGGCGAGGCCGTCGCCCTCATCAAGGACCTCGTGAACGTGCCCGCCGAGTGGCAGAGCCCTGCGCAGCTCGCGCAGAGCGCCGCCGACAGCGTCGCCGACCTCGACGTCACCGTGCAGATCCTCGACGAAACCGCTCTCGCGGAACAGGGCTTCGGCGGCATCCTCGGCGTCGGCCAGGGCTCCGACCGGCCGCCGCGTCTCGTCCGCCTCGACTATGCGCCGGCGGACGCGCAGCGCCACATCGCCCTCGTCGGCAAGGGCATCACCTTCGACACCGGCGGCCTGTCGCTGAAGCCCGCGGCCTCGATGGTCGGCATGAAGTTCGACATGGCCGGTGCCGCGACCTCCCTCGCCGCCCTCCGCGCCATCGCCGCCCTCCGCCTCCCCGTGCATGTGACGGCGTGGCTCTGCATCACCGACAACATGCCGTCCGGCCGCGCCCTCCGCCCCGGCGACGTCATCCGCATCCTCGACGGCACCACCGTCGAGGTGCTGAACACCGACGCGGAAGGGCGCCTCGTCCTCGCCGACGGTCTGGTCGCCGCGAGCCGCGAGAACCCCGACGTCATCATCGACGTCGCGACCCTGACCGGCGCGATCGTCGCGGCCCTCGGCCACCGTCACACCGGCGTCTTCGGCGACGACGAGACGGTCGCGGAGTTCCTCGCCGCCGCCGCGCGCACGGGGGAGCCGGCGTGGCACATGCCTCTGCCCGCCTACATGGAGGAGACGCTCGACTCCCCCATCGCCGACATGATCAACGCCAACATGGGAGATCGGATGGGCGGCGCGTCCTTCGCCGGCCTCTTCCTGCGGCGCTTCGTCGGCCGTACCTCGGACGCGGACGACGCGCCGCGCATCCCCTGGGTGCACCTCGACATCGCGGGCTCCGGTGAACACGCCGGCGCCCCCTACGGCTTCACCGAGAAGGGCCCCACGGGGGCGATGGTCCGATCGATCATCGCCTTCGCCGAAGCAGCATCCCACCCGGAGGCATGACACCCATGACAACCCACACCTTCGACATCGTCGTCCTGGGCGGCGGCAGCGGCGGGTACGCCGCGGCACTGCGAGCGAGCGAGCTCGGCAAGTCCGTCGCACTGATCGAGAAGGACAAGGTGGGAGGCACATGCCTCCACCGCGGGTGCATCCCCACGAAGGCGCTGCTGCACGCCGCCGAGGTGGCGGACCACGTGCGTGACGCCTCCTCCGTGGGAGTCACGGCCTCGTTCGGCGGGATCGACGTCGCCGGGGTGCGCACCTACCGCGAGGGCATCGTCGCCAAGAAGTACAAGGGTCTCGAGGGGCTCGTGAAGGCGCGCGGGATCACGACGGTCACCGGACTCGGTCGCCTGAACGCGGACCGGAGCGTGAGCGTCGGCGACGACGTCTACGTCGGCACGGACGTGATCCTCGCCACCGGCTCCTACAGCCGCTCGCTGCCGGGGCTCGAGATCGGCGGCCGGATCCTGACCAGCGAGCAGGCCCTCGCCCTGGACGTCATCCCCGAGCGCGTGCTCATCCTGGGCGGCGGCGTGATCGGCGTCGAGTTCGCGAGCGTGTGGCGCTCCTTCGGCGCCGAGGTGACGATCGTGGAGGCCCTGCCCCACCTCGTCCCGAACGAAGACATCGCGATGAGCAAGGGGCTCGAGCGCGCGTTCCGCCGCCGCGGTATCCAGTACTCCCTCGGCGTGCGCTTCCAGAGCGCCACGCAGGACGACTCGTCCGTGACCGTCACGCTGGAGGACGGCACGGAGTTCACCGCCGACTACCTCCTCGTCGCCGTCGGCCGCGGCCCCGCCACCGCCGACCTGGGCTTCGAGGAAGCCGGCGTGCGTCTGGACCGCGGGTTCGTGACGGTGGACGGCGACCTCCGCACCGATGTCCCCGGTGTGTGGGCGGTCGGCGACATCGTCCCGGGTCTCCAGCTCGCTCACCGCGGGTTCCAGCAGGGCATCGCGGTCGCCGAGCGCATCGCGGGTCTCTCCCCCGTGAACGTGCCCGACGTGCAGATCCCGAAGGTCACCTACTCCAGCCCCGAGGTCGCCTCGGTCGGTCTGACGGAGGAGGCGGCGGTCGCCGCGCACGGTGCCGACGCCGTCCACTCCTACGAGTACAACCTCGCGGGGAACGGGAAGAGCGAGATCATCGGCACGGGTGGCCTCGTCAAGGTCGTCCGCCTCAAGGACGGACCCGTCCTCGGTGTGCACCTCCTCGGCGACCGCGTCGGAGAGCTCATCACGGAGGGGCAGCTCGCGGTCGCGTGGGAAGCCCACCCGGAGGACATCGCGCCGCTCATCCACGCCCACCCGACCCAGAGCGAGGCCCTCGGCGAAGCCTTCCTCGCACTGGCCGGAAAGCCCCTGCACGCCCTCTGAGCACCAACCGGTGCCCGAGTCACTAAGCTAGACAAGCGTCATACAACTTCTGAAGGAGACTCAGTCATGAGCACATCCGTGGTCCTCCCCGCTCTCGGTGAGAGCGTCACAGAGGGTACGGTCACCCGCTGGCTCAAGCAGGTGGGAGACACCGTCCAGGCGGACGAGGGCCTGCTCGAGATCTCGACCGACAAGGTCGACACCGAGATCCCCTCCCCCGTCACCGGCGTGATCGAGGAGATCCTCGTGGCCGAGGACGAGACCGTCGAGGTCGGTGCTCTGCTGGCCCGCATCGGTGACGGCAGCGGCGCGGCCCCTGCCGGCGATGCCCCTGCCGCCGCCGAAGCCGCTCCGGCCGAAGCCGCCGCCCCCGCCGCTCCGGAGCCCGCCGCGGCTCCCGCAGCGGAGCCGCAGGCTCCCGCCGAGTCCGCGCCCGCCGAGGCCGCCCCTGCGGCTCCGTCCGGCGACGCGACCGACATCGTGCTCCCCGAACTCGGCGAGAGCGTCACCGAGGGCACCGTCACCCGGTGGCTCAAGCAGGTCGGCGACTCGGTCGAGGTCGATGAGGCGCTCCTCGAGATCTCCACCGACAAGGTCGACACCGAGATCCCGTCGCCGGTCGCCGGCGTGCTGCAGGAGATCGTCGCCGGCGAGGACGAGACCGTCGAGGTCGGCGCCGTGCTGGCACGTGTCGGTTCCGGTGCTGCTCCCGCGGCTCAGCCCGAGGCTCCTGCCGCTCCGCAGGCCGAGGCTCCCGCCGCGCCGGCCCCGCAGGCCGAGACTCCGGCTGCACAGCCCGATACTCCGGCTGCTCCCGCTCCGCAGGCCGAGGCCCCCGCCGCGCCGGCCCAGCCCGCTGCTCCCGCACAGCCCGCTGCTCCGGCACAGCCCGCGCAGACCGAGGCTCCCAAGCTGTCGCTGCCGACCGAGAGCGACAACCTCTACGTGACCCCGCTCGTCCGCCGTCTGGCTGCGCAGCAGGGCGTGGATCTGGCCACGGTCAAGGGCACCGGCGTCGGAGGCCGTATCCGCAAGGAGGATGTCCTCAAGGCGGCCGAGACGGCGACCGCCGCACCGGCCGCCGCCGCGGCACCGGCTCCGGCACCGCTCGAGGTGTCGCCGCTGCGCGGGACCACTCAGCCGATGTCGCGCCTGCGCAAGGTCCTCGCCAAGCGCGCGGTCGAGTCGATGCAGCAGACCGCTCAGCTCACCACCGTGGTCGAGGTCGACGTCACCGCTCTCGCCGAGTACCGCGACAGCGTCAAGGCGTCCTTCCTCGAGAAGACGGGCGACAAGCTCTCCTTCCTCCCGTTCTTCGCGCTGGCGGCGGCGGAGGCCCTGCAGGCCTTCCCGATCATCAACGCGACGGTCGACGGCGAGCAGATCGTCTACCCGGCCTCCGAGAACGTCTCGATCGCGGTCGACACCGAGCGCGGTCTGCTCACGCCGGTGCTCCGCGACGCGGCCTCGAAGAACATCGCCGAGATCGCCCACGAGATCGCCGACCTCGCGGCGCGCACGCGCGACAACAAGCTGAAGCCGGACGAGCTCGCCGGCGGCACGTTCACGCTGACCAACACCGGTTCGCGCGGCGCGCTGTTCGACACCCCCGTGGTGTTCCTGCCGCAGTCGGCGATCCTCGGCACCGGCACGGTCGTCAAGCGCCCGGGTCTGGTCAAGGTCGGCGGCACCGACGCGATCGCGGTCCGCTCCTACGTGTACCTGGCTCTGTCGTACGACCACCGCATCATCGACGGTGCCGACGCGGCCCGCTTCCTCGGTGCGGTGAAGGCCCGCCTCGAGGCTGCGCAGTTCAGCGGTCAGCTCGGAGCCTGATCCGGCGGCTTCGCCCTCACCTCGGCTGGTCCGCGACGCGATACGCGTCGCGGACCAGCCATTTCTCGTCCACCCACACCAGTACGACGATCATCGCCCCCGCGCCTGAGCCTTCTCGAGCCGCGGACGACGACGACAGCTCCAGCACGGCGATGTCTCCGTAGCGATCCACCAGCACAGGGTCGTCACCGCCGATGAGCTCTGCCGCGACCGCCCTGATCGCCGGCGCTCCCCCCGCGATCGCCGTCGCGCACACCGGATCCTCTCGCGACTCGCACTCCGCGATCCGCGTGATCACGTCCGGCAGGGCGGCCAGCGGATCATCGACCGCCGGTGGCGTGGCGCCCGCGGTGGGCGACGGCATCGGCGACCGCGCGGGTTCCCGCGAGGTCTCGTGCGCGGGATCCGACGTCGACGGACGCGCGGTCGTCGCCGTACCCGCATCGGGGCTTCCGACCGCAGAACCCTCTCCTCCGCTGGGCCACAACGACCCGGCGACGAGCACAGCCGCCGCGCAGACTCCGGCGACGACGAAGATCCGCGCCCGGCGGGGCCGTGTGCTCCGCCGCTCCGTCCCTCGGGGCGCTGCGACCTCGCGCGGGCGGACGAGGGCGCGCGCTCGGCCGGAGAGGTGGTCGAGGAAGGCGCGAAGGGCGGCGACGACCGTCGCTCGCTCGCGCACGCGGAGACGGTCCCGCGGCACGCCGGTCTCCCGCAGCCGACTGCGCGTGGCGGAGTCGGCTCGGAGGCGCCGGAGCGCCGTGGCGGCGCCGACGGAGGCACCCGTCTGATCCTCGGTCGCAGACTCCAGCGGCCGCGGCGCCGCGATCTCCAGCAGCTCCCGCTCCCCGTCTTCGAGCAGCCGTCGCGGTACACGGCGTTGCGCGGCAGCCGTGCGGAGATGCTCCCGGAGGCGATCGAGGACGCGGATCAGCGCCTTGTCCGCGCAGTCCGCGTGCAGGCGATCCAGGACTGCCAGGACCGCCGACGCCGCGTCCTGGCCCGCTCCCGGCACGAAGACAGGACGGCCGCGTTCGGTGAGCCACCAGGCCCCCGGCACCTCGGCGGCCGGCATCGGCCCCAGCTCGCTCAGCCCGCGCAGCATGCTCACGACGACCGTGCTGATCTCCCCCGAGGACAGCCCTCCCCGCGCTCGACCGGCCCGCTCCAGGAAGACGTGCAGAGTCTCCGTGCACCACGGAAGCAGCACGTCGTGTCCGCGCGCGCGACGGACGACGTCGAGAGGGGCGGCGACGTGCTGCGACCCCGCGTACCGCCACCCCGCCCATCCGGTGAGGCCCTCCGCATCGCGGCGCACGACCGGACCATCCGGCGAGGCGACGAGAGCGCCCTCCAGGGGTCCCTCCCCAGGATCCAGGAGCCGGATCGTGCGATGAGCCTGCGGCAGTACGGCCTGGTCGAAGGGCGGATTCTCACGCTCATCTGTCATGCGACCCATCCCAACCGATCGCCACGGTCCCGTCCGCGTGTTCATCCGCTCCGGGACGGGATCCGGAACCGGGCCGGACTGTGCAGGAGAGATCAGGCGCCGTCCTCTCCGCTGCACGCGAACGGCGGCATCGCAAGGCTCTCGGACTCGGTAGGCTGGTCTCCATGGCAAAGCGTGCTCCCGAACCCGAAAAGCGTCCTGGGTTCTTCTCCCAGATCAAGTCCCTCTTCCGGTTCACGCGCGAGGCCTACCCCTGGCTCCCCTGGGCGCAGGCCGCGATCCTCATCGGCGGCGTGCTCCTCGGTCTCCTGGCCGGCTACCTGATCCCGCCGTTCCAGGTGTGGACCCTCGTCCTGTGGGCCATCACCGGCCTCATGCTCGGCGTCCTCGGCGCCCTCTTCCTCATGACCCGACTTTCGACCTCGGCCATGTACACGAAGATCGACGGCATGCCCGGTGCGACGGGTCACGTGCTCAGCACCAGCCTGGGTCGTCAGTGGCAGGCCTCCGAGACACCGGTGGGCATCAACCCGAAGACGCAGGAGGCCGTGTACCGGACGGTCGGCCGCGGCGGCATCGTCGTCGTCGGCGAGGGCGCCCGCGGACGCCTCACGCGACTGGTGAACGAGGAGCGCAGCCGGGCGCAGCGCGTCGCCCACGGCGTGCCGATCACGGTGCTCTACGTCGGGCACGGCGAGGACGAGGTGCCGATCGCCGACCTCGCGAAGACCATCAAGAAGCTTCCGAAGGCCATCGACAAGGCCACCATGGCGGCCGTCATCCGCCGCATCGACTCGGTGTCGCAGTCGCTGTCGTCGCTTCCCATCCCGAAGGGGATCGACCCGACGAAGGTGCGGGCGCAGCGTCCGCGCTGACCCGCTCCCCGGAACCGCGAAGCGCGGCCGTCCTCATCGAGGGCGGCCGCGCTTCTCTCATTCCGAGAGCGGCTGCTTGGGGAGGCGGCGCACCTTCGCCCGCCGGCGACGACGC
This sequence comes from Microbacterium sp. LEMMJ01, assembly GCF_002114135.1. Lineage (NCBI taxonomy): Bacteria > Bacillati > Actinomycetota > Actinomycetes > Micrococcales > Microbacteriaceae > Microbacterium > Microbacterium sp. LEMMJ01. The sequence continues at coordinate 240,181 of NZ_NCTV01000036.1, forward strand.
TCGGGGATCATCGAGCGCATCTCATCGAGCTTGCCGAAGCAGAACAGGCGGTCGTCGGCCTCGAGGACCACGTGCTTGCGCGGGTTCGGGATGACGCTGACCCCGCGGTGCAGCGTGAGCACCGTGATGTCGCGTTCCCACAGGCCCGCCTCCCCCAGCGTCTTGCCGACGAGGTCCGCGGCGCCGTGGACCATGAGCTCGGCGACGCCGTAGCCCGTGGAGACCGTGAGGCGCTGCCGCACGTCGATCTCCGGGAAGGCGACCTGACCGGCGATGTAGTCGATGATCGCTCCCGCGACGTCGAGCTTGGTCGCGGTCTCGATGCCCTGCAGGCCCGGGGAGGAGTTGACCTCCATCACCAGGGGTCCCTCGTCCCCCTCCAGCATGTCCACGCCGGCGACACGGAGGCCCATGATCTGGGCCGAGCGCACGGCGGCCCGCTCGTAGACGGGGTCGAGCTCGATCGCCTCGACCGAGCCGCCACGATGCACGTTGGAGCGGAACTCGTCTCCGGCCGCCGAGCGGCGCATGGCCGCGACCACGCGGTCCCCGACGACGAGCGCGCGGATGTCCCGCCCCCGGCTCTCAGCGATGAACTTCTGGATGAGCACGTTCTGCTTGGTGGAGTGGAGCGTCTCGATGATGGCCTCGGCCACCTTCACCTGAGGCGCGAGGATGACGCCGATGCCCTGGGTGCCCTCGAGCAGCTTGATCACCACGGGGGCGCCGCCGACGCGCTCGATCGCCGGTCGCACGTCGGCGCGGTTGCGCACGAAGGCCGTCGGAGGCATCGCGATGTTGTGCCGGGAGAGGATCTGGTTCGCCCGCAGCTTGTCGCGCGCGCTCGAGATGCCGTTCGCCGTGTTGGGGGTGTAGACGTCCATCTGCTCGAACTGCCGCACCACGGCGGTGCCGAAGTACGTGATCGAGTTGCCGATGCGGGGCAGGATCGCGTCGTAGTCGCTGAGCTGCCGGCCCCGGTAGTGCAGGTCGGGCTCATCGGAGGTGAGGTCGATCGCGAAGCGCAGCGTGTTGAGCACCTTCACGTTGTGGCCCCGCTGCAGTGCGGCCGCGCGGAGGCGTTGGGTGGAGTACGCCTGCGGCGCACGGGACAGCACTGCGATCTTCACGGGGGATTTCCTGCCAGGATGTATCAGGTGAGTAGGTCTACCCATTCAAACACCCTTACGGGGTGGCGCGAGTGGGTGAGCCTGCCCGATCTCGGCGTCGACTGGATCAAAGCCAAGATCGACACCGGCGCCCGCACCTCGTCCCTGCACGCGTTCGACATCCAGGAGTTCGAGCGCGACGGCGAGGCCTGGGTGCGTTTCCGCGTGAAGCCCTGGCAGGACAGCCAGGAGGACGCGGTCGTCGTGGAGTCCCCCATCCACGATCGCCGGGCCGTCCGGAGCTCGTCCGGGCACGCGCAGGAGCGTCTCGTCGTGCAGTTGATGATCCGGCTCGTCGACCGCGAGGTGATGGCCGAGGTCACGTTGAGCAACCGGGACGAGATGGGATTCCGCATGCTGATCGGCCGGGAAGCGCTGCGTCGCGGCTACGTCGTGGATCCGGCGCGTTCCTTCCTCGGAGGTCGCGCGCCCCGTGAGGCACGTCGGCGCAACCGCGGCCGCGCCTGAGCGTCAGGCGCGGATGAGGACCGTTCCCACGGCCTTGTCGTGCAGGCCACGCTGATCCGGATCCCACACCACGGCCGGGATCACGATCAGGAGCAGCAGCGTGCGCACGATCGGGCGCCACAGGCCGACCCATCCGCCGTCGAGACGGACGACGCGCATGCCGAGGATGCGGTGCCCGGGGCTGCCGCCCGCGGTCGGGATGAAGAGGATCTGCACCACGCCGAAGATGAGCAGCGTGGCGAACGGGTCGTACTGGAAGAACGCGACGGAGAGGATGACAGCTGCCGTCCAGTCGATCGCGAGGGCCCCGATCCGACGTCCAGGGCGACCGATGCTCCCCGGTCCGGACTCCGGGAGTCCGAGTCGCTCACCGGGGTACGTGTTCACAGCATCCGTCACCCCTCCAGCCTACCGAGGCTGTGGATGCCCTCTGATCCTGCTCACGCTGTAACACGGACGAAACAAAGCGGATACCGTGGAGAAATCCCCCGTCCGTACTGTGCAGAGTGGCCCCGAAGCCATCGATCCGCATCACAGGAGTCGTACATGTTCAAAGATTCGTCCGAGGTACTGGCCTACATCAAGGAGAACGACGTCAAATTCCTTGACATCCGTTTCACCGACCTCCCTGGTGTGCAGCAGCACTTCAACATCCCTGCGGCGACGGTCGACGAGGCCTTCTTCACGGACGGACAGCTGTTCGACGGCTCCTCCATCCGCGGCTTCGCCAGCATCCACGAGTCGGACATGCAGCTCATCCCGGATGTGACGACGGCGTACATCGACCCCTTCCGCGAGGCGAGCACCCTCGTGATGATCTTCGACATCTACAACCCGCGCACCGGCGAGATCTACTCGAAGGACCCGCGTCAGGTCGCGAAGAAGGCGGAGAAGTACCTCACCTCCACCGGCATCGCCGACACCGCGTTCTTCGCCCCCGAGGCCGAGTTCTACATCTTCGACGACGTGCGCTACTCCGTGACCGCCGGCGAGAGCTTCTACAAGGTCGACTCCGAGGAGGCCGCGTGGAACACCGGCCGCGAGGAGGAGGGCGGAAACCTCGCCAACAAGACCCCCTACAAGGGCGGCTACTTCCCCGTCAGCCCGGTCGACAAGACGGCCGACCTGCGCGACGACATCACCCTCAAGCTCATCGATGCGGGCTTCATCCTCGAGCGCTCCCACCACGAGGTGGGAACGGCCGGCCAGCAGGAGATCAACTACCGCTTCGACACCATGGTGCACGCGGCGGACGACATCCTGAAGTTCAAGTACATCGTCAAGAACACCGCCGAGGAGTGGGGCAAGGTCGCCACCTTCATGCCGAAGCCGCTGTACGGCGACAACGGCTCGGGTATGCACACCCACCAGTCGCTGTGGAACGACGGCAAGCCGCTGTTCTACGACGAGGCCGGCTACGGTCAGCTCAGCGACATCGCGCGGTGGTACATCGGCGGCATCCTGGCGCACGCGCCGGCACTGCTCGCCTTCACCAACCCGACGCTGAACAGCTACCACCGTCTGGTCAAGGGCTTCGAGGCTCCGGTCAACCTGGTCTACTCGGCCGGCAACCGCTCCGCCGCGATCCGCATCCCGATCACGGGCTCGAACCCGAAGGCCAAGCGCATCGAGTTCCGCGCCCCCGACGCCTCGGGCAACCCGTACCTCGCCTTCGCCGCGCAGCTCATGGCGGGCCTCGACGGCATCAAGAACCGCATCGAGCCGCACGAGCCCGTCGACAAGGACCTCTACGAGCTTCCGCCCGAGGAGGCCAAGAACATCCCGCAGGTGCCGAACTCCCTGCTGGACTCCCTCGAGGCGCTCCGCGCCGACCACCAGTTCCTCCTCGAGGGCGGCGTGTTCACCGAGGAGCTCATCGAGACCTGGATCTCCTACAAGTACGAGAACGAGATCCTGCCGATCGCTCAGCGCCCGCACCCGTTCGAGTACGAGCTGTACTTCGGCGTCTGAGCCGACCGCGGATCGCGAGAGAGCCCGTCCCCATCTGGGGGCGGGCTCTTTCGCCGTCCGGGGGCCGGGAGATGACGGCAGTCCTACCCCTCCGTACTCATTCGAGGTTATTTCATTCACGGATCCAGACATATCGCTGTCTTCTGACTCCGTCTTCGCCTATGCTCGATCCCGCAGCCGGGGGGCTCGCAGGAAGAGGGCGGCATGTCGCAGGACTATGAGGTCGACACGGACGTGTTGCGGACGATGGCGGCGAAGACGCGGCGCATCGTCGCAGACATCGGGGCGACCGACCTCACCCCGCCGACGAGCGCCGGCCACGAGTGGGTGGTCGCAGCCTCTGAGCGGTTCGCCGAAGCCTGGTCTGCGGGCCTCGCAGCCCGGGTGACGGACTCCGACGAGTTCACCGAGCGTTTGGCGACGACGGCCCGGGTCTTCGACGAGGGGACGGATGCCGCGAAGGCCGAGGTCGACGCGATGATCTGGGAAGAATGATGGAGCTCGGGCAGACCGGCTCCGCCACCGCCCTCATCCCCGGCTCCCCCGGCGAGGTCAGGGCGACGGCCGAGGCATGGAAGGCACACGGCGTGGCTGCGGCACGGGTGCACGACCAGCTCGCGACGCTCGACGATGAGGGCACCTGGACGGGCGAGGCCTACGACGCCTACCTGACGCGCTTCGATCGTCAGCTGTTGCATTGGTCGAACGCCGGCGACGGGCTCCGCGAGGGCGCTCACGCCCTGTTCACCTGGGCGGATGCGCTGGAGTGGGCGCAGGAGGAAGCCGCGCGCGCCATCACCCTGTGGGACGAGGCCGAGCAGCAGGCCGCCACGGCACTGGCCGCGCACCGCGCATACGTCCGTGAGCTTCGGGTCGGGCAGGGCCTACGGCACCCGGAGGTGAAGGTGCCGTTCGTCGACCCGTCCGGTCCGGCGCATGAGCAGGCCAGAGAGGTACTGTTCAACGCCCGGGCGACACTGGAGGTCTTCGCCCGGGACTGCGCAGTCCGCTTGGACCAGGCTGCAGAGGCCGCGCGCATGCCGCTCACCGAGGCTGAGGCCGCGACCGCAGCCCAGCATGCCGTCACCGAGGCGGTGTTCACCCTTGCTGTCGTGCAGCCGTTCCAGGCCACGATGGACATGCTCGCCGTCTCCGCGCAGACGCTCTGGGAGCACCCGGACATCATCCTCGAACTCCTCGGCGGGGCTGCGACCTTCATCGGAGGCGCCGCACTCGCTGTCGGCGGCGCAGGCCTGACGGTGACCGGCGTCGGTGCCCTCGCCGGCGCTCCCGCCATCGCCGCAGCAGGCATCGGCGTCGCCGGCGTCGGTGCAGGACTCATCGGCGATGCAACCGGGCGGTCGTTCCGCGAAACCGACCGAGCCTCCGACTCCCGCAAGGGTGTCGATCGCGGGGATGGGCGCGACACCGGTGGGCGCTATGCGAATGGCCAGGAGATCAGGCCCTGGGTCGACAAGGAGAAAGTCGGACTCGACGAGTATGCCTCTGAGGCAGGGGTCGACGTGATTCGAAGGAAAGTTCACGTCACCTATGAGGGCGCCCCGCAAGCGAGCCGCTCGTACGACGGGTTGGTCAAGAATAATGACGGGTCGAACACCTATACCGGAATCGAGGTCAAGTCCGGCTCGGCTATCGATGAGTATGGCAGGGCATCGAGCACCCAGCGCCAGTTCGACGATGCCGTAAACGCAGGTACGCCCGCGCGCGGCAAACTAGACGGTGATGACATCATCATCACGCGAGTAGAGAGCAGGGATGTCCCATGAGAGCGCCATTTACGCATGGCGAAGAAACACCCAGCGGGCAGCGCGGCTGGATCACGGACAGCTTCCGCCCCATTCCCGCGCATCTGAGGCTCATGCTGGGCCACCTGGACGGCGAGCGAAAGCTGACCTACATAATCTGGCCCGGATCCGATCCCTCCAGCACCGTGGGCTTCCGCGAGCCTGCCGGGGATACCTTCATGCAGGCGGCAGGCTCTGCCGACGCAATGACGGTGGAGGTGAAACTGCCTGGACCTGACGGTGAGAGCCACTTGTATACGGTCGGGCGTGCCGAGCCCGTCGACGGGACGACGACGCTGATCCCGATCAGTCAGACCCGTGCGGTGCGCGTGTTCTCGAACGAGGTGTTCACAGCAGACGAAGCCGCGGTCATCTTCTACACGTACTACCTCACCGACGCCGTCGCTCAGCCGTACGTCCTCCGCGAGCTCGACCTCAGCCAGGAGCTGTCGGAGGAACGATGAGAGTCGCGGTCCGCCACGACGCCATTAGCGACACGGTCGCGCGTCTCGCTCTCACCGTCCGGCGATTCGAAGACGCGCTCGATGGCCTCGACGCGGAGGCCACCCTGCTGCGATCCTCATGGTCCGGTGAGGCCCATGCCGCATACGACCGCGCCCACCACGACTGGGACACCGCCATCCGCGGCATGAAGGCCGCCCTCGCCGAAGCCAATCGACGACTCATCACCGCCAACGCCATCTCCATGGAGACCGCCAGCACCGCCGCCCGCCTCTGGAAGTGACGCTCATACGGTTCGGGATGGAACCCCCGCCCGCGCCAAACCGGACGGCGAAGACATCGTCGTCACACGAGTAGAAACGCAGGTTGTGCCTTGACGTTCAAGCCCACCCACGCCTCGGCCTCTCCCTCGGGACTCTACGGATTCGTCACGGACGCGTACCGTCCCATCCCTGACGAGCTCTGCTTCATGTTGGGACGCCTCGACGGGGAAACGAAGTTCACGTGCAGCATCTGGCGAGCCGAGAACCCTAAGAAGGGATTCGTCACGCCGGAAGACCTGACCGGCTCCTTCATCCAGGCGGCGGGATCAGCCGATGGCATTACTGTCGAAGTCCGACTTCTTGGACCTGACGGCAAGAGCCACCTCTATACGATCGGGCGCCCTGAGCCCGTCGACGGGACGACGACGCTGATCCCGATCAGTCAGACCCGTGCGGTGCGTGTATTCCCGAACGAGGTGTTCACAGCAGACGAAGCCGCGGTCATCTTCTACACGTACTACCTCACCGACACCGTCGCTCAGCCGTACGTCCTCCGCGAGCTCGACCTCAGCCAAGAGCTGTCGGAGCAACGATGAGAGTCTTGGAGACCGCCAGCACGCCGCCCGCCTCTGGCGGTAACGGCGCTCCGGGCAGGGCCCGCGTCAGCGCTCCTCGGCGACGATCTCGGCCTTGAAGCCCGCGGAGTTCTCCAGCCATCCGGCGTAGTGATCCGGCCCACCGGCGTGCGGGTAGCGCTCCGCGTACAAAGGCCGCCAGCCGTGCTCGGGCGCCGCCGCCATGATCGCGTCCACTCGGTCCCGCGGGCCCGCAGCGAAGGCGAGATGGTTCACGCCCGGGGCACGACGATCGTGTTCACTGCCGCTGAGGTTCGGGGATGTCGTGAGGGTGACATACGCGCCACCCGCCTCCCAGGACTCGCCCTCGGGCCACGCGCTGGCGCGGACGAAACCCACCGCACCGAGCAGCCACCCCCACTCCGCTCGCGACGACACGAGGTCGGCGACCCAGACCTCCACGTGGTGAATCCCTGCCATCCGTCCAGTCTCTCAGCTCCCCGTGGATCCTCCATTGCAGGTGTCGGGCTCTACGTCAACCCCAACGCGTCGCTTTTTTTGCGCGGATACGGTGAAGACATCGTCGGGATACCCGGTCCCGCCAGTGGAGGACGCCGTGATCACCCAGGAAGCCCCGCCCACCGCCGCGCTTCTGGACGGCCGCTACCGCCTGGCGGAGGCCGTCGGCATGGGCGGGATGGCGACCGTGTACCGCGCGGAGGACATCGCGCTCGAACGCACCGTCGCGGTGAAGATGTTCCGCGAGTCCGACGATGCCGTACTGTCCGTGGAGCGGGTGCATTCGGAGAAGGCGCTCCTCGCGGGCCTCAACCACCCGGGCCTGGTCACGCTCCTGGACGCGCACCTCGAGCCCGGACGACCGAAATACCTCGTGATGGAGTACGTGCCGGGACCGACGCTGAGCAAGCGCATGGCCCGCGCGACGGTGACCCCGCGCGAGATCGCCACGATCGGGGCGGACATCGCCTCCGCCCTCCACGCCGTGCACAGCGCCGGCATCGTGCACCGCGACATCAAGCCCTCGAACGTCCTGCTCACGCCGCCCTTCGACACGAACGGCAGGTGGAGCGCGAAGCTCGCCGACTTCGGGATCGCCTGCGCCATCGACATGTCCCGTGTCACCACCCCCGGGATCGTCCTCGGGACGCTGACCTACATGGCACCCGAGCAGCTGCGGAACGGCGACATCCGTCCCGCGGTCGACATCTACGCGCTCGGTCTCGTCCTGTTGGAGGCGCTCACCGGCAAGCCTGGGTTCGCCCCCACCCTCAGCGTCGAATCCGCCCTCGCCCGTCTCCACATCGCGCCGGAGATCCCCGCGGAGTTGGGATCGGAGTGGGCCGCACTGCTCACCGCGATGACGGCGATCGAGCCCGAAGCACGGCCGCACGCTCTGGAGGTCGAGAGCGAACTGCGCCGGCTGATCGATCTCCCCGTCACCGAAGAGGTGGCAACGGATGTCACCGTGCCGCTTCCCGCGCCGACCGCAGGCGCCCTCCCCCGGACGCGCGCCGAGGCTCGCGCCCGCCGTCGCGCCGCCGCGGCGCACCCCGCCCCGTCCCCGGCACGGCGTACGCGCCGTCGTCGCGAGTCTCTCCTCATCGCCGCGGTGGTCGTGCTCGGCGTGGTGACCACCGCCTCCGCAGCACTGCTCGGACACGGCGAGCAGGCTCTCGCGAGCTCGGGCGCCGTGTCCGATGGCGCGTCGAGGATCGTCGAGGGCGTCGAGGACCTCGTGCCGGTCGAGCCGGCTCCCGCGGACACCCTCGTCGACTCGGAGCCGGCAGAGACCGTCGCCGTCGAGCCGGTGGCCGCGACCCCTGTGGCACCGACCGCATCGGTCACCGAGTCGGTCGCCGAGGAGAGCCTGCCCGAGAACGCCGCACCGCAGGCGCAGGAGAACCGAGGCAAGAGCCCCGGCCGCGACGGCAACAACGGCAAGGGCAACAGCGGCAAGGGCAACAGCAGCCACTGATCCGACGCTCCCGACGCCCGCCGAGCCGGCGGGTGTCGCTGAGCAGCGCGCGGGACCGGGTGGAGGATGATCGAGTGTCGAGTATCGACAGAGGGAGGGGACCATGCGTCGCAGGAAGTTGATCGCACCGCCGGATCAGGCACCCAGCGTGTCCGCGCAGCGACGGTCGCCGTCGAGTGTGGTCGCCGGCGCCAGGGCGAACCCGTTCATGTTCGGTCTCCTCGGTGCCCTCGGGGTTCTCGTCGCGCTCATGATCGGCGGCATCGTCGGCCAGCTCGCCACCGTGCTGGTCTACATCGGCGTCGCGCTCTTCCTGGCGCTCGGCCTCGATCCGATCGTGCGGTTCATCGAGCGCAAGCTCCCCCGTCCGGCGGCGGTCGCCGTAGTCGTGATCGGGGTTCTCCTCGCCTTCGCCGGGATCATCCTCGCCATCGTCCCCACCCTCGCGGAGCAGATCGGGAACCTGATCAAAGACGGTCCGAAGATGATCGAGGACTTCACGAACAGCGCCTGGTTCCAGGACGTCAGCGGACAGTTCGGCGGCACGATCAAGGACGCCGTCGACGGCGTGGTCGGCTTCGTGCAGAACCCGGACAACTTCCTCGACATCGGCGGCGGTGTCTTCGCCGTCGGCGCCGGAATCGCCGGCGGCCTGACGGGCATCACGATCGTGGTCATCCTCACGCTCTACTTCATGGCGTCGCTGCGCAGCATGAAGCGGGTGGCTGCCCGGTTCGTCCCGGCGTACCAGCGCGACACGTTCAGCGAGCTCCTGGAGGACGTCTCCAGTGCCGTCGGGCGCTACGTCATCGGTCAGGCGAGCCTCGCGCTCACCAACGGCATCCTGAGCCTCATCTTCCTGACCATCATCGGAGCGCCGGTGCCGGCGCTGCTCGCACTGATCGCCTTCATCGGCTCGATGATCCCGCTCGTCGGAACCCTCTCGGCGTCGATCATCATCTCGCTCATCTGCCTGTTCGTCTCGCCGACGACCGCGCTGATCGCGATCATCTACTACCTGATCTACATGCAGATCGAGGCGTACGTGCTCTCTCCGCGGATCATGAACAAGGCCGTCGACGTCCCGGGCGCACTAGTCGTCATCGCCGCAGTGGCCGGTGGCGCGCTCGGCGGGATCCTGGGTGCGCTCGTCGCGATCCCGGTGGCCGCGAGCATCATCATCATCGTGCAGAAGGTCGTCTTCCCCAACCAGGACAGGAAGAAGACGCCGCCCGCGGTGACCGTCGCCTGATCAGCGGACGAGGACGGCGCCCGGCTGCACGCGCACGGTGAAGGCGTCGATCTCGCCGACCTCCTCGCCGTCGATCTCGAACATCTGCGGCGTGGCGAGCTGCACGCGGATCCGCTCCGCCGACACGTGGGTGGTGGAGTCCGTGCTGACCGCCTGATCGACGTTCCCGATCATGCGACGGATGCCGTTGTCCCAGACGACCGAGCGGACGGTGTCGAGCCACTGCAGCGCGCCGTCGGAGCTGATGAGCAGCATGTCGAGGAGGCCGTCGTCGAGGACGGCGTCCGGAAGCAGGCGGATGCCGCCCTGGAGCATGCCGCAGTTGCCGACGAGCAGCGTGTGCCCGCGCACCTCCTCCGGCTCGTGGTCGTCGAGCTGCAGCGTGATGTCCGTCATCTCGGTGCCGGCCAGTGCGCGCCCCATCGCCTCGACGTAGGCGAGCCAGCCGGCGCGATCCTTGAGGTCGTCGTTGGTCTCCACGAGCATCTGCGCGTCGACCCCGAAGCCGACCATGACGGAGAAGGCATGCTCCTCGCCGTCGAACTCCACCCAGCCGAGGTCGATGCGGTGGGGCTCCGAGTCGCGGATGTGCTCGAGCGCCGGCAGCACGCCCTCCAGCGGCACACCGAGGTTGCGCGCGAGCAGATTGCCCGTGCCCTGCGGCACGATCCCGAGAGCGACATCGGTTCCGACCAGAGCTTCCGCGACGGCGCGGATCGTGCCGTCGCCGCCGACCGCGATGACGAGAGCGCAACCCTCCTCCACGGCCTTCGCCGCGACGCCGCGCCCGGGGTCGTCCGGGGTGGTCTCCCCCCAGCGCACATCGGCTTCCTCGCCGAACGCGAGGGTCACCGCTTCCCCGAGGACATCCCGGTCGGACTTCGTCGGGTTCCAGATCACGCCGATGCGAGGAGAGGTCATACGCTCACTCTGAGCGACGGAGGACGATCGTGCAACTCGACCGGCCGTCTAGCCGTAGAAGAGCTGCTCGAAGGTCCGCCGGGCGCGCCGCGTGACCGCCAGGTAGTCCTCCTCGAGTGGTGTCGCCGACCGGGGCGGATAGCCCAGCAGACGGGCCAGGGCATCCAGCTGACGGCGGTCGGCAGGCAGGACGTCGCTCGTCTGCCCCGTGAGCAGGGTGATGCCCGAACGGAGCCGGCTCGACAGCAGCCAGGCCGCCCGCAAGCGCTCGGCGTCGTCCTCCTCGACGAGCCCGGCTGCGACCGCGGCGTCGAGCGCGTGCAGCGTGGACGTGGTGCGGAGACCCGGGACGTCGGTCGCATGCTGCAGCTGGAGGAGCTGCACGAGCCACTCCACGTCGCTGAGAGTCCCCGGCCCGAGCTTGAGGTGACGACGGGGGTCCGTGCCCTGCGGCAGCCGCTCCCCCTCGACGCGCGCCTTGATCCGCTTGATCTCCCGGAGCCCCTGGAGGTCGACCGTCTCCGGGTACCGGATGCTGTCCGCGAGCTCCATGAACCGCCCGATGAGCTTCGTGCTCCCGGCGACACCGCGCGCCCGCAGGAGCGCTTGCGCCTCCCAGGACAGCGACCAGCGGCGGTAGTAGGCCGCGTAGGCGTCGAGGGACCGCACGATCGGACCGTTGCGCCCCTCGGGCCGCAGACCCGCGTCGAGGTCAAGGGGCAGGCGATGATCCGTCAGATGCTCGCGGAGCCCGGCCACGATCCGCGTCGCGAGCTTCTCCGCTCTGCCCGGGTCGACGCCGTTCGCGTCGTACACGTACAGCACGTCCGCATCGGACCCGAAGCCGAGCTCGGCGCCGCCGAACCGCCCCATGCCGATGACCGCGAAGTCGAGCGCCGTGTCCTCGGGCGGCACGACCTCGCGGAGGACGGCGCGGAGGCCGGCCTGGATCGTCGCATCCGTGATGTCGGTGAGCGCGGTGGCCACCTCCTCGATGGTGACGACATCGAGGACGGCCGCCATCGCCGTGCGCAGGAGCTCGCGACGCCGCAGGGCCCGGACGGCCCGCAACGCGTCGGCGACCGTCTCATGGCGCGTCTGGATCGCTCGGGCCTCGTCGTCGAGCGCCTGCGCGCTCCGTGGACGCAGTCGCTCGGCGCTGTCCAGCCACGCCACCGACTCCGGGATCCACTCCAGCAGCTCGCCGATGTACCGCGAGGACGACAGCAGTCGGGTGAGGCTCTCTGCCGCACCGGAGGAGTCCCGCAGCATGCGCAGGAACCACGAGGTATCCCCCAGCCGCTCGCTGATGCGGCGGAACGCGAGGAGGCCGTAGTCGGGGTCGCTGCCGTCCGCGAACCAGCGCACCATGACGGGCATGAGGTGCCGCTGGATCGTCGCCTTGCGGCTGAGTCCGCGTGTCAGCGCGCCGATGTGGCGCAACGCTCCCGCCGGGTCGCGGAACCCGATCGCGGCGAGCCGGTCGTGAGCCTGCTCCGCGGAGAGGGTGCGCTCCTCCTCGGGCAGTCCGGCCACGGCGCTCAGCAGCGGGCGGTAGAAGAGGCGGGTGTGGATGTCGCGCACCTCGCGGCGGACGCTCTCCCAGCGCGCCCAGACGCCCTCCCCCGTCTCAGCCAGCTTCGTGCTGCGCGCCAGGATGCGCAGGCCGGCCGGCGTCTTGGGCATGAGGTGGGTGCGGCTGAGGTCGCGCAACTGCAGACGGTGCTCCATGAGCCGCAGCACCCGATAGTCGTCCGCGAAGGTGCCCGCATCCGCCCGGCCGATGTAGCCGCCGGCGACCAGGGCGTCCAGGCTCTCCAGCGTGCCACGCGTGCGCAGCGACTCGTCGGTGAGACCGTGTACGAGCTGCAGGAGCTGCACCGTGAACTCGATGTCGCGCAGCCCGCCCGCGCCGAGCTTGAGCTGGTACGGGGCGTCCTCCGGGTCGATGTGCTCCATGACCCGCTCGCGCATGCGCTGGACGCTCTCGACGAACTCCTCCCTGGCGGCACTCGACCACACGCGCGGCTGCACCGCGTCGATGTATGCGGCGCCCAGGTCGGGGTCGCCGGCCAGCGGACGAGCCTTCAGCAGAGCCTGGAACTCCCAGCTCTTCGCCCACCGGTCGTAGTACGCGACGTGCGACGCGAGGGAGCGCACGAGGGCGCCCTGCTTGCCCTCCGGGCGCAGCGCCGCGTCGACCTCCCAGAGCGGCGGCTCGACCTCGATGGCGCTGAGGTTGCGCATGGTGTCCCTGGCCAGGCGCGTGGCGATGTCGATCGCCTGCGGCTCGGAAAGCGCCTCTTCATCCGCCGTGCCGCCGACGAAGATGACGTCGACGTCGCTGACGTAGTTGAGCTCCCTCGCGCCGGCCTTCCCCATGCCGATCACGGCCAGCTGAGTGGCAGCGACGGCGTCCCGACCGGCGGACGGCGCCTGGTGGGTGCGGGCGATCGCGAGCGAGGCCTCGAGGGCGGCGCCGGCGAGATCCGCGAGGGAAGCGGCGACCGCGGCGACGACCTCTTCGGGGCGCGAGTGACCGAGATCGTAGGCGGCGATCTCCGCGAGGTTCCGCCGATACGCGACGCGGAGCGCCACGACCGTCCCGTCGTCCGCCGCGTCGGCGAACCCGTCCTCCGCCCCGACGGCGGCGAGGAGGCGATCGCGCCACACGTCCGCCGTGGGGAGCACGTCGATCGGTGCGGCCAGCACGTCCAGCTCGTCGGGATGCCGCAGGAAGAACTCCGCCAGTCCCACAGAGGCACCGAAGACGCGCCAGACGCGCCGGCGCGTCTCCTCGTCGTCCGCGAGCGCCCGCAGCGGGGCAGGGTCTCGTCGAGCGACCCGCAGCATCCCGCGAACGGCCGCATCCGGGTCCGCCGCGACGGCCGCCTCGAGCAGCATCGCGCGCGGCACGCCGAGCAGGCTCTCGAGCTCCGCCAGCGACGCCGCGGCCTCGCTCAGCTCAGCGAACCCGAGCCGGGCGAGAGCCGAGAGCGAGACGGAGGCGTCGGGGCGAGCCATGCCGCGCTCAGAGGAGCTCGAGGTTGTTCTTCAGCTCCAGCGGCGTGACCTGGCCGCGGTACGCCTCCCACTCCTTGCGCTTGTTGAGCAGCACGTAGTTGAACACCTGCTCCCCCAGCGTCTCCGCGACGAGCTCGGAGGCCTCCATGTACTCCAGGGCGTGGTCGAGGCTGGCGGGCAGGGCGGAGTAGCCCAGCGCCCGGCGCTCGGCGTCGCTCAGCGCCCAGACGTTGTCCTCCGCCTCCGGCGGAAGCTCGTACTCCTCCTCGATGCCCTTGAGACCGGCGGCGAGCATGAGCGCGTACGCGAGGTAGGGGTTCGCCGCGGAATCGAGCGCGCGGTACTCGACGCGCGAGGACTGCCCCTTGTTCGGCTTGTACATCGGGACGCGGACGAGCGCAGACCGGTTGTTGTGGCCCCACGTGATGAAGCTCGGGGCCTCGTCGCCGCCCCAGAGCCTCTTGTACGAGTTGACGAACTGATTCGTCACGGCGGAGATCTCGTTGGCGTACTTGAGCAGGCCCGCGATGAAGTGACGGCCCGTCTTGGAGAGCTGGTACTTCGCACCCTCCTCGTAGAACGCGTTCTGATCGCCCTCGAACAGCGACATGTGCGTGTGCATGCCGCTGCCGGGCTGGCCGCTGAGCGGCTTCGGCATGAACGTGGCGTACACGCCCTGCTCGATCGCGACCTCCTTGATGACCGTGCGGAAGGTCATCACGTTGTCCGCGGTGGTGAGGGCGTCGGCGTAGCGGAGGTCGATCTCGTTCTGGCCGGGGCCGCCCTCGTGATGGCTGAACTCCACGGAGATGCCGAGGTCTTCCAGCATGCGGACCGAACGGCGACGGAAGTCGTGCGCCGTGCCCCCGGGGACGTTGTCGAAGTAGCCGGCGGAGTCGACGGGGACGGGCCCCTCAGGACCGAACGACGACGACTTGAGCAGGTAGAACTCGATCTCCGGGTGCGTGTAGAACGTGAAGCCCGCATCGGCGGCCTTCGCGAGCGTCCGCTTCAGCACGTGACGGGGGTCGGCCACCGCGGGCTGTCCGTCGGGCGTGGTGAGGTCGCAGAACATGCGCGCGGTCGGGTCGATCTCCCCGCGCCACGGCAGCGTCTGGAAGGTCGTCGGGTCGGGCTGGGCGAGCAGATCGGACTCGTACGTGCGGGTCAGCCCCTCGATCGCGGAGCCGTCGAACCCGATGCCCTCGGCGAAGGCGCCCTCGACCTCGGCCGGCGCGATGGCGACGGACTTGAGCGTGCCGATCACGTCGGTGAACCACAGGCGCACGAACTTGACGCCGCGCTCCTCGATCGTCCGGAGGACGAAGTCCCTCTGCTTGTCCATGGCTACTCTGCGCCCTGGCCCTTCTCCGCACCGAAGCCGCTGGACGGCTTCGCGTCCCAGCCCTGCTCCGCGGCCTCTTCCTCGGCCCAGGCACGCGACCGCTCCTTGAGCACCTCGGGGGCGCGACGCGCCTCGGCCTCGGTGTCGAACGGGCCGATGCGGTCGATGGACGGCGACAGCATGCCGAACTCGACCTCGCCCGTGACGGAGTTGTACCAGTACTTGTGATCGCCGTCGGTCATGGCTGCTCCTTCTTCCCGCGAGCGGTTGGGGTGATGTCATCGATCCTACTGGCGTGCACCGTGGTCGCTAAGCTATCGGCCATGGCAAAAGCGATCGGCGTCGACATCGGCGGCACGGGCATCAAAGCGGGAATCGTCGACCTCGAACACGGCACCATGGCCTCGGATCGGGTCCGCGTGCCCACTCCGGCCGGCGCGGCACCGGAAGACGTCCTCGTCGCGGTGCAGACCGTCCTGAAGACGCTCGACGTGCACGAGTCGACCCTGCCGCTCGGCGTGGCGTTCCCCGCGATCGTCAAGCGCGGCAAGACCCTCTCCGCGGCGAACGTCTCGAAGGAGTGGATCGACTTCGACGCCGAGCGCTTCTTCCGCGACGGCCTCGGCCGCAACATCGTCTTCGTGAACGACGCCGACGCCGCCGGTGTCGCGGAGGCCCGCCACGGAGCCGCCCGCGACGTGCTCGGCTTCACGCTCCTGACCACGCTCGGCACCGGGATCGGCTCCGCGTTCCTGTACGACGGCGTGCTGCTTCCGAACACGGAGCTCGGCCACCTGAACTTCCGCGAGTACGAGTCCGTCGAGACCTATGCGGCCACCTCGGCGCGCGAGCGCGAGGGCCTGAGCTGGGAGGAGTGGGCCGAGCGCCTGCAGGCGTTCTACTCCCACATCGAGTTCCTGTTCAGCCCCGACCTGTTCGTGGTCGGCGGCGGCGTGTCGAAGAACGCGGGCGACTTCCTGCCCCTGCTCGACCTGAAGACGCCGATCGTCCCCGCGATCCACCGCAACAACTCGGGCATCATCGGCGCGGCCTCGCTCGCCGGCGACTGACCCTTCGACAGGCTCAGGGACCCAGCGGGACGCTCAGGGCCCTTCGACAGGCTCAGGGACCCAACGAGAGAAGGCCCCGATGACGGGAGTCATCGGGGCCTTCGGCGTTCGAGGCGAATGGGCCGACCTGTACGCCGGGTTCTGTTCCGGGGTTCTTCGCCCCTTCGACGGCCATCTCTCTCGGCGACACGTTGCCGTGCCGCTCCAGCGGTCTACCCGAGGACTCGGCGGGCCGCGTCATCATCCTCTGTCTGACCTTGCTCCGGGCGAGGTTTACCTGGCGGGCCGTGTCACCACGGCCCCCGGTGGTCTCTTACACCACCCTTTCACCCTTACCCCTCGCGGGGCGGTCTGCTCTCTGTGGCACTGTCTCGCGGATCACTCCGGGTGGGTGTTACCCACCGCCCTGCCCTGTGGAGCCCGGACGTTCCTCGGTGCGGTTTCCCGCCACGCGACCGTCCAGTCGACCCATTCGCCCCTCCAGTCTACGGGGCCTCACTTCTCGGCGGAGTCCGCGATGCGCAGATCGAGCGGCACGTCGATCGGGAAGGTGCCGAACAGGCGGGTGGTGGCGACGGCAGCGGCCTCGCGGACGGCGTCGGCCGCGGCCTCCGCGTGCTCCTGCGGTGTGTGCAGGATGACCTCGTCGTGCAGGAAGAACGCCAGGTGCGGCTCCCGGGCGAACGGCCCCGATGCCTCGGCCGCGCCGAAGACCTCGGGAAGCTGTGCCAGGCGGTGACGGATCTCGGCGAGCCAGATGAGCGACCACTCCGCCGCGGTGCCCTGGACGACGAAGTTCCGGGTGAAGCGCCCCCACTCCCGTGCGCGGCGGCGGGCGAGGGAGACCACGGCAGGATCGGCGTCGGCGCCCGTGGCATCAGCCTGCAGCCGCATCCACTCCGTGGGCGGACGCGGCGAGGAGCGACCGAGCCAGGTGGACACGATGCCGCCGTCCTCCCCGACACGCGCCGCGTCGTCGACGAGCGCCATGGCGCGGGGATAGACCTTCCGCAGCCGGGGAACGAGTCGCCCGCTGTCGCCGCTGGTGGCGCCGTACATCGCTCCCAGAACCGCGTACTTCGCCTCCTCGCGGGTCGCGACGGCACCCGACGCGACGACCCCCGCGTAGAGATCGCCGCCGCGTGCCGCGGCCGCCATCGCCTCGTCGGCCGCCATGGCCGCGAGCATCCGCGGCTCGAGCTGGGCGACGTCCGCGACGACGAGGGCCCAGCCCGGATCCGCACGCACAGCGGGGCGGAGGTTGCGCGGCAGTTGCAGCGCGCCGCCGCCGGCCGATGCCCACCGTCCGGTAACGACGCCCCCGGGGATGTACACCGGGCGGAAGCGGCCGTCCTGCACCCATTCCGACAGCCAGGTCCAGCCGTTCGCGCTGAGCAGTCGAGACAGCTTCTTGTAGGCGAGGAGCGGTTCGATCACGGGGTGCTCGTGGGCCGACAGCTCCCACTTGCTCGTGGACTCCACCGACACGCCCACGCGGTGCAGCGCCCGCAGCAGCTTCGGCTGACTGTCCAGGTGCAGCGTGGGGTCGTCGAGCAGCGCCCGCACCTCGTCGCCGCGCTCCACCATCCGTCGGGGCAGCCCGCCCGCAGCCGGACGAGCGCCAAGGGTCTCGGTGAGGATCGCGTCGTGCACCCCGGCGTCCCACGGGAGCCCCGCGACGCGCATCTCCTCGGCGATCAGCCCGCCGGCCGACTCTGCGGCGCACAGCAGCGTCAGGCGTCCATCGGCCGCCTCCGCCATCACGGTCCGCTGCGCGCGGTACTGCTCGAGTGCTGCGGTGACCGCGTCCTCACCGGACTCCTCGTCGAGGACGTCGAACAGGGAGGGGGTGGTGTCGACCGGGTCGCGGCGCTCCCATGCGGCGGCAGGCGCCAGCGGCGTGGACACCATGGCCGTGTCGCGCAGGATCGCGTGACAGAGGACGAGGTCGTGACTGCGCGTGATCCTGACGCCTTCACTCAGGAGCAGCGCGTAGATCTCGGCCGCGCTGCGGATGATCCACCGCGGGGCGTCGGCGGCTTCGACCGCGGCCACCCATCCCGCGAGTTCCGCCGCGGGCAGGAGCGTGCGCTGCTGCTCCTCGTCGTGTTCGTCCAGCTCGATCGCGGCGTACTCCCCCGCACCGAGGCCGACCAGCGCGAGGCGTCGCTCCGGGCCCGACGCCGGCGCCGTCACGGGCGGTGCAGGCCGGATGCGCTCATGACGAGAGTCCCGACTCCTCGGTGCGCACGAGGATGCAGCCGCACTCGGGGCACGAGACGACCTCGTCCTCGGGCGCGCGACGGATCTCGTTGAGATCGGTGCCGGGCAGCATCATGCGGCAGCCTTCGCAGGTTCCGCGGGTGAGGAGCGCGGCTCCGGCGCTGTTCGCGGCGCGGCGATCGTACTCCGCGAGAAGCGGCGCGGGAACGGTGGCGGCGACCGCCTCCCGGTCGCGGGCGAGCTGGGCGCCGAGGTCGGTCGCCGCGGCGACGTCGGCCTTGCCCTGCGCGGTGAGGGCACTCCCCTCCGCGGTCGTCGCATCCAGCAGCGCCTGCTGGGCGGCCACGGCGGCGTCGGCTTCCTCGACTCGGCCCATGACGTCGAGCTCCGCGTCCTCCAGGTCGCTCAGACGCTTGGCGAGGCTGGCGAGCTCGTGCTCCAGCGCCTGCGCCTCCTTCGGGTTGGTGGCCGCCGCGAGGCGCTGGGCGTCGCGGTCGCGCCGCTGCTCGGCCAGCGCGACGTCCGATTCCAGCCGCGAGAGCTCGGTGCGGGCGTCGTCCCTGGCGCCGGTCAGGACCGTGAGCTCGCGGAGCTGCTCCTGACGAATGGCGACGAGCTCGGCGATCCGGCCCGCCTGGCTCGGCTGCGTGCGGGCGCGCTCCGCCTGCGCGATGCGCCGGTCGAGGTCCGCGATGTCGAGCAGGGTGCGCTGGTTCTCCGGGGTGGCGTTCACGCTCTCAAATCTACTCGCTGCCGGGCCGAGGGCCGCATCACCGGATGTCGCCGTCCACGTAGAACCACGTCCGGTTCTCACGGACGAAGCGACTGCGCTCGTGCAGCGATCCGCGCGTGCCGCCCTGCCGCCAGAACGCCTCGAACTCGACCACGCCCTCCGTGTCGAACGGGCCGCCCGCCACGCGGTCCACGATCAGCAGACGCCGCCACTCCAGGTCCGCCTCGAAGGTGATCGTCTCCGGTCGCGTCTCCGGGTGCCAGGTGCGGAGCAGGTACGCCCCGTCCTCCCGCACGAAAGCGGTGTACCGGGAGCGCATCAGCCGCTCGGCGGTCGGGGCAGGAGCGCCATCGAGGAGCGGTCCGCAGCAGGCGGCGAACGTATCCCCCGAGGCGCAGGGGCAGCGGGCGGACTCCGTCATGGGAGCGCGACGATCAGGGTCATGCCTGCCAGCATCGCGCGGAGGACCGTGTCGCGCCAACTCGCCCTACGCTGGAGGCACGCCAACGCCAGGAGCACCGATGACCACTGTCCCCACCTTCCGCGCCCACAACGGCTTCGCCCTGCCGGCACTCGGCCTCGGCACGTATCGGCTGAACGGCGACGCCGGAGCCGACGCGGTCGCCCAGGCCCTCCGTGCGGGATACCGCCTCGTGGACTCCGCGTTCAATTACGAGAACGAAGGCTCCGTCGGGCGCGGCGTCGCGGCCTCCGGCCTCCCCCGCTCCGAGGTCATCGTGACGACGAAGCTCCCCGGACGGCACCATGCCCGCGCGACGGCGACCGCCAGCATCGAGGAGAGCCGTTCCCGCCTCGGCCTCGACGCGACCGACCTGCACCTCATCCACTGGCCGAACCCGAGCCAGGACGAGTACGTCGAGGCGTGGGAGGCGCTCGTGGACGCCCAGGCGCGGGGCGTCGTCCGCCAGATCGGCGTCTCGAACTTCCTCCCCGAGCATCTCGAGCGCATCGAACGGGAGACCGGGGTCCGGCCGGTCGTGAACCAGATCGAGGTGCACCCGTACTTCCCGCAGGAGGAGCAGCTGGCCTACCACCGGGAGCACGGCATCCTCACCGAGGCCTGGAGCCCGCTGGGGCGTGCGCAGGCCCTCCTCGACGAGGACGTCGTCCGCGAGGTGGCCGCCGCTCACGACATCACGCCCGCGCAGACCGTCCTCGCCTGGCACGTGGCCAGGGAGACGGTCGCGATCCCGAAGGCGTCGTCCGCGGAGCACCAGGCCGCGAACCTCGCCGCCGCCGCCGTCGTGCTCGACGACGCGGAGGTCGCCGCGATCACCGCACTCGGACGCGCGGACGGGCGCCTGTTCGACGGCGATCCCGCGGTGCACGAGGAGTCCTGAGCGGGGAGGGCTCAGACGCTCTGCGTGCCGAGCACGCGCAGGAACTCCAGCTTCCCGGCCGCCTCGCTCCCCGGCTGCGCCGTCAGGACGATGAGCGCCTGCGACTCGTCCTCGGTGAACAGCGCCTGGCAGTCCACCTCGATCTCCCCGAGCTCCGGATGCACGATCACCTTGTGCTGCTCGAAGCGACGGGCGACCTCGTGGGCCGCCCAGAGCCGCACGAACTCGGGACTCCGTTCCGACAGATCCGCCACGATCTCCCCCGCCCGCGACCGCGCGCCCATGGTGCCGTACGCCGCGCGCAACGCCGCCACCAGCGCCCGTGACTGCCGGGGGTGATCGACCTCCCGGTACCGACGCCGTTCCTCCTCCGGTCGCGCGAACCAGCGATGGATGCCGCTCCGGTCGAGCCCGGTCAGACCGCTCGCGTCTCCGATCAGCGCGCGTGAGGCGTCGTTCTGCACCAGCACCTCGTCGAGAGCCGAGACCACGAACGCCGGGGTGTCGTGCAGACGGTCGAGCACGCGGAGGATGCCGGGACGGACGTAGTCGGTGATCACCGCGCGATCGGGAGCGCTGAGCCCGCTGAGCCGGTAGAGGTAGTCGCGCTCGTCCGAGGACAGCCGCAGCGCACGGGCGAGGGCGGCGAGGATCTGCGCGCTCGGCTGCGGGCCGCGACGCTGCTCGAGACGCGTGTAGTAGTCCGTCGACATGGTCGCGAGCTGTGCGACCTCCTCGCGGCGCAGTCCGGCCGTCCGTCGCCGAGTCCCCTCGGGCAGGCCCACGTCGGCAGGACGCAGCGCCTCCCGACGGCGCAGGAGGAAGTCGGCCAGGGCGTCACGATCCATCCGTGCAGTATCCCCCGGACGCGTGAGGGGATCCAGGGACCGCCGATCCCCCGATCAGCCGTCTCTGGAACGGCGCCAGTGCAGCGTCGAGGCTGAGGTCATGGACATCACCGGAAACACCATCTTCATCCCGGGCGCGACGAGCGGGATCGGCCTGGCGCTGGCCCTCCGACTGCAGGAGCGCGGCAACACCGTGATCGTCGGCGGACGTCGAGAGGACCGGCTGGCCGCGATCGCTGCCGCGCATCCCGAACTCCGCACGATCCGCATCGATACGGCCGACCCGGCGAGCATCGACGAGGCCGCGGCCGCGGTGCTCGCCGCGCATCCGACGCTGAACGTGCTGGTCACGATGGCCGGCATCATGCGGGCGGAGGACTGGACCACGCCGGCCGGCTTCCTGTCCACCGCCGAAGAGACCGTCACGACGAACGTCCTCGGCCCGATCCGCCTCATCGCGGCCTTCATCGAGCACCTGCAGGCCCAGCCCTCGGCGACCATCATGACCGTCTCCTCCGGTCTCGCCTTCGCGCCCCTGAAGGTCACGCCCACGTACAACGCGAGCAAGGCGGCGATCCACATGCTCAGCGAGTCGCTGCGGCTGCAGCTCGCGGGCACGACCGTCGCCGTGCAGGAGCTCGAGCCGCCCGCCGTGCGCACGGACCTCATGCCCGGGCATGCGGAGAACGAGGCCGCTCTGCCGCTCGACGCGTTCGTCGACGAGGTCATGACGCTCATCGAGACCCAGCCCGACGCGACTGAGATCCAGGTCGAGCGGGTGAAGTTCCTCCGCTACGGCGAGGCGCGGGGCGACTACGACGAGGTCGTGGCGGTGCTCAACCGCACGGATCCGCACGGCCGGTGAACCCCGGTGGGGCGGTCCGCCGCCCCACCCGCCGTCACTCCTGCAGGGATGCGGCGACCGCGGTGAGCGCCTCGGCGGACTGCCGCAGCAGCTCGAGCTCGCGATCCGAGAACGCGGTCGTGCGGATCGGGAGGGCCCCGGCGGCGCTGACGATCGACGGCACGGACAGGGCGACGCCGTCGATCCCGTGGAAGTCGCGGAGAACCGTGCTCACGGGCATCACCGCATGCTCGTCCCGGAGGATCGCCTCCACGATGCGCGCGCTGGAGAGCCCGATCGCGTAGTTCGTGGCGCCCTTGCCCTGGATCACCTTGTAGGCGGCGTCGCGGACGTCGACGGCGATCTCGTCCAGCTCCTCCAGAGTGAAGCGCGGGTGCCCCGGGGTCTCCCAGTCGAGGATCGGGACCGTGCCGATCGTCGCCCGCGACCAGAGCGGGAACTCGGTGTCGCCGTGCTCTCCGATGATGTGGGCGTGCACGCTGGCCGTGGACACGCCCGCCCGCTCCCCCAGCTTCCAGCGCAGCCGAGACGTGTCGAGCACGGTGCCCGACGCGAAGATGCGCTCCGGCGGCAGTCCTGTCTCCTGCTGCGCGATGACCGTCAGCACGTCGCACGGGTTCGTGACGATGACGTAGACCGCATTGGGCGCGACCGACAGCAGCTCCGGCATCATGCGCCGGATGATGCCGGCGTTCACTCCGGCGAGCTCGGTGCGCGTCTGACCCGGATTCTGCTTCGCTCCCGCCGTGATGACCACGACATGGGACCCGGCCGCCACCGAGATGTCGCTGCCGCCGATGATGTCGCTGCTGCCGGTGAACTGCGTGCCGTGCGCGAGGTCGAGCACCTCCGCCTCGACCTTCTCCGTCGCGATGTCGTACAGGGCGACGTGGCGGGCCGAACCGCGGATCAGAGCCGCATAGGCCACGCTCGATCCGACGCTTCCGGCGCCGACGACGGTGAGCTTCGAGTTCTCGATGATCTCCATGCGCCCATCCTGACAGCGCGGGCGCCGCGACGGCAGGGGTCTCGCCGGGAGAATCGCGTCGTCGTCAGACCGCCGCGGCCACCGCATCCGCAGCGGTGCGATGGGTGAAGCGGAAGCCGGACTGCTGCAGCGCCTCAGGCCGCACGTCCGCATCCGGAAGCAGCAACGATTCGGCGGCGTCGCCGAGAGCGAGGCGTAGGGCCCACCGGGGAGCGGGCACCCAGAACGGCCGATGCATCCGCTGCGCGAGCGCGCGACCGATGTCGTTCGCGGACGCCCGGGTGGGCCCGGTGAGGTTGACCGGCCCCGCGAGCTTCGCGTCAAGGACATGGCGGATGCCGCGCACCTCGTCGTCCAAGGAGATCCACGGCCAGATCTGCGTACCCGGCCCCAGCGGGCCGGCGACGCCGAGCTTCGTCAGCGTGATCATGGGTCGGAGCACCCCCCGGCGGTGGATCACCGGTGCCGTCCGCAGCAGGGCGACCCGCGTGTGGTCCTCCGCTCGTCGCGCGGCCGTCTCCCAGCGCACGGTGAGGTCGGCGAGGAAGGTGCTCCCGGGGCCGGAGTGCTCGGTGAGCACCTCGCCGGGAGCCGATCCGTAGTAGCCCACAGCGGAGGCGGAGAGGAAGGCGGGCGCGTCGGTGCGCAGAGCGCGCAGGGCCGTGGTCAGGGTGTTCGTCGCGTCGAGGCGCGACTCGACGAGCTGACGGCGATATCCGCGCGTCCACGGGAGCCGGCCGACGCTCGCGCCTCCGAGGGCGACGACGGCCTCCGCTCCCGCGAGCGCATCCGGGTCGAGCGCGGTGTCCCCCGGCGACCATTCGATCTCGCCCTCCGCCTGCGGAGGACGTCGCACGAGGGTGCTCACCTCGATGCCGTCCGCCCGCAGGGAGGCGGCGAGGGCGGAACCGATGAGGCCTGAGGCCCCGCTGATGACGATGCGTCGCGCCATTGCCGCTCCCGTCTGTCGAGTCGAATCTCCGCTCTACCGTACGCCCTGTCCGGGGACGCTCGGGACGACCTGGGTTTCAATCCTCCGACGTGGTTAGGTTAGGGTTTCCTAAGTCGCATCATCCTGTGGATCCCCCTCCTCGAAAGGCTCCGACGTGCCCGTACGCTCCCGACGACGCCCCGCCGCCCTGGCTCTCGCTCTGACCGCTTCCGCCGCGCTCCTGCTCACCGCCTGTGCGCCCGCCGGTGCCGACGCCGAGACGGCCACCGAGCCCACGGCGTCCAGCACCCACGCAGTCACCCACGCTCGGGGCACGACGGACGTCCCGGCGGAGGTCGAGCGCGTCGTCACCCTCGAGCCGCTGGAGCTCGATACGGCGGTCGCGGTCGGCATCACACCGGTGGGGGCCGCCGTCGCCTCCAACGTGACGGGCACCCCCGCCTACCTCGGCGCCGACGGCGTCGAGTCCGTGGGCACCGTGCCGGAACCGGACCTCGAAGCCATCGCCGCGCTCAAGCCGGATCTCATCCTCGGCACGGAGGCGCGGCACTCCGCGCTCTACGAGCAGCTCTCCGCGATCGCGCCCACCGTCTTCATCGAGACGCAGGCCGACCCCTGGCGCGACAACGCACTGCTCATCGGGGACGCACTGAACCGCAAGGACGAGGTCGCCGACCTGCTGGCAGACGTCGACGACCGCTGTGCGAGCCTCAGCGACCAGTACGACGTCTCCGGGCAGACGGCGCAGCTCATCCGCCCCCGCGACGAGACGACCCTCAGCCTCTACGGCCCAGTCTCCTTCGCGGGCAGCCTGCTGGAATGCGTCGGCTACACGATCCCGGACCAGGACTGGGCGGACGGCCTCCAGGCGGACATCTCGCCGGAGAACATCCTCGACGCGCAGGCCGATCACGTGTTCGTGACAACGGCGGACGTCGCGGACGAGTCCGCTGTGCCGGCGGCGATCCGGCAGAACGCCGCGGCATTCCCCTCCGTCACTCTCGTCGATACCGCGACCTGGGTGTCGGGCGTCGGACCGAAGGGCGCGCAGTCGGTGCTCGACGACATCGAGACGCACCTCGAAGCGAGTCGATGACCACTCTCGTCGGAGCGGGGCCCTCCGCGGCCCCGCTCCCGCGTGCGCGACGGCGGCTGCTCGGCGTGTCCGTGCTGGCCGTCGCCCTGATCGCGGCGGTGACCCTGTCCCTCCTGGTGGGTGCCAACCCGCTGTCCGTCGACGCCCTGCTCGACACTCTGGCGGGGAACGGCACACCGGAGGCCGCCTACGTGCTGTACGACCTGCGCATCCCCCGGACGTCCGTGGGCCTGGCGGCCGGGGCCGCCCTGGGCATCGCGGGCGCCCTGATCCAGGCGTTCACCCGGAACCCGCTCGCGGATCCGGGAATCCTCGGGGTCAACGCCGGAGCTGCTCTCGCGGTCGCGATCGGGGTCGCATGGCTGGGCCTTCGTGACGCGTCGGCTTTCGTCTGGCTCGCCTTCCTCGGCGCCCTGATCGTCACGGTCGCGGTGTACCTCGTCGGCTCCGCCGGCCGCGGCGCCGCCGACCCCCTCCGCCTCACTCTTGCGGGAGTCGCTCTGGGCGCCGTGCTCTCCGGGATCACCACCGGTCTCACCCTCACCGACCCGGAGGCGTTCGACACCCTCCGCAGCTGGAACGCCGGGTCACTCCTCGCGTCCGGACTTGACGGCTTGTTCGCCGTCCTCCCGTTCCTGGGCATCGGCGTCGTGATCGCCCTGGCAGTGACCGGCGGACTCAACGCCCTGGGCCTCGGTGAGGACGTCGCGCGCGCCCAGGGCGCGAACGTCGCACTGCTGCGCACCGGTGTGATCGTCGCAGTCACCCTCCTGGCCGGCACAGCCACCGCCCTCGCCGGCCCGATCGCGTTCGTGGGCCTCATGGTCCCCCACGTGATCCGCTGGACCTTCGGTGTCGACCAACGCCTCATCGTCCCCCTGTCCGCCGTGCTCGCCCCGGTGGTCGTCCTGCTGTCCGATGTCGTCGGCCGGGTGATCATCGCCCCCGCCGAGGTGCCGGTCGGCGTCGTGGCGGCTCTGGTCGGCGCGCCCGTGCTGATCGTGCTGGCCCGACGACGGAAGGCGAGCAGCCTGTGACCGCCACCCTCTTCCCCACGCTCCACGCCGGACCCCGCCGGGTCCTGCTGCGACTGGGCCCCCTGCAGGTGCCCGTGCGTGTGCGGAGCATCGTCGTGAGTCTCGCCATGACGGCCGCCGGGGTCGTGCTGCTCATCCTCTCGCTCGGCCTCGGCTCGTTCCCGCTCACACCGGCGGAGGTCGTGCACATCCTCCTCGGCGGCGGTGACGGCATCGACCGCACCGTGGTGCTGGAGTGGCGGCTCCCCCGGGCCCTCGCCGCCCTCGCCGTCGGCGCGCTGCTCGCCGTGGCCGGCGCTCTCTTCCAGACCGTGACGCGGAATCCCCTCGCCAGCCCCGACATCCTCGGCCTCTCCAACGGCGCGTTCACGGGGATGCTCCTCTCCCTGCTCCTCGTGTCGTCGTCCCTCGCGGCGCGCACGACCGGTGCCCTCATCGGCGGGCTCGCGGTCGCCCTCGTGATCTGGCTCCTCTCCGCGCGCGGCGGCATCCAGGGTTTCCGGCTGATCGTCGTCGGCATCGGCGTCTCCGCGATGCTCGCCTCCCTCAACACCTGGATGCTCCTGCAGATCGAGCTGGAGACCGCGATGTTCGCCTCGGCGTGGGGAGCCGGTTCCCTGAACGGGGTGACCGCCGAGACCCTCGGAGTCGCGCTGGCCGCCGCCGCGCCGGTCGCCGCGGCGGCCTTCCTCCTGAGCCCACGCCTTCGGCAGCTCGAACTCGGCGACGACCTGGCCGCTTCGACCGGCGCCCGACCGGGCGTCGTCCGCACCGCCGCCCTCCTGATCGGCGTGGTGCTCGTCGCCGCCGCCACCACCGTCGCCGGCCCCGTGGCCTTCGTCGCGCTCGCCGCCCCGCAGATCTCCCGGCTCCTCGCCCGCGCGCCGTCCCTCTCACTCGGACTCTCCGCACTCGTCGGCGCCATCCTGCTGCTCGCCTCGGACCTCGTCGCGCAGCACGGGCTCGCGGTCCCGCTCCCCGTCGGCGTCGTCACCGTCTCCGTCGGCGGCGCCTACCTCGTCCTCATGATCATCCTGGAGATCCGTCGCCGTGCCTGAACCCGAGTCTTCCGCCCGCCTGCGCGCGCAGCAGCTCCGCCTGTCCTACGACCGACGGGAGATCGTCCACGACCTCACCGTCGACATCCCGGACGGCTCCTTCACCGTCATCATCGGTGCCAACGCGTGCGGGAAGTCCACCCTGCTGCGCGGCCTGTCGCGCCTGCTGTCGCCGACCGGCGGAGACGTCGTGCTCGACGGAAGATCGATCGCGTCGTACCCCGCGAAGGAGGTCGCCCGCCGGCTCGGCCTGCTCCCGCAGAGCGCCACCTCGCCGGACGGCATCACCGCTGGGGACCTCGTCGCCCGCGGACGTTATCCGCACCAGCGCCTGCTGCGCCAATGGTCCCCCGCTGACGAGGACGCCGTGCAGCGTGCGCTCGCGGCGACCGGGACGACCGACCTGGCGGGGCGCGCCGTCGACGAGCTCTCCGGAGGACAACGACAGCGTGTCTGGGTCGCGATGGTTCTCGCACAGGACACCGACCTGCTGCTGCTCGATGAGCCGACGACCTACCTCGACGTCGCCCACCAGGTCGAGCTCATGGAGCTCTTCGCAGAGCTCAACGAGCAGGGCCGCACGGTCGTGGCCGTGCTGCACGACCTCAATCACGCCGCCCGGTACGCCTCCCACATCATCGCCATGCGCGACGGTCGCATCGTGGCGGAGGGTTCCCCGTCGGAGGTCATCACGAGCGACCGGGTGCAGGAGGTGTTCGGCCTCGCCAACGTGGTCATCGACGACCCGGTGACGGGCGGTCCTCTGGTCGTCCCGCTCCGCGGCGCTCGGACGGTGTCCGCATGAGCGCCGAGCGCCCCTGGGCCTACAGCGCGTTCCCCGTCGAAGTGCGCGCGCGCCGGGTGCTCAGCCCGCACTTCGTCCGCCTGACGTTCGGGGGCGACGCCCTGGCGGACTTCGCCCCGTGGGGTGTGGATCAGCGGATCAAGCTCGTGCTCCCCCTCCCCGACGGATCGCTCGCCGACTTCGGGCTCCTGGACGAGCCGACCCCGCACCCGTCGGATTGGTACACGCGCTGGAAGGCCCTCCCCGAGGACGCCCGCAACGTCCTCCGCACGTACACACCGGCCGAGATCCGCCCGGAGCAGCGGGAGATCGACATCGACTTCTATCTGCATGATCCGGCGGGCCCCGCATCAGCGTGGGCGGCCGCGGCGACCGTCGGCGACACGGCGGTGATCAACGGCCCCGACCGGCGCATGGGCTGGACCGGGTACGGCATCCACTGGCACCCGGGCCCGGCGCGGCGGTTCCTCCTCGTCGCGGACGAGACCGCTTTCCCCGCCGTCCGCGGGATCCTGCGGACGCTCGACGACACGCAGCGGGTCGACGTGATCCTGGAGTGCACTGATCCGTCCGACGACGTCGTGTCCGCTGACGCACCGGCTTTCGCCCGCGTGATGCGGGTCCCTCGCGGCGACGGCCCCGAGACGGGCGCGGAGCGAGCCGTGGCCGCGTGGAGCGCGGCCCACGGCGCAGAGGTGAGGGACGATCCGCAGTTCTACGCCTGGGTGGCCGGGGAATCGGGCACGACCACGCGCATCCGGCGCCACCTCACAGCCGGGGTGGGCGTGGCGAAGGAGCAGGTGTCGTTCCTCGGATACTGGCGCATCGGCGGACCGCTCGTCGGCTGATCTGCCGCGCGCACCCCGGGGATCCGCTGATGTGGGCCCTGCCGGGATCGAACCGACGACATCCACGGTGTAAACGTGGCGCTCTACCAGCTGAGCTAAAGGCCCTGGTGCGCTCAGTCTATCCGGGCGCGGATGCGCACCCGTGTCGTGGAAGAGGGATAGGCTGAGGTCGGCGCGCGTTGTGCACGGCCGACAAGGCTGCCCGTGTCGCTTCCCGTTTCCTTGGCATGACCTGCCAGCTTGACGAAAGGTTCCCCCGTGACCGTCCACGACCAGGATCCGTACTCTCAGGGCCCCCTCGACAGCGATCCGGAAGAGACCGGTGAGTGGCAGCAGTCGCTCGACGAGCTGGTGGACGCCAAGGGCCACGGCCGCGGGCGCGAGATCATGCTCAGCCTGCTCAAGCGCTCCAAGGAACTGCACCTGAACGTGCCGATGGTTCCGACCACCGACTACATCAACACCATCGCCCCGGAGAACGAGCCCGAGTTCCCCGGCGACGAGGAGATCGAGCGCCGCTACCGCGCCTGGATCCGCTGGAACGCCGCCATCACGGTGCACCGCGCCCAGCGCCCCGGCATCGGCGTCGGCGGTCACATCTCCACCTACGCGTCCTCCGCGGCGCTGTACGAGGTGGGCTTCAACCACTTCTTCAAGGGTGCGGACCACCCCGGTGGCGCCGACCAGATCTTCATCCAGGGTCACGCCTCCCCCGGCACGTACGCCCGCTCCTTCCTCGAGGGTCGCCTCACCGAGGACCAGCTCGACGGCTTCCGCCAGGAGAAGTCGCACGCGCCGAACGGCATCCCGTCGTACCCGCACCCGCGCCTCATGCCGGAGTACTGGCAGTTCCCGACGGTGTCGATGGGTCTCGGCCCGATCAACGCCATCTACCAGGCGATGTCGAACAAGTACCTCGAGAACCGCGGCATCAAGGACACCTCGCAGTCGCACGTCTGGGCGTTCCTCGGCGACGGCGAGATGGACGAGGTCGAGAGCCGCGGCCAGCTCCAGGTCGCCGCCAACGAGGGCCTCGACAACCTCACCTTCGTCGTGAACTGCAACCTGCAGCGTCTCGACGGCCCGGTGCGCGGCAACGGCAAGATCGTCCAGGAGCTCGAGTCGTTCTTCCGCGGCGCCGGCTGGAACGTCATCAAGGTGATCTGGGGCCGCGAGTGGGACGACCTGCTCGCCCGCGACACCGAGGGCGCACTGCTCAACCTCATGAACGTCACCCCCGACGGCGACTACCAGACGTACAAGGCGGAGTCCGGCGCGTACATCCGGGAGCACTTCTTCGGTCGCGACGAGCGCGCCGCCGCGCTGGTCAAGGACTACTCCGACGACGACATCTGGAACCTCAAGCGCGGTGGCCACGACTACCGCAAGGTCTACGCCGCGTTCAAGGCCGCGACCGAGCACAAGGGCAAGCCGACGGTCATCCTCGCGAAGACCGTCAAGGGCTACGGGCTGGGCCCGCAGTTCGAGGGCCGCAACGCGACCCACCAGATGAAGAAGATGACGCTGGACAACCTCAAGACGTTCCGCGACGCGATGCACATCCCGATCACGGACGCGCAGCTCGAGGAGAACCCGTACCTGCCCCCGTACTACAACCCGGGACCGCAGGACGAGACGATCCAGTACATGCTCGAGCGCCGCAAGGCCCTCGGCGGGTTCCTCCCGGAGCGCCGCTCGACGCACGTCGGCCTGTCCCTTCCCGAGGAGAACGCCTACGCGCTCCCCAAGAAGGGCTCCGGCACGCAGGAGATCGCCACGACCATGGCGTTCGTCCGTCTGCTGAAGGACCTGCTGCGCTCGAAGGAGTTCGGCCACCGCATCGTGCCGATCATCCCCGACGAGGCGCGCACGTTCGGCATGGACGCGTACTTCCCGACCGCGAAGATCTACAACCCCAACGGCCAGCACTACACCTCGGTCGACCGGGAGCTGCTGCTCGCCTACAAGGAGAGCCCGCAGGGACAGATCGTCCACGTCGGCATCAACGAGGCGGGCGCTCTCGCGGCGTTCACCGCCGCGGGCACGTCGTACGCGACGCACGGCGAGCCGCTGATCCCGATCTACATCTTCTACTCGATGTTCGGCTTCCAGCGCACCGGCGACGCCCAGTGGGCCGCCGGCGACCAGATGGCCCGCGGCTTCATCATCGGCGCCACCGCCGGGCGCACCACCCTCACGGGTGAGGGCCTCCAGCACGCCGACGGGCACTCGCACCTGCTCTCCTCCACCAACCCGGCGACGGTCTCCTACGACCCCGCGTACGGCTACGAGATCGCGCACATCATGCGTTCCGGTCTCGAGCGGATGTACGGCGGGCAGCACGAAGACCCGAACGTCATGTACTACCTCACGGTGTACAACGAGCCGATGGTCCAGCCCGCGGAGCCGGCCGACGTGGATGTGGACGGCATCGTCCGCGGCATCCACCGCGTCTCCGTCGGCGAGGGCGACGGCCCCCGTGCCCAGCTCTTCGCCTCCGGCGTCGGCCTGCCGTGGGCGCTCGAGGCCCAGGAGCTGCTGAAGAAGGACTGGGGTGTCGTCGCCGACGTGTGGTCGGTCACCTCGTGGACCGAGCTGCGCCGCGACGGCCTCGCCGCCGACGAGCACAACTTCCTCCACCCGGACCAGGAGCCGCGCACCGCGTACCTCACGCAGAAGCTCCAGGGCGCCGAGGGTCCCGTCGTCGCGGTGAGCGACTTCATGCACGCCGTGCAGGACCAGATCCGCCCGTGGGTCCCGAACCGCTTCGCCACGCTCGGCGCCGACGGCTTCGGCTTCTCGGACACCCGTGCCGCGGCCCGCCGCTTCTTCAAGATCGACGGACCGTCGATCGTCGTGCGCACGCTGCAGGCGCTGGCCGAGGAGGGCAAGGTCGACCGCGGCCTCTCCGCCCAGGCCATCGAGAAGTACCGCCTGCACGACGTGAACGCCGGCACGAGCGGCAACGCAGGCGGCGAAAGCTGAGCCCTCGGTGACAGCTGCCTCCGCCGCCGGCATGGACAAGGCCGCCACGCTCACCTGGCTGCGCCGGATCTCCGGCGACATCGCCACGGTGACGATCAAGCGGCTGGAGGACACCCTCCCCTGGTACGCCGACATGCCACCGGCCCGCCGCTCCGCGGTCGGGCTGGTGGCGCAGGCGGGCATCACCTCGTTCATCCAGTGGTACGACGACCCGACGTCCACCCCGTGGATCGCCGCGGACATCTTCGCCGCCGCTCCCCGTGAGCTGCTGCGGAGCGTGAGTCTGCAGCAGACCCTCCAGCTCATCCGCGTCACGGTCGAGGTGACCGAGGAACGGGTGGCGGGCAAGGGCGAGCACCTTCGCGAGGCCATCCTGCTCTACTCGCGGGACGTGGCCTTCGCCGCCGCCGACGTCTACGCGCGCGCCGCCGAGGCCCGCGGCCTCTGGGACGCGCGGCTCGAGGCGCTCGTCGTCGACTCGATCCTCACGGGCGAGGCCGACGAGGAGCTTCCCAGCCGGATCGCCGCTCTCGGGTGGCACGGCCACGGAGAGGTCGCGGTCCTCGTGGGCACCACGCCTCCGCAGTTCGACGTCGACCTCGTGCGTCGCACGGCGCGGAAGCTCGCGGTCGACGTCCTGATCGGCGTGCAGGGCTCGCGCCTCGTGCTCGTGCTCGGACGCGCGCGCGTCGAGGGCCAGGAGGGTGAGGACGAGGAGCTCGGGTTCCAGGAGATCGCGGCCCGTCTGGAGCCGTCGTTCGGCCCGGGGTTCGTCGTGCTGGGGCCGGCTGTGGCTGCCCTCGTCGACGCCAGCCAGAGCGCGCGTGCGGCGCTGGCCGGATTCGCGGTGGCCCGCGCCTGGCGGAGCGCACCGCGGCCCGTCGAAGCCGACGACCTGCTCCCGGAGCGCGCCCTCGCCGGCGACCCTCTCGCGAAGCAGACCCTGATCGAGCGCATCTACCGCCCGCTGCAGGCACACTCGACCGACCTCGTCACGACGCTCTGGAGCTATCTCGACAACGGCCGTTCCCTCGAGGCGACGGCCCGCGAGCTCTTCGTGCATCCGAACACCGTCCGCTACCGCCTGAAGCGGGTGAGCGAGGTCATCGGGTGGGACGCGACCGGGCCCCGCGAGGCGCTCATCCTGCAGACGGCGCTCATCCTCGGCTCCATCGGGGCCGCGGAGCAGGTACGCCGCCGTCCGCCGCTGCGCCGCCCTCCGCGCTGACCCACCCGGCGCATTCTGTACGCCACACACAAGGGTTCCGCGCAATCTTGTGATGGATCATCCACCGTTCTGCCGCGATCGTTGGCAGACTGGGTGGGTGATTGTCGTCGTCTGCCCTGGACAGGGCTCGCAGACCCCCGGATTCCTCGCCCCCTGGCTCGAGCTCGACGGAGTGGAGGAGCGTCTCGCCGCCTACTCCGAGGCCGCGCAGGTCGATCTCCGCGCGCACGGCACCGAGTCGGACGCGGACACCATCCGCGACACCCGGGTCGCCCAGCCGCTGATCGTGGCCGCCTCCCTCGTCGCCGGTGACGCCCTCGTGGCCGCCGCCGGTCGCCGCGCGGACGGCATCGCCGGGCACTCCGTCGGAGAGATCGCGGCGCTCGTCGGCAGCGGCGTGCTGGACGCCGAGACGGGCATGCGCCTCGTCGGCATCCGCGGGCGGGCGATGGCCGATGCCGCCGCCCAGACCCCGACGGGGATGAGCGCGGTCCTCGGCGGCGATGAGGAGACGCTCCTCGCCCGCCTCGCCGAGCTCGGCCTCGCGCCGGCGAACTTCAACGGCGGCGGGCAGATCGTCGTCGCCGGTCCTCTCCCGGCCCTGGCAGCTCTCGCCGAGGAGCCGGTCAAGGGCACCCGCGTGGTGCCGCTCCAGGTCGCCGGAGCGTTCCACACCGACTACATGGCCTCCGCCGTCTCGGCGCTCCGCGACGCGGTCGCCGACGTGAAGCCGTCCGACCCCGAGATCACGCTCTGGACCAACCGCGACGGCTCGGTCGTGACCGACGGAGCGACGGCGCTCGACTACCTCGTCGATCAGGTCTCCTCCCCCGTCCGGTGGGACCTCTGCATGACCTCCTTCGCCGACGCCGGGGTGACCGGCGTCATCGAGCTCGCCCCCGCGGGCGCCCTCGTCGGTCTCGCCAAGCGCGGCCTGCGCGGCGTGCCGACGGTCGCCGTGAAGACCCCCGAAGACCTCGAAGCCGCCGTCGCGCTGCTGAACGGAGAAGCCGCATGACCGCCTCCCTCGCCCAGATCGCCGGGCCCGCCTACACCCGCATCTACGCGTTCGGCGCGGCTCGCGGCGAGAACGCGGTGCCCAACGAAGACCTCATCGGGCCGATCGACTCCAGCGACGAGTGGATCCGTCAGCGCACCGGCATCGTCACGCGCGCCCGGGCCGACAAGGGGACGGACGCCATCGACCTCGCGACCGCGGCGGCAGCCGAGGCCATCGAGAAGTCGGGTGTCCCCGCCGACCAGGTCGACCTCGTCATCGTCGCGACCATCAGCAACCCGAAGCAGACGCCGTCGGTCTCGGCCATCGTCGCCGACCGCGTCGGGGCCAACCCGGCCGCGGCCTACGACATCAACGCGGCCTGCGCCGGCTACGCCTATGCGGTCGCGCAGGCGGACGCGCTCATCAAGGCCGGCGCCGCCCGCCACGCCCTCGTGATCGGCACGGAGAAGCTCTCCGACGTCGTCGACCCGACCGACCGCAGCATCTCGTTCCTCCTCGGCGACGGCGCCGGCGCCGCGCTCATCGGCCCCAGCGACACGCCGGGCATCGCCCCCGCGGTCTGGGGCAGCGACGGTTCCAAGGCCGACGCCGTCGGTATGAACGGCACCCTCACGGACTTCCGCGACGGCGTGGTGCCGTGGCCGACGCTCCGCCAGGAGGGCCCGACGGTCTTCCGCTGGGCCGTGTGGGAGATGGCCAAGGTCGCCCGCGAGGCGCTGGACAAGGCCGGGATCGAGGCCTCCGACCTCGCCGCCTTCATCCCGCATCAGGCCAACATGCGCATCATCGACGAGTTCGCCAAGCAGCTCGGTCTGCCGGAGACCACCGTCATCGCCCGCGACATCGAGACCACCGGCAACACGTCGGCCGCCTCGATCCCGCTCGCCAGCCACCGCCTCATGGCCGAGCACCCGGAGCTCTCCGGTGGCCTCGCCCTGCAGATCGGCTTCGGCGCCGGCCTCGTCTTCGCAGCCCAGGTCGTCGTCCTCCCCTGAAGACGCGTCGACCTTCCCTAGACTGTTCCACGGTTCCGAATACAACCCGCAAGAAAGAGGAAGACCACCATGGCTTTCACCAACGATGAGGTCCTCGCCGGCCTCGCAGAGCTGATCACCGACGAGACCGGCATCAACGCCAGCGAGGTCGCCCTGGAGAAGTCGTTCACGGACGACCTCGACATCGACTCGATCTCGATGATGACGATCGTCGTCAACGCCGAGGAGAAGTTCGGCGTCACCATCCCGGACGACGAGGTCAAGAACCTGAAGACCGTCGGCGACGCCGTCAACTTCATCGTCGCGGGCCAGGAGTAATCCCGGCAGGATGCCACCCTCGCCCCGCGCGGGGCGTGGCATCCTCCGGCCCTGCCCATCCCCCGCACGGACTCGTTTCGACAAGGAACCACACCTCATGACCAAGCGCATCGTCGTCACCGGCATCGGCGCCACCTCCGCCATCGGCGGGACGGCTCCGGAGAACTGGGACAACCTTCTCGCCGGTGCCTCCGGCGCCCGCACGATCGAGCACGACTGGGTGCAGGAGTACGATCTGCCCGTCACGTTCGCCGCCTCCGCGAGCGTCCGCCCGGAAGAGGTGCTGCCCCGCCACGAGGCGAAGCGTCTCGACCCCTCTTCGCAGTTCGCGCTCATCGCGGCGCGCGAGGCCTGGGAGGACGCGGGCTCGCCCGAGGTCGCTCCCGAGCGCCTCGGCGTCGACTTCGCGACCGGGATCGGCGGCCTCTGGACGCTGCTCGACGCCTGGGACACGCTGCGCGAGAAGGGCCCCCGCCGGGTCATGCCGCTGACCGTGCCGATGCTGATGCCGAACGCGGCCGCCGGCAACCTGTCGCTGCAGTTCGAGGCCCGCGCCTATGCGCAGACCGTCGTCAGCGCGTGCGCCTCCAGCACCGAGTCGATCATCCACGCCTTCCACCACCTGCAGGAGGGGCTGGCCGACGTCGTCATCGCCGGCGGCACCGAGTCGGCGATCCACCCGATCACGATGGCCGCGTTCGCGTCCGCGCAGGCGCTGTCGCGCCGCAACGACGACCCGGTCCACGCCTCCCGACCCGGCGCGATCGACCGCGACGGCTTCGTGATGGGCGAGGGCGCCGCGGCCCTCATCCTCGAGACCGAGGAGCACGCCAAGGCCCGCGGCGCGAAGATCTACGGCTACGTCCTCGGCGGTGGCGTGACCGCCGATGCGTACCACATCACCGGCAACGACCCGGAGGGCAAGGGGGCGGCGCGTGCCGTCGTCCAGGCACTCGAGGAGGCCGGCATCACCCCCGACCAGGTGACGCACATCAACGCCCACGCGACCTCGACCCCGGTCGGCGACCCCAACGAGTACGTCGCGCTGAAGAACGTCTTCGGCGACCGGATCGACGAGATCCCGGTGTCGGCCACCAAGGCGTCGACCGGGCACCTCCTGGGCGGGACCGGCGCGCTGGAGGCGATCTTCTCCCTCCTCGCGCTGCGGGACCGCGTGGCTCCGCCGACGATCAACATGACCGAGCCGGACCCGGAGGTGCCGTTCCGTCTGTCCGGAGAGGCGGCTCCGCTCGGCGACGGCCCGCAGATCGCCATCAGCAACTCGTTCGGCTTCGGCGGACACAACGCCGTGCTCGTGCTGGGCGGCGTCGACTGACCGTTTCCGCGTCCACGATGAAGGCCCCCGGGATGTGATCCCGGGGGCCTTCATCATGCGCGGTCCGCTCTGCCCCTTCGACGGGCTCAAGGACCCAGGGGCGCGCTGGCCCCGACGGCGAGGCGCTGCGAACGCTCCCGGCGGCGGCGCTCGATCCGCGGGAGGAACCAGCCGATCAACGGGCCGACGCCGAAGGCGAACAGCACGGTGCCGACGCCCACCGGACCGCCGAGCAGGAAGCCGATCAGCAGCACGGACCCCTCGATGACCGTCCGCGCCAGCCAGACCGGCCATCGGGTCACCCGGACGAGCCCCGTCATGAGTCCGTCGCGCGGTCCGGGGCCGAAGTCCGCCGCGATATAGAGCCCGGTCGCGAACGCCAGCAGCACGAGTCCGAAGACGAACATGGGCGCCCCCACCCACACGGACGGCGGAGCCGGCAGCACGAGGAGCGTGAGGTCGGCGAACGGGCCGATGAGCAGCGCGTTGAGCAGGGTGCCGAGACCCACCCGTTGGCGGAGCGGGATCCACAGCAGCAGGACGACGATCGAGATCAGCACCGTGACGAGTCCGTACCCGAGTCCCGTCCAGCGCGCGACACCCAGCGAGAGCACGTCCCAGGGCGCGACGCCGATGCCGCCTCGCACCATGAAGCCGAGGGCGACGCCGTAGAGGAAGAGCCCGCCCACGAGCTGCACCAGCCGCTCGACCAGGTCTCGACGGCTGGTCGCGGTGAACGGCAGGAAGACGGCACGGAAGAGCATCTCTCCATCGTGGCCCGGACGAAGGCGGGACGAGGCCGACCACTGAGCGAAAAGTGGTCTGCACATGGAAGGCCACTTTGCGGCAGGCTGGAGGCATGGCCTCCCGTCTCGTCACTCAGCTCGGCACCCAGGACATCGACGATGCCTCGGCGTCGGGCCTGGCTGACCGCATCAGGGCCCTCATCCTCGATGGACGACTCACGGTCGGCGAGAGACTACCGAGCGAACGAGCCCTCGCCCTCGAGCTGAGGCGGTCACGCTCGACCATCACCCGCGCCTACGGCGTTCTCGAGGCCGGCGGCTACGTGTCCCGGCATCATGGCGGAAGCACCAGAGTGACCCTCCCGCACGGCCCGGCGGCCGCCGCCCCCGACGCGGACGACGCGGCGATCGACCTGTCGATCGCCTCGATGGACTCGACCCCCGGCCTGTACGACGCGACCGTGCGCTCCCTCCCCCGGCTGGCGGCCCTGCGCGGGACGAGCGGCTACTCGCTGCAGGGCCTTCCCGAGCTCCGAGAAGCCGTGGCCCGCCGATTCACCGAACGCGGCGCGGCGACCTCGGCCGACGAGATCATGATCACCTCGGGCGCCCTGAACGCCGTCAACCTCATCCTCACGGCGATCGGCCGCCGCGGCGAACGCGCCCTCGTGGAGCAGCCGACCTTCCCGCATGCGCTCGAGGCTCTGCACCGGCACGGCTACCGTCTGGTGCCGACGCCGGTCGACACCGATGGCTGGGACGCCCGCCACCTCACCGACACCCTGCGGACAGCGCGCCCGCACGTCGCGTACCTCATCCCGGACTTCCACAACCCCACCGGAGCGACGCTGCCGCAGGAGGAGCGGTCCCGGATCGCGACGACGGCCCGCAACACCGGCACGCACCTGATCGTCGACGAGACGACGGCGGAGCTGGACATCGACCGGGGATGGGCCCCGACGCCGATGGCAGCCGAGGGCCCGAGCGTGATCACGGTGGGATCGATGTCGAAGATCGCGTGGGGAGGCATGCGCATCGGCTGGATCCGCGCCGAGCGCTCGGTCATCGCCCGGCTGCTGGCCGTCCGCCCCTCGTTCGAGCTCGGCACGGCCCTCCTCGAGCAGTGCATCGCCGTGGAGCTGCTCGACGACGTCCCGGCACTGACCCGGCACGTCCGGCGACGCCTCACGGCCGGACGGGAGGCCGTGACCGCGGGAATCGCCGGGATCCCGGGGATGCGGATGCCGGAGACGCCCGGCGGCCTCTCCGCCTGGATCGATCTCGGCGCTCCCCTGTCGACGACCCTCTCCCTCGCTGCCCGCGAACGGGGACTCATCCTGCCGCCCGGACCGCGCTTCACGACCGGCGGCGTGCTGGAGCGGCGACTCCGGATCCCGATCACGCTCCCGCCCGAGCGTGCGACGGAGGCGATGACGCGCCTGGCGCAGGCCTGGGCGGACGTGCGCGGCGGTGGAGTGAACACCGTCGACGACCTCGCGCACGCGGCCGTGATCTGACCGGCGCAGACGAAGACCCCGCCCGGTCTCCCGGGGCGGGGTCTTCGTCGAGCGGAGCGCGGATTCGTCTTCTCAGCGTCCGGGATCACTCACCGGAATCCGATACTCACGCCTCCGCGCTCCCGGTATCGACGGTCGGTCAGCCGACCTTGTGGAGCCAGACGACGCGCGCGTCGTCGCTGGCGTGACGGAAGGGCTCCAGCTCCTCGTCCCAGGCGGAGCCCAGGGCGATGTCGAGCTCGCGCTGCAGCTCGACGGCGTTGCCCGCGGCGATCTCCATCGCGTAGCGGATGCGGTCCTCGCCGATGACGATGTTGCCGGCGGCATCGGTCTGGGCGTAGTGGATGCCGAGATCCGGCGTGTGCAGCCACCGACCGCCGTCACTGCGCGGCGTCGGGTCTTCGGTCACCTCGAATCGGAGGTGCTCCCAGCCCCGGATCGCGGTCGCGAGGGCAGCACCGGTACCGACGGGACCGTCCCAGTAGAACTCGGCGCGGCGCGCGCCGGTCAGCACGGGCTGCTCGGTCCAGTCGAAGTTCACCGCACGCCCGATAGCGCGACCCACCGCCCATTCCAGGTGCGGGCAGAGCGCGCGAGGCGCCGAGTGGATGAACACCACTCCGCGTGCGTAAGCCGTCGCCATGATCTCTCCGTTTCATCAGGTGCGTCTTCCCCTACGACCTGAACCACGAAGTGGCGAGAGTATGCGGTTGTGCGCCCATTCTCGCCGAGTTCCCGCGAAATCACAAGCGTGTGATTCGACGACGAAGGCCCCGGTCCGTGGACCGGGGCCTTCGGGCGCTTCGACGAGCTCAGCGACCCAGCTCAGGCCTCGCTCATGGCCTGCTTGACCTGCTGACCCTTCGCGGCGTAGTAGGCCGCGCGAGCGGCGTCCTTGCGGGCCTGCTCGGCGTAGCCGAACTCGAGCACGTCCTGCGGGACCTCGACGTTCGGGACGTCGTCGGTGCCGTGGTACTTCTCGATGTAGGCGTCGAGCTCGGGACCGGAGGTCCACGAGGTGATGAGGCAGTAGCGCGGGTCGGTGCCGTTGTGCGTGGCCGCGTGCCACAGGCGCTGGGTGTCGACGATGAGCTGCGCACCCGCCGGGAGGGCGATGCGGTACTCGATGCTGGGGTCCGTGCGGTTCTCACGCAGGACGAAGTAGCTGTCCTTGTCGTCCGTCAGGTTGAAGAACCCGCGGACGACCCAGCCGGTGCCGTCCGGGTTCAGGCGGTTGTTGTCATCCTGGTGGAGGTTGTAGAGGCAGTCGCCGTACGGGGTCGGCTGCAGCTCGATGACGCGGCAGCGACCGACGTTCGCACCGGGCTCCTGCGCACGACGGGTGAGGTTCGGGGCCTTGGCGGTCTGCTCGTCGATCCAGACGCCGTCCTTGTCGGTGCGCGGCGGCTTGTGGTTCCAGAAGCCGTTGCACTCGATGTCGCCGAAGGCGCTGGCGAGGGGCGCGAACCGGGTGTCACCCGAGGACTTCCAGTCGACGTACTCGATGTCGAGCCATTCCTTGGGGTCGGCCTCCTGGTCGTAGCTGTCGAGGACGACGAAGCCCTTCTCCTCCAGCGCTGCGGACTTGATGTATCCCATGATCGAGTCATGTTCCTTTCATCGGGGGCCAGCACGTTTTAACAGGCCCTGATAAGGCAAGGCTAACAGCGGGACCTGGCCCTCCCCCGGAGGGTCGCCGTGGATAAGCGAATAGACTGGGCGGGGCACCCGGCGCGTCCGTGGCGCCTGTCGCTACGGGAGGACGAGACACCAGCATGAGCACCGCGACCAACGTCGAGGCGACGGCAGTCAACACGATCGAATGGCTCGCGGCGGGACGCACGACCATCGTCGTCCCGGTCTACCAGCGGCAGTACCGCTGGGACATCGGCGGCTGCG
Source organism: Microbacterium sp. LEMMJ01 (assembly GCF_002114135.1). NCBI lineage: Bacteria > Bacillati > Actinomycetota > Actinomycetes > Micrococcales > Microbacteriaceae > Microbacterium > Microbacterium sp. LEMMJ01. Next base: position 281,361 of record NZ_NCTV01000036.1, read on the forward strand.
AGCGGCTCCTCTCCGACGTCAGGGCGGTGGCGGCGGAAGACGACGCGCATCGCCATTTCATCGGTTCGATCCTCTCCGCCGAGGACGGCTCCGGTCCGGACGCCGACCTCATCCTCATCGACGGGCAGCAGCGCCTCACGACGCTCATGCTCCTCGTCGCCGCGCTGCATCACTCGGTGCGCGACCGCGATCCGGAGCTCGCCGCCGACCTCGCCCGCGTGCTGGTCCGCCCCGACGATCCCGAGCGCACGAAGCTCCGTCCGCACGACGCCTGGGCCGATCTCTACGAGTCGGTCGTGCTCGACCGCCGGGATGACGTCGACCGCGAATCGCGCTTCGACGACAACTACGCGTTCTTCCGCAGCCAGATCCATGCCGACGAGGTGCCGTTCATCTGGCAGGGGCTGCAGCGACTCGAGCACGTCTCGATCACGCTCGGCGCCCAGGCCAACGCGCAGCAGATCTTCGAGAGCCTGAACTCCACCGGCGAGCCGCTGCGGGATCACGAGCTGATCCACAACTACATCCTCATGGGGCTGAACCACGCCGAGCAGATGGATGTGGAAGCGCGGTTCTGGCTGCCGATCGAGCAGCACACGGGCGAGGCGATCGGCGCGTTCTGGCGCCACTACCTCGTGCTCGTGACGGGGCGTGAGGTGGCGGCGAACGGCGAGCACGGCGTGTACAGCGCCTTCCGCCAGTCGTTCCCGCGCGTCGACGTCGCCCACCTCCAGGCCGACGCCGAGACGTGGCGGCACTATGCGGAGATTTACGGCATCCTCCTCGATCCGACGAAGGAGCAGGACCCGGAGATCGCGCGGCAGCTGAAGTACGTGAACACGTTCGGACGCTCCTCCTCCCCGCTGGTCATGAGCGCCTACAGCGATCACGCGCGTGGCCTCATCGACCGGAGTCAGCTCCTCGAGACGCTCGAGTGGCTGCAGGCGATGTTCCTCCGTCGCGCGCTCGTGAACCTTCCCGCCGAACGCCTGATCGCCCGGCTCTGCCGTGCCCGCCGCGACGGACACGACGCCCTCGCCCGCGCCATCGCGCGCATCACCCCGTCGGACGAGCGGGTCAGCGCCGTGCTCAAATACAGCGAGCTGCCGTATCCGGCCTACGTGCTCGGCCGGCTCGAGGGCGTCGACGACGTGGACGGCTTCGACGTCGAGCACATCGTGCCCGCCGTGCCCGGCGACGCCTGGTCCGGCGACGGCGTGCGTCCCTGGAGCGAGTACTCCGAGGACGAGCAGAACAGCCACCGCGCCCTCGCACCCACCCTCGGCAACCTCAGGCTCCTGGAGCAGGGGCTGACGGAGCGGGTGTTCGGCGCTTCCTTCCCCGCCAAACGCGATGAGGCCTACGCCCGCAGCGCGGTACCGGCCACCCGCGCCCTCGCCGCGGAGGAATCCTGGGGTACGGCGGCCATCACCGCACGAACAGTGGCGCTGACGGCCGACCTCGTCCGCGTGTGGGCACGACCCGCGCTGCCCGAGATCGACGACGACGGCCTCACCCCGATCCTCGACGCCGTGCGCCGCCGCGGCTGGCCCGCGGGGTGGGAGCGCGAGTTCGACTACGTGGAGTACCGGGGCGAGCGGTGGGAGGTGTACGACGTCAAGCACCTGTTCAACCGCGTGTTCCGTCGCGCCTGGACCGACACGACCGAGGCCGCTCTAGCGTACTGCGCGACCCACGGCGGCCCGATCTACCGCGACAAGGCGTGGAAGGGGCAGTGGGACGACCTCGATGACACGCACTTCCTCTACATGGGCTGGGACTCGAACTACATGATGACGGCCGTCCAGGGCGTCCTCGACGAGTCCGGCATCGCCGCCGAGGTCTTCGTGAAGTACTCCTACATCGGGAATGTGATGTGACCATGACCACTGTCATCCGCCGCCGCCTGCTCGACCTCGCCGTCGAGGAGCACACGCTCACGGTCCCCCTCGTCTGGGACGACCCGGCAGACACCCGCACGATCGACGTGTTCGCCCGCGTCGTCGCACGCGAGGGCGGCGAGGCGCTCCCCTATCTGGTCTTCCTGCAGGGCGGGCCGGGCCACGAGGCGCCGCGCCCCTTCCACTCCTCCGCGGCACCGGCGTGGCTGGATCAGGCCCTCGCGCACTACCGGCTCGTGCTCCTGGACCAGCGCGGCACCGGCCTCTCCTCCCCCGTCGGCGACGGCGACCTCGCGCAGGGCGCCGAAGGCGTCGCCGAGTACCTGACGCACCTGCGTGCCGATGCTATCGTGCGCGACTGCGAGGCACTGCGGGAGCATCTGGGGGCATCGACCTGGAGCGTCCTCGGTCAGTCGTTCGGCGGCTTCACGACACTGGCCTACTTGTCCACCCACGCGGATTCCCTCGACGACGTCTTCATAACCGGCGGTCTCAGCACGGTCGAGCGCGATCCGGACGAGGTGTACGCGCTCTGCTACGACAAGATGCGCACGGCGTCCGAGCGGTACTACCGGCGCTTCCCGGAGCACCGCGACGTCATGCGACGCCTGATCGATCTCGCGGACGCCGGTGACCTCGTCCTCCCCGACGGCGAGGTCGTATCGCGTTCACGCCTCCGCTCGGTCGGCTCCGCTCTCGGCACCGACGACGGCTGGCAGACGGTCTGGTCGCTGCTGGAGCGGGATCCCGCATCCAACGCCTTCCGGCACGACCTCCAGCACGCGATGCCCTTCGGCGGCCGCAACCCGCTGTACTACGCCTTCCACGAGTCGAGCTATGCGAACGGACACACCACGCGCTGGTCCGCCGAGCGCGTCGAGCCGACCGATTTCCGCGACGATCCGACGCTCTTCACGGGCGAGCACGTCCACCGCGAGTGGGCCGACACCGTCCCGGCGCTGCAGCCCTGGCGGGAGGTGACGTCGATCCTGGCGGAGCACCCCTGGCCGCGGATCTACGACACCGCCGCCCTCGCCGCCTCCGGGGCGACGGGCGCGGCCGCCGTGTACGTGAACGACGTGTACGTGCCCCTGGAGTTCTCGCTGGAGACCGCCCGTCTCCTCCCCGGCGTGACGCCCTGGGTGACGAGCGAGCACGAGCACAACGGCCTGCGGACGGGGCCCGTGCTGGAGCGGCTGATCGACCTCGCCCACGGACGCCGCCTCCGCTGACCTCCGCCGCGCGACGGGTGCCACCGCCGCGCTCGGCGATCTATCCTGGGGCCATGGAGCATCTGCTCGGGTGGACCACGATCGTCCTCGTGCTCGGCACGGGACCGGTGCTGTTCTTCGTGGGCATCCGGCATTCCCTCTCCCGTCGTCCGGTCGAGGAGAAGTACGAGCAGGCCGGGTCCGGAGGGCTCGTCGGCGTCTTCGACGCGGTGTGGTCCCCCACCGCGCACGAGGCCGGCCAGGAGCGGGACCGGCAGACCCGGCGCACGGCCCCGGCGCCGACCCCCGGAGATCCGCCGGGCCGCATCGAGCGCGGACGCATCGTCATCGACGTCTGAGCGACTCGCCCACCCCGCGCATGACGAAGGCCCCGCACTCCGAGGAGTACGGGGCCTTCGTGGGCGGTCTTACTTGGAGGAGCCGCCGAAGCCCTTGAAGCGCTGGTTGAACTTCTCGACGCGGCCGGCCGAGTCCATGATGCGCTGCTTGCCCGTGTAGAAGGGGTGCGAGGCCGAGGAGATCTCGACGTCGATCACCGGGTACTCCACGCCGTCCAGCTCGATCGTCTTGTCGCTCGTGACGGTGGAGCGGGTGAGGAAGGTCTCGCCCGAACCCAGGTCGCGGAACACGACAGCCTTGTACTCGGGGTGAATGTCAGTCTTCATGGGATTCCTTTGTTGCTGCCCTGGATTGTGCCAGGGACGAGGGAAGTCTGTGGTGCCGAACGCACCAAGGATCGATTCTACCAGTACTTCGACAAGCTCAGTAACCCATCGGGACCGAGCTCAGCGACCCACGGGGACCGAGGTCAGGAGGCGGCGCGGGCGGAGTAGCGCCCGTCCTCGCTGCTGAGCGCGATCGGCATGCCGAAGGTCTCGCCGAGGGCGTCCGCGGTGAGCGTCTCCGCGATCGGGCCCGCGGCGACCACGGCGCCGTCGCGGATCAGCAGCACGTGCGTGAATCCGACGGGGATCTCCTCGACGTGGTGGGTGACCATGAGCATCGCGGGCGTCGTCGGCGCCGACGCATAGCCGCCGAGCAGAGCCAGCAGCTCCTCGCGCGACCCGAGGTCGAGCGAGGCCGTCGGCTCGTCGAGCAGCAGGAGCTCCGGGTCCGTCATGACCGCCCGGGCGATCTGCACGCGCTTCTGCTCGCCGTCGCTCAGCGTGCCGAAGGTGCGGTCGGCGAGGTGCGCGAGACGCCAGTCGCCCAGCACACGCAGCGCACGCCGCTCGTCGATGTCCTCGTAGCTCTCGTTCCAGCGCCCGAGCACGGAGTACGCCGCCGTGAGGACGGTGTTGAGCACCGTCTCGTCGCGCGGGATGCGCTTGGCCATGGCCGACGACGCGAACCCGATCCGCGGACGGATCTCGAAGACGTCCGCGCGTCCGAGCGTTTCGCCGAGGACGGTGACCGTGCCCGAGGTGGGGTGCATCAGCGTGTCGGCGAGCTGCAGCAGGGTCGTCTTCCCCGCACCGTTCGGCCCGAGGATCACCCATCGCTGATCGTCAGAGACCTGCCAGGTCACGTGATCGATGATGTTGCGCCCCTCTCGGCGCACGACGACGTCGGTGAACTCCAGAGCGATCGGCATACCGAAAGCCTATCGGCTCAGGCGGACAGCTCTGCGTAGAGCGCGCGGGTCTCGTCGGCGATCGCGCCCCAGCTGAACTGCGTGCGGGCCCGCTCCCGACCGGCCTCGCCGTACTCCCGCGCCCGCGCCGGATCCGTGGCGACCTCGGTGAGGACTGCCGCGAGATCGGCGACGAAGCGGTCGGGGTCGGTCGGTGTGCCCGTGCCGTCCTGCACCTGCTCGATGGGGACCAGCCGGCCCGTCACGCCGTCGTCGACGACCTCGGGGATGCCGCCGGTCGCGGTTCCCACAACGGCCGCTCCGCACGCCATGGCCTCGAGGTTCACGATCCCGAGCGGCTCGTAGACGGAGGGGCAGACGAAGGTGGTCGCCGCGGCCAGGATCGCCGACAGCTCGTCCCGCGGCAGCATCCGCTCGATCCACACCACGCCCTCTCGGGTCTGCTGCAGCAGCCGCACCCCCTCCTGGACCTCCGCCATGATCTCCGGCGTGTCCGGAGCACCGGCGCAGAGGATGAGCTGGACCTCGGGCGGCAGCAGCCGTGCCGCCTGCAGAAGGTAGGGCAGCCCCTTCTGCCGTGTGATGCGTCCGACGAAGACGACCGAGGGGCGGTCAGGATCCATGCCGATCGAGGAGAGGAAGGCCGGATCCTGCACCGGACGCCAGCGCTCCACATCGATCCCGTTGTGGATCACCCGGACCCGCGCGGGGTCGACCTGCGGATAGCTGCGGAGGATGTCCGCGCGCATGCCGGCGCTCACGGCGATCACCGCGGCGGCGTTCTCGTAGGCGAGCTTCTCGATGCCGCTCGACACGGCGTAGCCGCCCCCGAGCTGCTCGGCCTTCCACGGCCGCAGCGGCTCGAGGCTGTGCGCCGTGAGCACGTGCGGGATCCCATGGAGCTGGGAGGCGAGGTGTCCGGCGAAGTTGGCGTACCAGGTATGGCTGTGCACGACGTCGGCGCCCGCGATGGCCGACACGATCTCCAGGTCCGTTCCGAGCGTCTGCAGCGCCGGGTTGGCGGCGGAGAGACTCTCGGGAGCGCGGTAGGCGAAGGTGCCCTCCTCGTCGCGCGGCGCGCCGAACGCACGCACCGTCACATCGATGTCCCGACGCAGTGCGGAGACGAGTTCGGCGACGTGCACACCCGCGCCTCCGTAGATCTCCGGCGGATACTCCTTGGTGATCATCTCGACTCGCATGCCTAGACGCTATCGAGCGGGTTGTCCAGATGCTAGTTCCCCGCGCCGAACGGGATCTATGGTGGACCCATGTCCGCTCCAAAGAAGGTCTTCGGGATCATCCTCGCCGGCGGCGAGGGCAAGCGACTCATGCCGCTGACGGCCGACCGCGCAAAACCGGCCGTCCCGTTCGGCGGCCAGTACCGCCTGATCGACTTCGCCATCTCGAACCTCATCAACTCCGGGCTGAGACAGATCGTCGTCCTGACCCAGTACAAGTCGCACAGCCTCGACCGGCACATCTCGCAGACGTGGCGGATGTCGGCGCTGCTCGACTCGTACGTCGCCTCGGTCCCGGCCCAGCAGCGGCTCGGCAAGCGGTGGTTCTCCGGATCCGCCGACGCGATCCTGCAGAGCATGAACCTGATCAACGACGAGAAGCCCGACATCGTCGTCGTGATCGGCGCCGACCACGTCTATCGGATGGACTTCCGCCAGATGCTCGAGGCGCACATCGAGTCCGGCGCGAAGGCGACGGTCGCGGGCATCCGTCAGCCGCTCGCCCTGGCGTCCCAGTTCGGGGTCATCGACGCCGATCCGGAGTCCGGACGCATCCGGCAGTTCCTCGAGAAGCCCACCGACGCCACGGGTCTGTCGGACTCCCCGCACGAAGTGCTGGCCTCCATGGGCAACTACATCTTCGACACCGACGCCCTCATCGCGGCGGTCGAGGCCGACGGCGAGCTGCCGACGTCGAGTCATGACATGGGCGGCGACATCGTCCCGTACTTCGTCGACCGCGGCGAGGCCGGCTACTACGACATGAAGCAGAACGAGGTCCCGGGGTCTTCCCCGCGCGACCGCTCGTACTGGCGCGACGTGGGGACGATCGACTCGTTCTTTGACGCGCACCGGGACCTGATCTCGACGCTCCCGATCTTCAACCTCTACAACATGGAGTGGCCGATCCACTCGCAGGCGGTCAACTCCCCGCCGGCGAAGTTCGTCCGCGACTCCGTAGGGCGGATCGGCAACGCGATCGACTCGATCGTCTCGCTGGGGTCGGTGCTCTCCGGCACGCACCTCGAACGCAGCGTCGTGGGGCCGTGGACCCTGGCCGGCGGCGGCTCGACCATCACGGACTCCGTGGTGTTCGATCACGTCCACGTCGGTCAGGGCGCCCGCGTGCACCGCGCGATCCTCGACAAGAACGTCGTGCTCGCCGACGGCGCCACGGTCGGCGTCGACCGCGAACGCGATCTCGCCCGCGGGTTCACGGTCACGGAGTCGGGGATCACAGTCGTGGGCAAGGGCGTGTTCATCGAACGCTGACGCGTCATGCGGCGTGGGCTCCGGTCCCCCGGTCGCTAGGCTCGGGGGGTGACCACCGCGCGATTCCTCGTCGTCCTCGATGCCGATTCCACGCTCATCCGGAACGAGGTGATCGAGCTCCTCGCCGAGGAGGCCGGCCGTCGCACCGAGGTGCAGGCGGCCACGGAAGCCGCGATGCGCGGGGAGATCGACTTCGCGACCAGCCTCCGCTCCCGGGTGGCTGCCCTCGCGGGCGTTCCCGTCGAGGCGTTCGCCCGCGTTCGCGCCCGCGTCGAGCCGACTCCGGGCGTCCGCGACCTCACCGCCGCCGTGCACGCACGGGGCGGCGTCGTCGGCGTCGTCTCCGGCGGGTTCCACGAGATCCTCGACGAGGTCGCGCCGGGACTCGGTGTGGACCGGTGGCGCGCGAACCGCCTCGAGGTCGCCGACGGCGCACTCACGGGGCGGGTGGACGGTGACATCGTCGACGGCGCGGCCAAGGCCTTCTGGCTGCGCACCTGGGCCGAGGAGCTCGGCGTGGCGCCGCACGCGACCATCGCGATCGGCGACGGCGCCAACGACCTCCCGATGATGGCGGTCGCCGGCCTGGGGCTCGCTTTCAACGCCAAGCCCGCCGTCCGCGAGTCCGCGAGCCTGGTCATCGGCCCGGTCGACCTCGGAACGGTCATCCCGCTCCTCCCCTGACCCTGGCCGATGTCCGGGGCCGGGTCTACGGTCGGGTCATGGACATCATCCTCATTCCCGGCCTCTGGCTCGACGCCTCCAGCTGGGACGACGTCGTGCCAGCCCTCGAACGCGCCGGCCACCGCCCTCGTCCGCTGACCATGCCCGGGCTCGACGCGTCTGCGGAGACGGCGGCGGGTATCGGGATCGACGACTGGGTCGCCGCCGCGGCCGCCGCCGTCGATGCCGCGGAGGGCGACGTGCTGGTCGTCGGACACAGCGGCGGAGGCAACGTCGCCTGGGGCGTCGCCGACGCGCGACCGGACCGCGTGGCCCGGGTCGTCTTCGTCGACACCGTGCCGCCGCCCCCGGGCTCGGGCATCAGCGAGTTCCCGGTGCAGGACGGCGTCGTCCCGTTCCCGGGCTGGGGTTTCTTCCCCGAGGAGGACGTGCACGATCTGGACGACGAGACTCGTGCGAGGACGGCCCCGCTCACGCACAGCGTCCCCGCGCGGGTGCCGACGGACGAGCTCGCTCTGCACGACCACGACCCGGCACGGTATCGCATCCCGGTCACCCTGCTGATGGGAGGGCTGGACCAGGACGCCTTCGACGCGGTGATCAGCCAGTGGGGTCCGTACGCCGAGGAGTATCGGGCGATCGGCGACGCCGAGGTCGTCCGGATCGGCTCCGGACACTGGCCGCAGTTCTCGGCGCCCGAGCGTCTCGCGGAGCTCCTCGTGCGCGCGATCGATCGCTGACGGGGAGAGCCGGGGTCAGTGCCCCATGCCGAGACCACCGTCGACCGGGATGACGGCGCCCGAGATGTAACCGGCGTCGTCGCTCGCCAACCAGGTCACGACGCCCGCGACCTCATCCGGCGTCGCGAACCGCCCCGCGGGGATGCTCGCCTTGTACTGCTTCTGCGTCTCCTCGGGGAGCTCCGCCGTCATGTCGGTCTCGATGAAGCCGGGGGCCACCACATTGGCCGTGATGCCGCGTCCGCCGAGCTCACGCGTGAGCGAGCGGGCGAAACCGACCAGCGCGCTCTTGGAGGCGGCGTAGTTCGTCTGCCCGGCGGAGCCGTACAGGCCCACGACGCTGGAGATGAGGATGACCCGTCCGAACCGTGCCCGCAGCATCCCCTTCGACGCACGCTTGACGACGCGGAAGGTGCCGCCGAGGTTCGTGGCCACGACGCTGTCGAAGTCTTCCTCGCTCATGCGCATGAGCAGGGTGTCCTTGGTGATCCCGGCGTTGGCGACGACGATCTCCACCGGACCCAGCTGCTGCTCCACCTCGGTGAAGGCCGCGTCGAGAGCGGCGGCGTCCGTGACGTCGGCGCGCACCGTCAGGGTGCCCTCCGGACCCTCTCCGCTGCGGGCGGTCACCGCCACCCGGTAGCCCTCCCGCACGAAGCGCTCGGCGATGGCGCGGCCGATGCCGCGGTTGCCTCCGGTGACGAGGACGACGCGCTCCGCGCTCATGGGACACTCCTGGGTCTGGGGTCGAGGGCCGGGGTTCCGGGCCGTGATCGATCCTAGCGACGTTGCCGTGCCGCCTTCACGACGACGGTTTGACAGACCGGGAGCCTCCTGGGACTCTGAGGGCGACGAAAGGCACCAGCGTGAGCGATCCCCGTATCTCCGGTTCGTCCGGCGAGCAGCCCCCGGCCTTCCCCCCGGCTTCCGGTTCCGCCCCGGCGTACCCGGGGTTCCCGCCGGCACCGCCGGCGAACGCCGCCACGCAGCCGTCTTCGGCACCTCAGCAGTACTCGGCGCCTCAGCAATACGCGGCCCCTCAGCAGTACGCGGCCCCGCAGCCGTATGGGGCCCCGCCTGCGCGGCCGTCCAGCGGACTCGCGATCACCTCCCTCGTCTGCGGCATCGCCGGTGTCGTGCTGTTCTGGGCGATCGTGCCGATGCTCGCCTCGATCGCGGCCGTGATCACCGGTCACATGGCGCTCGGGCAGATCCGTCGCACTCCCGGTCTCGGCGGCCGCGGCATGGCGATCGCCGGGCTCATCCTCGGCTACGTCATGATCGGCGTGCTGGTCTTCACCATCGTCTCGACGATCATCGGCCTCGTCGTATTCGGCGCCTTCACCCTGCCGTTCGTCTTCGCGAGCTGACGCCTCGCCCGGGCATGCCGATGTCGCCACGGCGGCGTAGGCTGGAACCATCGTGAAGAACGCACGTCGAGTCCCGGCCGTCACCTCACTGCCGCAGTCCCCGCGGGATGAGGGAGACCATCGTGTGCGCCGGTATGCCCTGACGATGACGATCCGCATCGTCTGCTTCGGGCTGATGTTCTTCGTGCAGCCGTTCGGCTGGTGGACCTGGGTGTTCGCGCTGGCCGCCGCCGTGCTCCCGTACATCGCCGTCGTCTTCGCGAACGCCGGCAGCGACAGCACGGAGACCGCCGCCGAGTCGCCGATGCGCGAGATCGACGCGCCGCCCGCACCGTCGCTCGCTCCGGAGACCGCCCCCGACGTCATCACCATCCGCGAAGGCCGCACCGACCGATGAGCGCGCTCATCTGCTCGCGCGCCGGCTGCCGGAGCGCGGCCACGAGGCAGGTCGTCTGGCGCAACCCGCGTATCCACTCCGCCGATCGCGAGAAGATCTGGCTGGCGTGCGAGGAGCACGTCGGCTTCCTCCACGACTACCTCGCCGCGCGGGACTTCCCGGTGACGGTGCGAGACGGGGTGCCTTCATGAGCAACCGCCTGACCCGCTGGGGCGTGTACGTCCTCATCGCCATCGGCTTCGCGATCGCCTGCGTCTTCCTCTCCAACTGGCAGTTCGAGAGGAACGAATCCCGCGCTGAGCAGATCGCGCTGGTGGAGCAGAACTACGATGCCCCGGCCGTCCCCCTCGCCGACGTGGTCGCCGACGACGAGCTCGACCCCGCAGACGAATGGCGCCCCGTCACGCTGCAGGGCGAGTACCTCGCCGACGAGCAGCTCCTGGTCCGCAACCGTCCCCACGGCGGAACGAGCGCGTTCGAGGTGCTGGTCCCCTTCCGCGATGCCGACGGTCGTGTGCTCATCGTCGACCGCGGCTGGGTGGCCCCGGGCGAGGGCGAGCTCCCGGACGCTGTCCCCTCTCCGCCGTCCGACGAGGTCACGGTGACCGTCCGCCTGCGCCCCGGCGAGCCGCTTCCCGGGTCCGGACGCGGGGCTCCGGAGGGCCAGGTGCCCACGATCCACCTCCCGTCCATCGCCGACCTCGTCGGCGACGAGGTGATCACCGGTACGTACGGACGCCTGGTCGAGGAGCAGCCTGCCGCCGAGACGGCGCTGGGTGGCTTCGAGTCCCCCACCGACGACCCGGGTCCGCACCTGTCCTATGCGATCCAGTGGATCCTGTTCGCCATCATGGGCTTCATCTTCATCGGGTACATCATCCGCACGGAGATCGTGAAGCACCGCGAAGAGGTCGAGGGGAAGCCGGCACCGGTGAAGGCACCGAAACGCCGCGACCGCGACGCGGACGCCGAGGACGAACTGCTCGACGCCCGGTGACCGGGCCGGGGAGCGTCACGCGAACGCGAGAACACGCCGGACATTGCGCTGCCCGGCACCCTTTCGATCCCGGACGGCCCGCCCTGCCGACGCAGGATGGGAAACGGGCCTTTTGGACCCTCGGCACGCACCATTTCGATCCCCGCCTGCGGGGCGCCTCCGGTCGTTCTCGATGTCTAGCGCTCGCGAACAGAGCCCGTGACGGCATGCCGCCATCCGCGGCCGTCGACACGACGGTAGACGATCCGGGTGTGGTTCCGGTCGGACGCCCCCTGCCAGAACTCGACCCGCGTCGGAACCACCCGCCACAGCACCCAGTCCCTCGGTCGGAGACCCGCGCGGGCGCTCTCGGAGCGGGCCGCGAGGTCGGCATCGCTCTCGGCCGCCGATGCCTCGTGCACGGTTCCCCGTACGCGCACGGCACGCCGCTGCGGCTGCCACCAGAGGTTCAGCGCCGCAGCCGGGCGCGCACCGAGCTGCGCGGCCTTCCGGGAGGATCGGGCCCCGGCGAATGCCCAGCCGCGCGCGTCCACGTCCTTGAGGATCAGGGTGCGCGCGTCCGGGATGCCTTCCGCGTCCACCGTCGCCAGCGTCGCCGCGTGCGGTTCGGGGACGCCGGCTGCGACCGCCGCGCGGAGCCACTCCCGGAAGAGCAGCACCGGATCATCGGGAAGGTCGTCGAGGTGCAGCGGCGGCGCCGTCCCGGTGAGGGTGGGCTGCGCACGCAACCACGCCGCGAGTTCCGAGGGAGGAAGGATCGGGTGCGCCGCCATCCTCCGACTATGCCACGTCCCGCTACGCGAGCTCGATGAGGTCCTGGTACTCCTGGCTCCAGATGTCCTCGACGCCGTCGGGCAGGATGAGGACACGCTCGGGGTTCAGCGACTGCACCGCGCCGGGGTCGTGCGACACGAGCACCACCGCGCCCTCGTAGTGGGCCAGTGCCCCGAGGATCTCCTCGCGGGAGGCCGGATCGAGGTTGTTCGTGGGCTCATCGAGCAGGAGGAGGTTCGCGGACGACACGACGAGCGTCGCCAGCGACAGCCGGGTCTTCTCGCCACCGGACAGCACGCCCGCCGGCTTGAGGACGTCGTCGCCGGTGAACAGGAAGGAGCCGAGGACCTTGCGGGCCTCCGTCTCCGTGATGTGCGGAGCGGCCGACACCATGTTCTCGAGGACCGAGCGGCTGACGTCGAGGTTCTCGTGCTCCTGCGCGTAGTACCCGACCTTGAGACCGTGACCGGGCTCGAGCTGCCCGGTGTCCGGCTTGTCGACACCTGCCAGCATGCGCAGCAGCGTCGTCTTCCCCGCACCGTTGAGACCGAGCACGACGACCTTGGAACCGCGGTCGATCGCGAGGTCGACGTCGGTGAAGATCTCCAGTGAGCCGTACGACTTCGACAGCCCGGAGGCCATGAGCGGGGTCTTGCCGCAGGGGGCGGGCTTCGGGAACCGCAGCTTCGCGACGCGGTCCTCCTGACGCACGTCCTCCAGCCCGGAGAGGAGCTTCTCGGCGCGCGCGAGCATCTGGTGCGCTGCTGCCGCCTTCGACGCCTTCGCTCCGAACCGCGCCGCCTGCTGCTGCAGGGTCGTCGCCTTCTTCTCGGCGTTGGCCCGCTCCTTCTTGCGACGCTCCTCGTCCGCAGCGCGCTGCCGCAGATAGTTCTTCCAGTTCATGTTGTAGATGTCGATGACCTGGCGGTTGGCGTCGAGGTAGAACACCCGGTTGACCGTCTCGCCCACGAGCTCGACATCGTGGCTGATGACGATCAGCCCGCCCTTGTAGTTCTTGAGGAACTCGCGCAGCCACACCACGCTGTCCGCGTCGAGGTGGTTGGTCGGCTCATCGAGGATCATCGTCTGCGCGTCGGAGAAGAGGATGCGCGCGAGCTCGATGCGACGACGCTGGCCGCCGGAGAGGGTCGACAGCGGCTGGTCGAGGATGCGGTCCGGCAGCGAGAGGTTGTGCGCGATCGACGCGGCCTCGGCCTCGGCCGCGTAGCCGCCCTGCGCCTCGAACTTCTCAGTGAGCGCGGCGTAGCGCTTCATCGCCTTGGCAGCGACCGCGGGGTCGTCGGACCCCATCGCGAGCGAGGCCTCCGTCATGCCGAGGTTGAGCTGGCCGAGTCCGCGGGCGTCGAGGATCCGGGTACGGGCGAGGTCTTCCGGATTGCCCGAACGGGGGTCCTGCGGCAGGTAGCCGAGTTCGCCGGAACGGGTGACGGTCCCGCCGGAGGGCAGGACGTCGCCCGCGAGCACCTTGGTGAGCGTGGTCTTGCCCGCTCCGTTGCGTCCGACGAGGCCGATCTTGTCGCCGTCGGACACACGGAACGAGACGTTCTCCATCAGCAGGCGCGCGCCAACGCGGATCTCGAGGTCGTGCACGGCAAGCACAGCGGACGTCCGTTCGTTCGGGAGGAGGGTGATGGCCGAGCGGCCAGCCAACCAGTATATGCCGCCGCGCCTGTGGCGACGCCCGGCACGGATATCCCTCTCCAGGGTGACCGAGGCGATACCCCGGAGTGATGCCCCTCTCCCCACCCGCTGCTTACGGTGCCGGAGTGGACATCCTCAACGACCTCATCCTGCAGGCGATCGCCTCCCCCTGGCTGTACGCCGTGCTGTTCGCGGTGACCGTGATCGACGGGTTCTTCCCGCCGGTCCCGAGCGAGACGGTCCTCGTCGCCGCGGCGGCGGTGGCCGCGTCCACCGGTGACGGCGACATCCTGCTGCTGGGCGCCGTCGCCGCCCTGGGGGCCGCGATCGGCGACAACATCGCGTTCCTCATCGGGCGCCGACTGGGCACGACGAGGTTCGCCTGGATGCGGCGCCCCCGCGTCGCCGCCGCCTTCGCCTTCGCGCAGCGCGCCCTCGACCGCCGCAGTGCCACGCTGATCCTCGGCGCCCGCTACATCCCGATCGGACGCGTCGCGGTGAACATGTCCGCCGGAGCGCTCGGGTTCCCCTGGCGGCGGTTCCTCCCGCTGAGCCTCATCGCCGGTGTGAGCTGGAGCGTGTTCAGTCTCGCGATCGGGCTGCTCGCCGGCGCCTGGCTGCACGACCAGCCCGTGCTCAGCGCCGCGATCGGCATCGTCGTCGCGTTGCTCGTCGGTGTGATCATCGACCGGATCGCGGCGCTCCGCCGACGCCGTACGCCGGTCGCGCACCTGGCAGGATGAGACGCATGGCACGCCGCCGAGAGCGCACCCCGCGCCCGCCACGGATGAGCCGTCGCACCGGCGCCCTCGTGGCGCTGACTGCGGCGGTCGTCGTGCTGTACGCGCTCCTCGTCTCCCTGCAGACGGTGCTCTCCGGCACGCCGCTGCCCCTGTCCTTCCTGCTCGGCGCCGCCGTGTGCGGCGCTCCCCTCCTCGTCCCCTCCCGGCCGCGGACGGCGATCGTCGTCTTCGCCGCCGGCGCCTTCCTGCTGCCGCTCCTCGTCGAGCCGGCGCGCGCGATCCACTCCCCCTGGCCCTGGTCGGTACCGGCGCTCCTGGCCTTCGTCCTCCTCGTGGGCGTGATGTCCTTCGTGCAGGGAGCCCGCCTCGGAGGCCTCACCCTCGTGATCGGCGCACTGACCTCGCTGACGGCGCCGCTGCTGCGCCCGGACATGGTCGCGGCGCCGGCGAGCTCCGGCAGCGCCACCGCCAATCTCATCGTGACGACCTCGGTCGCTGCCGCGATGCTGCTCATCGCCGTCCTCGTCGCCGGTCGCGTGCGTGTCGCGGCGGAGCTCACGAGGGAGAAGGAGCACAGCGCGCTGGAGGAATCCCGGCGCGCTCTCGTGGAGGAGCGCACCCGGATCGCCAGGGAGCTGCACGACGTCGTGGCGCACAGCATGTCGGTGATCCAGGTGCAGGCGTCGACCGCGCGCTACCGGATCGCGGACCTCGACGCCGAGGCCGCCGCCGAGTTCGACGACATCGCCGCCACCGCGCGCACGTCGCTCACCGAGATGCGGCGCATGCTGGGAGTGCTCCGCACCGAGGACCAGCACGCCGAGCTCGCACCGCAGCAGGGATTGGACGACGTCCCGGCCCTCGTCGACACGATGCGCCGGGCAGGGGTGGATGTCGGCCTCGTGCTGGAGGGGATGGAAGCGGCCTCCGCGGCGGGACCCGGCGTGCAGATCGCCGCCTTCCGCATCGTGCAGGAGGCGCTGAGCAACGCCGTCCGCCACGCGCCTGGTGCCCGCGTCACCGTCCGCCTCCATGCCGACGCCGATGCCCTGCACATCCGTGTGCACAACGCCGCACCGCCGCAGGCGACCGAGAGCCCCTCCGGCGGCTACGGCCTCCGGGGAATGCGCGAGCGCGCCGAACTGCTCGGCGGAAGGCTCGCCGCCGGGCCCTCCGACGACGGCGGCTGGACCGTCGAGGCCGCCCTGCCGCTGTCTGCAACGGCCGTACCGCCCACCCCGACCGCCTCGGCGGAAGACAAGGAGAACCCGTGACGATCAGCGTGCTCATCGCCGACGACCAGGCGATGGTCCGCGCCGGTTTCGCCGCCCTGCTGGACGCGCACGAGGGGATCCGCGTGGTGGGCCAGGCGGCCGACGGCGCGGAGGCCGTGACGCTCGCCGCGCGGCTCGATCCCGACGTCATCCTCATGGACGTCCGCATGCCGGAGCTCGACGGCATCGAGGCCACCCGCCGCATCCTCGGTCCGTCGTACCCTGCCGCGCACGTGCCGCGGATCCTCATGCTCACCACCTTCGACATCGACGACTACGTCTACGACGCCCTCGCCGCCGGGGCCAGTGGCTTCCTCCTCAAAGACGCTCTGCCGGAGGAGCTCGTCCATGCGGTCCGCGTGGTGGCCGGCGGCGATGCGCTCCTCGCCCCCAGCGTGACCCGGCGCATGATCGAGCAGTTCGCCGGACGGCGGCCTGCCTCGCGGCGGTCGGCGACCGCCCTGGCCGAGCTCACCGACCGCGAGCGGGAGGTCCTCGTCCTCATAGGCAAGGGCCGGTCAAACACCGAGATCGCGGGCGACCTGTTCATCGCCGAGCAGACCGTGAAGACCCACGTCGGCAAGGTGCTCGCGAAGCTCGGTCTCCGCGACCGTGTGCACGCCGTCATCCTCGCGTACGACACCGGTCTGGTCGAGCCCTCCGCCTGAGTCACCCCTGCGTAGGGGTCAGGACGGCACCACGGAGTGATGTCCCGTCCACCACCGCCTCCATAGCCTCCGAGGACACCGTTCCCAGGAGGACTCATGGTCATCGCCGCGGCTCCACGCCTCAGCACCCCCGCCCCCGCTTCATCCGGCCACGCGGGTCACCGCGACACCGGCATCGACGTCGTGCGCGCCCTCTGCGTGCTCGGTGTCGTCCTGCTGCACGCCGTCATGGTCGGGGTCACGGTGTCCGAGACCGGACCGGTGTTCGAGAATGCGAGCGACGGCACGAGCTGGATCGCCCCGCTGAGCTGGCTGCTGCAGGTGATGCCGCTCTTCTTCGTGATCGGCGGATTCTCCGGGCTCCTCGCGTACCGCCGCCTGCGCGCCCGCGGCGGGAGCGCGACCGCCTTCGTGGCCGGTCGGGTGCACCGGCTCCTGCGTCCGGCCCTGTTCACGGTCGGCGCGGTCGGGGTCGCGCTCGCGGTGCTCACCGTCCTCGGTGTCGCGCCGGATCTCATCGCCGTCGCCGGCTTCCGATACGGACAGCCGCTGTGGTTCCTCGGGGTCTTCCTGCTGTGTCAGGCGCTGCTCCCCGCGCTCGTCGCCCTGCACGAGCGCGCGCCCCTGCGCACGATCGCCGTCCTCGCCACCGCGGCCGTGACGGTCGATGTTCTGCGGGCCGTGACCGGGACGGACGCCGTGGGCTTCCTCAACCTCGCTTTCGTGTGGTTGACGATGCAGCAGCTCGGATTCCTCCTCGCCGACGGCCGCGTGGACGCCCTTCGTCGCCGGACCCGCGTCACGATCGGCATCGGCGCCCTCGGGGTGCTCGTCGTCCTGTTCCTCATCGGCGCGTACTCCCCCGACCTCATCGCCAACATCAACCCGCCCACGTGCGCCCTGCTGCTGGTCGGGCTGATCCACACGATCCTGTTCTCCCTGTACCGGGCGCACATCGGGCGCCTCAGTCGTCGCCGTCCGGTGGCCGCGTTCACCGCCTTCGTCACCCGGCGGACGATGACGATCTACCTCTGGCACATGCCGGTGCTGCTGGCGATGGCCGGGGCGACGGCCCTGGTCACCCTCCTCGGCGGATTCACTCTGCCCACGCTCGACAGCGCGGAGTGGTGGGCCGCCCGCCCGCTGTGGCTCCTGACCGCTGTCGTCCTCACCGCGATGGTCGCGGTCCGTGTCGACCGGTTCGAGAATCACCCCTCGCCGCAGGCCACGTCCTCGCGGCGCCGCCTGGCCGTGGGAACCGTCCTCGGCCTCACCGGAGTGGTGCTGCTGCTCGTCCTCGGCACGACCGTCTCCACCGCCGCCCTCGCGGTGCTGCTCCTGGTCGCGGCGCTGCGGCTGGCGGGACGCTCCGAAAGCCCCGTCCTGGTGTGACCGTCAGCCGACCCCGCGGGCCGCGAGGGCATCGCCGACCTGATCCGCGTGGCGCAGCGTCAGCACGAGCAGCGGCACCACGCCGCGCACGCCCAGGCGGACTCCTCGTGCGCGCTCCGCGTCCCGCACCCGCTGCGCGAGTCCGGCCACGACGGGAACCATGGTCAGCGTGAGCGACACCGCCATCGACACCGCCTCCGGATCGACCCCGACGCGCCGCAGCGGACACAGGAGGCGCTGCAGCACGGCCAGGAGATCGGACATGCGCGTGGTCAGGGTGAGGAGGGCGGCGAGCAGCAGCAGCACGGCGACCCGCCCGGTGCTCACCCAGGCGGCGACGGGAGACACGAAGACGGCGAGGGCGATCGCGAGCACGAGCAGGACCGCACGCAGCCGCCACAGCTCCGTCACCGCGGCGGAGAGCGGCACCCCCGCGATCGGGTAGAGCGCGAGCACGGTCGCGAGGCAGACCGCGATGCTGAGCGGCCCCTGCGGGAACAGCGTCAACGGGAGCGCCGCGATGGCGAGACCCGCCAGCTTCGGACCGGCCGGCACCCCATGCAGCAATCCCGCACCGACCGGGGACGGCACGATCATGCGCACAACCGACGGTAGCGTGCGATGACCGCCTCGGGCTCTCCCTGATCGACGACGCGCCCGCCGTCGAACAGGACGGCGGTGTCGCAGCGGGCCGCGAGCTCGAGATCGTGGGTCACGATCAGCACCTGCGCCTCCTGCGACAGAAGGAGGTCTCCGATGCGCCGCGCGTTGCGCAGGTCGAGGAGCGTCGTCGGCTCGTCCGCCACGATCAGCGCCGGCTCGGCGAGGAGCACCGCGGCGAGGGCCAGCATCTGCTTCTGTCCTCCCGAGAGCGACGACGCCGGGATGTCGGCGTGGGCACCGAGACCGTGGCGCTCCAGGGTCTCCTGAACGCGGGCGGCGATCTCGTCACGGGGCCGCCCTCGGAGCGACAGCGCGAGATCCTCGGCCGGAGTCGGCATCAGGATCTGGGCATCCGGATCGGTGAAGACGAAGCCCACCCGGCGGCGCACGGCGGTCCGCTCCCGGAGCGCGTCGAGGCCGTGGACGGTGACCGTTCCCGTGGTCGGCGTCATGAGGCCGTTCAGCAGCCGGGCGAACGTCGACTTCCCCGAGCCGTTCGCTCCGATCACGGCGATGCGCGGTGCGGTGAGCTCCAGCGTCACGTCGTCGAGGAGCACGCGGTCGTCGACGGTCACGCCCACGCCGTCGAGACGCAGCGTCCCCGGCTCCGCGATCGTCGTCGCGTCCCGCTCCCGCCAGCGCATGCATCCTCCTGAACACCGTTCACCTGAACGCCGTTCACTATAGTGGGGGCATGAGTGCCGAGACGAATCCCGCCCGTCACGATCGGGAGAGCGTCGCACGGACCGCCCTCGCCCTTCTCGACGAGGTGGGGCTGGCCGATCTCTCCATGCGCCGCATCGCGGCCCGGCTCGACGTGCAGCCGAGCGCCCTCTACTGGCACGTCGCGAACAAGCAGGAGCTCCTCGCCGACCTCGCCGATCGGATCACGGCGACCGTCCCAGACGGAGCGGAGGGCGTCCTCGCGACCGCCCGCGCGCTCCGCGACGCCCTCTTCGCCTACCGGGACGGCGCCGAGCTCGTCCTCAGCACGTACGCGCTCCAGCTCGGCTCCGCGCATGCCCGCGACGCCCTGGTCGCCGCCCTCCACGCCGAGGGCGCCACTCACGCCGAGGATCGCGGGGCGGCGATCCTGCACTTCGTGCTCGGCCATGCCACCCTCGTCCAGCAGCGGATGCACGCCGACAGCCATGGCGCACTCCCGGCCTCCGGCGAGGTCGACGTCACCGCGGGCCTGGACCGGGTGTTCGACCTCGGCGTCCTCGCCCTGGCCGGCGAGCTCAGCGCACGGATGACTCCGCGGCGTGCCCGAGCCTGAGCCCGGGGATCACCGCGAGCAGCACCAGCCCGACACCGAGGACGAACACGACGGCGAACGCGTCCGCGCCGCCGCCGAGGGTGGCGACGGCGAGCCCCGCCAGCGCGATGGCCACCGCCGAACCCGTGGCATCCGAGATCGACAGCGCCGAGGAGTTGAATCCCTGGTTCGTCTCGTCCGAGTAGGCCAGCGTCAGCACGGTGAGCCGCGGATACAGCAGCCCCATGCCGCCCCCGGCGAACGCCCACCCGACGATCACGAAGACCGGGGAGGCATCGAACGCCGCTGCGGCCAGGACGCAGAGCATCGCCACGAGCAGTGCGCCGAGGCTGAGCGCCGTGATGCGGTGATTGCCCAGCCGCTCACCGTAGCGGCCCTGCGCAGCCGACGCCCCGGCCCAGGCGAAGGCCGCGAGCATCAAGGCGACTCCGGCCCAGGTCGCGGAGAAGTCGAACTTCCGCATCAGCAGGTACGGGATGTAGGCCTCGGCGGCGAAGAACGCCCCGGCCGCCACCCCACGCATGAGCACGACGCTGGGAAGCCCGGCACCGGCTCGGAGGGTCCGTCGTGGCAGGAGCGGGAGCACGACGACGCCGATCGCGAGCACGGCCCCCAGTGCCACCGGCCACCCGATCGCCGGATCGAGCTCGGCGGACAGTCCGATCACCACCGCGAGCACCGCCACGACGACGGCCAGCAGCAGCCGGGTGAGCAGCGCCCGGCGGTCCTGCGGCTCCCCGCGGCCGAGATCGACACCCCGCAGACGGATCGCGATCATCGAGAACGCGATCGCGGTCAGGACCGCCACGCCGAGGAAAGCCCAGCGCCAATCGAGGTACTCCGCCACCGCTCCCGCGAGGAAGGGCCCGATCATCGACGGGACCACCCAGGCGGCGGCGAACGCCGCGAACACCCGGCCGTGCAGGTGCGGCGGATACAGCCGCGCGACCACGACGTACAGGGCCACTGTCTGCCCACCCGCGCCCAGCCCCTGCACCAGTCGTCCGATCAGGAACTGGGGCATCGTCGTCGCGAACCCGGAGATCAGCAGCCCCAGGATGAAGAGGGCGACGGCGGCGTACAGCGCGCCGCGCGGACCACGCGTGTCCGACCAGGACCCCGCCGCGACCATCCCGATCACGCTGGTCGCGAGCGTGCCGGCGAAGGCGACCGCATACAGCGACTCCCCGTCCAAGGCGTCGCTGACGATCGGCATGACCGTGGTCACCGCCAGGGCCTCGATCGCGGCGAGGAAGATCAGGGCGACGGCACCCAGGGTCACCCAGAACCGGCTGCGGTCCCAGATCGTGGCGGTGGGATCCGCCGCCGTCATCGCTCGACGAGCGCGGCGATGCGCTCGATCGCCTCGGTGAGGACCTCCGGGCTCGTGCCGAAGTTGAGTCGCACGTGCCCGGCCCCTTCTTCGCCGAAGGCCGGGCCGAAGTGCAACGCCACCTTCGCCTCGCGGAGGATCTTCCGGGCGGGGTTGTCTCCCCAGCCGAGGGCGGAGAGGTCGATCCACGCGAGGTATCCCGCGTCCGGAAGGCGATAGCGGGCGGCGGGGAGGTGACGGGCGAGCAGGTCCTCCAGCAGGACACGGTTCTCGTCGAGCGTGCGCAGGAGGCCGTCGAGCCACGCGTCGCTCTCCTCCGAGAACGCGGCGACGGCGGCGAGCAGACCGAACTGCCCCGTCCGCCACTCCACCTCGACCGGCAGGTCGCGCACGACCGCGGACGTCTCCTCCGCGGCGGTGACCATGAGCGCGCACTTCAGGCCCGCGAGGTTGAACGCCTTGCTCGCGCTGACGACCGCATAGCCGATGCGGGCCGCCGCGTCGCTCACGGCGAGGAACGGCGTGAATCCCGCGCCCGGCTGGGCGAGCGGCGCATGGATCTCGTCGGAGACGATCGTCGCGCCGTACTCCTCGGCCAGTTCGGCCAGCGCGGACAGCGTCTCCCGATCGTGCACGGTGCCGGTCGGGTTGTGCGGGTTGCAGAGGAGCATGGCCGTCGCGCCGTCCTCGAAGGCGGCGCGGATCCCGTCGAGGTCGAGCTCCCAGCCGGTCCCCGTGTCGCGCAGCGGGACGCGCTGCACCTCGGCACCGGCCTCGGCGACGAGGTCGTAGAAGGGCGGGTAGACCGGGGGCGTGACGACGACGCGCTCCCCCGGCTGCGTGACGCGACGGAGGATCTCGACGATGCCCATGCTCACGTCCGCCGTGCTGCGCATCCGCGCCGGGTCGGGGCGCCAGCCGAAGCGACGCTCCGCGAAACCCGCATACGCCTCCGCCAGCGGTGTCCGCGAGGCGATGTACCCGGTGTCCCCGAGATCCAGCGCCCGCTGCAGTGCGGCGGTGATCGCCGGGGCGAGCGGGAAGTCCATCTCCGCGACGAAGAGGGGCAGCACGTCCTCGGGATACTCCCGCCACTTCTCGCTGGTGCGCTCGCGCAGCTCCGACAGCGGCAGGGCCTTCACCGACAGCATTCGTCCTCCGATTCTCCCCGCGTCGATGCGGAGACGTCGAAGCGGGCGTGCCCGGCACGCCCGCTTCGTCTGGTGGTCAGGTGACCGGAACGCTCAGATCGCGAAACCGAGCGCACGCATCATGTCGCGCCCGTCGTCCGTGATCCGCTCGGGTCCCCACGGCGGCATCCACACCCAGTTGATGCGGAAGCGGTCCACGACGTTGTCGAGGGCCTGCGCCGTCTGGTCTTCGAGGACATCCGTGAGCGGGCAGCCCGCGCTGGTCAGCGTCATGTGGATGACGAGAGCGTCGTTCTCGTCATCCCAGGCGAGGTCGTAGATGAGTCCGAGGTCGACGACGTTGATCCCGAGCTCAGGATCCATCACGTCCTTGAGAGCCTCGGTGACCGCGTCGTACTTCTCGTCCGTCAGGGTCGCTGTCATGCGATCAGCCTACGCCTCGATGGGAGCGGAGGGGTCGAGGAATCGGTCGTAGCCCTCGTTCTCCAGACGGTCGGCGAGCTCGGGGCCGCCCTCCTCGACGATCTTGCCCGCGACGACCACGTGCACGTAGTCGGGGCGGATGTAGCGGAGGATCCGGGTGTAGTGCGTGATGAGCAGCACACCGAGGCCGGTGGACTCCTTCGCGCGGTTGACACCCTCGGAGACGATCTTCAGCGCGTCCACGTCGAGGCCGGAGTCGGTCTCGTCGAGCACGGCGAACTTCGGCTTGAGCACCTCGAGCTGGAGGATCTCGTGGCGCTTCTTCTCGCCGCCCGAGAAGCCCTCGTTGACGTTGCGCTGCGCGAACTTCGGGTCCATGCGGAGGTTGGCCATGGACTCCTTGACGTCCTTGGTCCACTGCCGGATCGAGGGCGCCTCGCCGTCGAGCGCGGTCTTCGCGGTGCGCAGGAAGTTCGTCACGGTCACGCCGGGGATCTCGACCGGGTACTGCATGGCGAGGAACAGACCGGCGCGGGCGCGCTCGTCGACGCTCATCGCCAGGACGTCCTCACCGTCGAAGGTGATGGAGCCGGAGGTGACCGTGTACTTCGGGTGGCCGGCGATCGTGTAGGCCAGGGTGGACTTGCCGGAGCCGTTGGGGCCCATGATGGCGTGGGTCTCACCGGTGTTCATGGTGAGGGTGATTCCGTTGAGGATCGGGGTGGTCCCCGCCTCGGTCTCGACCGTCACATGCAGGTCGCGGATCTCGAGAACAGACATTCTTCAGACTTCCTTCGTCACAGCGGGATCGATGAGCACGTCGTCGCCGTCGATCTCGACGACGTAGACCGGGACGGGCTCATATGCGGGGAGATTCTGGGGCTTGCCGGTGATCAGGGAGAAGGCCGAGCCATGGGCCCAGCACTCCACCGTGTCACCTTCCACGAAGCCCTCGGACAGCGAGATGTCGCCGTGGGTGCAGGTGTCGCCGATGGCGTGGATGACGCCCTCGCCGTCCTTGATGACCGTGATCGGCACACCGTCCGGCTCGACGCGCAGCGGCGTGTCCTGCTCCAGCTCGGAGACGCCGCAGACGCGCTGCGCGGTCACGCGTCCACCTCGGCGAGCTCGGCCTCGATGGCGGCCAGCAGCTCCGACTCCAGGTCGGGGATGCCGAGGCGCAGCACGATGTCGGTGAGGAAGCCGAGCACCACCAGTCGGCGGGCCTCGTCCTCCGGGATGCCGCGGGCCTGGAGATAGAAGAGCTGCTCGTCGTCGAAGCGGCCGGTGGCACTCGCGTGCCCGGCGCCGACGATGTCGCCCGTCTCGATCTCGAGGTTCGGGATGGAGTCGGCGCGTGCGCCCTCCGTGAGCACCAGGTTGCGGTTGGCCTCGTAGGAGTCGGTGCCGGTGGCGTCCGCCCCGATCAGCACGTCGCCGATCCACACGCTGTGGGCGCTCTCGCCCTGCAGCGCGCCCTTGTAGAGCACGTCGCCGGTCGTGTGCGGGCCCTTGTGGTGCAGGTACACCTGGCTCTCCAGGTGCTGACCGGAGTCGGCGTAGGAAAGCCCGTAGAGGTAGCCCTCGGAGCCGGCGCCGGCGAGCTCGACGCTCGGGTTCACGCGCACCACGCCGCCGCCGAAGCTCACGACGAAGTGCTTGAGGGTGGCGTCGGCCGCGACCCGCGCCTGGTGGGCGGCCGCGTGCACGGCGTCGTCGTCCCACTGCTGCACGGAGACGACGGTGAGCTTCGCCCCGTCGCGGACGATGATCTCGACGTTCTGGGCGTACTGCGCCGAGCCCTTGTGCTGCAGCACCACCGTGGCGGCGCTGTGCTCGAGGGCCTCGATCACGATGTGGGCGTCCGCCCGGCGGTCGGCACCGGCGCCCGTGAGCGACAGGAAGATCGGCGCCGCGACCTCCTCCTCGCGCGGGATGCGGATGTGCAGGGCCTCGGAGGCGCCCTGCCACGCGACGGCGGCGGTGATGTCCTCGGCGAGGAAGACCTCACCGCGCGGAGCGGTGCCCGCCGTGAGCGGTGCGGCGACGTACTGCTCGCCGGACGTGAAGGAGTACTGCACGCCGTCCTCGCCCTCCGCAGTGCGGAACAGCGGCGTGAGCGCGGCCACCGGCGTGTGCTTCCAGTTCACCTCGCGACCGGTCGGCGTGCCGAAGTCGTCCGGGTCGAACGAGTGCGGACGCTCGGAGCGGGTCTGCACCGGGACGAATCCGGCGTCCGCCACCTGGGCGGCCGGGTCGATGTGCGCGTTCGTGTGCTGCGCCTCGCTGGGCGCTGTCGTCGAGGCCGCCATTTAGCCGACCGATCCTTCCATGCCCATCTCGATGAGCTTGTTCAGTTCCATCGCGTACTCCATCGGCAGCTCGCGCGCGATCGGCTCGATGAAGCCGCGCACGATCATCGCCATCGCCTCGTCCTCGGGCATGCCGCGGGACTGCAGGTAGAAGAGCTGCTCCTCGCTGACCTTGGAGACCGTGGCCTCGTGGCCGAGCTGCACGTCGTCGACACGGATGTCGATCGCCGGGTAGGTGTCGGACCGGGACTTGGTGTCGACGAGCAGCGCGTCGCAGCGGACGGTGTTCGCCGAGTGATGGGCGGCGGCGTCGACACGGACCTCGCCGCGGTAGCCGGCACGGCCACCGCCGCGGGCGATCGACTTCGAGACGATCGACGACTGCGTGTACGGCGCCATGTGGATCATCTTCGCGCCGGCGTCCTGGTGCTGGCCGGGGCCGGCGAAGGCGACGGAGAGGGTCTCGCCCTTGGCGTGCTCACCCATCAGGTAGATCGACGGGTACTTCATCGTCACCTTGGAGCCGATGTTGCCGTCGACCCACTCCATGGTCGCGCCCTCGTGCGCCACGGCGCGCTTGGTGACCAGGTTGTAGACGTTGTTCGACCAGTTCTGGATCGTCGTGTAGCGCACGCGGGCGTTCTTCTTCACGATGATCTCGACGACGGCCGAGTGCAGGGAGTCCGACTTGTAGATCGGGGCCGTGCAGCCCTCGATGTAGTGGACGTAGCTGTCCTCGTCGGCGATGATCAGGGTCCGCTCGAACTGGCCCATGTTCTCGGTGTTGATCCGGAAGTAGGCCTGCAGCGGGATCTCGACGTGCACGCCCTTGGGGACGTAGACGAACGAGCCGCCCGACCAGACGGCGGTGTTCAGCGCGGCGAATTTGTTGTCGCCCGCGGGGATGACCGTGCCGAAGTACTCCTCGAAGAACTCGGGGTGCTCGCGCAGGGCGGTGTCGGTGTCCATGAAAATGACGCCCTGGGCCTCCAGGTCCTCGCGGATCTGGTGGTACACGACCTCGGACTCGTACTGCGCGGCGACGCCGGCGACGAGGCGCTGACGCTCGGCCTCGGGGATGCCCAGGCGCTCGTACGTCTCGCGGATCTCCTCGGGGAGGTCTTCCCAGCTCTGCGCCTGCTTCTCGGTGGAGCGGACGAAGTACTTGATGTTGTCGAAGTCGATGTCGCTGAGGTCGGCACCCCAGGTCGGCATCGGCTTGCGGCCGAAGAGCTGATAGCCCTTGAGACGGGTCTTCAGCATCCATTCCGGCTCGTTCTTGAGGGCCGAGATCCCGCGGACGACCTCTTCCGAGATCCCGCGTTTCGCGACGGCACCCGCGGCATCCTCATCGTGCCAGCCGAATTCGTACACCCCCAGACCATCGAGCTCCGGGCGGTCGATCAGCACATCCGACATGCAACACTCTCCTCACAGGTCCCAAACGGTGTCATCCGCCCCGACACACCTGATCCCCGTCGAGTCTGCGGGAGCGGGTGCCGTTGGTGGGGCCCTCATCACGGGCGCTTCCATCGCGCCTAAACTGTTGACGATGCTTCAGCGCTGTCAGCGCTCATCGCAACAATCCGATTCTACAGGTTCCGCCTGACGGACGGGCCGTGCGCCACGTCTTCGACGGGCCGGAGGACTTATGCCCGAGACGACCATCCCCGCCCCCTCGATGACCGGGGCGACCGCCTCCCCCCGCTCCGCGGTGTGGGGTCGTGCGCTCACCGTCTTCGCGTGGCTGTCGTTCCTCAGCGAGACGATCATCATCGGCACCGGCGGCGCCGTGCGGCTGACTGGATCCGGCCTCGGCTGCACCGAGTGGCCGCTGTGCACGCCCGAGTCGCTCGTCCCGATCGTCGAGGTGCAGGGCATCCACGGGATGATCGAGTTCGGCAACCGGCTGATGACCGGCGTCGTCGGGATCATCGCGATCGCCGTCGTCCTGCTCGTCCTGCACACCATCAGCGGCCGCCGGGCGCTCATCGACGCCCTGTGGTTCGCCGTCGGCGGTCTCGCCGGCGCGGCCGTCGCCTTCGCCCTGGTCTCGCTCACCGACTTCCCGGCGTTCCCCGTCGCGTCCGCCGTCCTCCTGGTCGCGGTGATCGCGGCGGCGGTCCACTCGGTGCGCACGACGCCCGCCCGGCGGGATCTCGTCCTCCTCGCCTGGCTCGTGCTGATCGGCGTCGTCGCACAGGCCCTGGTCGGCGGCATCACCGTGCTCACCGGCCTGAACCCCTTCATCGTCGGGTTCCACTACACGTCGTCGCTCCTGCTCGTCTGCATCACCGCCGCGTTCCTCGTGCGGCTGGCGACTCCGGAAGGACCGCGCGAGCGGGCCGTCCCCACCTGGTTCGCGATCGTGACGCACGTCACCGGCCTCGCCCTCGCCGTGACCATCCTGTTCGGCGTGCTGACGACCGGATCGGGCCCGCACTCGGGCGACGCCGACGTGCTTCGCCGCGGCTTCGACGCCACGGTCCTCGCCCACGTCCACTCCTGGCCGGGCTACATCCTGGCCGCCCTCGTGCTCTTCCTGACGGTGTCCGCCTGGGTCCTGCGCCTCGAGCCCCGGCGGTGGCTGCTCGTGCTCGTCATCGCGATCCTCGTGCAGGTGGCCGTCGGCGTCTGGCAGGCGCGGGAGGGGCTGCCGCCCGTGCTCGTGGGCATCCACATGGTCCTTGCATCGCTGTCGGCCGCGACCTACACGGTCGTCGTGCTGCACCTCAAGCGCACCGCGTCCGTCGTACCCGCCCCCGTCGATTGACCTGCCGCACAGACGATCCATAGCGCGCGCACCGGGCGCTCATCACCGCATCGACCATCGTGGTCGACATGAACAAGACACTCACCCGCAGCGCCGGGTTCTGGCTCCTCATCGTCGTCTCCCTCGCCGCGGTCGGGGTCGGCGGCTGGATGATCGCCGGACAGGTCGGCACGATGACCACGACCCTGATGGACGGCACCGCCACCGGTGTCGAGGTGTACGTCGGTCAGTCGCTCGTCGTCGTCGGCGCGGTCGTCCTCGGCGCGGGCCTGGTGGGCCTGCTCCTGTCGCTCGGCCTCGTCGCCGCGCGCACGCTCGTCGCCACCCCCGTCACCGCCGCGCCGGTCGTCGAGCACGAGGCGCCGAGCATCCAGGACGAGACGATCGAGACGGTCTCAGTCCCGCGCGACGAGCCCGCTCTCCGGACCGCCGATGCCGAGTTCGCAGAGCCGCAGGTCGATGCGGAGCCTCAGGCTGACGAGCCCCAGGCCGACGAGGATCAGAAGGGCAGCAGCGGGTCGATCGCCACGGCGACGAACAGCAGCGTCAGGTAAGTGATCGAGGCGTGGAAGACTCGCATCGGCCGCGCCTCGGTCCCCCGCACTGCCTGGTTATACAGGCGGTGCGACTCATAGATGAACCAGCCGCCGAACACCAGGGCGGAGACGGTGTAGACGAGGCCCATGCCGGCGATCGGCACGAGCAGCAGCGAGCAGGCGACCGTGGCCCACGCGTACAGGATGACCTGCAGGCCGACCTGCGACGCGTTGCGGGTGACGCCGAGCATGGGCACGTCGACATCGTCGTAGTCGTCCTTGTACTTCATGGACAGCGGCCAGTAGTGCGGCGGCGTCCAGAGGAAGACGAGCAGGAAGAGGATGAAGGCCGGCCAGTCGAGCGAACCGGTGACGGCGGACCAGCCGATGAGGACCGGGAAGCACCCCGCGATTCCGCCCCAGATGATGTTCTGCTCGGTGCGGCGCTTGAGGATCATCGTGTAGATCACGACGTAGAAGAAGATCGCGGAGGCCGACAGGATCGCCGTGAGCGGGTTCGTGGTGAACCAGAGCCACACGGTCGACACGATCGCGAGCGTCCACGAGAAGATCAGGGCGCCACGCGGGCTGACCTCGCCGGTCACGAGCGGCCGGTTCTCCGTGCGGTGCATGTGCGCGTCGATGTCGCGGTCGAGGTACATGTTGAACGCGCCCGCCGAACCGGCGCTCATCGATCCGCCGATGACCGTCGCGAGGACCAGCCAGAGATCGGGCAGTCCGCCCTGCGCGAGGAACATGACCGGAACGGTCGAGACGAGGAGGAGTTCGAGGACCCGGGGCTTCGTCAGAGTGACGTAGGCGCTCACCGTGCGACCGATGGACGACTTCCGTACGGTCTGATCAGACATCGTCGAGATCTCGATCGCCTCCTCCGCGCGCGTTACCGGACAACCTCTCCAGTGTATGACACGCCGTGACGCGTTCCGCGCCTTCCACCCCTCAGTCGCCGGGACCGTCCCCGCTATGCTGAGAGCACTCGCGCGCCCGGTGCTGCGCACAACCCCGCCCGTCTCCCGGACGATGCGGGATGCGCCAGGGAAGTTGCGGATGCGCCAGGGAATACCGGCGCCCTCGAAACTGTCGGAAAGGGCATGAACGTGTCGGAATTGCAGTGGGACGAGATCGATCGACGCGCGGTGGACACCGCCCGGATCCTGGCGGCCGATGCGGTCGAGAAGGTCGGCAACGGTCATCCCGGCACGGCGATGAGTCTGGCTCCCGCCGCCTATCTGCTCTACCAGCGGGTGCTGCGGCATGACCCGACCGACACCGACTGGCTCGGCCGCGACCGCTTCATCCTGTCGGTCGGCCACTCGTCGCTGACGCAGTACGTGCAGCTCTACCTGGGCGGTTTCGGGCTCGAGCTCGACGACCTCAAGGCACTCCGCACCTGGGGCTCGAAGACCCCCGGCCACCCCGAGTACGGCCACACCAAGGGCGTCGAGATCACCACGGGCCCGCTGGGCCAGGGCCTCGCCTCGGCGGTCGGCTTCGCGTACGCCGCCCGGTACGAGCGCGGCCTCTTCGACCCCGAGGCCGCAGCGGGCACGAGCCCGTTCGACCACTTCGTCTACGTGATCGCGGGCGACGGCGACCTGCAGGAGGGCGTCACCAGCGAGGCCTCCTCGCTCGCCGGCCACCAGCAGCTCGGCAACCTCATCGCGATCTACGACTCGAACCAGATCTCCATCGAGGACGACACGAACGTCGCCTTCACCGAGGACGTCGCCGCTCGCTACGAGGCCTACGGCTGGCATGTGCAGACCGTGGACTGGAAGAAGACCGGCGAGTACGTGGAGGACGTCGCCGAGCTCCACGCCGCGATCGAGGCGGCCAAGGGCGAGACCGACAAGCCGTCGCTCATCATCCTCAAGACCATCATCGGCTGGCCGGCTCCCGGCAAGCAGAACACCGGGAAGATCCACGGATCGGCGCTCGGAGCCGACGAGCTCGCCGCCACCAAGAAGGTCCTCGGGTTCGACCCGGAGCAGACCTTCGTCGTCGCCGACGAGGTGCTGGAGCGCACGCGCGGCCTCGCGGAGCGCGCCGCCGAGGCCCGCGCCGCCTGGCAGGAGTCGTTCGATGCCTGGGCGGCCGCCAACCCCGAGCGCAAGGCCCTGCTCGACCGTGTCGAGGCCCACGAGCTCCCCGCCGACATCGCCGACGCGCTCCCCGTCTTCGAGGCCGGCAAGGACGTCTCGACCCGCGCCGCGTCCGGCCAGGTCATCAACGCGCTGGCCGCGCAGCTCCCCGAGCTCTGGGGCGGCTCCGCCGACCTCGCCGAGTCGAACCTCACGACGATCAAGGACGCGCCGTCGTTCATCCCCGCCGAGTGGTCGACCCACGAGTGGTCGGGCACCCCGTACGGCCGGGTGCTGCACTTCGGCATCCGTGAGCACGCCATGGGCGCGATCGTCAACGGCATCGTGCTGCACGGGCCCACGCGCGCCTTCGGGGGCACGTTCCTCATCTTCAGCGACTACATGCGTCCGGCCGTGCGCCTGGCCGCGCTGATGAACGTGCCGAGCGTCTTCGTCTGGACGCACGACTCCGTCGCCCTCGGCGAGGACGGCCCGACGCACCAGCCGATCGAGCAGCTCGCGACGCTGCGCGCGATCCCGAACCTGGCCGTCGTCCGCCCGGCGGACGCCAACGAGACCGCCGCCGTGTGGCTCGAGATCCTCCGGCGCCACGAGGGCCCGGCCGGCATCGCGCTGACCCGCCAGAACATCCCGGTGTTCCCGCGCGGCGAGGGCGAGGCCTCGGGCGACACCTTCGCCTCCGCCGCCCAGGCCGCCAAGGGCGCCTACGTCCTGGCCGAGGCGCCGAACGGCACTCCGGACGTCATCATCGTGGCCACCGGCTCCGAGGTGCAGCTCGCGGTGAACGCCCGCGAGGTGCTCGCCGGCGAGGGCGTGAACGTCCGCGTGGTCTCCGCCCCCTCGCTGGAGTGGTTCGCGGAGCAGGACGAGGCCTACCGCGAGAGCGTGCTGCCGTCGTCCGTCACCGCCCGCGTCTCGGTCGAGGCCGGTTCCGTGCTCACGTGGCGCGGCATCGTCGGCGACCGCGGCCGGTCGGTCGGCATCGACCACTTCGGCGCCTCCGCCGACTACAAGACCCTCTTCGAGAAGTTCGGCATCACCACCGAGGCCGTCGTCGCGGCCGCCCGCGAGACCATCAAGGAGAACGCATGAGCACCCCCACCGCCCAGCTCGCCGCCGCCGGCGTCAGCATCTGGCTCGACGACCTCTCGCGCACCCGGATCTCCTCCGGCAACCTCGCCGAGCTGATCGCGTCGCGCAACGTCGTGGGCGTCACCACGAACCCGACCATCTTCGCGAACGCGATCACGGACAAGAACGACACGTCCTACGACGCGCAGGTCACCGAGCTCGCCGCGTCCGGAGCCTCGGCCGAGGACGCGGTGTTCGCCGCGACGACCCAGGACGTCCGTGCCGCGCTCGACGTCTTCCGCCCGGTGTGGGAGGAGTCCGGCCACGTCGACGGACGCGTGTCGATCGAGGTCTCCCCCGACCTCGCCCACGACACCGACGGCACCGTGGCGCAGGCCAAGGAGCTCTGGGACCGGATCGACCGCCCCAACCTCCTCGTGAAGATCCCGGCGACCAAGGCGGGGCTCCCGGCCATCACCGAGGCGATCGCGAACGGCATCAGCGTCAACGTGACCCTCATCTTCAGCCTGGAGCGCTACGCCGAGGTCATCGAGGCGTACCTCACGGGACTCGAGCGCGCCAAGGAGGCGGGCATCGATCTGTCCACCATCCACTCCGTGGCCTCGTTCTTCGTCTCCCGGGTCGACACGGAGACGGACAAGCGCCTGAGCGCGATCGGAACGGACGCGGCCGCCGCACTGAAGAGCAAGGCGGGCCTCGCGAACGCCCGACTGGCTTACGAGCTCTTCGAGAAGACGTTCGCCGAGAAGCGCGCGCAGGATCTCCTCGCCGCCGGCGCCAACGTCCAGCGCCCGCTGTGGGCGTCCACCGGCGTCAAGGACCCGAACCTCCCCGACACGCTGTACGTGACCGAACTGGTCGCGGACGGCGTCGTGAACACGATGCCGGAGAAGACCCTCGAGGCGACGTTCGACCACGCCGTCGTCACCGGAGACACCATCACCGGCGGCTACGAGGAGGCCCGCGAG
This sequence comes from Microbacterium sp. LEMMJ01, assembly GCF_002114135.1. Classification (NCBI taxonomy): domain Bacteria; kingdom Bacillati; phylum Actinomycetota; class Actinomycetes; order Micrococcales; family Microbacteriaceae; genus Microbacterium; species Microbacterium sp. LEMMJ01. The sequence goes on from NZ_NCTV01000036.1 coordinate 313,955, forward strand.
GTCTTCGCCGGGCTCGCCGAGGTGGGCGTCGACTTCGACGCGGTGACCGAGGTGCTCGAGGAGGAGGGGGTCGCGAAGTTCATCGACTCCTGGCACGACCTGCTCGCGCAGGTCACCGAGGCTCTGGAGGCACAGCGATGACCTTCGCCATCCACGCATCGGGCGCGGCGCGCGTCGCCATCGAGGAGACCGTGCCGGCCCTGGTCCACGACCTCGTCGCCTCCCGCATTACCGGTGGCGACGCCACGCTCTGGGGTCCGGCCGCCGAGGCCGAGGCGTCGGTCCGGCTCGGCTGGGTCCAGGCCGTCTCGGTCTCCCGCCCGCTGGTCGCGGAGATCGTCGCACTGCGCGAGGAGCTCGCGGCGAAGGGCGTCACCCGCGTGGTCCTCGCCGGGATGGGCGGCTCCTCGCTCGCTCCCGAGGTGATCGCGCAGACGTCCGGCGTCCCGCTCACGATCCTCGACTCCACCGCCCCGGGACAGGTGCTCGCCGCGCTCGACGAGGGTCTCGCCGAGACGGTCCTCGTCGTGTCCTCGAAGTCGGGCTCCACGGTCGAGACCGACTCGCAGCGCCGCACCTTCGAGGCCGCCTTCCGCGACCTCGGCATCGACCCCACCGAGCGGATCGTCGTGGTCACCGATCCCGGTTCGCCGCTCGACGCCTCCGCGCGCGAGGCCGGCTACCGGGTCTTCAACGCCGACCCGAACGTGGGCGGCCGCTACTCGGCGCTGACCGCCTTCGGCCTCGTGCCGTCGGGACTCGCCGGCGTCGACATCGACGAGCTCCTCGACGAGGCCGAGGCCTCCCTGCTCGAGGTGGCCGTGGACTCCGCCGACAACCCCGCGCTTCGTCTCGGGGCCGCGATCGCCGCCACGAGCCCCCGCCGCGACAAGCTGGGCCTGATCACCGACGGCACGCACATCAAGGGGCTGCCGGACTGGATCGAGCAGCTGATCGCCGAGTCCACGGGCAAGGAGGGCACCGGCATCCTCCCGGTCGTCCTGCTCCCGGTCTCGCCGGAGCTCGACCCGGTCCCCGCCGACCTCCAGATCGTGCGCCTCGTCGACGACGCCAACGAGTTCCACCTGCACGAGCGGCACGAGGGCGAGATCCTCGTCAGCGGCACGCTCGGCGCGCAGTTCATCGTCTGGGAGTACGCGACGGCCATCGCCGGGCACCTCCTCGGCATCAACCCGTTCGACCAGCCCGACGTCGAGTCGGCCAAGGTCGCCGCCCGGGGCCTGCTCGACGCCCGCCCGGAGCCGACGGCGCCCGCGTTCGTCGAGAACGGCGTCGAGGTGCGGGTCTCCGATCCCGCCCTCGCCGTGTCGGGCACCGTCGAAGGCGTGCTGGACGCCCTGTGGGCCCAGCTCCCCACCGACGGCTACGTGTCCATCCAGGCCTACGTCAACCGCCTCGAGGTGCCGCAGCTCCAGGGCCTGCGCGAGCTGGTCGCCGCCGACTCGGGGCGTCCGACCACGTTCGGATGGGGACCGCGCTTCCTGCACTCCACGGGCCAGTACCACAAGGGCGGCCCCGCCCAGGGCGTGTTCCTGCAGATCCTGGAGCGCACGGACGTGGATCTCGAGATCCCCGACCGCCCGTTCACGTTCGGGCAGCTCATCCAGGCGCAGGCGGCCGGTGACGCGGGTGTGCTCGCGGAGCACGGACGGCCCGTCGTCTCGCTGACGATCACCGAGTCCTCGGACGACGTGCTCACCCTCTTCGAAGCCGCACAGAAGTAACCGCAGGAGAGCCCCCACCGATGTCTGTACCCATCTCGCGCGGGCACAACCCGCTGCGCGACCCCGACGATCGTCGTCTCAACAGGATCGCGGGGCCCAGCGCCCTCGTGATCTTCGGCGTGACGGGTGATCTGTCCCGCAAGAAGCTCATGCCGGCGGTCTACGACCTCGCGAACCGGGGGCTCCTGCCTCCGGGGTTCGCGCTCGTGGGCTTCGCCCGCCGCGACTGGGAGGACCAGGACTTCGCCCAGGTCGTCTACGACGCGGTGAAGCAGCATGCCCGCACGCCGTTCCGCGAGGAGACCTGGACACAGCTGCTCCAGGGCATCCGGTTCGTCTCCGGCGAGTTCGACAACCCCGACTCCTTCCGCAAGCTGCGGGAGACCGTCGAGAAGCTCGACGTGGAACGCGGGACCATGGGCAACCACGCCTACTACCTCTCGATCCCGCCGAAGGACTTCCCGCTCGTCGCGAAGCAGCTCAAGGACTCGGGGCTCGTGGGCGAGGACGCGGACGACGACGAGCGCTGGCGGCGCGTCGTGATCGAGAAGCCGTTCGGGCACGACCTCGAGTCGGCGCGCGCTCTCAACGCGGCCCTCGAAGTGGCGTTCCCCGCCGACTCGATCTTCCGCATCGACCACTACCTCGGCAAGGAGACGGTGCAGAACATCCTCGCGCTGCGCTTCGCGAACGAGCTGTACGAGCCGATCTGGAACCGCAACTACGTCGACCACGTGCAGATCACGATGGCCGAGGACATCGGCGTCGGCGGTCGTGCCGGGTACTACGACGGGATCGGCGCCGCACGCGACGTCATCCAGAACCACCTGCTCCAGCTCCTCGCGCTCACGGCGATGGAGGAGCCCATCAGCCTCTCCGCCGAGCATCTGCGGGCCGAGAAGGAGAAGGTCCTCGCCGCGGTGCACGTGCCGGAGGATCTCTCCCTCGCCACGGCGCGCGGACAGTACGCCGGCGGCTGGCAGGGCGGTGAGAAGGTCACCGGCTTCCTCGACGAGGAGGGGATGAACCCCGAGTCGACGACGGAGACCTACGCGGCCATCAAGCTGGAGATCGACACCCGTCGCTGGGCGGGCGTGCCGTTCTACCTGCGGACGGGCAAGCGCCTCGGCCGTCGCGTGACGGAGATCGCGGTGGTGTTCAACCGTGCGCCGCAGCACCTGTTCGGCCGCGGCAACGCCTCGGAGCTCGGGCAGAACGCCCTCGTGATCCGCGTCCAGCCCGACGAGGGCGTCACGATCCGCTTCGGCTCGAAGGTGCCGGGCAACGGCACGAACGTCCGCGACGTGACGATGGACTTCGGCTACGGCCACGCGTTCACGGAGGCGAGCCCGGAGGCGTACGAGCGTCTGATCCTCGACGTCCTCCTGGGCGACCCGCCGCTGTTCCCGCGGCATGAGGAGGTCGAGCTCTCCTGGAAGATCCTCGACCCGGTGGAGAAGTACTGGGCCGCCCAGGGCGGTCCGGTGGAGCAGTACGCGCCCGGCTCGTGGGGACCGGCCTCGGCCGACGACCTGCTGGCCCGCGACGGACGAGTCTGGAGACGCCCGTGATCATCGACCTTCCCGACACGACCGTCAGCCAGGTCGCCAAGCAGCTCGTCAAGGTGCGCGAGGAGGGCGGCGCCGTCGCCCTCGGCCGCGTCCTCACCCTGGTCATCGCCGCCCGCAAGGGCGTCGCGGAGGCCGCGATCGACGCCGCGAACGATGCGTCGCGCGAGCACCCGATGCGCGTGATCGTGCTGACCACCGGCGACGGCGAGTCCCGTCTCGACGCGCAGATCCGCGTGGGCGGAGACGCCGGAGCCAGCGAGGTCGTCGTGCTGCACGCGCACGGCGACGCCGCGAGCAACGAGGAGAGCCTGCTGACCGGCCTGCTCCTCCCCGACGCCCCGGTCGTGGCCTGGTGGCCGGACGAGGCCCCCACCTCTCCCGCGACCTCCCCGCTCGGCCGCATCGCCCAGCGCCGGATCACCGATGCCGCCACCTCGCCCGACGTCCGCGACCGGCTCGCCCTCCTCGGGCGCACGCACGCCCCTGGTGACACCGATCTCGCCTGGACGCGCCTGACGCACTGGCGCGAGCAGCTCGCCGCGGTGCTGGACCAGCCGCCGTACGAGACCATCACCGCCGTCGAGGTCCGGGGCGGGAGCGCCTCGCCCTCCACCGCGCTGCTCGCCGCGTGGCTGCAGATGGCACTGGACGTCCCGGTGCGGTGGTCGTACGAGGACCCGGAGCACTGGCAGGAGGGCATCAAGTCGGTGCGCCTCACCCGGGAGTCCGGCGACATCCTCCTCGAGCGCCCGTCGCCCGGCGTCGCCGTGCTCACCCAGCCGAACCAGCCCGACCATGACCTGCACCTGCCGCGGCGGACGCTGCGCGAGTGCCTCGCGGAGGAGCTGCGCCGGCTCGACCCCGACGTCCTGTACGGTCGAGTGATCACGGAGGGCTGGGAGAAGCTCGGTCCGCCCGAGACAGGAGAGTGACCTCGATGCCGGGATCGTCCGCAGAGAAGCGGGTCGTGGTCGAGGCCACCCCGACCGCCCTCGCCCTCCGGGTCGCCGATCGCTTCCTCACCCGCGTCCGCGCGCGCACGCGCAACGGGCGGTTGGCCCACGTCGCGCTGACGGGCGGGTCGATGGGCGGTGCCGTCCTGCGCGCCGTCCGGGACAACCCGCGGTCCGCCGAGATCGACTGGTCCCTCGTGCACTTCTGGTGGGGGGACGAGCGGTACGTGCCACGGAACGACGCGGACCGCAACGCCCTCCAGTCCCGGGAGGCATTGCTCGACCACATCGACGTCCCCGCGGAGAACGTGCACGAGGTCGCCGGCTCCGACAGCGGTCTCGAGCTCGATGAGGCCGCCGCCGCGTACGCCGCCGAGCTCGCCCGTTTCGGCACCGACGACCACCCCTGGCCGTCCTTCGCCGTGTGCTTCCTCGGCGTCGGACCGGACGGCCACATCGCCTCGCTCTTCCCGGACCGCGAAGAGGTCACCGTGACCGATGCCGCGGCGCTCCCGGTGCGCGACTCCCCCAAGCCCCCGCCCGAGCGGGTGACCCTCACCCGCCCGGTGCTGAACGCCTCCAAGCGGGTCTGGCTCGTGCTCACGGGCGCCGACAAGGCATCGGCGCTGGGCCTCGCCCTCGCCGGTGCCAGCTACACGAGCGTTCCCGCGGCCGGCGCCAAGGGGCGCAAGCGGACGGTCTTCTTCGTCGACGAGGCCGCGGCATCCGAGGTCTCCCCCGACCTCATCGACCAGGCCTACTGAGCGTCGGGGTCGCGCCTCTCAGGCGTGTCCGGGTGCTCCGGCGTACCCGATGCCGGAGCACCCGGCGGGGTGGCGGGATCGCTTCCCCGGGTGATGCCGAGCTCCTGGCTCTCGCTGAGGACCTGCGGATGGAACCGGGCGAGTCCGACCACACCCCAGACCGCGATGCCGCCGGCGACGCCGAAGATGATGAAGACCCACCAGGGCGCCGCGGCGGCCTCACCGAGCACGAGCATGCCGATGAGGACGGCCACCATGGGGTCGACCACCGTCAGGCCCGCGATGACGAGGTCGGGCGGACCGGAGCTGTAGGCGGTCTGCACGAAGTACGCACCCACGGCACCCGCCGAGAGCAGCGCGAGCAGGCAGACCGCGGTGATCCACTCGAACTGGCCCGCCTCGATGCGCTTGATGATGACCTTCGCGAGCGTGGCGACGAAGCCGTAGAGGATGCCGGCGCCGATGATGTAGAACAGCGCGCGCATCCGATGCCGGAGGATGAGCCAGCACGCCCCGAGCACGATGATCACGACGAGCAGGATCGCGAGGATGACGAACAGCTCGCGGTCCGTGACCTCCTTCTCCGTGGCGTAGATCGCGGCGAAGAACACGAAGAGGAAGATGCCGCCGACGCAGGCGATGATCGCGGTGAGGGACTGCCTCGTGGGGGCGTGACCGGAGATGCGGGCGTTGAGGAGCGTAGTGATGACCAGGGCGATGGCACCGAGCGGCTGCACCACGATCAGCGGCGCCTTGACGAGCGCTGCGAGCTGGCAGACGATCGCGAGGCCCAGCATGAGCGTCCCGATCACCCAGGACGGTCGCGTGAACAGGCGCTTGAGCTGATCGAGGCTGAGACCGGCCGCGCCGTCGGAGCCGCTGAGCCGCTCGACCTTCTCCACGCCCCGGTGCTGGTACTGCGCGCCGAGCGACATGAACACCGCACCGGCGAGGGCCAGCGGGATCCCCAGGAGGAGGCCGGGGTTCTGGAACGCTCCGACCAGCTGGTCGCCGACGTCCTCGACCGTCCCCATCCACACCCCTGCGCTCACAGTACGACCCTACCCGGAGAGTGCCGCCGACTAGGGTTGTGACGTGGCTGTCCTTCCGATTCGCATCATGGGCGATCCCGTCCTGCACTCCCCCGCCTCCCCCGTCGAGGCGATCACCGACGAGATCCGCACCCTCGTCGCCGACATGTTCGAGACCATGGACGCCGCGCCCGGCGTCGGCCTCGCCGCCCCTCAGGTCGGCGTGCCGCTGCGGATCTACACGTACTCCTACGTCGACGACGACGACCAGCCCTGGCGCGGTGTGCTCATCAATCCGGAGCTGTGGATGACGCCCCCGGAGCCGGGCGCGCCCGACCCCGAGCTGGAGTCGGAGGGCTGCCTGTCCTTCCCGGGCGAACGGTTCCCGCTGCGTCGCTCCGATCGCGTCCGCGTGACGGCGACCGATCTGGACGGCGGCCCGGTCACGCTGGAGGTGGACGGCTGGCGCGCTCGCATCATGCAGCACGAGTTCGACCACCTCGACGGCGTGCTCTACATCGATCGCCTCTCGGACTCCGATTGGAAGACCACGCAGAAGATTGCCCGCAAGCGGGGCTGGGGGCGCCCCGGGGCCAGCTGGCTGCCCGGCGTCGACGACCTCGAAGGCTGATCGCGTTCAGCCGGCGCACAGCATCCTTCAAGTTGCGTCATAGACTCCGGGCACTATAGCGTGTTCGCGGCGGGGATATTCAGCATGCCCCGCGTCACGCTCTGAAGGGGAAATTCCATGATGAAGTCGCGCACCCGTCGCGCACTCGTGCTCACCGGTTCGGCTGTCGCCGTCTCGCTCGCTCTCACCGGCTGCAGCGCGATCAACAGCATCCTCGGCGGCGGTCGCGCCGACGCCGACCGCGACGAGGAGACCGGCCAGGTCACCGAGAGCGCGAACATCGACGTCTTCTCCGTGAAGCTCGGCGACTGCATGCTCGAGACCGGCTCCGGGATGCTCACCGACGCGAACGTCGTGCCGTGCTCCGAGCCGCACGACGAAGAGGTCTTCTACGAGATCAAGATGGACGACGGCGAGTACTCGGAGGACGCGATCAGCGCCGCGTCCGAGGAGTGCATCGGCGACGCGTACACGTCCTTCGTCGGCGTCTCGTACCAGGACTCCGCTCTGGACGTGACCACGCTCACCCCCAGCCAGGACTCGTGGGAGCAGGCCAACGACCGCGTGATCCAGTGCATCATCGTCGACCCGGCCGGCCAGGTCGAGGGATCGCTCAAGGGCGCCGCGCGCTGATCCGACCGCGTCTGCACGAAGGGCTCCGCCGCAAGGCGGGGCCCTTCGTCGTCCCGGTGGCTCGTCAGCCGTCGGAGGCGCGGAGGGCGAGCCACGCGGCGACGCGGTCGTCCGGATCGGAGAGGGAGAGCCCGGTGAGATCCTCGATCCGTCGGACGCGGGTCGTCAGCGTCTGTCGGTGGATGCGCAGCCGCGCCGCGCTCTCGCTCCACGCCCCGTTGCACGCGAGGAACACCCGGAGGGTGTCGAGGAGCTCGGCGGGCCGCTCGGCCGCACGCAGAGGGTCGAGCAGACGCGCGAGGCGAGTGGTCTGATCCGGGTCCAGCGCCCCGAGCACGAACGACACCGTCGGAATGGCCTCGTAGCGGACCACGCGTTCGCCGCCGGTGCGCGCGGCCTCGCAGGCGTGCCGCGCCTCGTCGATGCTGCGGGCGAGGGCATCCGTGCCCGCCGGTCGGCCGAGACCGAGATAGAGCGTCGATGCGAACGCCCGGGCGCGATGCGCGATCTGCTCGGCGTGGTCTTCGCGAACGACACCCTGGACGATTCCCCGTTGCGACGTGAAGACGTGCTCCGCACCGAGCTCGTCGAGCCAGAGGCCGAGCAGATGCTCGACGTCGACACCGCTGGTGCGGGAGGCGAGGGCGAAGCCCACCAGCACGCGCTCGTGCACGCCCCAGCGGCGGAGCAGACGAGCGGCCTCCTCCCCTCCCTCGCGCACGGTCTCGAACATCATGGAGCGGCCGAGGCGTTCCAGCTGACTGCTGTCCCGGGTGCGCATCAGGAGATCGAGCAGCGCCGCGGCCTGCGAGCTCAGTTCCCGACCGCGGCCGGAGCTGTCGTTGCGCGGAGCGGTCACGAGCTGCGCGGTGATGTCCTGGCCCGGACCGACCGGGTGCACCTGCAGAGCGCGATGCCGCACGCGCACCGGGCGGCCGACGGCGACGGCGATCGCGTCGTCGATGTGCAGGCTTCCGGCACCGGCCGTGGTGATGACCTCGCCGTGCCGATCCAGGAGCACCGCCCACCCGTCGATGCGGTGCGCCAGCTCCGCGATGACGCCGGTGATGCCGCTGCGCCGCGCCGCCAGGGTGAGCACCCGCATCGCCGAGGTGATCGCGCGGGCCTCCGCCGCCTGATCGACCGCGAGGAGCGAGGTCAGCGTCGGGACGAGCAGCGACGGCGGCATCGGCGCCCCGACGATCGCCGTGATCCCCGCGTCCCGCACGGCTTCGCGAAGACGGGGGCCGTCGTCGCTGGTGACCACCACGGTCTCCCCCAGCGCGGCACCGCGGTCGCCATCGACACCGAGGAGCGCGGCCTCTTCGGCCACGACGAGCGTCGCATGGAGCGGATCCACCGGCGGACCGAAGTCGTCGAGGGGAAGGACCGCGTTGACCGGCCGCGCTCCGGGGACAGCGCCCGGCAGCAGTTCCGCACGGAGATACCTGGCCACGGAGGCGACGTCACGAGCCACCTTCCGATCATACAGATTGTCGAAGAGCGCTCACTCTGTTCACCCTTCTGTCGGATGCCGAGGGCTTCCGCTCTCTCCTAGCATCGTGCGCATCCCCACTTCCCGAAGGATGTCATGAAAGCTGTTGTCTTCCGCGACCCCCAGTCGCCCATCGAGTTCGTCGACGTCGACCTCGCTCCGCCCCGCGCCGGTGAGGTGCGCGTGCGCATCGCCGCCGCCGGTGTCTGCCACTCCGACCTGCACGTCAAGCGCGGCGAGTGGGATGCCGCCGCTCCCCTGGTCATGGGCCACGAGGGCTCCGGCGTCGTCACCGAGCTGGGCGAGGGCGTCACCACGCTTGCTGTCGGCGACCACGTCGTGCTGAGCTGGGTGCCGCCGTGCGGCGAGTGCCGCTACTGCCGCGCCGGTCACGAGGCGCGCTGTCAGAAGGTCGCCACCGTGGTCGCTCCCCTCGGCGTGCTCTTCGACGGCACGTCACGGCTGAGCCGCGACGGCGAGCAGCTGCACCACTACCTGGGCGTCTCGTCTTTCGCGGAGGAGGTCGTCGTCCCCGCATCCGGAGCCGTGAAGGTTCGCGACGACGCGCCCCTCGACGTCATCGCCGTGGTCGGCTGCGCGGTCGCGACCGGTGTCGGCGCCGTCCTGAACACCGCCGCCGTGGAACCGGGGTCGACCGTCGCCGTCATCGGCTGCGGCGGCGTCGGGCTCAACGTCGTCCAGGGCGCCCGACTCGCCGGGGCCGAGCGCATCGTCGCGATCGACGTGCGGCCGGAGAAGACGCAGATGGCCTTGCAGTTCGGGGCCACGGACCGCATCGACGCCTCCCAGGGCGATGCCGTGGCCCAGCTGCGCGAACTCATCCCCGACGGCGTCGACTACGCCTTCGACGCGATCGGACGCACCTCCACGACCGAGCAGTCCATCCAGATGCTCGGACTCGGCGGCGCCGCCGTCATCGTCGGGCTGCCGCCCACGGGAGCACGCGCCTCGTTCGAGCCGCTCGTCCTCGCCGAGGCCGACCAGCGCATCCTCGGCTCGAACTACGGCTCGGTGCGGCCGTCGATCGACGTCCCCGCGCTCGTGGACCGCTACATGGACGGGCAGCTGAAGATCGATCCGCTGATCTCCGGTCGCCGTCCGCTCTCCGAGGCCGCCGCCGCCCTGGACGACCTCGACGGCGGCTCGGCACTGCGCACCCTCCTCATCCCCTGACCGCCGCGCGCGGCCCCCATCCCTGAAACCCGAATCCAGGAGAACCATGTCAGACACCGTCGTCGCCCCGCCCGGCGCCCCGCAGGATGCCGGGCTCCGCACCGGCGTCATGAGCGGACCCGAGCTCGCCGCCCAGGCCATCGCCAACATCGCCCCCAGCGCCGTCATCGCCTTCACGGCCGCCGCCATCTTCCTCGGCGCCGGGAACGGCACCATCTACGCCTTCGCACTGGCCACCATCGTGATCCTGTGCGTCGGCTACTGCGTGGTGGTGTTCGCCCGCAAGCACGCCTCCGCAGGCTCGCTGTACACCTACGTGTCGAAGGGCCTCGGCCCGTTCGGCGCCTTCCTCGCCGGGGTCACCCTGCTGATCGGCTGCTTCGGCATCGCAGCGGCCTCCCTCAGCGGCTCGGTCAGCTACATGGGGCAGTTCCTGAGCATGCTGGGCCTCCCCGCCCAGGGACTCGGCTGGGACATCGGCCTGGCGATCGTGCTCGGTGGCCTGGCGACGCTGTTCACCATCCGCGGCATCCGGCTCTCCGCCCGGGTCTCGCTCGTCCTCGAGCTGCTCTCCGTCGGCATCATCCTCGTGCTCCTCATCGCGGCGCTCGCGTGGGCGGGCCCCTCTGCGTGGGACCCCGCGCAGGTGCTCGCGACCGGCTCGTCGTTCCAGGGCATCGCGTCCGGCATGGTCCTGGGCATCCTGGGCTTCGTCGGCTTCTCCTCTGCAGACGCCCTCGGGCGCGAGGCCAAGGAGCCGTACAAGGCGATCCCCCGCGCCATCATGTGGAGCGCCCTCGGCGTCGGCGTGCTCTACGTCTTCGCCGCCTACACGCAGATCGCGGTCCTCGGCGACGACCTCGCCACCGCCGCGAGCCCACTGGAGAGCATGTCCGCCCTCATCGGCATGCCGGGCTGGTTCGCGGCCGTGCTCACGTTCGGCGTCTCGGCGTCGTTCTTCGCGGTCGTCGTCGCGCCGCTCAACGTGATCGGCCGCATCGTCTACGTGATGGGCAAGGAAGGCGTCGTCGCGGAGCGCTTCGGCCGCACGCACGAGCAGCACCTCACGCCGCACCGCGTGCTCATCCTCGCCGGCGCCGCGGCGATCACGGTCGACATCGTGCTGCTGGTGGCGGGGGCGGCGACGGGCGACATCCTCGTCTGGGTCAACACCTGGGGCACCTACGGCTACATGGTCGCCTACGCCCTCGTCGCCATCGCCTGCGTGGTCTACACGCAGCGGGCGAAGATGCGGAACGGCCTCGTGAAGGTGTGCGCCACGGTCGCGGTCGTGACGATGGCGTACGTCTTCTTCGCGAACGTGTGGCCCGTTCCTGCCTTCCCCTACAACGTGATCCCGTACGTGTTCCTGGTGACCGTCGCTCTCGCGCTCACCCGGTACGCCTACCTCGCCCGTCGTCGCCCTCACGTCATCGCCCGGATCGGCAACACCGAGACGAGCGCCATGGAGGGCGTCGGCTGAACCATCCTCCCCGACAGGAAGAGCCCCTCCGCGAGGAGGGGCTCTTCCTGTTTCCCGCGGCGCAGACGAGCGGTCCGGGAACGAGAGAAGCCCCCTCCGTGGAGGGGGCTTCTCTGGTTGGCTCCCCGGCTTGGACTCGAACCAAGAACCTGCCGGTTAACAGCCGGCTGCTCTGCCAATTGAGCTACCGAGGAATGTGCGCCGCGGAGCGGGCAACTCGTCAAGCTTAGCAAACTCGAGACGCTGTTCGTGACACCGGGGCGCCTTCCGCGACCCTCGGGCGTGTCGCGCTCAGCGGCGGGAATCCGACTCCGCATTCGGCACCCAGAGCAGGTCCTTGCCGACGCCCCGCGCGACGACGTGGCCCCCGCGCAGCATGAGCGTCTCCGCGTTCAGCTCGCGGATGAAGTCCGCGTCGTTGGTGACGAGGAGTGCCGCCATCCCCTCCTCCTTGCGGCGCCGGGTGATGGCGTCGAAGACGACAGGTCGCACCTCCAGATCGAGGTTCGCGAGGATCTCGTCGGCGATGAGCACCCGCGGCTCCAGCACGAAGGAACGGGCGATCGCGACGCGCTGTCGCATGCCCGCGCTGAGCTCGTAGGGGAACTTCGCGGCGGTCCCGAGCGGCAGGTGGAGCTCGTCGAGGAGCGTCGCCACCCGGATGGAGAGCGCCCGGGTGTTGACGCGCTTCTCCCGGATGAGGATCGGCTCCGCGATGACCTCGTTGACCGTCAGCTGCGGCGGCAGGTCCGCCCCGGCACCCTGCGGCACGAAGCCCGTGCGGTAGGTGAGGATGCGGTGCTTACGACCCGGACGACGGATGTCGATGCCGCAGACCTGCGCCCGGCCGCCGACGACGCGCACCGAGGGATCGGTGGAACCCGCGAGCGCGGCGACGAGGGTCGACTTGCCCGAGCCGGTCGGCCCCGCGACGCAGATGAGCCCGCCGGGGGCGAGCGAGAACGTCACGCCGTCGACCGCGCGATTGGGCGTGCCGTGGCCGATCCGGTCGATGACCAGATCGGAGCACTCGATCGCATTCGAGGATTCGGGCGTGCGGGGCATGTATCCATCCTGCCGTCTCGTCCGGGACCGTTCCGGTTACGACTCGGCGAAGAACCGCTGCCGCTCCACGTCGATGTCCCGCAGTCGTACCCGCAGCGCGCGCCCGCCGTCGGAGTCCGCAGGGACGCGCTGGACCGCGCCCAGCAGCTCCTGCTTCTCGTGCTCGAGCTGCCGCACCACCAGCCGTCGGGCGAGATCCGTCGCCGACGCCACCGCGCCGGCCTCGTCCCGCGCTGGGAACGGCGTCATCAGCAGCTCGCCCGCGAGCGAGCGGTACGGCTCGCGCACGCTGTTCACCGCGTCCGTCACCCAGCCGGGACGGCTGCGATCGGGGGCGGCGGCGACCGCCTCGCGCACGGCATCGAGGCCGGGCGTGCGGAACGGCTCCGCGAGCGCTCGCGTCAGCAGCGCCGCATCGATCTGGTGACCGTACTGCAGGGCGCCCATGAGCGCATCGCGCTCCACGGCGACGTCGGGCGAACGAGGCAGGCTGGCGAGCGTCACGGCCGCGACGACCGGCCCGCCCGTGGCGGGATCGACCCGCGGCGCGGCCTCCCGACGGGCCTGAGGAGCGGCCGCCTGCGCACCGCGCGCGGCGCGCTCGACCTCCCCATGCACCTCGGTCGGGTCCATGCCGAGTCGGCGTGCGAGTACCCGCTCGTAGCCGGGGCGCAGCAGGCGGTCGCGGATCTCCGCCACGATCGGGGACGCGGCACGGAGGGCGCCGACCCGGCCCTCGACCGTGGAGAGGTCGAAACCCGCGAGCTTGCGGTCGATGGCGAACTCGAACATCGGCTGCTTCGCGTCCATGAGGCCGCGCACCGCCGCGTCCCCGCGCTGCAGCCGGAGGTCGCACGGGTCGAGGCCGTCCGGGGCGACCGCGACGAAGGTCTGTGCGTTGAACCGGTCGTCCTCCGTGAACGCCCGCAGCGCGGCCTTCTGTCCCGCCTCGTCGCCGTCGAAGGTGAACACCACCTCACCGGACGCGTTGTCGTCGCCCATGACCCGGCGGAGCACCTTGATGTGCTCGGCGCCGAACGCGGTGCCGCAGGTCGCGACCGCGGTCGTGAGCCCGGCGAGGTGGCAGGCCATCACATCGGTGTAGCCCTCGACGACCACGACCCGGCGCGGGTCGCCGCGGGCGATGTCGCGCTTGGCGAGGTCGAGCCCGTAGAGCACCTGGGCCTTCTTGTAGATCGGGGTCTCGGGGGTGTTGAGGTACTTGGGGCCCTGGTCGTCATCGAACAGCTTGCGGGCGCCGAAGCCGATGGTCTGCCCCGACACGTCGCGGATCGGCCAGACGAGGCGGCCGCGGAACCGGTCGTACACACCGCGCTGGCCCGTGGAGACGAGTCCTGCGGTGCTCAGCTCCTCGCGCGTGAAGCCCTGGGCGGTCAGCGCCTTGAGCATGCCGTCCCATCCCCGAGGGGCGAAGCCGACGCCGAAGTGCGCAGCCGCCCCGGCGTCGAAGCCGCGCTCCCCGAGGAACCGGCGGGCCGCCTCCGCATCCGGCGACAGCAGCTGGGACCGGAAGAACTCCGCCGCGGCCGTGTTCGCCGCGTACAGCCGGCTGCGGCCACTGGTCTCCGGCGCCGCACCTCCGTCCTCGTAATGCAGGGTGTAGCCGATGCGGCCCGCGAGACGCTCGACCGCCTCCGTGAAGCTCACGTGGTCCATCGCGCGGAGGAAGGAGTACACGTCGCCCGACTCCCCGCAGCCGAAGCAGTGGTAGTAGCCGACCTGCTGACGCACGTGGAAGCTGGGGCTCTTCTCGTCGTGGAACGGGCACAGTCCCTTGAGGGACCCGACCCCCGCCGATTTGAGGGCGACGCGCTCCCCCACGATGTCCGCGATGTTGGTGCGGGCCTTGACCTCGTCGACGTCGGCCTGCCGGATGCGGGGCATCAGCGGGCGCCTTCTGCGACGGGCCGCCTCTCGACAGGCGTGCGCGCGCCGGGGCGCGCATGACGCGGCGTCCAGATGCCGACCTCCGCCGGGTCGATCTCCCCGACCAGGCGGTTGTGCCAGTCGATCGCACTCTGATCGGTCAGGCTCGCGATCTGATCCACGACGACCCGCGCCCGCTCCGCGTCGCTCTCGGCGGCGACGAAGTCGGCGGCGAACGCGGGCTCCAGCACATCCGCGCCGGCCGACCACAGGGTGTCGGTCGACCACAGGGCGTCGGCCAAGCGCTTCAGCACTCGGCGCTGCTCCTTGTAGACGCCCTTCCTGGCATCGATCGTGACGATCGCCTGACCCATGATCCCCTTGAGAACCGCGATCTCGACCTCGACGACGCGGGGCACGATCACGTGCGCGTTGTAGCGGACCAGGCGCGTGCCCCCGAAGGCCTCCCGGGTGGCCGAGACCGCCGCGCGCGCGAACCGGCCGATGAGGTCGCTGGTGAGGTTCTTGAGCCGGGCGAGATCCTGTCGGGAACGATCGAAGGACGCGAGCCACATCGGCTGCGAGGCGAGCCGGTAGAGGGCGTCGGCGAGTTCGTCGCGCGTGAAGTCGTAGCCGACCCATTGCTGGACCCGGCTGAGCAGGGCCTCGTGCGCCGCCGGGTCGGCGAGCTGCGCGACGTCGACGTAGCCGTTGACGATCGCGTCCTCGAAGTCGTGCACCGAGTAGGCGATGTCGTCGGAGAGGTCCATGATCTCGGCCTCGATGCAACGCAGCCGCCCCGGTGCTCCGTCGCGCATCCAGCGGAACACGGCCTCGTCCTCCGGGTACACGCCGAACTTGAGCCGACCCCCCGGGTCGGGGACGGGGCTGTCGACGGTCCACGGATACTTGCAGGTCGCGTCGAGACTCGCCCGCGTGAGGTTCAGGCCGACGGAGGAGCCTTCGGCGTCGAGCACCTTCGCCTCCAGCCGGGTGAGGATGCGCAGCGACTGGGCGTTGCCCTCGAAGCCGCCGATGGCCGCCGCCCACTCGTTCAGCGCCCGCTCGCCGTTGTGACCGAACGGCGGGTGGCCGAGGTCATGGCTCAGACACGCGGTGTCCACCACGTCCGCGGAGACCCCGAGCGCCGCGGCGAGCTCCCGGCCGACCTGCGCGACCTCGAGCGAGTGGGTCAGACGGTTGCGGGCGAAGTCGGCCGTGCTGGCGGGGCTGAGCACCTGCGTCTTCGCGGCGAGCCGCCGCAGAGCCGCCGAGTGCAGCACGCGCGCGCGGTCGCGGGCGAAGTCGTCCCGCTCGGAACGATGGGTCTCCGCGATGAAGCGCTCCGCGTCGCGCGGGTCATAGCCGTCGGCGCGCGCGCCGACCCGGGGGTCATCCGCCACTGTTCTCGATCTCCGCTCCACGCATCATCTCCGACGCCGACGAGGCGAGCTCGCGCGACTCCAGCCACTTCTCCGGAAGGGCCGTCTTCTTCGGGTGTCCCGCGCGGCCGCGCTGCCCTTCGGCGTCCGCGCCGGGGTACGGAGCCGCACGGTCGAGTCGGCCCAGCAGGTCGTCGATCTCCTGCAGGCTCGACGCGGTGGCGAGGCCCGTGCGGATGTCGCCGCCCACCGGGTAGCCCTTGAAGTACCAAGACACGTGCTTGCGGATGTCGCGGCAGCCGCGGTCCTCGTCCTCGAAGAACTCGACGAGCAGCTCCGCGTGCCGGCGGAAGGCGTCGGCGACGAAACCGAGGGTCGCGTCGACCGTCTTGCCCTCGCCCCCGAAGGCGAGAGCCAGCTGTCCGAACAGCCACGGGCGGCCCAGGCACCCGCGGCCGACGACGACCCCGTCGCAGTCGGTCTCCGCCATCATGCGCACGGCGTCGTCGGCCGACCAGATGTCGCCGTTGCCCAGAACGGGAATGCTGGTCACGGCCTGCTTGAGCTCACCGATCGCACTCCAGTCGGCGTGACCGGAGTAGAACTCGCTCGCGGTCCGGGCGTGCAGAGCCACGGCGGCGGCTCCGGCATCCTCCGCGGCACGTCCGGCGTCGAGGAAGGTGAGGTGGTCCCGGTCGATGCCCTTGCGCATCTTGACGGTGAGCGGGATGTCGCCGGCGGCCTTGACGGCCTGATCGACGATGTCGGCGAAGAGCTTCGACTTCCACGGCAGCGCCGCACCGCCGCCCTTGCGCGTGACCTTGGGGACCGGGCAGCCGAAGTTGAGGTCGATGTGATCGGCGTGGTCTTCCGCGACGATGATGCGGACGGCCTCGGCGATGGTCTTCGGATCGACGCCGTAGAGCTGGATGGAGCGTGGCGTCTCGGACTCATGGTGCCGGATGAGACGCATCGTGGTCTCGTTGCGTTCGACCAGCGCGCGCGAGGTGATCATCTCGCTCACGTAGAGGCCGGCCCCGTACTCCCGGCACAGGCGTCGGAAGGCCGTGTTCGTGATTCCGGCCATCGGCGCGAGGACGACCGGCACGTCGAGGTCGATCGGGCCGATGCGGAGGGGGCGGGCGGGGGCGGTGGCGAGAGTCATGGCGTGTCCATTCTCCCAGACCCGGAGCGGGTGGGGATGCGGCGACCTAAGCTGTGCATATGACCGATCCCGCCCTCCGCTCCATCCCCTTCACCGACGCCCAGGGCCAGCAGAAGACTCTGGACGATCTCGGCGCCGACGTGGTGCTCGTGGTGAACGTCGCCTCGAAGTGCGGGCTCACCCCGCAGTACGAGCAGCTGGAGGAGCTGCAGCGCCGGTTCGGCGACCGCGGCTTCACCGTTGTCGGCTTCCCCTGCAACCAGTTCTTCGGCCAGGAGCCCGGTTCGGTCGACGAGATCCTCGAGTTCTGCTCCACGACGTACGGCGTCTCCTTCCCGGTGAACGACAAGGTCAAGGTCAACGGCAAGAACGCCGCCGAGCTGTACAAGGCTCTCAAGGAGACGCCGGATGCCGGCGGCAAGGCCGGCCGCGTCGAGTGGAACTTCGAGAAGTTCCTGGTGCTCCCGGACGGGGATGTGCTGCGCTTCCGCCCGAAGCAGAAGCCCGATGCGCCGGAGATCGTCCAGGCGATCGAGGCCGCGCTCCCCCGCTGAGCGTCGTTCACCTCCGCGTCACGCGCGCACCGCGTCCCGGCGCTCGACGAGGCCGCCCTCGTTCACCGTCCGGTCTCTCCGCGGACATCTGGCGTCCCTAGTCTCACCGCGGCGACACGCGCCGAAGACGAAGGAGACCACGAATGCCCGACCGACTGCCCCTCAGCCGGCGAACTGTCCTCACGGCCGGAGCGCTCGGCGCGCTCGGCACCGCCCTCCCCCTCGGAGCCGCTCCTGCCGCCGCGGTGACCGTCCCGGCATCGCCCGGCGCGGCCCACGCGCGCACCCTGCGCTTCCGCGCGGACGGCACCTTCAAGGTCGTGCAGTTCAACGACACGCAGGACGACGAGCTCACCGACCGCCGCACCGTCGAGCTGATGGAGAAGGTGCTCGACCAGGAGAAGCCGGACTTCGTGGTCATCAACGGCGATGTGATCACGGGCGGGTGCGAGACGCGGCTGGCGGTGAAGCAGGCGATCAACAACGTCGTCATCCCGATGGAGTCCCGTCGCATCCCGTGGGCGGTCACCTACGGCAACCACGACGAGGACTCGCTGCCGCAGTCCGGCGTCGATGAGGCGGGGATGCTGCAGATCTACCGGTCGTACGAGTACAACGTGAACGCCGAGAACACGCGCGGCGTGACGGGCACGAGCAACACGATCGTGACGATCGGCTCCGCCGCGAAGAAGAACCGGGAGGCGTTCGCGCTCTGGCTGATGGACTCGGGCCGCTACGCGCCGGACGCCATCGACGGCCAGGACTTCGCCGGCTACCCGGCATGGGATTGGCTGCGCATGGACCAGGTCGCCTGGTACCGCGACCAGTCGCAGCGGCTGGAGCAGCGCCGAGGGCGCAAGGTCCCGGGCCTCATGTTCCTCCACATCGCCCTGTGGGAGCATCGCTTCATGTGGTGGGGCGGTGTGGACACCCGCACGGCGGCCGATGCCGCCCGCGGCAGGGCCCGCCACGGCATCGTCGGGGAGCGCAACGAGGACGAGTGCCCCGGGCCGTTCAACTCGGGGATGTTCAACGCGATCCTCGAGCGCGGCGACGTGAAGGGCGTGTTCGTCGGCCACGACCATGTCAACGACTACATGGGCGACTACTACGGCGTGATGCTCGGATACGCTCCCGGCACCGGCTTCGGCGCCTACGGTCTGGCCGGCGCGGAGCGCAATCGCCTCCGGGGTGGCCGGGTGTTCGAGCTGACGGAGGCCGGCGACGAGGTCACGATCGCCACGCGCGTCGTCTATGCGCGGGACCTCGGCATCGACCTGACTGCCAACGATCAGCCGATGGAGCCGCTCCCCCTCGGGCCCCGCCAGCAGCGCCTCTGAGCCCGGGGAGCAGAACGGCGGGGACCCCGACCCGGGGTCCCCGCCGTCGTCTGTCGATGCGGGTCAGGCCTCGACGGCCGCGCTCCGCTGCGCCCAGAGGTCGCGGATCACGTTCTCGAACGCCGCCGGCGGCTGCGCGCCGCTGATGCCGTACTGACCGTCGACCACGAAGAACGGCACCCCCTGGATCCCGTAGGCGCGAGCCTGCGCCTGGTCCTGGCGGACGTCGGCGAGGTACTGCTCGCTCTCGAGTGCGGCGCGGGCGCGATCGGCATCGAGGCCCACCTCGGCGGCGAGGGCGACGAGGTCGTCGATGCGTCCGACGTGCTTGCCCTCGGTGAAGTAGGCGGACATGAGCCGCTCCTCCATCTCGTGCTGGCGTCCCTCGGCCTTCGCGAAGTGCAGCAGCTCGTGCGCCTTCACCGTGTTCGTGTGCTGCAGCAGGTCGAACCGGTACTGCAGGCCCGCGTTCGCGGCGACGTTGGTGACGTTGGCCAGCATCTGCTCGACCTGCGTCCGCGGCATCCCCTTGTGCCCGGAGAGGAAGTCGATCTCGTCACCGTCGAAGTCGACCGGGGTGTCCGGGGAGAGCTCGAAGGAGTGGAAGGTGACCGTGACCTGCGGAGCGTCCTCGTCGGCTGCGACCGCCTCCAGCCCCTTCTCGAGGTTGCGCTTGCCGATGTAGCACCAGGGGCAGGCGATGTCGGACCAGATGTCGATGGAGATGGGTTCAGTCACACCGTGGTCAACCGTCCGCGCGTCCGACGTATTCCGTCAGTAGAATCCTCGGATGCTCTCCGCCGATGATCCCCTGCCGTTCCGGCCCGCACGGGTGCTCGTCGCGGGCGTCACCGGGTCGGGGAAGACGACTCTGTCCCGACGGCTCGCCGCCCGCTGGGACCTCCGTCACGTGGAGATCGACGGCCTGTTCCACGGGCCGGACTGGACCCCGCGGGCGGAGTTCCTCGACGACGTGCGCGCCTTCGCCGCGGAGGAGCGCTGGGTGACCGAGTGGCAGTACACGAGCAAGGGCACCGACGAGATCCTGACCCCGAGAGCGCAGCTCGCGCTCTGGCTCGACTACCCGTACCGCGTGGTGCGGTCGCGTCTGCTCCGGCGCACCCTCAGCCGCAGCATCCTCCGCACCCGGATGTGGAACGGCAACGTCGAGAAGCCGATCTGGCGGATGCTGGGGGCCCCGCCGGAGGAGAGCATCCTGGCCTGGCAGACGAAGACGCTGCGAACCTGGTCCGAGCGCTTTCCCGCGGTGCAGGAGCGCTTCCCCCACCTCACGATCGTGCGGCTGACGCATCCGCGCGAGACGGAGCGCTGGCTGCGGGCTCAGGCCGAGGTCGGGGTGTCCACGGCGCCGCCGAAGCGTCGGTCACGGGAGAGGTAGACCCCGATCGCGCGCCAGAGCTCCTCGCGCGAGAAGTCCGGCCACAGCGTGTCGAGGAACACCATCTCGGCGTAGGCCGACTGCCACAGCAGGAAGTTGGAGGTGCGCTGCTCCCCCGAGCTGCGCAGGAACAGGTCCACGTCCGGCATGTCGGGGACGTAGAGGTGACGACGGATCGTCTTCTCGCTGATCGCGTTCGGCTTCACCCGCCCGGCCGCGACATCGGCCGCGATGGTCCGCATCGCGTCGACGAGTTCGACCCGACCGCCGTAGTTGACGCACATGGTGAGGCTGAGCACGTCGTTGTCGCGGGTCAGCTGCTCGGCGTACTGCAGCTCCTTGATGACGCTCCCCCACAGGCGCGGCTTGCGCCCCGCCCACCGCACACGCACACCCCACTCGTTGAGCTGATCACGGCGGCGGTGCAGCACATCGCGGTTGTACCCCATGAGGAAGCGGACCTCCTCGGGGGAACGGGCCCAGTTCTCGGTGGAGAACGCATAGACGGAGAGGTGCTTCACGCCGGCCTGGATCGCGCCGGCGACGACGTCGAGCAGCACCTCCTCCCCGGCCTTGTGGCCCTCGATGCGGTTGAGGCCCCGGCGGTTCGCCCAGCGCCCGTTGCCGTCCATGACGATGGCGACGTGCTCCGGGACGGCCGGGAACGCGGGCGGGTACACGCCGGTCCAGTCGATCGGCCGATACAGCACGGCGTCCTTGTGCGTGTAGGGCTTCGGGCTCACCGTGCTCCTTCTCCGGGGGTGGACGACACGTGCGCGAGCGAGCGGATGCCCCGCTCCAGGTGCCACTGGGCGTACGCCGCGACGAGACCCGAGGCGGCGGCGGTGTCAGCGTGCGGCGCCGCGTCGATGAGGTCCCAGTCGCCGCGGATCAGCGCGCGGAGCAGTGTCAGGGTCTTCTCGGCGATCCGCGGGCTCCCGGCGGGTGCATCGGCGTGGCAGACAAGGCCGCCGAGCTGCGCGACGAAGACGGAGTGCGGCCCCGGAGCCCCGCAGCGCGCGCAGTCCTCGAGGGACGGTGCCCACCCCGAGAGGGACATGACCCGCAGCAGGTACGAATCGAGAATGCTGCGCGGAGCGTGCTCGCCGCGGGACAGCGCCCGCAGCCCGCCGACGAGCAGGAGGTACTGCTCCGGGGTGGCCTCGGCGTCGCTGAGCCGATCCGCCGTCTCGACCATGGCGTTCGCGGCGGTGAACCGGTCGTAGTGCGCGGCGATGTCCGTGCCGTAGGCTCCGAGCGACTCGGCCTGCTGCACGATGTCGAGCGAGCGGCCTTCGTAGAGCTGCACGTCGGCGACCATGAACGGCTCGAGGCGGGAGCCGAACTTCGACGAGGTGCGCCGCACGCCCTTGGCCACCGCGCGCACCTTGCCGTGCCGCCGGGACAGCATCGTGACGATGCGATCCGCCTCGCCCAGCTTGTGGGTGCGCAGGATCACCGCTTCGTCTCGGTAGGTGGGCACCCTTCGATTATCCTCCGTGCGCGACAATGGACGCGTGACCGAACCGCTCTTCACCATTCCGCTGTGGGCGGACCTCCTCGGCGTCGGCCTCGGCGGAGTGCAGGGCGCGATGTTCGCCGCCGGATTCCAGGGCCAGCGCCGGCTCGACTGGCTGGGCGTCGCGATCATCGGGATCATGATCGGCATGGGCGGCGGTCTCATCCGCGACATCCTGCTCGGACAGACGCCCGCCACCCTGCAGAACCAGTGGTACCTGGTCACGGCCGCGGGTGCCGCCCTGCTCGGCATGCTGCTGGCCGGACTCTTCACGCGGCTCAACACCGCGATCGTGGTGCTGGACGCCGTCGTGATCGGCATGTTCGGCGCCTTCGGGACGAGCAAGGCGCTCGCCTTCGGCATCCCGGAAGTGCCCGCGGTGTTCATCGGGGTCTGCGCCGCGGTCGGCGGGAGTGTGCTCCGCGACATGCTGATGGGCCTGCCGACGGCGATCATGCACGTCGGCTCGCTGTATGCCGTGGCCGCGGCCGCCGGATGCACGTTCATCGTCGTGGCGAACGCCGTCGGGATGCCCATCCCCCTCGCGGCCGTCATCGGCATCGTCGTGACCGCCGTGATCCGGATCCTCGCCGTGACGTTCGATGTTTCGCTTCCCGAGCAGCGCCGTCTCTACCGCCGCAAGGTCGCCGCCGAGACCGGTGCCATCCCGATCGTGAAGCCCCAGGACTGACTTCGAATCGCCCGATTGGCTCCATCCCGCCGCTGAATACGACCGATCGCGCGATTCGAACGACGATCAGGTGGCGGCGAGCCCGTCGATCACGCGCGCGAGGCCGAACTCCCACGCCGTTCGAGCGTCGTAGGGCGCGCCCAGGGCTTCGCCGGCAGCCTGGCCCACCGACCGGGCGAGCGGCAGGTCGTCGCCCAGGTAGGCCGCCAGACGCGGTGCCGCCTCCGCCCAGGAAGCCGCGAACGACTCGGCACTCTGCTGCTCGCGCATGCGGGCCGCCGCGGAGAGGGTGAAGTCCAGCACGAAACTCAACGCCGCGTCGCGCTCCACGGCGCCGAGGCCGAGACCGTCGAAGGCGTGGAGCTCCCGGTCGTACTTGGCGATGGTGCCGGGGCCGAGTGCGACCCGCGGATCCCGGACATCGATGAGCCACGGGTGGGTCCGGAAGAGGCGCAGGTTGTCCTCGGCGATCGCCCGAACCGCCGCACGCCATCCGGAGGCCTGCGCAGGCGCGACCAGCATCCTGGCGTGCATCGCGTCCGCCATCAGGACGAGCAGGTCGGCGCGGCTGTTGACGTGCGTGTAGATCGACATCGGCGTCAGGTCGAGGCTCTGCGCGAGAGACCGGATGGTCACCGCGCCGAGCCCGTCGGCGTCAGCCAACACGACAGCGCGGTCGACCACGTCATCCGTCGAATGACGCGCCTTCGGTCCGCGCTGTGGGGTCGCGGGAGCCACG
This sequence comes from Microbacterium sp. LEMMJ01, assembly GCF_002114135.1. NCBI lineage: Bacteria > Bacillati > Actinomycetota > Actinomycetes > Micrococcales > Microbacteriaceae > Microbacterium > Microbacterium sp. LEMMJ01. Next base: position 337,196 of record NZ_NCTV01000036.1, read on the forward strand.
GGGCTGTGCCGCCAGAGCAGATCGACGAGGTTCTTGGCCATCGGGAATAGCCTAGACCGCTCACGCATTAACACTGTACGCTGTACAGACTTTCGATAAGGAGAACCGTGAACATCACGCAGACCGCCCTCTCGCTCAACGTCCCCGACGTCGCCGCCTCCGCCGCCTTCGCCATGACGCACTTCGGGTTCGAGGAGGCGATGGCCGCGGAGGGCTTCGTCTCGTTGCAGCACCCGGGGCCGGTGCCGAACGTCATCTTCCTCGAGACGGGGCTGTCGACGTTCCGCCCGCAGGAGATCGCCGGGTCCGCCGGTCGGGGAACTCTGATCGTCTTCGTCGTCGACGAGATCGACCAGGAGTTCGCCCGGATCGCCGCCGCGGGCGCTCGCGTGGTCACCCCTCCCGAGACCGAACCCTGGGGCGAGCGGTACTGCCAGTTCGCCGACCCCAACGGCCTCATCTGGCAGCTGGTGCAGTGGGTGAACTGATCCCCCACTTCGAATCGCGCGATTGGCCCCATCCGGCGGCCGGAGACGACCGATCGCGCGATTCGAACCAGGATCAGACGGCGGCCAGCTCCTGCTGACGGCTGCGGATCGACCGGTTCACACCCGAGACGATCGCCTTGAGCGATGCGGTCGAGATGTCGCCGTCGATGCCGACCCCCCACAGCCGCTGGTCGCCCACCTGCAGCTCGACGTAGGCCGCGGCCTGCGCGTCCCCGCCGGCACTGAGAGCGTGCTCCACGTAGTCGTAGACCGTGATGTCGAAGCCCTGACCACGCAGCACCTCGACGAACGCGGCGACCGGACCGTTGCCGTTGCCCGACACGGAGACCTCCTGGTCGTCGTCCCGCAGCACGACGTCGAGCACGACGTCGCCGGACATGTCGCTCCGGGTCTGCGTGGCGAGCAGTTCGAACCGGCCCCACTTCGCCTCGGTGTCCACGGCGGGCAGGTACTCGTCGGTGAAGATCGACCAGATCTGCTCGCTGGTGACCTCGCCGCCCTCGGCATCCGTCTTGGCCTGCACGACCCCGGAGAACTCGATCTGGAGCTTGCGCGGCAGGTCGATCGCGTGGTCGGACTTGAGCAGGTACGCGACGCCGCCCTTGCCCGACTGGGAGTTCACGCGGATGACGGCCTCGTAGGAGCGACCGAGGTCCTTCGGGTCGACGGGCAGATACGGCACGGCCCATTCGATCTCGTCGACCGTCACGCCCTGCGCCTCGGCCCTGGCGGCCATGGCCTCGAAGCCCTTCTTGATGGCGTCCTGGTGCGAGCCGCTGAACGCCGTGAAGACGAGGTCACCGGCCCACGGGCTGCGCTCGGGCACCGGCAGCTGGTTGCAGTACTCGACCGTGCGCTTGACCTGGTCGATGTCGCTGAAGTCGATCTGCGGATCGATGCCCTGCGTGAACATGTTGATGCCGAGCGCGACGAGGTCGACGTTGCCCGTGCGCTCCCCGTTGCCGAACAGGCACCCCTCGATGCGGTCGGCTCCGGCCATGTACCCCAGCTCGGCCGCGGCGATCGCGGTACCGCGGTCGTTGTGCGGGTGGAGCGACAGGATCACGTTCTCCCGGTGGTTCAGGTGACGGCTCATCCACTCGATCGAGTCGGCGTAGACGTTCGGCGTCGCCATCTCCACCGTCGCGGGGAGGTTGATGATGACCTTGCGGTCCGGCGTGGGCTCGAAGATCTCGATGACCTGGTTGCAGACGTCGACCGCGAACTCCAGCTCGGTGCCGGTGTAGCTCTCCGGGGAGTACTCGTAGTACACCTGCGTGTCCGGGATCGTCTTCTCGAACCGGCGGCACAGCCGGGCGCCCTCGAGCGCGATGTCGATGATGCCCTGCTTGTCGGTACGGAAGACGACCTCGCGCTGCAGAACGCTCGTGGAGTTGTAGAGATGGACGATGGCCTGCTTCGCACCGGCGATGGCCTCGTAGGTGCGGGCGATCAGGTGCTCGCGCGCCTGCGTCAGGACCTGGATCGTGACGTCATCCGGGATGAGGTTCTCCTCGATCAGCTGACGCACGAAGTCGAAGTCGATCTGGCTCGCCGAGGGGAAGCCGACCTCGATCTCCTTGTAGCCCATGCCGACGAGCAGCTCGAACATGACGCGCTTGCGCTCGGGCGACATGGGGTCGATGAGAGCCTGGTTGCCGTCGCGGAGATCGACCGCGCACCAGCGGGGCGCCTCGGTGATGCGGGCGTCGGGCCAGGTGCGGTCAGGCAGGTGGACGGCGATCTGCTCGTGGAAGGGCCGGTACTTGTGGATCGGCATCGCGGACGGGCGCTGGGTGTTCTGCATGATGGGGCTTCTTCTCTTCGTCACAATGAACGGGCCAACACAAGCGCCGCGACGAGGAAGGCCCTAGCTCTAGGACTCGTCGCGGCAGCTAAGAAGAAGCAGACCGCCGAAAGGCATGTGGTCATGCTAGCACCTGAGACGATCCGTGCACGCGCGACACTGGTCGGTATGAGGTCCTTCCGCGATCGCTCTTCCCTCGTCGTCGGCGCCGCGACGGCTCTGCTGCTCCTGACCGGCTGCACCACCGCGCCGGGAGCGTCCGCACCGCCGACCAGCACGACGGTGCCGTCAGACACGCGCTGGGAGGAGGCGGAGCCCGCGCCACCGACAGGACCCGTGGTCGGCACCGGAACCGTTCTCGACGAGTCCGGGGATGTCCGGCTGTGCCTCGGCGCGATCCGCGAGTCGTATCCCCCGCAGTGCGACGGTGTGCCGCTCGACGGGTGGAGCTGGGACGGCGTGGACGGCCGCGAGACGTCCGGAGAGACGCAGTGGGGGGCCTATGCGGTCACCGGTGCCTGGGACGGCGAGCGATTCACGGTGACCGAGCCGCCTGCTCTCCTCGCGCTCTACGATCCGATGGCGCCGGAGGACCCCACCGGCGGCGTGGACGGCACCAGCACGGCGGAGGAGCTCGACCGCGTGCAGAACGACATCGCCGGCCGCCTCGGTGCGGAGGCTCTCGCACTGTCCATCGATCGCGGCTACGTCTGGCTCCAGGTCGTCTGGGATGACGGTTCCCTGCAGAACGCCGCGGATGAGGAGTACGGCGAGGGCGTCGTCATCGTGACCTCGGCACTGCAAGAGAGCGGCTAGCCCTCGGGGATCAGCGCGAGCTTGCCGCCCGGGTGCCCGGTGGCGAGGAGGCGATGGGCCTCCGGCGCCTCGGTCAGCGGGAAGGTCCGTGCCACAGGGACCACGAGGTCGCCGTTCTGCGCCAGAGCGAGGAGTTCGCTGCGCACCTCGTCGCGGAACCGGGCACTGTCCGGCATCGACCCGGCGATCGCGAGGAAACCCTCGGCGGACGCCCGCGACGGGTTCGCGATCGTGACGATCCTCCGGCGGTCCGCCACCAGGCTCAGGGAGACGTCGACGGCTTCGTCGGTCCCCACCGCATCGAGAGCCGCGGCGACCGGACCGTCCGCCAGCGCGCGCACCCGATCCGCGAGCCCGGCACCGTAGGCCACGGGGATGCCGCCGAACCGCCGCACCTCGTCGAAGCGCTCCGGGCTCGCCGTGCCGATCACCCGGACGTCCCGCAGCCGGGCCTGCTGCAGCACGCTGACCCCCACCGCACCGGATGCACCGTGCAGCAGGATCGTCTCGCCCGGGGCCGCACCGGTGACGGCGAGCATCTCGGCAGCGGTCGTGCCGACGAGCAGGAGGTTCGCCGCCTCGGGGTGCGCGAACGTCGTCGGCTTCGCGAAGACCGTGGCAGCCGGCACCGTGAGCTCCGTCGCGTACCCGCCCCGGACGCGGAAGGCCACGACCTCGTCGCCGACCCCGGCGTCGCCCGAGCCGATGCGGGTCCCGGGGCCGATCGCCACGAGCTCACCCGAGACCTCGTACCCGATGGCGACCGGGAACTCGACCCCCGGCCGAGCGGCCGCCACGTGCTTCGCGTCGGCCGGATTCACCCCGGCGGCGCGCACCCGGATCGTGACCTCGCCCCGGCGCGGCGGCGCGGGCACGTACTCCTCGAAAGCCCACGACTCGGGAGGCCCGGCCGTCGTCGCCACCCAGTGCTTCGCCATGCCCTCGCCCCTCATCGTCTCCTGTACCGGCCCGCCCCGGCTCTCAGAGGAAGCAGCGGATGTTGGTCGCGGAACCCGAGACGTTGCCCCAGGCATTGGCGTTGACGGTCGCGAGCACCGAGGCCCCGTTACGCACCTGCATGTACCCCGAGGTCCGCGCGTTCGCCGCGGACCGTGTGGCGAACGACGACGGGATGGTGATGGTGGTGCAGCTCCCCCAGCTCAGCATGCCACCGCCGAGGTTGGAGGCGTTGTACGCGCAGATCCGCCCGGTCGCGCAGGAGCCGACGGAGCGCGCCGCGACCCGCGACGACGCCGGGGCCGGTCGGTACTCCATGTCGAGTTTCGGCCAGACGGCGCTGCCGCCGTCGGTCACCACACCGCCGGGAACCTCTTCGAGCAACTGGGAGAGCTGGGGATCGACGGGCTCCTCGGCTGCCGCGACGGTGGGGCCGCCGGTCACGACGAGAGCCAGGGCCACGAGAACCGCGGTCAGCGGGCGCGAGTGCTTCATTGCACGACCTCCTCAGGGATGTCCCACATCCGGTAGTCCACGACCGCACCGGCCGGGAAGACGCCGTCGTCCTTCAGGACGGTTCGCTCGATGCCGACGATGCGGCCGGTGTCGAGGGACACCAGAAGGTCGTCGCTCACGATGCCGTCCGCGGACAGCACGCGGATACCGGCGACAGGACGCCCGAGGCGGTCGGTGGACTCGCCGAGCGCCTGCGCTCCTCCGGAGGCCTCGATGAGCGTCAACACCTCGGCGTGCTGCGCGTTGGTGAGCGTCCACTGACCGAAGACCGAGGTGAGGGCGGTCACCACCTCGAAGGCCGTCGGGTCGTTCGGCATGTCGAATGCCTCCAGGAGCGCCCGCACGTCGGCGGCGGACTCCCCCGGCGCGGCGACGACCGGGGTCTCGAACTCGCCGGGGGCGAAGGTCACGCGCGAGGCCACCTCGCCGCTGCTCACGATCTCGGAGTCGCCGTTCGCGACCGCGTCCTCGGGATCGTAGGGGACGCCGTTGATGGCGAGGGCTTCCCCGGAGAGGTCTTCCCGCCAGGTGAACGTCGAGAACTGCGGCATGACCTCGGTGCGCCCCGTGTCCATCTCCGCGTTGAACGACCAGGACGCGGTCCGCACCGAGCGCTCCGGGTCGGCGGGCGGCGCGAACACCGTCAGCTCGGTCTCCGCGTCGGCCACGATGTCACTCAGCGAGCCGGTGCTCTCGAAGACCAGCGGCGACGGAGTACCCGCGACGGCGGACTGCGGCGGAGTGAGGGCCGCGAAGGCGATGGCGACCGCCGCGGCGGCGGCGGTCAGCCCTGCGGCCCAGCCGATCGTCCGGGTCCGCCGGCGGCGCTGCGGCGCGGGAGCGGACCGGATGATGCGGTCGCGCGCGGCGATCGCGCGCGCGTCCGGCTCGGCGTCGCGCGGCGTGCGCGCGGGATCGGCCTCGACGAGCACGCGCTCGAGCAGGGCATTCTCAGGCATCACGCACTCCCCGTCTCCTCCAGTCCTAGCGTGGCGCGCAGCCGTTCCTCGGCCCGCGCCAGCGTCTTCCGCACCCGGGACTCCGAAGCGCGCAGCAGCTCCGCAATCTCCCCCACCGCGAGTCCATCCCAGTACGTGAGCATGATGATACGCCGTTGCCCGGGAGTGAGGACACCCAAAGCTCGGAGGACTTCGCTGCGGCCGAACCCGCCGAGGGTCTCCGGGTCGCCGGAGAGCCCCGCGTGCACGGCATCGATCGCACCGTGCGCGGTGGGAGAACGCCGAGCGCGGGCACGAAGGTGGCGGTCCGTCTGTCGGAGCAGCCAGACCTTCCCGGGGGGACGGGTCGGGCGCAGTCGTGACCACGCGACGAGGAACACCTCCGACACGATCTCACTGACCTCGTCGTCATCGGGGACGACGCCCTCGATGTGGTGGCGCACCGTCGCCCAGTGCTCGTCGAACACTCGTGTGAAGACCTCGTTCCGCAGCGAGCTCGGGTCTTCGCCGCGGCCGATCATGTCGGTGGGGTCGGCGGTCGGCCCGCCGCCTCCGACGTCCTGCTGCCCGGCATGTCAGAACCCGAGCCGCCCGAGCTGCTTCGGATCGCGCTGCCACTCCTTCGCGACCTTGACATGGAGCCCGAGGAAGACGCGGGTCCCGAGCAGTTCCTCGATGCCGGCGCGGGCGCGCGCTCCCACGTCGCGGAGGCGCTTGCCCTTGTGGCCGATGATGATCGCCTTCTGGCTGTCCCGCTCCACGACGATGGAGGCATGCACGTCGGTGAGGTCGCTGTCTTCGCGCGGGGCGATGTCATCGACGACGACGGCGATCGAGTGCGGGAGCTCGTCGCGCACGCCGTCGAGGGCGGCCTCGCGGATGATCTCCGCGATCCGGTCCTCGGCGGACTCGTCGGTGGTGACGCCCTCGGGGTAGAGCGCGGGCCCCTCCGGCATGAGCTGCAGGATCTCGTCCGCCAGCACCTCGAGCTGATCCCGCGTCAGCGCCGACAGCGGGATCACCGCCGCCCAGTCCTCGCGGAGGGAGTCCACCTCCATGAGTCGTTCGGTGATCTCATCGCGCCCGGCAGCATCGGTCTTCGTGACGATGGCGATCTTCTGCGCCCGCGGGTAGCCGTCCAGCGAGGCGGCGATCCGGCGGTCGCCGGGACCGACCTTCTCGGTGGCGGGCACGCAGAAGCCGATCACGTCGACGTCGCCCAGGACCTGCTCGACAAGATCGTTCAGCCGCTCGCCGAGGAGTGTGCGCGGCTTGTGGATGCCGGGGGTGTCGACGATGACGAGCTGCCCGTCCGGACGATTGAGGATGCCGCGGATCGCGCGGCGCGTGGTCTGCGGCTTCTCGCTGGTGATGGCGATCTTCTCGCCGACCAGGGCGTTGGTGAGCGTGGACTTGCCCACGTTCGGCCGCCCGACGAAGGTCACGAACCCGCTCCGGGTGTCTTCAGTCATCGCGCCGCTCTCCTTCATCCTGCACTTCTTCGGGCTCTGCCGCCCTTTCCACGAACACCGTCGCGATACCGCGCCCCCGCCCGCGGGACGCGCCCCCGGTGAGCACGAGCCCGTGGACGGTCGCCGTCGCACCGGGCTGCGGCACCTGGCCGAGCGTCTTGCCGAGCAGGCCGCCGATGGAGTCGACGTCCTCGTCCTCGAGCTCCAGACCGAACAGATCGCCCACGTCCTCCAGCGAGAGCCGGGAGCTCACCCGATAGCGGCCGTCGCCCAGGTCGACGAACTCGGCGGACACCTGATCGTACTCGTCCGAGATCTCCCCCACGAGCTCCTCGATGAGGTCCTCCAGCGTCACCAGGCCGGAGATCCCGCCATGCTCGTCGATCACGAGGCAGACGTGCACGGCGTCGCGCTTCATCTGCTGCAGCAGCGTCTCCGCGCGCATCGACTCGGGGACGAACGTGGCCGGCCGGGCGATCGGACGGATGGAGGCCGCGCGCCAGGCACTGTCGTCCCGGTACGCGAACTGCACGAGGTCCTTGAGGTACAGCACCCCGACGACGTCGTCGGCCTCATCGTCGACGACGGGCATGCGGGACACCCCGCGATGAAGGAAGAGCGACATGGCCTCGTCGGTCGTCGCCTCCGCACCCACGGTGACCATCTCGGTGCGCGGCACCATCACCGCCCGAACGAACTGGTCGGTGAAGTCGAACACCGAGTGGATGAGGTCGCGGTCGTCCTCCTCGATGAGGTCGTTGGACGCGGCCTCGTCGACCATGCTCAGCAGCTGGTCCTCGCTGGAGAACGAACTGCGTCCGGTCCCCGGCGTGACACGGTTGCCGAGGACGACGAGTCCCTGGGCGATGGGACCGAGGATGATCCGGAGTCCGCGCACGATGGCCGCGCTCCCGCGGATCATGCTCTCGGCGTGCTGGTGACCGAACGTCCGCGGACTCGCCCCGACGAGGACGAAGGTGATGCCGGTCATCAGGATGGCGGCGGCGAGCATCGCCCACCAGATGTTCTCGAAGACGATCGTGAACGCCACGGTGACGAGCACGGCGGCCGTCACCTCCGCGAGGACACGGATGAAGGCGACGGCGTTGACGTGCGCGTCGAGGTCGGCGGCGATGCGCCCGAGGGCCTTCGCACGGCGTCCCTCGGTGGCCATGTCCTCCAGCCCGGCGCGCGAGGTCACGCCGTATGCCGCGTCGATCGCGGCCATGAGGCCGCCGAACGCCACCAGCAGCACCGCGGCGACGAGCAGCAGCAGCTCCGTCATCGCCGGCGGCGCTCGGACGCGGCGAAGCCCTGGATGAGCTGCTTCTGCAGCCCGAACATCTCCCGCTCCTCCTCCGGCTCGGCGTGGTCGAACCCGAGCAGGTGCAGCAGTCCGTGCGTCGTGAGCAGGATGAGCTCGTCCATGAGGGTGTGGCCGGCGGCCTGCGCCTGCGTCTCCGCGACCTGCGGGCAGAGGACGATGTCGCCGAGCAGCCCGGGAGGCGTCGGACGGTCCTCGGTGCCGGGCCGGAGCTCGTCCATCGGGAAGCTCAGCACGTCGGTCGGCCCCGGCTCGTCCATCCACTGCACGTGCAGCGCCTCCATGGCGCCCTCGTCGACGAGCACGATGGCCACCTCGGCGTCCGCGCTGACGTGGAGCTGCGCGAGGTTGAAGTCCGTCAGCCGCTGCAGCACGGTCTCGTCGACATCGATGGCCGACTCGTTGTTGATCTCGATCATGAGAGCCCTCGTTTCGGCATGCGGTCGCGTGGTCCGGGTCGCTGGGCGCCGCGGCGCTCGGCGCGGTTGGCGAACTCGTGCGCCTGCTCGCGCTCCGCCCGCTGCGCCACGCGCCGCTCGTCGTACTCGCTGTAGGCGTCGACGATGCGCCCCACCAGGGAGTGCCGGACCACGTCGTCGCTGGTGAGACGGGAGAAGTGGATGTCGTCGATGCCGTCGAGCACCCGGGTGACCAGGCGGAGGCCGGAGGCGCCCTGCGGAAGGTCGACCTGGGTGATGTCGCCGGTGACGACCATCTTCGTGCCGAACCCGAGACGCGTGAGGAACATCTTCATCTGCTCGGGCGTGGTGTTCTGCGCCTCGTCGAGCACGACGAAGGAGTCGTTGAGGGTGCGTCCGCGCATGTACGCGAGGGGCGCGACCTCGATGGTGCCCGTCGCCATCAGGCGCGGCACGATCTCTGGATCCATCATCTCGTTGAGCGCATCGTAGAGCGGCCGCAGGTACGGATCGATCTTGTCGGTGAGCGTGCCGGGGAGGAACCCGAGGCGCTCCCCCGCCTCGACCGCCGGACGGGTGAGGATGATGCGGGTGACCTCCTTGCGCTGCAGCGCCTGGACGGCCTTCGCCATCGCCAGGTAGGTCTTGCCCGTTCCGGCCGGACCGATGCCGAACACGATCGTGTTCTCCTCGATCGCGTCGACGTACTCCTTCTGACCGAGGGTCTTCGGCCGGATCACCTTGCCCCGCGTGGAGAGGATCGCCTCGCCCAGCACCTCGCTGGGCCGCGGGCCGCCGTCCTGACGCAGCATGCGCGCCGAGCTGGACACGTCGCTCGGGGCGAGATCGTGCCCGGCCTTGGTCATCGTGAGGAGCTCGTCGACGAGGGTCTTAGCCTTGGCGACGGCCTCGCGCGCGCCCGTGAGCGTGATCTCGTTGCCGCGGACGAGCACCTGCACGTCGCGGTGCTCGCGCTCGAGCATCCGCAGCAGCCGGTCCTGCGGACCGAGCAGCTGCACCATCGCGACGCCGTCGGCGTAGAGCCGTTCGGTGACGTTTTCCTGATCGTCAGAAGCCAACGAGCTTGTTCTCCTCGAGGTTGCCGAGCACATGGGCGTGCACGTGGAAGACGGACTGCGCGACGCTCGCGCCGTTGTTGAAGATGAGGCGGTACTCGCCGTTGGCGTGTTCCTCCGCGATGCGCTTGGCGGCGGCGACCATCTCGGCCAGCAGCGCGGGATCCCCGGCCGCGAGCTCGGTCACGTCGCGGTACTCCTCGGTCTTGGGGATGACGAGCACATGGAGCGGCGCCTGCGGATCGATGTCGCGGATCGCGAAGACGCGGCCCGTGTCGAGCAGGATCTCCCCGGGGATGTCCCCGGTGAGGATGCGCGTGAAGATCGAGGGTTCGCTCATGCTCTCAGCTTACTGGGGGGACGCGCGGCGCGGCCGGTCACCAGCGCCCGAGGGCCGCGGACAGCACGGCGATGGCCGCGGGGCCCGCCGTGGATGTGCGCAGCACGGTGTCGCCGAGCAGCACGCGTTCGGCGCCCGCGGCGGTGAGCTTCTCGAGCTCCTCCGGAGCGATCCCGCCCTCCGGACCCACCACGAGCACCAGGTCACGGTCATCCGGCACCAGGGCGGAGAGCCGCGCGGTCGCGGTCGGGTCGAGCAGGAGCACGCGCTGCGTCGCCGCGCGGGTCGCGAGCTGTGCGGTCGTCTCCGGGGCGGCCACCTCGGGTACCCAGGCACGGTGCGCCTGCTTCGCGGCCTCGCGGACGATCGTCGCCCAGCGCTCGCGTCCCTTCACCGCCTTCGGCCCCTCCCAGCGCGACACGCTGCGACCCGCCTGCCACGGCACGATCTCGTCGACGCCCAGTTCGCACGCGGCCTGCACGGCGAGCTCGTCGCGGTCGCCCTTCGCGAGCGCCTGCACGAGCACGAGGCGCGGACTCGCCGGCTCGTGCTCGACGCGCGCGGTGATCCGGACGTCGACGCGCGACGGCGACACCTCTTCGGCCACGCCGGTCAGCCAGATGCCCCGACCATCACCGACCGTGACGACCTCGCCGACGCGCAGCCGCCGGACGACGGCCGCATGTTTCGCCTCGGCCCCGGTCAGGGAGACGAGGCCGCCCACCGCGGCATCACCCGCGGATTCGACGAGGAAGTGCAGCGCCACGATCAGTGGGCGCGGAACCGGTCGCGCAGCTTGGAGAACAGGCCCTGCTGGAACTGCGCGAGCTGCGGGCCCGGCGCCTTGTTCTTCTTGGCGAAGTCCTCGATGAGCTTGCGCTGCGCGGAGTCGAGCTTGGTGGGGGTGACGACCTGCACGCCGACGCGGAGGTCGCCGCGCTGGGTGCCGCGCAGCGGCGTGATGCCTCGGCCCTTGATGGTCAGCACGTCGCCGGACTGCACGCCGGCGCGGATCTCCAGGTCGACCTCCCCGTCGAGTCCCTCGATCGAGGTCTCGGTGCCGAGGATGGCGTCGGTCATGGACACCTCGAGCGTGGCGAGCAGGTCGTCGCCGTCACGGCTGAAGGCGGGGTGCGGGTTGACCGTGACCTCCACGTAGAGGTCGCCGTTCGGGCCGCCCGCGCGGCCGACCTCGCCGGAGCCGGGGAGCTGCAGCCGCAGTCCGGTCTCGACGCCCGCCGGGATGTCGAGGGACACCGTGCGGCGCGAGCGGACGCGTCCCTGCCCGCCACAGGTGCCGCAGGGGTACGGGATGGTCGTGCCGTAGCCCTCGCAGGTGCCGCACGGCTGGGAGGTGACGACGTTGCCGAGAAGGCTCCGCACCTGACGCTGCACGTGCCCCGTGCCGCCGCAGATGTCGCAGGTGACGGGCGACGTGCCCTCCTGGCAGCACGAGCCCTGACAGGTCTCGCAGAGCACGGCCGTGTCGACCTCGATGTCGCGGTGCGCACCGAAGACCACATCGCCGAGATCGAGGGTGACCCGGACGAGCGCGTCCTGACCGCGCTCTCGCCGCGATCGCGGACGGGCGCCGCGTCCGCCACCCTGCGACGCGCCGAAGAACGTCTCGAAGATGTCGCCGAAGCCTCCGAAGCCTCCGAAGTTGTTCGCGCCGTCACCGCCGCCCATGTCGTACCGGCGGCGCGACTCCTCGTCGCTGAGCACGTCGTAGGCGTGCGTGACGAGCTTGAACTTCTCCGCAGCCTCCTCCCCCGGATTCACGTCCGGGTGGAGCTGCCGTGCCAGGCGCCGATACGCCTTCTTGATCTCGTCGGTGGAAGCGTCCCGGGACACCCCGAGGACCTCGTAGTGGTCCGCCACAATCGCCTTTCTGCGTGTGATTTCCGTGGGGCCGCGTCAGCGGCCGGCCTCGTCGTCGTCGAGCATGCGTGACAGGTAGCGGGCGACCGCCCGCGCTGCCGCGAGGTTGCTCGGATAGTCCATCCGGGTCGGGCCCATGACGCCGACCCGCGCGGTCCCCGAAGGCGCCGCGTAGTTGCTGGCGACGATCGACGCCTCGCCGAGCCCGAAGGAGGCGTTCTCGGTGCCGATGCTCGCCGCGAGGCCGTGCTCGTCCGGCACCATCTCGCTCATCAGCCGCAGCAGCGTGACCTGCTCCTCGATGGCCTCGAGGAGGGGGTGGATGCTGCCGCGGAAGTCCTGTTCGCGCCGCGCCAGGGTCGCTGCTCCGGCCATCACGAGGCGCTCCTGCCGGAAGCCGCCGAGTTCGTCGACCACGACGCCGGCGAGGGTGCGGAGCACGCGATCCTGCGGCGTCTCCTCCGTGGCGAGCAGCGCCTGCAGCCGGTCGGAGGCCGCCGCGATCGCCTGCCCCGTGATGAGGGCGGACAGCCGCGCGCGCAGCACGGCGAGGTCGGCCTCGTCGATCGCGTCCGGCAGAGCGGTGATCCGCTGCGACACCCCACCGGCGTCCGTCACCAGGACCGTGAGGAGCCGGTTCGGGGCCAGCGTCACGAGCTCCACGTGGGTCACGTGCGCCCGCGCGAACGACGGATACTGCGCCAACGCGACCTGGCCGGTGAGCTGCGTGAGGACGCGGACGGTCCGGACCATCAGGTCGTCGAGGTCGGCCGGGTCGGCGAGGAACGACTCGATGGCGGAACGCTGCGCGGTGGAGAGAGGACGGAGCTGGGCGAGGTGATTGACGAACACCCGGTAGCCCTTGTCCGTCGGGACGCGCCCGGACGACGTGTGCGGAGCCGTGATCAGCTCCTCGTCCTCCAGCTGCGCCATGTCGTTGCGGATGGTCGCGGCCGAGACCCCGAACGAGTGCCGGTCGACGATGGAACGGCTGCCCACGGGCTCGTGCGTCTCGACGTAGTCCTGCACGATCGCGCGGAGGACCTGCAGCCCTCGCTCTGTGACCATGGCTTCCCCTTCCCGCCGACCGGATGCTGGCACTCTGCTGCCCTGAGTGCCAATCCTACCTCCTGCGACCGGGAGATCTCCGAAGGCGGGGCAGCGCCGGTGGAGCCGCTCAATCCGTCAGTTCGCGCACGACGGCGTCGGCGAGGAGGCGGCCGCGGAGCGTGAGCTGCACGCGCCCGCGGATCGCCGCCGGCGCATCGATGAGACCGTCGGCGATGAGGCCGGCGATGCGGTCCCTGTTCTGCTCCGGGACGTCGGTCACCGCGATCCCCTCACGGATGCGGCTGAGGAGGAGGATGCGCTCCAGGGTCTGCGCCTCCGGGTCCGGACGTTCGCGCCCGGCCGCCGGCGAGGACGAGGCGGCCAGCCGCTGCGCGTAGGCCGCCGGGTGCTTGACGTTCCACCACCGGAGTCCGGCGACGTGGCTGTGGGCGCCGGGGCCGAAGCCCCACCAGTCGCTCCCCCGCCAGTACGCGAGGTTGTGCCGCGACCGCTGCCCCTCGCTGCGGGCCCAGTTGCTGACCTCGTACCACTCGAACCCGGCGGCGGCGAGGCGCTCGTCCGCCAGCTCGTACATGTCCGCCTGCAGGTCGTCGTCCGGGGTCGGCACCTCACCGCGACGGATCTGTCGCGCGAGCTTCGTGCCGTCCTCGATGATGAGGGCATACGCGGAGACGTGGTCGGACTCCAGGGCGAGGGCGGCGTCGAGCGAGGCCTCCCAGTCGGCGAGGCTCTCCCCCGGTGCGCCGTAGATGAGGTCGACGCTGACCGCGAGTCCCGCCTCCTTCGCCGCGGCGACGGCGGTGCGGACGTTCTCGGGCCGGTGCGTCCGGTCGAGCGCGGCGAGGACGTGCGGGACGGCGGACTGCATGCCGATGGACAGCCTCGTGACCCCCGCCTCGGCGAGGATGCGCGCGACCTCCGGGGTCACGGTATCGGGGTTGGCCTCGACGGTGACCTCGGCGCCCGGTGCGAGTCCGAACGCCGCGGTGGCCGCTCCCAGCATGCGGGCGAGATCTCCCGCGGGAAGCAGCGTGGGCGTGCCGCCGCCGAAGAACACCGTGTCCATCGGGCGCAGCGCTCCGGCCTCGTCCAGCACCGTACGCGCGAGGGCGATCTCGCCGATGAGGGTGGACGCGTAGTCCTCCTGCTCCGCCCCGCGGAGCTCACCGGACGTGTACGTGTTGAAGTCGCAGTAGCCGCAGCGCACGCGGCAGAACGGGATGTGCAGGTAGGCGGAGAACGGCGTCTCGACGGAGATCGGGAGATCGGCGGGGAGTCGCCCGTCCGCGGGCGCCGGATCCCCGAGCGGAAGTGGTCCCGCCATCACACCGGAGTCGCGTAGAGCGGGGAGATCGCGCGGAGGTAGCGCGCGAACAGCTCGCGACGGCGGCGCTTCATCAGGGCGGGGACGAGCCGATAGAGCAGCGTGTTCGGGGCGTCGAAAGCCCGGACCGTGAACCAGACCTCGTCGTTGTCCTCGCGCCAGTCCACGTCGAACGACTCCTCGCCGCTCACAACGGAGCCCCCGACCGTGCCCAGCACGAAACCGATTCGCCGGGTCTCCTCGGTGACCGAGATCACACGCAGCTCGGAGTCGGCGCGCATGCCGCCGACGCGACCGCGGAGGTGGAGTGTCATGCCCGCGCCCACGAAGGGCATCCCCTCGGCGTCGTAGCGCGGCTCCACATCCCGCTTGCTCGGCGCGATCGGATTGCCCTCGGCGTCGAAGCTCACGCCCGCATAGGCGGGGCCGGGAGCAGGGCGGACGTCTTCCACGGACAGCCCGGCCGCACGCTGCGCCGTCCACGACAGCAGGGCTTCGCCGGCCGTCTGGAAACGCTCCTCGCCACTGCCGATCCGCCAGGATTCCTCCGCCGGGATGCTGCGCTCCGGCGGGTACTGCATCAGATCGGGGGCGTGGGTCGCACCCACGGCCGCATAGTCCACCGTGTCGTCTCGGAAAGTCCCGCGCCGCATGAGATCCAGCCTACTTCGGGTTCCCTGAGCGAACACCCCCCGCGCCGCACGCCGTCACATCCCCGGGAGGGCTGGGCCCCTGATGCTGGGTCCCTGAGCCTGTCGAAGGGTGGGTCCCTGAGCCTGTCGAAGGGTGAGTCCCTGAGCCTGTCGAAGGGTGGGTCCCTGAGAACCGCGCGCTTCGACAAGTTCAGCGGGGTGGGCTACTTCTTGTCCTTGGTCTCGACGTCGCCGGAGAGCGCAGCGATGAACGCCTCCTGCGGAACCTCGACGCGGCCCACCATCTTCATGCGCTTCTTGCCCTCCTTCTGCTTCTCGAGGAGCTTGCGCTTGCGGGTGATGTCACCGCCGTAGCACTTGGCGAGCACGTCCTTGCGGATCGCGCGGATCGTCTCCCGGGCGATGATGCGCGCACCGATCGCGGCCTGGATCGGCACCTCGAACTGCTGGCGAGGGATGAGCTTGCGCAGCCGCTCCGCCATCATCGTGCCGTAGGCGTAGGCCTTGTCCCGGTGCACGATCGAGCTGAACGCGTCGACCTTCTCGCCCTGCAGGAGGATGTCGACCTTGACCAGGTCGGCCTCCTGCTGCCCCGACGGCTCGTAGTCCAGGGAGGCGTAGCCCTGCGTCTTGGACTTGAGCTGGTCGAAGAAGTCGAACACGATCTCGCCGAGGGGCATGTTGTAGCGCAGCTCGACGCGCTCCTCGGAGAAGTACTCCATGCCCAGCAGCGTGCCGCGCCGCGACTGGCACAGCTCCATGACGGTGCCGACGTAGTCCTTGGGCAGCAGGATCGCCGCCTTCACCATCGGCTCCGACACCGAGCCGATACGGCCGTCCGGGTACTCGCTCGGGTTCGTCACGGTCACCGTCTCGCCGGTGTCGCTCGTCACGACCTCGTAGATCACGCTCGGGGCGGTGGTGATGAGGTCGAGGCCGAACTCGCGCGAGAGGCGCTCGGTCACGATCTCCAGGTGCAGCAGGCCGAGGAAGCCGCAGCGGAACCCGAAGCCGAGCGCCACGGAGGTCTCCGGCTCGTACTGCAGCGAGGCGTCGGAGAGCTTGAGCTTGTCGAGCGCCTCGCGCAGTTCCGCGTAGTCGCTGCCGTCGATCGGGTAGATGCCCGAGAACACCATCGGCTTCGGGTCCGTGTAGCCGGGAAGCGCCTCCGCCGCGGGCTTGCGCGCGTTCGTGATCGTGTCGCCGACCTTCGACTGCCGCACGTCCTTCACGCCGGTGATGAGGTAGCCCACCTCGCCGACGCCGAGACCCTTGGTCGGGGTGGGCTCCGGGCTCGACACGCCGACCTCGAGGGCCTCGTGGTTCGCGCCGGTGGACATCATCTGGATGCGCTCGCGGGGCGAGAGGCTGCCGTCGACCATCCGCACGTAGGTGACGACGCCGCGGTAGGCGTCGTACACGGAGTCGAAGATCATGGCCCGCGCGGGTGCGTCCGCATCCCCCACCGGAGCCGGGATCTCCTCGACGATCCGGTCGAGCAGATCCTCGACCCCCATGCCGGTCTTCCCGGACACGCGCAGCACGTCCTCCGGCTTGCCGCCGATGAGCGAGGCGAGCTCCTTCGCGTACTTCTCGGGGTCTGCGGCGGGGAGGTCGATCTTGTTGAGGACAGGGATGATGTGGAGGTCGTTCTCCAGCGCGAGGTAGAGGTTGGCCAGCGTCTGGGCCTCGATGCCCTGCGCGGCGTCGACGAGGAGGATGGCACCCTCGCACGCGGCCAGCGACCGGGACACCTCATACGTGAAGTCGACGTGACCGGGGGTGTCGATCATGTTGAGCGCGAACACCTCGTCCGGGCCCTGCGCCTGCCCCAGGGCCCACGGCATCCGCACCGCCTGGCTCTTGATCGTGATGCCCCGCTCCCGCTCGATGTCCATGCGGTCGAGGTACTGGGCGCGCATGTCCCGCTCCGCGACCACGCCGGTGATCTGGAGCATGCGGTCGGCCAGGGTCGACTTGCCGTGGTCGATGTGGGCGATGATGCAGAAATTACGGATCTGCGCAGCCGGCGTCGCGGCAGGCTGAAGCGGGGTGAGAGCGCGTGGGGACATGTCCCGTCGATTCTACGGTGAGGGTCCTCATAATCCCCATTCGTGCGTATCGGTGATAGTCTCCCGAAGTTGCCCGGGATCAATCCGTGACACCGGATCCCGTAAGCGATACGACTCCGTCACAGACTCCGTGAGGGCTGTCGCGTCGCGCGGAACGGCGGATGAAACCCGATCATCCGCCCGGCTCAGCGTTGCGTCGGCAGACCCCGAGCGCGTCTGGAGAAGAGAAAGACAAATCCCCCTTGATCAAGTACCTCGCGCGCCGTGCCCTCGGCTGGCTGCTCATGATCGTGGTCGCGACGAACCTCACCTACTTCCTCGCGTGGGGCTTCCTCGATCCGCGCAGCAACTACGTGGGTCGTCGCCCTCCGCTCACCGAAGAGCAGATCGTGAACACCCTCGCTCCCCGCAACCTGAGCGACACCGTCCCGCTCATCGAGCGGTGGTGGACGTGGCTCACCGGCATCCTGCTCCGCTGGGACTGGGGCGTGAGCCCGACGGGCGGATCCGTCAACGAGCAGGTCGCCTACCGCATGTGGGTCAGCGCGGAGCTCGTCCTCGGCGCGACGATCCTCACGACGGTCCTCGGCATCGCGCTCGGCGTGTACACCGCGTCTCGGCAGTACAAGCTCGCCGACCGCATCGGCCAGGCGACGAGCATCATCACGCTCAACATCCCGATCGTCGTCGCGGCGTTCGCGATCGTCCTGCTCGCGATCGGCCTGAACAACGCCACCGGCACCCGCATCTTCTACGTGACCGGTAACGCCAGCCAAGGGGTCGAGGGCTTCTTCCCCACCCTCATAGACGTGCTGCAACACCTGACGCTGCCGACGATCGCGCTGGTGCTCACCGGGTACGCGAGCATCCACTTCCTGCAGCGGTCGCTCCTGCTGGACAACATCAACGCCGATTACGTCCGCACGGCCCGCGCGAAGGGCCTGACCAAGCAGCAGGCCATCCGCAAGCACGCGCTCCGGACGTCGCTCATCCCCGTCGCCACGCAGGTCGCCTTCACGATCCCCGCGATCTTCACCGGAGCGGTCCTGACCGAGACGATCTTCGCGTGGAACGGCATGGGCCGGTACTTCATCGAGACCATCACCAAGAACGACATCCACGGAACCGTCGCGATCGCCGCCTTCGGTGCGGTCCTCACGGCGATCGGCGCCATCCTCGCCGACATCGCCGTCGTCGTCCTCGACCCGCGCGTGAGAGTGAGCTGACATGAGCACCGACATGCTCGACCCGACCATCCACCCGGAGCCGGAGACCGCCGGCCCCGAGACCACCCGCGTCGCCACCAAGCGGCTGTCGAAGTGGACGCTGTACTGGCGACGCTTCTCCCGGAACCGCGGAGCCCTCATCGGCCTCGTGATCTTCGTCGTCCTCGTGCTGTTCGCCATCGTCGGGCCCTTCATCGCCCGGTACGACCACATCGAGCTCGACTTCCTGAACCTCAGCACTCCCCCGTCCGCGGAGCACTGGTTCGGCACGAACAACGCCGGAAACGACCTCTTCGCCCAGGTCGCCGTCGGCTTGCAGCGGTCGCTCATGATCGCCATCACCGTCTCCGTCGGCGTCACGATCGTGTCCGCGCTCGTCGGCACGGCCGCGGCCTACTTCGGCGGCTGGACCGAGCGCATCTCGCTCCTGGTCATCCACTTCATGATGGTGATCCCGAGCTTCCTCATCCTCGCGATGATCTCGAACAAGGCCGGCGGTGACTGGCGCGTCATCGCCCTCATCATGATCTTCGTGATCGGGTGGTACTTCCCCGCCCGCGTCATCTGGACGATGGCCCTGTCGCTGCGCGAGCGCGAGTACGTCAGCGCCTCCCGCTACATGGGCGTCGGCGGCATGCGCATCGTGCTCCGCCACCTCCTGCCCAACATCGGCTCGCTCCTCGTCATCAACTTCACCCTCGGCGTCGTCAACGCCGTGGTGACGGAGACGGGCCTGTCCTTCCTCGGCTTCGGCGTCAAGATCCCCGACGTGTCGCTCGGTGCCCTCATCGGCGCCGGCTCGAGCTCGCTGACCACGGCGCCCTGGCTGTTCTACTTCCCGGCGGCGGCGCTGACCCTGCTCACCGTGTCGATGGCGCTCATCGCCGACGGCCTGCGCGACGCCCTCGATCCCACCTCGGCTGCTGGAGGCCGCGCATGACCAACGTCCTCTCCGTCCGCGACCTCAAGGTCAGCTTCGCCTCCGAGGCCGGCCGTGTCGACGCCGTCCGCGGCGTCTCCTTCGACCTCGAAGCCGGCAAGACCCTCGGCATCGTCGGCGAATCCGGTTCCGGCAAGTCCGTGACCTCGCTCGCGATCATGGGTCTCCTCGACGAGAACGCCAAGGTCACCGGCTCGATCACGTACGACGGGCAGGAGCTCGTCGGCATGAGCGACAAGCAGCTGTCGGTCATCCGCGGCAACGGCATGTCGATGGTCTTCCAGGACCCGCTGACCTCGCTCACGCCGGTCTACACGGTCGGCGATCAGCTCATCGAGGCCCTCACGGTCCACCGCGGCCTGTCCAAGAAGGACGCCTGGGACCGCTCCGTCGAGCTGCTCAAGCTCGTCGGCATCACCGAGCCCGAGCGCCGGATGAAGTCCTTCCCGCACGAGTTCTCCGGAGGCATGCGGCAGCGCGTCGTCATCGCCATCGCGATGGCCAACGATCCGAAGCTCATCATCTGCGACGAGCCCACCACGGCCCTCGACGTCACCATCCAGGCGCAGATCCTCGACCTCATCGAGAAGGCGCAGGACGAGACCGGCGCCGCGGTGATCATGATCACGCACGACATGGGCGTGGTCGCCCGCACCGCCGACGACGTGCTCGTGATGTACGCCGGCAAGCCCGTGGAGCACGCGCCCGTGCGCGAGCTGTTCCACAAGACCCGCATGCCGTACTCGATCGGCCTGCTCGGCGCCATCCCCCGCGTGGACAAGGCCGAGAAGGAGCCGCTGACCCCCATCAAGGGCAACCCGCCGCTGCTCATCAACCTGCCGGACGCCTGCCCGTTCGCCGACCGCTGCCCGATCGTCATGGACGCCTGCCGCGCCAAGGAGCCGGAACTGCTCCCCGTGCCGACGGGCTCGGGCGACCTGCACCAGGCCGCCTGCATCCGCGCGCACGAGATCGAGGACGGCGGCCTCCTCGGGGGCCTGCCCGTCTACCCCGTCCGCCCCGTCCCGGAGAGCGACCTCACACGGACGCCCCGCGAGGAGCGGCCGATCACGCTCGAGGTGAAGAACCTCCGCAAGACGTTCCCGTTGGTCAAGGGCGCGTTCCTGAAGCGCAAGGTCGGCGAGGTCCAGGCGATCAAGGGCATCAGCTTCGACGTGCGCGAGGGCGAGACGATGGCCATCGTCGGCGAGTCGGGCTCGGGCAAGACGACGACGCTGCTGCAGATCATGGACATGGTCAAGCAGACCGACGGCGACATCGTCATCGCCGGCACCAGCGTCAACGACATCCACAGCCGCAAGGTCGAGCGCGCCCTGCGCCGCGACATCCAGATCGTCTTCCAGGACCCGATGGGAGCCCTCGATCCGCGCATGACGGTGGCCGACATCATCTCGGAGCCGCTCTTCGCGATCGGCACGCCGAAGGAGGAGGCGCACCGGCGGGTGGACGAGCTCATGGACCTCGTCGGGCTCAACCCCGCGCACAGCGACCGCTTCCCGCAGGCGTTCTCGGGTGGTCAGCGGCAGCGCATCGGCATCGCCCGGGCCCTGTCGACGAACCCCAAGATCGTCGTGCTCGACGAGCCGGTGTCCGCGCTCGACGTGTCGATCCAGGCCGGCGTCATCAACCTGCTCGACGAGCTCAAGACCAAGCTCGGGCTGTCGTACCTCTTCGTCGCGCACGACCTCTCGGTGGTGCGTCACATCGCCGACCGCGTGGCCGTGATGTACCTCGGCGAGTTCGTGGAGCACGGCGACGTCGACCAGGTCTTCGACGACCCGCAGCACCCGTACACGAAGGCGCTGCTGTCGGCGATCCCCGTGCCGGATCCCGACATCGAGCGCACCCGCGAGCGGGTGGTCTTCGACGCCGAGACGATGTCGACGAAGCCCGCGACGGTCTGACCCGGATCCCATGCGCGCGTTCCTGGTCACCGTCCGATAACGGTTAGGCGGCATTCACCGCAGCGCCGTGTTCCGGGATACAGCGCGAACTAGTCTTCCCTTTATGAAACGCCGAAAGGCGAAAGGAGCACCATGAAGAACAAGAAGTTGCTGGGGGCGGTCGCGGTCGGCGGCGCCCTCGCACTCGCCCTCGCGGGCTGCGCGAGCGGTTCCGGGAACACCGGTGGCGGGGACAACGGCGAGAAGGTCGAGACCAAGACCGCCGACTACAACCCGCAGGACCGCAGCAACCTCCAGGAAGGTGGCGAGGTCAACTTCCCCATCAACGAGATCCCGGAGCAGCTGAACGGCTTCAACAGCGATGCCAGTGCTGACACCGCTCGCCTGTGGTCGTGGTACATGCCGCAGATCCTCCTGGTCTCGCCGGAGGGCGAGGTCACGAAGAACGACGCCTACCTCGACGCGTACGAGATCGGCGAGGAGGATGGCAACACGACCATCACCTTCACGTTCAAGGACGAGGCGCACTTCAACGACGGCACCGACATGGACTGGACGTCCGTCGACGCCACGTGGAAGGCCAACCGCTCCTACGACGAGGGCTTCAACCCGAACGCGACCGACGGCTACAAGCAGATCAAGACCGTCGAGCAGGGTGACACCGCGAAGACCGCCGTCGTGACGTTCGACGGCATCTACGCCTGGCCGTCCATGGCGTTCCTCACGGGTGGCGTCCTGCACCCGGACATCGCCGACCCGGCCGTGTTCAACGAGGCCTTCATCGGCAACATGCACCCCGAGTGGGGCGCCGGCCCGTACACCGTCGACACGTTTGACGCGAACGGCGGCTTCGTCTCGTTCAAGCCGAACCCCGAGTGGTGGGGCAACGCGCCGCTGCTCGACACGGTCACCTTCACGGCCATGGAGCCCGACGCCTCGATCAACGCCTTCAAGAACGGCGAGATCGACATGGTGGGCGCCAACACCAACGACCGCCTGAAGCAGGTCCAGGAAGTGGACGACACCGTCGTCCGCCGTGCGCAGCAGACCGCCAAGACGGTCCTGCTCGTCGACGCCGACAAGCCGCAGTTCGAGGACATCGACGTGCGCAAGGCGTTCTTCCTCGGCGTGAACGTCGACCAGCAGAAGCAGATCGCGTGGAACGGCCTCGGCTACGAGGAGCCGGTCGCCGGTTCGCTCAACCTGTACTCGTTCCAGGACGGCTACAAGGACTCGTTCGCCGAAGCCGGTCTGAAGCACGACGTCGAGGGCGCCAAGAAGCTCCTCGACGACGCCGGCTGGACCGAGGGCGAGGACGGCATCCGCGAGAAGGACGGCGAGAAGCTCTCCGTCACCTTCCCGATCTTCGGTGAGGACCCGACCATCGAGGCCCTCGCGAAGTCGCTGCAGGCGCAGCAGAAGGAGATCGGCATCGACCTCAAGATCGATGTCCGTGCCTCCGCCGACTTCTCCAGCGACTTCACCACGAAGAACTGGGACGTCGTCTCGCTCCGCTTCACCGACTCCGACCCGTTCGGCCCGGCCTGGTTCTGCCAGCTCTACTGCTCCGACAGCGGTCTGAACCTGTCGGCGACCGGCACGGAGGAGATCGACCAGCAGATCGCCGACGAGGTCGAGAGCCAGAAGGACGCGGAGTCCTGGACCACCGCGGCGATGGACCTCGAGCCGAAGATCATCGAGCAGACCTGGGGCCTCATCCCGCTGTACAGCGGCCCCTCGATCTACGTGGTCAAGAACGGCCTGGCGAACCTCACGCCGGAGCCCTACGTCGGTCTCGACCTGTTCGGCGTCACGCCGGTCGAGAACGTCGGCTGGGAGAAGTAACATCCTCTGACACCTCGTGTCGAAGCGGGGTCGGTGGTCCATCCACCGGCCCCGCTTTCCTTATGCTGAAGGCGTGACCGTCCAGACCGTCCTCGTGCACGGCATCCGCACGTCGGCCACCATGTGGCGGTCGCAGATCGAGTACCTGGGGGCACGCGGGCTCCCCGTCACCGCCGTCGACCTCCCCGGCCACGGCAGCCGGATGGACGAGGACTTCACCCTCCACGAGGCGCTGCTCACGATCGATGCGGCCGTCCGCGCCGCGGCCGAGACGGGCCCCGTGCTGCTGGTCGGCCACTCCATGGGCGGGCTGCTCTCGCTCGCGTACACCGGTGGCGCTGAGCCTCCGCCCGTCGACGGACTCGTCGCCGCCGCATGCACCTCGCTTCCCCGCGGCGCCGGGCTGCGCGCGTACCGCCTGTTCGCCCGGGCGGTCGACTCCCTGCCCGACCGTGGCATGTGGCTGACGCAGCGCATGCTCGCCGCGACGATCCCCGAGGAGAATCGCGGAGACTTCGCCGCCGGTGGGTACGCCCTCGACATCCAGGACCAGACGCTGCGCAGCCTCGCCACCCTGGATGTGGCGGCCGCCGTCCCCCGCATCCAGGTGCCCCTCTGGTTCGTGAACGGCCAGTACGATCAGCTCCGGCTTAACGAACCCCTGTTCCGGCGCCTGGCCCCGGAGGCGGAGCTCATCGTCGTGCCACGGACCACGCACCTGATCACGGCCATGCGCCCGCGGGTGTTCAACGCCGTCCTCTCCCTCGCGATCGCGACGATCGAGCAGCGCACGGCGTCAGGCTGAGAGCACCCGAGACCGCGCGGCGGCGGTGAGCGCTCCGCCGACGAGCGACAGGATGGCTGCCGCGAGGAAGACGAGCCAGAACCCGCCGGCCAGCGCGACGAGGCCGGCCCCGAGGACGGGCCCGATGAGCTGTCCGAGGGCGGCGGTGACGTTCACGATGCCGAGGTCGCGCGCGTGGTCCTGCTCATCCGGGAGCAGGTCGGCCGCGAACGCGAGCCCCACGGTCGAGAAGGCGCCGTAGCCGACGCCCATGAGCGCGGCGGCGATCATCGTCATCTCGAAGGTGGGCAGAGCCACGATCACCACACCCGACGCCGCCTGGACGACCGTGGCCCCCACGGCGAGCCGGCGGCGCTCCCCGGTGCGGTCGGAGATGATCCCGGTGATCACGGAGGCGAGTACCACGAAGACCGTGTAGACGACGATCAGCAGGAGGAGGTTGTCCTGTGCGGTCGTGCTCTCCTGTCCGAGCCCGTGGAGGAGGAAGAAAAGGAACAGCGCCGTGCCGAGGGCGTTGCCGATGTTGGTGACGAGCCGGCCCGAGAGCATCCAGGCGAAGTCGCGGTCGCGGAGCGACGCCAGGCGGGGCCGCCCGATGCGCTGAGGGCGCAGCGCCTCCGTGCTCGGCGGGTCCGGCAGCAGCAGTGCCGCCGCGACGCCCACCACCGCGATGATGCCGGCGAGGAGCAGATACCCGGCGACGATGCCGAGGCCGAGCAGCACGACGAGTCCGACCCCGAGCACGATCCCGACCGCCTGGCTCGACCCGACCGCGGCGGATGCGGCACCGCGCTGCGTCGTCGGGAGCTGGTCGGCGATGAGCGCGGTGAACGCGGCGGAGGAGACGGCGACGCCGATCGAGACGCCGACCCAGCCGGCGCCGACCGCCCACGGGCCGTCGGCGAAGCCGGTGAGGACGAGACAGGCAGCCGTGAGCGCGACCCCTCCCAGAGCCCATGGCCGCCGCCGATGCGCGCCGGCGCGGGCGCGATCCGAGAGTGCCCCGGCGAGCGGCCCGGCGACGACGCCGGCGAGGCCACCCAGTCCGAGCACGATCCCGGAGGAGACGACGCCGCGGATCCAGTCGTCCTCCGGAGTGTCGAGCTGCAGCGGGAGGAGGAGCTGGACCGGGGTGAGCTGGACGGTCCAGATCGCGAGCCAGGCGAGGGTGAACAGCGACATCCAGCGCAGGCCCGCTCGGTGGGTGCCGAGGCCCGGGGTCGCGCTCATGCGCGTGCCGCCTCGGCGTCTTCGGCTGCGCGCGCACCCGCGATGAGGTCGCGGTACCAGCCGTAGGAGGCCTTCGGGGTGCGCTCCCCCGTCGAGAAGTCCACGTGCACGAGGCCGAACCGCTGCGTGTAGCCGTCCGTCCACTCCCAGTTGTCGAGCAGCGACCAGACCGTGTACTCCTCGACGGGGACGCCGGCGTCGATGGCCTCGCCCACCGCGTCGATGTGCGCGGAGAGGTAGGCGATCCGATCCGTATCCTCCACAGGGCCGGCGACGTCGGGCTCCGGGAAGGCTGCCCCGTTCTCCCCGATGATGATCGGAGGCATGCTCGGGTGGCGGCGGTGCAGATCGATCAGGAGGTCGCGCAGGGCGGACGGCATGATCGGCCATTCGGGACCGAAGCCGGTGACGGGCACTCCGGGAGTCGGAACGATCTCGAACGGGATGTCGTCCTCGGCGGCGGCGGTGACCGTGGTCGGGTTGTAGAAGTTCACGCCGTAGAAATCGATCGATCCCGCGATGCGTGCGAGGTCGTCACCGAGGACGGGCAGCGGCGGGAGCCCGAGGGCCTCCAGGTCCGGTGTCGTCCCGGAGAGGAGCGGCTCGCTGAACAGCCGGTTGTGCAGGAGGTCGTACACCGCGGCCGCGGCCTGATCCTCCTCGGTGTCCCGCAGCGGCAGGACCCAGGTGTGGTTGTTGACGAGTCCCACGCTCGCCGCGCCACGGGCATGCAGCGCCTCGGCAGCTCGGGAATGGGCGAGCAGCTGGTGATGTGCGGTCGGAAGCGCGCCGTAGAGGAGCTGCCTGCCGGGTGCGAGCGCACCGACGGCGTAGCCCTGCAGAGTGGTCATCGCGGGCTCGTTCAGCGTGTACCAGGACGACACCCGGTCTCCGAGGCGCGCGGCGACGAGGGCGGCGTACTCGCCGAAGCGCTCGGCGGTGTCGCGGGCCAGCCAGCCGCCGTCGGCCTCGACCGCGCTCGGCAGCTCCCAGTGATAGAGGGTCGGGAACGGGGTGACGCCGGCCGCCAGCAGTCCATCGACGACGCGGGCGTAGTGGTCCAGCGCCGCGACGTTCCCGGGGCCGCGTCCGTCCGGCTGCACGCGCGCCCAGGGGATCGAGAACCGATACCGATCGAGCCCGAGACCGGCCACCAGGGCGAGGTCATCCGCCACGCGGCGATAGCTGTCGCAGGCCGGCTCCGCCGTCGAGCCGTCGCGGATGCGTCCGGGCTTGGCGATCTCGTCGTCCCAGATCGACCGGCCCGCGCCGTCGGCACGGCGGGAACCCTCGATCTGGACGGACGAGGTGGCGACGGACCAGCGGAGCCGCGCACGCGCGGCCGGGTCGGTGCTGAGGGGGGTCATCGGGCTCCTGACGTCGTCGTCGTTGTGGATGATTCTGCACCCGGTCCCACCTCCCGCGCGACGGCGTCTCGCCCGAGTGGCGTCGTTTCGCACGATCCCGCCCTGTACTGGTAGACTCGACTCTTGGCTTGCGTGTGGGTTCTTCCCTCACGACCGCCGTGCAGCAGCCCTCTTCTGCTGCCGGCACTCCGAATCACTCCTGTACAGAAAGCGTCCACACGTGGCAAACATCAAGTCGCAGATCAAGCGCAACAAGACCAACGAGAAGGCTCACGAGCGCAATAAGGCCGTGAAGAGCGAGCTGAAGACTCTCGTCCGCCAGACCCGCGAGGCCGTCGCCGCCGGCGACAAGGCCGCCGCCGAGAAGAGCCTGAAGAAGGCCTCGGTCAAGCTCGACAAGGCCGTCAGCAAGGGTGTCCTGCACAAGAACCAGGCGTCGAACCGCAAGTCGGCGATCGCCAAGCAGGTCTCGGCTCTCTGAGCTTCTGACTTCCGGCAAGCCCGTCTCCTCGTGAGGCGGGCTTTCTGCTTTCCCGGGGAGCGGGAGCCCTAGCCCCCGAACGGCTCACGGGTGGCGATGACCGTCACCATGCGCTCGAGCGCGAAGATGGGGTCACGCGCCGCACCCTTGACCTCGGCGTCGGCGCGCGCGGTCGCCTGGATCGCCATCCCCAGGGAGCGCTCGTTCCAGCCCGCCAGGTCGCGACGCGCGCGGTCGACCTGCCAGTCCTTCATCCCGAGGCGCTGGGCGAGCTGCCTGCTGGGCTCACGGTTGCCGGCGACGCGCGCCATCGTACGCAGCTTCATCGCGAACGCGGCGACCATCGGCACCGGGTCCGCGCCGGAGGACAGGGCATGACGGAGCGCCACGAGAGCCTCGCCGTAGCGTCCGGCGATGGCGGTGTCGGCGACGACGAATGCCGACACCTCGACCCGGCCGCCGTAGTACTTCGTGACGACCTCTTCCGTGATGTCGCCCTCGACGTCGCCGATGAGCTGCTGACAGGCGGCGGCGAGCTCGGTGAGGTCGTCGGCGAAGGCCGAGACGAGCGCTCGGAGTGCCGGCGGGGCGATGCGCTTCTTCGCCGCCTTGAACTCCCCCGCCGCGAAGTCGACCCGGTCGCCGTCGCGCTTGATGGCGGGGCACGCGATCTCGATCCCGCCGCCCGTCCCCGCGCGCAGCGCATCGAGGAGCTTCTTCCCGCGGACGCTGGCGCCCGTGTGGCGGAGCACGACCGTGGCCCCCTCCTGCGGGTTCTCCAGATACCCGATGGCCTCCTGGAGGAAGGCGTCAGAGCACTTCTCCACGCCGGACACGCGAACCAGGCGCGGTTCTCCGAACAGCGACGGCGAGGTCAGGGAGAGCAACGTGCCGGGAGCGTAGTCGTCGGCACGGACGTCGCTGACCTCGAGCGCCGGATCCTCCGCACGGAGGTAGTCGCGCACCCCGGCGATCGCGCGCTCGGCGCAGACCTCTTCCGGGCCCGAGACGAGCACCAGCGGCGCGGGGTGCGGCTCCCGCCACGACACCTGCGGGATCTTCGTGGCCTTCGCGCCGCCGCGGGAGGGAGGACGGGAAGCTGCCATGGGACCAGCCTACCGGCGGTGTCGGACACCCGACTCAGGGCGGCGCGACATCGGTCCAGACGCGGAGGGCATGGTCCTCGATGCCGAGCAGGGTGCGACCGTCGCGGTCGGTGCGGTAGACGTGCGCGCCGAGAGCCGACAGCAGCTCCAGGGTCTCCCGACGCGGGTGTCCGTAGTCGTTGCCCGCGCCGACCGTGATGAGCGCCACGCTCGGCTGCAGAGCCTCGTACAGAGCGGGCTCCTGATCAGCGCTCCCGTGGTGGGCGACTTTGACCACGTCGTATCGTGTCAGCGGCGTAGCGCGGAGCAGCGCGCGTTGCGGGGCCGCGGAGAGGTCGCCCAGCAACAGGGCGCGCGGCACTCCTCCCCCGGCGAACTCGGTGACGACGCTCGCATCGTTGCCCGGCGGGAAGGCGACGCTGTCCTTCCTCGGCCAGAGCACCCGCCACGATGCTCCGCCGAGACTGCCCCGATCTCCGGCACCGACCGCGCGGAGGGCCGCGCCCGCCCGCGCCAGGCCATCGAGCACGCGCGCATCGGCATCGTCGGCGGGTGGTCCGTGCAACACGGTGTCCACTCGCCCTTCGAGCACGGCCGCACCCCCGACGTGGTCCGCGTCGAAGTGCGTGAGCACGAGCAGGTCGATGCGGTCGATGCTCAGCGAGCGGAGGCAGGCGTCGAGCGCCCCCGGGTCGGGACCGGTGTCGATGAGGGCGATCGCGTCCCGCGAACGCACCAGGATCGCGTCGCCCTGGCCGACGTCGCACGCGGCGATCGCCCACCCGTGCGGCGTCACGAGCGAGGCGAGTGGACCGTCGACCAGCACGCGGGAAACACCGACGGACGCCACGACGATGAGAACGCCGGCCGCCACGCATCGGACGATGGTGAGGACGCCGCCGGACATCGAGGCCCCCGGCCGACGAGACCACACCGTCACGACGTCCGGGCGCGTGACGTCCCGTAGGCGCGGCCTTCCGCGGCAGCACACGATGGCGATCGCGACGCTCACCAGCGCGACCAGGGCAGCGCTGCCGAGCCCCGCGGGGAGGAGCACCTGAGCGCCGGGGGGCCCGGAAGTGACATGCGCGACGGTCGCGATCCACGCAGACGGCAGCCAGGCGCACGCGGCGAGCAGATCCGCGACGGGTGGGAGAGGCGCAGCGAGACAGGCGAAGAGCCCGATCACCGTGGCGACCGGCGCGGCCGGCTCGGCGAGGAGGTTCGCGACGACCGAGACGAGCGACTGCTGCTCCGCGAACAGCGCGATGACGGGCGCGCACGCGAGCTGCGCCGCCAGAGGCACGGCGATCGCGAGGGCCAGCGGACCGGGCAGCCAGCGAG
The DNA here is from genome assembly GCF_002114135.1 of Microbacterium sp. LEMMJ01. Classification (NCBI taxonomy): domain Bacteria; kingdom Bacillati; phylum Actinomycetota; class Actinomycetes; order Micrococcales; family Microbacteriaceae; genus Microbacterium; species Microbacterium sp. LEMMJ01. The sequence continues at coordinate 366,661 of NZ_NCTV01000036.1, forward strand.
CAATACCGTTCGCCAGCGCCGGGGCGAGCAGGATGAGGGCCCCGGAGGCTACGGCGGACAGCGCGAATCCCGGCGTCGATGCGAGCCAGGGATCGGCGACGAGGAGCGCGCCCACGCACAGGGCCAGGATCCCGGCGCCTGCGCTCGGCCGCCCGACGAGGATCGACAGCATGCCTGCCGCAGCCATCGTGGCGGCCCGGATGACGCTCGGCTCCGGCGTCACGAGCACGACGAAGGCCGCCAGCGCGAGGGCCGCGAGCACGACCCGCAGCGCTCGCGTCCCGCCGCTCAGCGCCGCGATCGCGAACACCGCGGCGACCACGATCGCGCAGTTCGCCCCGGACACGGCGGTGAGGTGGCTGAGGCCGCTCGTACGCATGTCGGCGTCGACTGCGGCAGGCACAGCGGTCGTATCGCCCACCGCCAACCCCGGAAGGAGCCCGGCGCCGGGTTCCGGGAGCCGCGTCGCGCGCTCGACGAACGACCGGCGGAGGTCGGCAGCGAACCCGAAGACGCCCGGTGCGGACCGTTCCACCGTTCCGGCGGTGACGAAGACGACGAGGGCCGCCCGCTCCCCCGCATTCGTTTCCGCACTCTCTCCGGTCACGCGCACCTGCGCGCCGAGGACGAACCCCTCCGATTCCTCGATGCCGATGCGCACCGGACCGGCCGCCGGCTCCACGGCCCCGGGCGCACCGATGCCGCTCAGCTGCACGTCCATCCAGAGACGCCCATCGCGTCCCACGGACGCCGACGACGAGACTTCACCGACCGCTTCGACGGCTCTGCCTCCCCACGCGTGCACGGCGTCACGGCCCGCGGACTGTGCGAACACGGTGAACGCCACGGCTGCCGCCGTCGCGAGAACCACGATGACCAGTCCCCCGATCGTCGCGACTGCGCGGCGCCGGATCGCCAGAGCGGCGCCGATGATCCCCGCGGCCGCCAGGCATCCACCCGCCACCCACGCCGCCGCTCCCGGCACGAACACGCAGACCAGGGCCACACCCCAGGCACCGACCGCCACCGGCAGTAGGCGCAGATCGCCCGTCACGCCGATCCCTCCTCGGGCCCCAGGGACGAACGCTGCCTCTCATGCATCGGATCACCCTAGAGTCGCGCCGGTGCCCGCTCCGCCCGCCGCGACCGCCGCCGCACGAGCAGAGGACAACGACCCTGGAGGTCAGTGTGTGGAGGAGCACTTCTCCGATGAGGAGACCGCCGGCGTCGGACGCGGTGACGACCTCGTCGGAGGCGATTGAGTAGCCTGGGTACTCGCGCGCGGCGGACGCTGCCGCGACGAGGAGGAGAGCGCATGAGTGTCCCGGCTGGGTGGTACGACGATGGTTCCGGGCGCCAGCGGTGGTGGGACGGAGCACGGTGGACCGACGCCTACGCTCCCCCTTCGGCTCCGACGAATCCCTCGCCGCCTCATCCCGAGGCGCCGGCATACGGGTCGGCCGCCCCGGCGCAACAGGTCCCTGACGCTGCTTCTCGGCCGACGCCGGTCCTCGGGTTCATCGGGCTGGGCCTGGCCGTCCTCGGCGCCGTTCTCGCCTTCATCCCCGTGTTGTTCGTGGTCGGCGCGGTGATCCTGTTCGCCGGGTTCGTCGTGTCGCTGATCGGGTTGTTCACGAAGAACGCCGCGAAGTGGCCGTCGATCGTCGGCATGGTCGTGTCGGTCGTCGGCGCCGTGATCGGGGTCATCGTGCTCATCGTGTCGCTGGTGCTGGCCTCCTCGGCGCTGAACGACCCGTTGCCCGCCGAAAGCGCGCCCCCGGCCAGCGCCCAGCCATCGGACCCGCCGAGCAGCGCCAGTGAGAGCCGTCCGACACCTGAGGAGATCGGCGCGTCCGCGGAGGAGATCAACCGGTCGAACGGCCTGACCACCTATGACGATATGCCGGACTTCTATCCCTGCGTCGGGCAGTACGTCTACGACTCCGCGTTGTCCGATGAGAGCGTCCAGCTCCTGGTCGACGGACGCGATCCGCTCGAGTCCGAGCGGGAGCTGGCGACCCAGGTGATCACGGATGCCACGCTGACCTGCGATCCCCAGGGGTAGGCGACTCTCACACGCGCACCCCGTCTCGCAGCCCCTCCAAGACCTTCTCCCCGATCCCCGGCACCGCCAGGAGATCGTCGACCGTGCGGAACCGACCGTTGTCCTCGCGCCACGCGACGATGCGCTCGGCCAGCGCCGGTCCGATTCCCGGGAGCTCTTCCAGAGCCGCCTGATCCGCCGTGTTCAGATCGACGGTCCCGTCTCCGGATGGCGGCGCCGACGGGTCGGCGACAGAACCCACGACCGGAACCAGGATCTGCTCACCGTCCTCGACCCGGCGGGCGAGATTGACCCCCGCGAGTTCGGCGGCGTCCGTCGACCCGCCGGCGGCCGCGAGAGCGTCGACGACCCGGGAGTCGGCGCGCAGGACGTACAGCCCCGGGCGCTCGACCGCGCCGAGCACGTGCACGTAGATCTCCGCGGGCGCGGACTCGACCGACGCCGAGCGCTCCGCGAGCGGAACGGCCTCGACGGATGACGGTTGGCCCTGCACCAGCCCAAGACCGACGGCCGCCGAGATCGCGACGATCGCCAGCACGACCGCCGCGCCGAGCCCGAGGCGGAGCCTCCGACGGGGCGGAGGAGGTGGAGGTGGGGCCGAGGTCATCCGGTCACACTAAGCTCCTCCCCGACCCCCTCCCGACCCCGGACCCAGCGACCGTGGAGAGACGCTCAGAAGGGACTCGTCGTGGAGGACGGCCGTTCCCGGTCGCGACGTGATCCGGGCATCATCCCTTCGCACCGGGGGAGGCGGAACCGCGGAGCACGCCGAGGACTCAGCCCTTGACGACGATGCTGACGATCTTCGGGGCCCGCACGACGACCTTGACGATCTCGCGGTCGCCGATCGACCGGATGACGCGCTCATCGGCGCGCGCCAGCGCCTCGAGTTCGGCCTCGCCGATGCGTGCCGGCACCTCGAGCTGCGCGCGCACCTTGCCGCCGATCTGCACGACCGCGGTGACGGTGTCCTCGACGAGCAGCGCCGGATCGGCGGAGCGCCACGACACGAGTCCGACGGACGGCTCGTGTCCCAGGATCTCCCACATCTCCTCCGCGGTGTGCGGGGCGATGAGGTCGAGCATGACGGCGATGGTCTCCGCCGCCTCACGGACGGCGGGGTCGGCAGCACCGGCCGCGCCGTCGATCGTCTTGCGGGTCACGTTGACCAGCTCCATCAGACGGGCGACGAGCACGTTGAACTTCGTCTGCTCGACCAGCGCGGGCGCTTCGGCGAGCAGCTTGTGCGTCGCGCGGCGCAGGGCCGCGTCGCCCCCGTCGAAGACGACGTCGACGGGGCTGGCGACCTCGTGCGCGATCCGCAGAGCGCGCGCAAGGAACTTCTGCGCACCGGTGGTCGACACGTCCGCCCAGTCCTTGTCGTCCTCCACCGGACCGGCGAAGGCCAGACCGACGCGGAGCGCGTCGGCACCGTGGGCGTCGAGCTCCTCCTGGAACAGCACCAGGTTGCCCTTGCTCTTCGACATCTTCTGGCCGTCGAGCAGCACCATGCCCTGGTTGATCAGGTTGGAGAACGGCTCGGTGAAGTCGATCAGCCCCATGTCGAAGAGCACCTTCGTGATGAAGCGTGCGTACAGCAGGTGCAGGATCGCGTGCTCGACACCGCCGATGTACGAGTCCACCGGGGCCCAGCGCGCCGCCTGGGCGGGGTCGAACGCCACCGTGTCGCTGTTCGGCGACAGGAACCGGAGGAAGTACCAGGAGCTGTCGACGAAGGTGTCCATCGTGTCCGGATCGCGCAGCACCGGGTCGCCGGTCTCCGGATCCGTCGTGCGCACCCAGCTCTCGGCGCCGCCCAGCGGGGACGTCCCCTTCGGCTTGAGGTCGAGGCCCTCGACGCTCGGCAGCTTGACCGGCAGCCGGTCCTCCGGCACCGGGACGATGCGGCCGTCCTCGGTGTGGAGCATCGGGATCGGCGTGCCCCAGAACCGCTGCCGCGAGATCAGCCAGTCGCGCAGGCGGTAGTTCTTCGCCGCCCGGCCCGTCCCCGTGGCCTCCAGCTGCTCGATGGCGCGTGCGATCGCGTTGCGCTTCGACAGTCCGTTCAGCGGACCGGAGTTGATCATGCGTCCCTCGCCGGTGAGCGCGACGCCGGTCTTCGCCGGGTTCTGCTCGTCGAGCGCGACGTCCGCATCGATCGGGACGCCGTCCTCGTCCACCTCGATGACCGGCATGGCACCGGTGACCGGAGCGGTGGTGTCGACGACGACCTTGACCGGCAGGTCGAACGCGCGTGCGAAGTCGAGGTCGCGCTGGTCGTGTGCCGGGACCGCCATGACGGCGCCGTGCCCGTAGTCGGCCAGCACGTAGTCGGCCGCCCAGATCGGCAGCTTCTCGCCGTTGACCGGGTTGATCGCGTAGCGGCCCAGGAACACGCCCGTCTTGGGACGGTCGGTGGACTGCCGATCGATGTCGGTGGTCTTCTGCACCTCGGCCAGGTAGGCCTGGAAGCGCTCGCGCACCTCGGGCTCAGCGTCCGCCGCGATCTCGGCGGCCAGGTCACCGTCGGGCGCCACGACGAAGAACGTCGCACCGTGCAGGGTGTCGGGGCGCGTCGAGAACACCGTCACCGGCTCCTCGCGCCCCTCGATGCGGAAGTCGACGTCGGCGCCGACGGAGCGGCCGATCCAGTTGCGCTGCATCTGCAGCACCTTGTGCGGCCAGAACCCCTCGAGCTGGTTCAGGTCGTCGAGCAGGCGGTCCGCGTAGTCGGTGATGCGGAAGTACCACTGGGTGAGCTTCTTCTTGACGACCTCGTAGCCGCAGCGCTCGCAGCGCCCGTCCACGACCTGCTCGTTGGCCAGCACCGTCTGGTCGTTCGGGCACCAGTTGACCGGGCTCTTCTTCCGGTACGCCAGGCCCCGCTCGTACATCTTCAGGAACAGCCACTGGTTCCAGCGGTAGTACTCGGGGTCGGACGTGTGCAGCACCCGGCTCCAGTCGAACGAGACGCCGTACTGCTGGAAGCCCACCTTCTGCTGCGCGATGTTCTGGTACGTCCACTCGCGCGGGTCAGCACCCTGGCGGATCGCGGCGTTCTCCGCGGGCAGGCCGAAGGAGTCCCACCCGATCGGGTTCAGGACGTTGTGGCCCCGGTGCCGCCAGAAGCGCGCCACGATGTCGGAGTAGAGATAGTTCTCCGCGTGTCCCATGTGGAGGTCGCCGGAGGGGTACGGGAACATGGCCAGCACATAGCGCCGCGGCCGGGTGTCGTCGTCTCCGCCCGTGAGGAACGTCTCGTGCTCCGCCCAGTACTTCTGCCACTTGGCCTGGATGGCGTGCGGCGAGGAGAACTCCTCGTCGACGGGAGCGGTGGACATGTTCTCGGACAACGAACGCACGACCAATCTGAAGGGAAAAACGGGATCAGTTCAGGATATCGGAACGCCAGGTGGCGGGCATTTCCGCGCCCAGCGCCGCGAGCGGGGCGCGGGCCTTCGTGGCGACCTCACGCACCTCGGCCGCGGGCACCGATCCCCACGTGATCCCGCCACCGGCGCCGACGAACGCCGCCTCCTCGTCCACGACGATGCTGCGGATGACCATCGCGAGATCGAGAGCACCGTCGACGCCGATGTAGCCGAAGCAGCCGGCGTAGATGTCGCGAGGGGCGCCCTCGAGGTCGCGCAGCTGCGTCATCGCCGACAGCTTCGGTGCTCCGGTCATGCTCCCGGCGGGGAACGCCGCCTCCAGCAGCGCCCCGACCGTGATCCCCTCCGCGGCCGTGCCGCTGACCGTGCTGACGAGCTGATGCACGGCCGGATAGCTCTCGACCTCCCAGAGACCGTCGACCCGGATCGACCCCGGCACGCACACCCGGGAGAGGTCGTTGCGCATGAGGTCGACGATCATGACGTTCTCGGCCCGCTCCTTCGGATCCGCGGCGAGCTCTGCGGCGAGCGCGGCATCGGTCGCGGCATCGGCGCCCCGAGGACGCGTGCCCTTGATGGGACGGGTGCGGATGACGCCACCGCCGGCGTGGACGAACTGCTCAGGGCTGGCACTGAGGAGCGCACGTCCCCCGATGCGCAGGAATCCCCCGTGGTGCGCCGGCGTCGCCGCCCGGAGCCGCCCGTACACGGCGACGGGGTCGTGGGCCCCGGGCACGGTGAACCGCGTCGTGAGGCAGAGCTGGTAGGCGATCCCCGCGTGGATGAGGTCGCGGCAGCGGTCGATGAGCTGCTCGTACGCGGCGGGAGTATGGCGGGCCTCGGCGACGTGTCGGTCCTCCACTGCCCGCGGCGTCGGCGCCTCGGGGCCGGCGTCGCTCAGAAGGGACTGCAGCCAGCGCTCCCCCTCACTGGTCTCCTCCTCCGGGGCCAGCAGCCACAGGCGGTGCGCGGCGTGATCGACCGCCACGGCCCTGGTCACGCGCAGCCACGTCCGGGCTTCCGGCTCCGGCTCGGTGGCGACCGGAGCTCCCGCTCGCGCGGCTCCGCTCTCGTAGTCGCGCCAGCCCACCCATCCCCCGCGGAACGGCGGCATCCCGGCCTCGACGGACCCGGCATCCAGGCGCACGTCCTCCGGAAGCGACTCCGCCACCCCGGTGCCGAGGAAGCTCCATCCCTCGACGGCGTCAGCGCCCGCATCGAGCCAGAACACGTCCGCCTGCCGCTGCGCGAGCACCCCGAAAAGGCGCTCCGGCGCCACCCAGGACGGCAGGGCTCGGGGGGTCAGGCGGTCGGGCACCTTTCCAGCCTAGGACCGGGCTGCTCCCGTATCCTCATGGGGTGGACGACCTCCTGCTCTGGCTCCTCGACACCGTGCAGTCGATCGATCCGGTCACGCGTACCTTGGTCGCAGGTCTCGCCGTCATGCTGGAGACGAGCATCCTCATCGGCCTCATCGTCCCCGGCGACACGATCGTCATCATCGCCTCGATGGGCGTCGCCACTCCCCTCGAGGGCATCGCGATGGGCGTGGCCGTCGTCGTCGGCGCCCTCATCGGCGAGAGCATCGGCTTCTGGCTCGGCCGCTGGCTGGGCCCCTACATCCGTGCCTCCTGGCTCGGACGGCGGATCGGCGAGCACAACTGGGTCCGCGCGGAGAACTACCTGGCCCGACGCGGCGGCATCGCCATCTTCCTCTCCCGCTTCCTCCCGGTCCTCCATTCCCTCGTCCCCCTCACGGTGGGGATGAGCGAGTACCCCTACCGGCGCTTCCTGGCCTGGACGACCCCGGCCTGCATCATCTGGGCCTCGGCGTACGTGAGCGTCACCTCGCTGGCGGCCGGGAGCTTCCGCGAGCTCGTCGACCGCGTGCACTTCGCGGGCTACCTCTTCGTGGGAGTCATCGCCCTGTTCCTCGTGCTCGCCTACCTGGGCAAGCGGCTGCTGCACCGTCTCGAAGCTCGTCATCTGGAGGCCCCGGCGGCGGAGTCCGACGCCGACGTGAAAGACTGAGGCAATGGCCCCCGCACCCCCGGCGCCCAGGATCCACTGGTTCGCCCGTCTCGAGCACCGCCTGCACGTGTGGCGCGAGGGACGAGCGCGCCGCCGCGGCCGGAGCGCCACCGTGCTGCCCTTCCCGGGCTACGGCGGCCCCGGGTGGGTCCGTGTGCTCGGTCGCGTGCTGATCGTCCCGCCGCAGCGCCGAGGCCGCGACGGGGAACCGGCGAGCATCCGCGGCTGGCGCAGCTTCGTCGGCATCCCCGTGGGTTTCGCCTCGGTCGACGTGCATGTCGGCGACAGCACGCTTCGGGTGGTCGCCGACCGCGGCGGCGTCATCGACACCGTCATCCGCGCCGACCTCGAACCCGGCTGGCAGACCTTCACGATCACCGTCGAGGGACAGGAGCCGATCGAGGCGCGGGCCTTCGTCGTCGCGGAGAGCACCCGGTTCGGCGTCGTCTCCGACGTCGACGACACGGTCATGGTCACGGCGCTCCCCCGGCCCTTCATCGCCTTCTGGAACTCGTTCGTCGTCGACGAGCACGCCCGCATCCCGGTCCCGGGGATGGCCGTGCTGCTCGACCAGCTGCTCCGGCAGCACCCGGGGGCTCCGATGGTCTACCTCTCCACCGGCGCCTGGAACGTCGCCCCCACGCTGTCGCGGTTCCTCGGTCGTCACCTCTTCCCCGCCGGCTCGCTGCTGCTGACCGACTGGGGCCCCACGCACGATCGCTGGTTCCGCAGCGGGCGCGACCACAAGCTCACGAACCTCCGGCGACTGGCCACCGAGTTCCCCGACGTCAAGTGGCTCCTGATCGGCGACGACGGCCAGCATGACGAGGCGATCTACACGCAGTTCCAGGAGGAGCACCCGGATTCGGTCGCGGGTGTCGCGATCCGGCGGCTGCTGCCTGCCGAGGCGGTGCTCGCCGGCGGCCGTGCCGAGATGGAATCCCATGACGCGGACGAGGTGCCGTGGGTGAGCGCCGAGGACGGCGCGGGCCTGCGCGACCAGCTCGGCGACGCCGGCATCCTGCACTGACATGATCCTCACCCGTGACGACTGGCTTCGGCGCGAGGACGCGCATCGGGAACGGGCCGACGCGCTGACCGCCTCGCACCGAGACCGTGTGACGCGCGGCGAGAAGCACCCGGTGTGGGACTTCCTCTTCACCTACTACGGCTATAAGCCCGCGCAGCTGCGCCGCTGGCATCCCGGAGCGGGTGTGGAGCTGGCGGACGCGTCCGAGCGTGTGGCCTGGCGCTGGTACGCCCCCGGGGTCACCCCCGACGGCGTGACGCCGGATGCCGAGCGCTTCGCCGCCGAGAAGCCCGAGCTCGCTCGCCTCGTCGCCCTCATGCTGCGCCGCACGGGTTCCCGTCCCGGGCAGTTCGGCTGCTTCGGTCTGCACGAATGGGCGATGGTCTACCGCGCCGCAGAGCATCGGCATGCCGTCCCCCTCCGGCTGGGGCAGGCGGGCACGGATGCCGTGGTGGAGGCGCACGATCTCCGCTGCACGCACTTCGACGCCTTCCGGTTCTTCACTCCGGAGGCGGTGCCTCGCAACCGGGCGGCGTTGACGAGAGAGGATCAGCCCCTCCTCGAACAGCCCGGCTGCCTGCACGCCGGCATGGACCTGTACAAGTGGGCGATGAAGCTCGGCCCGCTCGTTCCCGGAGAGCTGCTGCTGGAGGCGTTCGAGCTGGCGCGCGACATCCGGCTGCTCGACATGCAGGCCGCCCCGTACGACCTGTCGGCGTGGGACGTCGAACCGGTACGCATCGAGACGCCGGAGGGCAAGGCCGAGTACGTCCGGCGCCAGCGTGGTTTCGCGGACCGTGGCGCCGCCCTCCGCGCTTCCCTCCTCACCGCCTGGCTCGGCCCGGACGAGCGCGCCGCCGCCTGAGCGTCAGCCGGCGGCGCAGTCCCCGCAGACGGCCCACGACGACGACGCTGCGGCGAGCTGCAGGCGCAGGGTGAGCACCCGGGTCGCCGCGTCCTCCAGACGGTCGGCGGGCAGCGTCCCGGCGTCGACCGCCGCGGCGATCCCCGCGGCCATGTCGGTCGCGGTCTGCGCGGTGGACCCCGCGATCATGAGCACGAGGTCGTTGCCGGCCGCGACTGCGGCGACGCCGTTCGCGACCGGGTCGGCGTACGCCGGGTCCCCCGAGGACAGCAGCATGCCGAGGTCGTCCGTCACGGCCACGCCGTCGAAGCCGAGCTCCTCCCGCGCGATGCGATGCCACTCCGCGGAGAGCGACGCCGGACGGGAGTCCACGGCGGTGTACGCGAGATGGCCGTACATGAGCACCGAGGCACCGGCGTCGATACCGGCGGCGAACGGGACGGCGTCCGTTTCGCGCCAGGCGGCCTTCGTCATGCCGGTGCTCGGGATCGCGTGATGGGAGTCGCCGGGCGCCGCTCCGTGCCCGGGGAAGTGCTTGAGCGTGGACGCGACGAAGTGCTCCTGGGCCGTGGTCGCCGCCGCGGTGCGCTCGGCGGCATTCTTTGGATCGGTGCCGAGTGCCCGCCCGAAGATGAACGAGCCGGGGTCGGAAGGGACGTCGGCGACCGTGCCGAAGTCGACGGTGATCCCCGCGCGGGCGACGAGCGCGCCGCGGGCCGCGAAGGCTGCCGAGGTCTCGGCGACCGGACGGCTCTTCAGGGTCGTCGACGCCGGGAAGGTGTCCCAGGGCAGGCGCGAGACGATGCCGCCCTCCTGGTCCACGGCGATCAGCGGCGGGAGGGCGGGGTCGACGGTCAGCGCGGCCGTCAGCGCGCGGAGCTCTTCCTCCGTGGCCGGGATGTTCCCGCCCATGAGGATGAATCCGCCGAGCCCCGACTGCATATAGGCACGCAGCGCCGCCGGATCGGTCCCGCCGATGTGTCCCATCACGATGGACGATGCCTGCTCCGCGGTACTCATGTCCGCGACGAGAGCGGCGGCCTGCTGTCGGAGCTCGCCGGGCCCTGCGGCCTGCACCGATACCGCCTCAGCGGGCTCCGTGCTGGACTGGGCAGCCGCCGACGCGCAGGCACCTCCCACGAGGGCGATCAGGACGAGCGCGGCGCCGGCACCTCGCCGTGCCCGGCGCCCGAGGGACCGACTCCGCTTCATCGCCCTCAGCGCGCGAGCGCCTCGGCGATCGGCACCGAGGTCTCCTCGTCGCCGTTGCCGAAGCGGATCGTGCGCCCGATCGTGCCCGGGTCCTCCAGGGTCGCGACGATGACCGCCGCGACGTCGGCGCGGGAGACCTCGCCGCGCCCCTCCGGATCGATGCGGATGCGACCGGTCGGGTCATCGAAGGTCAGCGTGCCGGGGCCGAGGATCGTCCCGTCGAGGTCGGAAGCGCGCAGGTGCTCGTCTGCGGCCCACTTCGCGTCGGCGTACGGGAAGAAGGAGTCGTCCTCCGGGACGCCGTGATCGGCCGTGGAGCCGATCCACGACACCATGACGTAGCGTCGCACGCCCGCGCGCTCCGCCGCGTCCATGGTCCGCTCCGCCGCGTCGCGGTCGACCGCGTACGTACGCTCCGGGCTCCCGCCTCCGGCACCCGCCGACCACACCACGGCATCGTGTCCGCGGATGATCTCGGTGAGGGCGTCGACGTCCATGGTCTCGATGTCGGCGACGAGCGCGATCGCGCCGCCGTCCTCCACCTCCGTCACGTGATCGGGGTTCCGGATCACCCCCGTGACCTCGTGACCGCGGGCGACGAGGAGCGGGGCGAGCAGCAGGGCGATGCGGCCGTGGCCGCCGAAGACGAGGATGCGCGACATGTCTTCACCCTACGCGCCCCGACTGACGTCAGCCCGGGGTCTGCGAACTGTCGATGACGAAGGCCTGCGGATGCGAGGGGAGGTACCGCACGACGACAGGCGTCCCGGTCGGGATCCACGCGTCACGGTCCGGGTACACGGCGGGGGTGAAGAAGTCGCTCTCCAGCGTGTACTCGGTGCCGTCGGCCGCCGTGAACGTCACCCAGTCCCCGTCGACCGTACCCGTGGTGGGACGACCGTTCTCGAAGATGTACGCGCGGGTCACCGGGACACCGGTCAGGCTCAGGATCCCGATGATGAGGGAACCGAGCATCACGAAGGCCAGGACGCGGAAGAACACGCGGACCACGGAGCCACCGACGCTGCCCCTGGATCGCGTGCCCGCCGGAACAAGGCCTTCCCGCTCACGGACAGCCCGCAGCGAGCCGCCTCCGGTCGTGCCTCGCGCGGAGACCGCGAACAGCCCGAGGATCGAGAACGCCGCGATGAAGACCATCGCATAGCCGTGCGCGGCGGGGAAGTTCACCAGCCACATCAGCGTGTCGAGGGGGTTCATCGTGCCGCCTCCTTCTCGATGGTGACGGCGACCGTGTGCGGGTCCTCCCGCCGGTAGAACGCCCAGATCGGTGCCCCGACCTGCAGGCGCGACACGGCCTGCGGGTAGACGAACACGGTGGTGTCGGCCTCCCACGGCTCTGCCCCCTCGGGGGCCACGAGCACCTTCAGCGCGAGTTCGCTCTGCCCCTCACGGCGCCGTCCGGTCGGACGCACCTCGACGACGGACGCGGGCACCTGGGTCCCCGTCGTACGCGCGCGGACCTGGGACGGGTCGATGAGGCCCCGGTCGATGCGCCACTGGAGCATCGCCTCTCGGACGCTCGGGTCGCTGAGGTCGGCGAGCTCGACCGTGTCGGGGTCGTCGACGTTGTAGCGGACCGGGACGGGCTGCCCCACCTGCAGCGCTCCGACGTCACCGGCGTCGAGCAGCATGCGCAGCTGTCCGATGAAATCGTCGCCGACGCTGGGGCTGACCCGGATGAACAGGTCGTACTGGGGCACGTCGTTCACGGTCACGCCGGTGCGCGACATCTCGACGACGGTGCCGACACCGATCTGCGCCGGCCCGCGAACCTTCTTGCGCCGCGCCAGACCCGACATCGATCCGCCGAAGGTGAGCAGCAGACCCCACGCCACACCGATCACGATGGGGCCGCCGAGACCGTCACCGCTCGCGAACGGGAGGATCGACTCGCGCTGGTTCACACCGAACAGGCCTTCCCCCACCCACACCACGAGCCACGCGGAGAGCAGCAGCCAGACGACGGTCAGGACGATGCGCAGCATGCCTCCCAGCGTATCCACAGGACGCGCCGGACGACGAACCAGTCAGGACGAGACCGAGGCTCCCGTCTTCGCGAGCGCCCGGACGACACCGGCCGCAGCGGCTCGCCCCGCTCTGTTCGCGCCGATGGTGCTCGCGGAGGGGCCGTACCCGACGAGCTGCACCCGGGGGTCGGCCACCGCCGTCGTACCGCGGCCGCCGCGGTCGAGCTGGATCCCACCCGCGGCACTGCGCAGGTGGAGCGGGGCGAGGTGGCCGATGGCCGGCCGGAACCCCGTCGCCCACAGGATCACGTCCACCCGCTCGAACGATCCGTCGGCCCAGCGCACGCCGTCGGGCTCGATGCGCTGAAAGAGCGGTCGACGGTCGGCGTACGCGCCGAGGCGCTCCGCTTCCCGTTCCTGGGGGCGCAGCATGAGACCCGTGACACTGACCACGCTCTCCGGGGGCAGCCCGGCCGCCACCCGCTTCTCGACGAGCGCGACGGCGGCGGCACCGGCCTCCGGTGTGAAGTCGTCATCGCGCCAGACGGGCGGGCGTCGGGTGACCCACAGGGTCTCGGTGAGGGGAGCGAGGGCGCCGAGGAACTGCACGGCGGATGCACCGCCGCCGACGACCAGCACCCGCTTGCCGAGGCAGTGCTCCGGACCCGGGTAGTCGACGGTGTGGAACTGCTCCCCGAGGAACGTCTCCATCCCCGGATAGTGCGGGAGGAAGGGCTGCGTCCAGGTGCCGGTCGCGTTGACGAGGGTGCGGGTGCGCCACTCCCCCTCGTCGGCCTCGACGACCAGGACGCCGTCGTCATCGTGGACCCGGCGGACGTGCACCGGCCGCAGCACCGGCAGCTCGTGGGCCTCCTCGTACGCGGCGAAGTACTCCGGTACCGCGATGTTGGCCCGCCGCTCGTCCCGCGGCGGCGCGGTGTCGCCCGGGAGCTCGGCGACCCCGTGCACGTCGCGCATCGTGAGAGCGTCCCACCGGTGCTGCCACGCTCCCCCGGCGCGAGCATCGGCATCCAGGACGACGTGCTCGATCCCGCGGCGGCGCAGGTGGAACGACGCGGACAGCCCGGCCTGGCCGGCGCCGATCACGATGCTGTCGAGAGTGCTCACGATGGATCGAACGCCGTCGCTCCTCCGGATGTTCCTCGCGCCCCGACGCGCCCGGGCGGCCCGTCCCGATTGGTGCGGATGCGGATTCGTGTAGTAGTGTTTTCACGTTGCCCGGAGCACTCCGGAACAGCGTCTGGGCCTGTGGCGCAGCTGGTAGCGCACCTGCATGGCATGCAGGGGGTCAGGGGTTCGAGTCCCCTCAGGTCCACGAAAAACCCTCGGTTCGCCGGGGGTTTTCGTGTTTCCGCGGCGTGCTGCATCACGCGAGATCAGGCGCCCGCGCTCCATCAGGCATTCACCGCCCTCCCTGCCTGATGCCGCGCCATCGCCTGACGGAGGAGCATACGAAGACGAAACAGTCGTCACGGTAGCGTGTTACATATGCACGCTTCCGTCGCGCGACGCCGTCGCCGCTTCGCTCCCGTGATCCTCGGTGTTCTCGCCGTCCTCGCGCTCGGGATCGGCGGGGTGATCGCCTGGCGCCTCCTCGCTCCCACCCCGTCGGACTACGAGGGCCTCGACGCCACCGACAAGGAGATCCTCACGCAGCTGTCGGAGCAGTACGACGTCGCAGCCGCACATGCGGCGGAGATCTGGACGGACGCCTACCGGTATGAGGACCAACCGCTGGTTCTGCTGCGCACGGACGGGGAGAAGAGCTCCTTCTGGTCGCACGCGATCCTCGTCAACATGAGCGGTGTCACGGACACCTCCGGCATGACGAAGCTCGACGTTCCCGGGGCCACCCACCTCGATGACGTCCGCATCAGCCGGACGTTCGCCGTCGGGGACGCGCTGCTGTACGCCCCGTCCAACTTCGGTGTGATCGAGGTGGGCGGCGATGATGTCCTCGCGTTCAAGTACAACCAGACGATGCTCGACACCGAGACCACGACGTCGCAGGGCTTTCAGCGCTTCTCCCTGCACGAGAACTTCCACGTCACGAAGCAGGGGCTCGATCCGGAAGCGCCCGGCGCCTGGCCCTGGGTGGCCGGTGGGCTCATCCCCGACTACCCGCACACGGAGGCGCAGTACGAGCTGCTCCGCGTCGAGGCGCGGATCTTCGACAAGGTCGAGACCGAGACGGACCCGCAGGCGCTGGCCACCCTCGCATCCGACCTCGCCACGGTGCGCATGGCGCGCCACACGACGTGGCCGACTCTGGAGTTGGAGATCGAGGTGGAGGCCATCGAAGGGACGGCGACCTACGTCGAGCGGGCTTTCGACAAGGCACGAGGCCTCACGCCCGTACAGACCACCTTCACCGACGGCCTCGACGCTCTGATCGACGACCCGGATCAGCAGACCGTCCTGGAACGCGACTACTCCTACTTCACGGGTGCCCAGCTCGGCCTCCTCCTCGACCGCATCGCTCCCGACTGGAAGACGCAGATCGAGCCGGCTCCCGTCGGGTCCGCGTCGACCCCGTTCGCGACGCTGCAGCGCGTGACCGGCGTGACCACGGCACCCGACGAGGCACAGCTCCGCACGATCGTGGACCGCTATCTCCCCTGATCCCGCTCAACCTCAGGCATTCGCGCGACAACAGGCTCCGATGTGCGAGGTCGCCTGATCTCGCGAGCGGGCCTGAGGCGGCGTCCCGGACATCGCCCGGAAAAACACGGTGTGGCGTGGCCGCGGCTCCATCGTCATAGGAAGGACATCGACAGATCATAGGGCTGCCACCGGTCCCCTTCCTACCGTGGAGGCATGAACACGACATCCTCTCCCGCACAGAAGCGCCTCGCCTGGCTCGCCGGCCTCGTCCTCGCGGGCGGCCTCGTCCTCAGCGGCTGCGCGGCTGCCACGACCGCCGAACCGACGACCTCTGCCTCGTCGTCCGCCTCGGCTTCCGCCGCCGCCTCGACGGATGCCGGAACGACCGCGGGGACGATCGCCGACACGTCCGCCGCCGCCGAGGCTTTCCTCGCAACGCTGACCGACGAGCAGAGGGAGGCCGTGCTGTACGACTTCGACGACGAGACGAAGACGACGTCGTGGTCGAACTTCCCGGTGACCTTCGTGCAGAGGGCAGGACTGAACCTCACCGATCTGACCCAAGAGCAGCGGACGGCGGCGCTCGCCGTGCTGGAGGCTCTGCTGAGCGACGAGGCCTACGCCACCGTCACCGGGATCATGGGGGGCGACGAGTACCTCGCCGAGAACAGCAGCAGCACCGAGGATTCCCTCGGGCAGTACTACATCGCCTTCTTCGGCGATCCGACGGCGACCGACAGCGCCTTCGAGGTGCAGTTCGGCGGGCACCACCTCGGTATCAACGCCACGCTGGACGGCAGCACCGACGCGATCACGTTCGCGCCCACGCACCTCGGCGTCCAGCCCGCCGTCTACACGAACGAGGACGGCGAGGAGGTGCAGCCGTTCGACGGGATCTACACGGACGCCTTCGCGTTCTTCGACAGCCTCACCGCCGACCAGCAGGCCACGCTGACCTCCGGCGATGTGAGCATGTGCGCACCGGGCGACACGTGCGATTTCGTCAGCGGAGCCGGGCTGTCCGGGGCCGACCTCTCCGACGAGCAGCGGGAGCTGCTGCTCCAGCTCATCGCGAACTGGGCCGGGATGAGCGACGAGGAGACCACGGCGTCCACGCTGGCCGACATCGAGGAGACGCTGGATGACACCGTCATCGCCTGGTCCGGGGCGACGACGTACGACATGAGCACCGGGAACGGCATCGACTTCTCGATCTCCGGCCCGAAGGTGTACGTCGCGTTCCAGGCGCAGCAGGGCTCTGCGGGCGCCGACGTCGACGGCGTGACCACGTCGGGCTGGGGGCACGTGCACACCATCTACCGCGATCCGACCAACGACTATGCGAACAGCGTCACCCAGCAGGCCGCGTCCGGCATGGGCGGCCCGGGAGGCGGCGGCACGCCCCCCGCTTCCTGAGGTCGGAGCCGGCTCCGTAGCCACCCCCGCCACGGCCCGTCAACGGTCTCCCCAGGGTGCGCATGCCGGCGTATACAGAGGGCATCCGACGAAAGGAGACGACATGTCCAACACGACTCCCCCGATCCCGCCTCTCCCGCCGATCGCCGACGGGGACGCCGACGACGTCCCGACGCGCGAGGTGGACGGCGAAGAAGTGCTCGACGAGGATGCGGACGACGCCCAGATCGACAGTGCGGAGGCCGACCGCGCCGCCGTCGCCGGCGACGACGACTGATCCGGACACAGGAAAGGGCACCGCCTCCTCACGGAGGGGTGCCCTTTCTCGCGCGGAGCCGGCTCAGGTCGCCAGCAGCGGCGGTCGATGCGGGATCGCGATGGGACGCGTCGCCCGGCTCGCCCCCTGCATCCGCTCGACCTCCTCCAGCACCTCGAACGCCGTGCCGTATCGGATCGCGAGCGGAAGATCGCGCAGCCACGTCACCTCGACCTCGGTGTCGGCGAGCTCGTACACGCAGGCGACGACATGACGCGGGTCGTTCGGGGGATAGCGCAGATCGTTGATCACCCACTCCGACGGCGTGATGCGGTGAAGCACGAAACGGGGATCAGGAACTTCTGACATCAGTCGGCCCTCCAGGACTCTCTGATGACGAGCCTCCGATACCCCGCCAGGGAAGGGAAGGGCCTTGACACCCTCACGAGGAGGTGCAGGAGAATGGTGTGATCGGCTCGTTCAGCCCTGGGGACGCACCGTGAGATCCGTGAGGTGGGCGTCCCGCGGCAGGTCGAGCGCGGTGAGGATCGTCGTCGCCACCGCCTCCGGCGTGATGAACCGCGTCGCGTCGTACTCCTGGCCTTCCTGCCGGTGCACCCGCTCCTGCATGGGCGTCGCCGTCCGCCCCGGATACACCGAGGTCACGCGGATACCGTGCTCGGCCTCCTCCTGCCGCAGCGCGTCCGCGAGAGCCCGCAGGCCGTGCTTCGAGGCCGCGTAGGCCGACCACCCCGGGCTCGCCCGGAGCCCGGCGCCGGAATTCACGAACACGACGTGCCCCCGCGAGACCCGGAGCACGGGCAGCAGGAGACGGGTGAGCTCCGCCGGGGCGACGAGATTGACGGCGAGCTGCTGGTCCCAGAGCGCCGGGGTGAGTTCCCCCACCGTCCCGAGATCGACGACGCCGGCCGCGTGCACCAGGGAGTCGATGCGATCCGGCAGACTCTGCTTCGAGAGCGCCCACGAGAGGCGTCCCGGCTGGGCGAGGTCGCCGACCAGGGTCGAGACCCCCGGCAGCTCCTCGGCGATCTGTCGCGCGCGTCCCGCGTCGCGCGCGAGCACCACGACGTCGTCACCGC
This sequence comes from Microbacterium sp. LEMMJ01, assembly GCF_002114135.1. NCBI lineage: Bacteria > Bacillati > Actinomycetota > Actinomycetes > Micrococcales > Microbacteriaceae > Microbacterium > Microbacterium sp. LEMMJ01. Next base: position 384,641 of record NZ_NCTV01000036.1, read on the forward strand.
GCTCCACGAGCCGTCGGGCGAGGACCGCGCCGATGCCCGACCCCGCACCGGTCAGCAGGTGCGTGGCCATGTCAGGCGTTGTCAGCCGACGCTTCGGCGACTTCGAGCGGGATGACCGGGCAGTCCTTCCACAGACGCTCCAGGCCGTAGTAGACCCGCTCCTCCTGGTGGAAGACGTGGACGATGAGGTCGCCGAAGTCCAGCAGCACCCAGCGCGCCTCGGCACGCCCCTCCCGGCGCACGCGCTTGTGTCCGGACTCGACGAGACGGTCCTCGATCTCGTCGGCGATCGCGGCGACGTTCCGCTCGCTGTTGCCGGTCACGAGGAGGAAGATGTCGACGAGCGGAAGCGGCTCGGAGACGTTCAGTGCGACGAGATCCTCACCGCCCTTGGCCACGGCGGCGTCGGCGGCGATGCGCAGCATCTCTTCGGCGGTTTCGGGTGATTGCATCAGAAGACGTTTCCTGTGAAGGCGATGACCAGGGCCGTGCCCAGGCCCAGCGCGAGGGCGCCCGCGACGATGGCGGCGATCAGCATCAGCCGGTTGCCCTTCTCGGGTGCCGGCGGACGGATCACCTCGCCGGCGGGCTTGATGGTGCTGACCGCGGAGCTCGCCGCGATCGGAGTCGGGGACGACGCGGGCGGGAGCTCCCCGTCGATGAGGACGGCGTCGACCTCTTTGCCGTCCGTGGTGCCGTGAGCGTGCCCTTGCGAACCGAGCCCCTTGGGCAGTTCGTAGGACCCCGTGACGAGGATCTCGCCCGTGGAGGCCACCGGCCCGGACAGCGAACCCTCACCGGCCGACGGCGTGAAGATCAGGGCGTTCGGTGCCGAGTGCTGGGTGCCCCCGGAGTCGTTCGAGGTGAGCAGCTCGTCGAACGAGGGACGGAACGGCGCGGGCTCGGCGGGTGCATCCTCCTGGAGCACCCCCTCCCCGAACGTCGGGCTCACGGTCGGGCGCTCGCCCGCCTCGATGTCGTCGTCGACCTCCTCCTCGAGGAGATCCTCGTCCGAGGCCTCGTCCTCCGCGGAGACGCCGAGTACCTCCGACAGATCGTCCGGAGCCGACTCCGTCTGCGCACCCTCGTCCTCGACGAGGGGCACCGTGCCGACGGTATCGGCGACGTCGGCGGCGCTGACGGGCTCCGCGGCGACCTCGTCATCGACGACGTCGTCCTCCTCCGTCGGTGCCGCCGGCTGCTGATCCGCCGCGACGTCGTGCCCGGCCTGATCCTCCGCGCCGTGGACCGGGACCGAGGCGGTCTTGATCTTCTCCTGCTCCCGCGCCTGGCGGCGGGTCAGCGGAGCGGCGCCGGGCTCGACGGGGCCTTCGGCGACCGGCGCCGGGGGGACGACGACGGGCTCGGCGGCGCGGGGCAGCGGCTGGGCGGGAGGAGCGGACTCCGCGGCGGCCTTGGCCTCTTCCTCGCTGATGATCGGGGTGGATCCCGTCAACCGGATCTCCCGCAGCTGCTTCCGCGTCAGCGGACCTCGCTGATCCGATGTGCTCATGCCTTGCTCCGATACAGATGATGCTTCGCGATGTACTGGACGACCCCGTCGGGGACGAGGTACCAGACCGGTTGATCGTCACGGACACGCTCACGACAGTCCGTCGACGAGATCGACAGCGCCGGCACCTCGAGCTGGCTGACGTCGTCGCTCGGGAGGCCGTCGATGCTCAGAACGTGTCCTGGGCGGGAGACCGCGACGAAGTGGGCCAACTCCCACAGTTCATCATGGTCTCTCCAACTGAGAATTTGCGCCACGGCATCGGCGCCACTGATGAAGAACAGCTCGGCGTCCGGACGCTGGGCCTTGAGATCGCGGAGGGTGTCGATCGTGTACGTCGGTCCCGCGCGGTCGATGTCGACTCTGCTCACTGTGAACTGCGGATTGGACGCCGTGGCGATCACGGTCATCAGGTAGCGGTGCTCGCTGGGCGTCACGTCCGCCTTCTGCCACGGGCGACCCGTCGGGACGAACACCACCTCGTCGAGATCGAACGAGTGCGCGACCTCGCTGGCGGCGACCAGGTGGCCGTGATGGATCGGATCGAAGGTGCCGCCCATCACGCCGATGCGCGGTGCGCGCGTGGTCGCGGTGCTCATGAGGGCCTAGTGGCCGTGTCCCGCCTCGTGGTCCTTGCCGTGCTTGGCCGCCCAGGCCTCGGCCTTCGCCGAGTGACGGTTCGCGACGTTCTTGTACGACAGCGTCACGATCCCGAGCGCGGCGAACACGATCGCGGCGATGACTCCGAAGATCAGGGTGTCGAGGGCCACGTTGCCGTGGTGCTCGGTCTCTGCGGCGGCCATCGCGATCTGTGCGACGAGGTTCATCCTGACTCCGTTCGTGGCGTGCTGTCTCGGGGGTCCTGTGGGGATACAGCGTCCCCCAGTCTAGCCCTCACCCGCGCGTCTGACCTGCCCCACGCGCGAGCCATTTCGTACTGGTCAGTTCGGCGAGCCCCATCGGACCGCGCGTGTGCAGCTTCTGCGTCGAGATCCCGACCTCGGCGCCGAAGCCGAACTCGGCCCCGTCGGTGAACCGGGTCGAGGCGTTGGCCATCACGACCGCGGAGTCGACTTCGGCCAGGAAGCGTTCCGCGTTGCGCGCGTCGGTGGTGATGATCGACTCCGTGTGACCCGTGCTGTAGCGGCGGATGTGGTCGAGAGCGTCGTCGAGGCTGTCGACCACCTTCATGGCGACGTCGAGGCTGAGGTACTCGGTGGCCCAGTCCTCCTCCGTGGCCGGGATCACGTTGGCGACGAGGCCCGCCACGACATCGTCGCCGTGGATCGCCACGCCCTCGCTCATGAGCGCGCTCGCGACGAGGGGGATCAGCCGCGGGGCGGCCTGCCGGTGCACGAGGACCGTCTCGACCGCGTTGCACACGCTCGGCCGCTGCACCTTGGCGTTCACGACGATGTCGCAGGCCCAGTCGTCCGGGGCGCTCTCGTCGAGCAGGATGTGCACGTTCCCCGCACCCGTCTCGATGACCGGCACGGTCGACTCCGTCACGACGGTCTCGATGAGACCGGCGCTGCCGCGCGGCACGAGCACGTCGATGAAGCCGCGGCCGTGCATGAGCGCCTTCGCCCCGTCGCGCCCGAAGTCGTCGACGGTCTGGATCGCCTCCGGCGTCACGCCCGCCGTGCCGAGGGCGGCGCGCATCACGTCGACGAGCACCGTGTTCGAATCGCGCGCGGCGCTGCCTCCGCGCAGGACCACGGCATTGCCGGATCGCAGCGCGAGAGCCGCAATGTCGACGGTCACGTTGGGACGCGCCTCGTAGATCGCGCCGACCACCCCGAACGGGACGCGCACCTGCTCGAGGGCCACGCCGTTGGGCATCCGATGGCCACCCACCACCCGGCCGACGGGATCGGGCAGCGCGGCCACCTGCCGGACGGCGGCTGCGAGAGCCGACACCCGCTTCTCGTCGAGGCGGAGCCGATCGATGAGGGACTCGCCGATGCCGTTTTCACGCCCGCGCGCCACGTCGCGCTCGTTGGCCTCGATGATCCGGGCGGCGTTCGCCTCGAGGGCGACGGCGACGGCTTCCAGCGCCCGCGCCTTGTCGTCGCTGGTGAGGGCGGCGGTCTCCCGCGAGGCCTCCTTGGCCCGCTCCAGGCGCGTCTGAGGGGTGAGGTCGGTCATCCGCCCAGTCTAGGAGGTGGCCGGCTCGAACCAGGTTCCGATGTCGGCACCCGCGAGCGCCTGGGCGACGAGGTCCGCGCTGGTCACGAGGACGCCGATGCCGGAAGCCGCGGCCAGCCGGGCGGCGGAGACCTTCGTGGCCGCTCCCCCGGTGCCGACGCTGTTGACGACGGTGGCGCCGAACTCCAGCCCGGAGAGATCGGCGTCGGGGGCCACGATGTCGATGGGCTCCGCACCGGGGTCGCTCGGCGGGCGCGTGTACAGCGACTCGATGTCGCTGAGGAGGATGAGCGCGTCGGCCTCGATGAGCTGGGCGACGAGAGCGCCGAGCCGGTCGTTGTCGCCGAAGCGGATCTCCTGTGTCGCAACGGTGTCGTTCTCGTTCACGATCGGCAGGATGCGCAGCCCCAGCAGACGCTCCATGGCGCGACGCGCGTTCGACCGCGACGTCGGGTTCTCGAGGTCTCCGGTGGTGAGCAGCACCTGACCGGCGACGATGTCGAACGGCCGCAGGGCCTCCTGATACCGGTAAACGAGGATGTTCTGGCCGACCGCGGCCGCGGCCTGCTGCGTGGCGAGGTCGGTGGGCCGCGCGTCCAGGCGGAGGAAGGGGATGCCGGAGGCGATCGCTCCCGACGACACGAGCACGACCTCTGCTCCGCGGGCATGCGCCGCAGCCAGCGCCTCGACGAGCACCGGGATGCGCCAGGACGACTCGCCGCTGATGGACGACGAGCCCACCTTGACGACGATCCGCGTCGCCGTCGCGAGGTCGGCGCGCGTGCGTGCGGTCACGCCTCGTCCTCGCGGTAGGTGGCCAGGCGCTCGGCCTCCAGCTCGGCGCGCGCCTGCGCCTTGGCGTCCATGCGCTCGTAGTACTGCTCGCGCCGCTCGGACGTGGTGCGGCGGGCGTTCGGCGCCAGACGCGGGTCGGTGCCGCGGGGCGCGGTCATGAGCTCGGCGGCGGAGCTCATCGTCGGCTCCCAGTCGAAGACGATGCTGTCGCCTTCGCCGATGACGACGGTCGAACCCTGCACGGCGCCGAGGCGGAAGAGCTCGTCCTCGACGCCCAGCTTCTCCAGGCGGTCGGCGAGGTAGCCCACGGCCTCCTCGTTCTGGAAGTCGGTCTGCTGCACCCAGCGCACCGGCTTCTCGCCGAGGATGCGGTAGATGTTGCCGTAGGTGCCGCCCTCGACGCGGATCGTGAACGGCTTCACGGAGCCCTTCGGCCGGATGACGACGCGCTCGCGCGGCGCCTCGACCGCGGTCTCCTTGCGGTGCTGCTCGACCAGCTCGCCGAGGGCGAGCGTGAGGGGGCGCAGCCCCTCGTGCGAGACCGTGGAGATCTCGAACACCCGGAAACCACGGGCTTCCAGGTCAGGACGCACGAGGTCGGCGAGGTCACGGGCCTCCGGCACGTCGACCTTGTTCAGCGCCACGAACTGCGGGCGCTCCAGCAGCGGCGTCTGCCCCTCCGGCACCTCGTACGCGGCCAGCTCGGCGAGGATGACGTCGAGGTCGGAGATGGGGTCGCGGTTCGGCTCCAGCGTCGCGCAGTCGAGCACGTGCAGCAGGGCGGAGCAGCGCTCCACGTGCCGCAGGAACTCGAGTCCGAGCCCGCGGCCCTCGCTGGCGCCCTCGATGAGGCCGGGCACATCGGCGACGGTGTAGCGGAAGTCCTCCACCTGGACGACACCGAGGTTCGGGTGCAGCGTCGTGAAGGGGTAGTCGGCGATCTTGGGCCGTGCGGCCGAGATCGCGCCGATGAGGCTCGACTTGCCCGCGGAGGGGTAGCCCACGAGGGCCACGTCGGCGACGGTCTTGAGCTCGAGCACGACATCGCCCTCGAAGCCCGGGGTGCCGAGCAGAGCGAACCCGGGAGCCTTGCGCTTGGGGGTCGCCAGGGCCGCGTTGCCCAGTCCGCCCTGACCGCCCGCGGCCACGACGAAGCGCTCGCCCGGCTCGATCATGTCGATCAGGACGTCGCCGTTCGGGTTCTTGACCACGGTGCCGACCGGGACGGGAAGCTCCAGGGTCTCGCCGTCGAAGCCGGAGCGGTGGTCGCCCATGCCCGGTCCGCCGTTGCCCGACGAGCGGTGCGGCGAGTGGTGGTACGACAGCAGCGTGCCGGTCTGCGTGTCGGCGACGAGCACGATGTCGCCGCCGTCGCCGCCGTTGCCGCCGTCCGGACCGCCCAGGGGCTTGAACTTCTCCCGGTGCACGGAGACGCAGCCGTTGCCGCCCTTGCCTGCACGCAGGTGCAGAGTGACGGTGTCGACGAACGTGACCATGTGCGAGTCCTTCGGTTGCTCAGGGTGCCTGACGGCAGATACACGGACGGGGCGAGCCGAAGCCCGCCCCGAACCGGATGTTTAGCGTGGTGCTGTGATCACTCAGCAGCAGCGACGATGTTGACGACCTTGCGGCCGCCCTTCGCGCCGAACTCGACCGCACCGGCGGCCAGAGCGAACAGCGTGTCGTCGCCACCACGGCCGACGTTGGCGCCGGGGTGGAAGTGGGTGCCGCGCTGGCGGACGATGATCTCGCCGGCGAGGACCTGCTGACCGCCGAAGCGCTTCACGCCGAGGCGCTGTGCGTTGGAGTCACGACCGTTACGGGTGGAGCTTGCGCCCTTTTTGTGTGCCATGTCCTGGTCTCCTCGGTCTTACTTGATGCCGGTGATCTTGACGCGCGTGAGCTCCTGGCGGTGGCCCTGACGCTTCTTGTAGCCGGTCTTGTTCTTGTACTTCTGGATGACGATCTTCGGGCCGCGGAGGTTGCCGACGACCTCAGCCGTGACGGTGACCTTCGCCAGCGCGTCGGCGTCGGTGGTCACCGTGGAGCCGTCGACGAGCAGCACGGCGGGCAGCTGGATCTTGTCGCCCTGGGCAGCCTGAACACGGTCGAGCTGAACGATGGTGCCGACCTCGACCTTCTCCTGCCGGCCACCGGCGCGCACTACTGCGTAAACCACTTCATACCTGTTTCGTTGGGGAGCACGCGGCTCCGAGAATCTCACGGGAAGACTGTTGCTTGCATGCGTCGCTGGTACGACGGGCGCGAATGCAAGACTCTCCGCTTCGGCCGTCGAGGACGAGGCGGCATGCGCACCAAGGGACTACTTTACCGGATGCCGGACGACCTCGCAAAGTGAGCCGCGTGACGGGGCCGGTCGTAGGCTGACGGAGTGACCGTACTCGTCGACGACCCCCGCTGGCCCGCCCACGGACGCCTGTGGGCGCACCTGGTCAGCGACGACAACCTCGACGAGCTGCACGCGTTCGCGCGCAGCCACGGGATCCCGGCGCGGGCCTTCGACCTCGATCACTACGACGTCCCTGAGGACGCGGTCCCCCGGCTCATCGCCGGCGGTGCACAGCACGTCTCCGGCAGGGAGCTGGTCACCCGCCTGATCGCGTCAGGCCTCCGGGTCCGCGGACGCGACCGGCGCCGCTGACGCCTCCGAGCTCACGGACACCGGCGTGCCGGACAGCGCGGCGGTGGTGACCCGACGCCGTCCACGACCCTGACCCGGCGCCTTGGGCTCCGGGAGCGCGTCCAGGACCGAGTCGAGAAGCTCCTCGGTCGGCGTCTTCGGCCCCTTGCGGTCCCCGCGCTTCTTCCGGGCCTTCTTCGGGCGCTCGGACGCGGGAGCCGGTGCGGGCTCGGCGGCGGGAGCCTCGGCGACCGCGTCACCGGCAGGCGCGATGGTGGACGCGGCGATCTGCGCGAGGGCCGACTTGGCCCCCTCGGTGATGCTGTGGGTCACCGGCGGGGCGGCGGGGGCGGAGTGGTTTCCGCCGCCGTTGCCGTTGCCGTTGCCGCCGTTCCCGCGCTGGCGGCGTCCGCCGTTGCCGTTGCCGCCGTTGTTGTTGTTGCCGTTGCCGTTCGCGCGGTGCTTCACGACCGGGTCGTGGTGGACGATCACGCCGCGACCCGCACACACCTCGCACGCCTCGCTGAAGGTCTCCAGCAGGCCGAGGCCGAGCTTCTTGCGCGTCATCTGCACGAGACCGAGCGAGGTGACCTCGGCGACCTGGTGCTTCGTCCGGTCGCGGCTCAGGCACTCGATGAGTCGACGCAGCACGAGGTCGCGGTTGGACTCCAGCACCATGTCGATGAAGTCGACGACGATGATGCCGCCGATGTCCCGCAGACGCAGCTGGCGGACGATCTCCTCCGCGGCCTCGAGGTTGTTCTTGGTGACGGTCTCCTCGAGGTTTCCGCCAGAGCCGACGAACTTGCCGGTGTTGACGTCGACGACCGTCATGGCCTCGGTGCGGTCGATCACGAGCGAGCCGCCGGAGGGCAGCCACACCTTGCGGTCCAGCGCCTTCTCGATCTGCTCGGTGATGCGGAACGCGTCGAACGGGTCGACGTCGTCCTCATAGGCCTCGACGCGCTCGAGCAGGTCGGGCGCCACGCTCTCCAGGTACGCCCGGATCGTGCGCTGCGACTCCTCGCCCTGGATGAGCATCTTCGTGAAGTCCTCGTTGAAGACATCACGGACGATCTTCACGAGCAGGTCGGGCTCGGCGTGCAGGAGCGCGGGGGCCTGCTGGCTCTCGACCTGCTTCTGGATGTGCTCCCACTGCGAGGTGAGGCGCTGCACGTCGCGGGTCAGCTGCTCCTCGGTGGCGCCCTCGGCCGCCGTGCGGACGATCACGCCGGACGACTCCGGCAGCACCTCCTTGAGGATGCGCTTGAGTCGCGCGCGCTCGTTGTCGGGCAGCTTGCGGCTGATGCCGTTCATCGAGCCGCCGGGCACGTACACCAGGTAGCGGCCGGGCAGCGAGATCTGGCTCGTGAGGCGGGCGCCCTTGTGACCCACGGGGTCCTTGGTGACCTGGACGAGCACGCGATCGCCCGGCTTGAGCGCCAGTTCGATGCGACGGGGCTGGTTGCCGGTCTCGACGCCGTCCCAGTCCACCTCGCCCGAGTAGAGCACGGCGTTGCGGCCGCGACCGATGTCGACGAACGCGGCCTCCATGCTGGGAAGCACGTTCTGCACGCGACCGAGGTAGACGTTGCCGATCAGCGAGGCGTCCTGATTGCGGGCGACGTAGTGCTCCACGAGCACGCCGTCCTCAAGCACGCCGATCTGCGTACGGCCGTTCTTGGAGCGCACGACCATCTTGCGGTCGACGGACTCCCGGCGTGCGAGGAACTCGGCCTCGGTCACGACCGGACGACGACGGCCGGCGTCGCGGCCGTCACGACGGCGCTGCTTCTTGGCCTCGAGGCGCGTCGAGCCCTTGATCGCCTTCGGCTCGGTGATGTACTCGACGACGCGCTGACGCTGCCGCGGCTCGTCGCGCTGCTGGTCGTCGCCTTCGGAGCCGCCACGGCGACGACGCCCCCGGCGGCCTCCCCCGGACTCGTCCTGGTCGCGCTCCGGCGCACGGTCGTCGCGACCGGGGCGAGCAGGAAGCGGGACGATCTCCGGTGCGTAGAAGTGCAGCTGGGTCGACACCTGCGACACGAAGACCTCGGGCAGCAGTCCGAGCGACACGGCGGTGACCGGCGCGGGCTTCTCCGGCTGCGCAGGGACCTCGGGCTCGGCAGGAGTTTCGGACTCCGCGGGAGTTTCGGACTCCGCAGGAGCCTCGGACTCCGCAGGAGCCTCGGACTCCGCAGGAGCCTCGGGCTCCGCAGGGGCCTCGGGCTCGGCAGGAGTTTCGGGCTCGGCAGGCGCCTCGGACTCCGCAGCGGCCTCGGACTCCGCGGAAGCCTCGGACTCCGCAGGGACGTCCTCGGACAGAGCCTGCGCCGCGGGAGCCTCGCTCTCCGCCTCGAGCTCTGCGGCGTGGGTGGGCGCCGTCAGCGGCTCCGCGGCATCAGCCGGGGCGTCGAGGGCGGGGGCGTTGTTGTCATTGTTCTCATCGGCCATCTCTGGCGTGCTCCCTGGCACGGTCCACTGCGTGTCCCGTGAAATCTCATGCGGCACCCGCGGGTGCCGCGAACTCAATCGGCCTGCGACCGGCTCATGGCTCTGGTCGCGTGGGGCATGGGCCCCGAAGTCTGCTCGACGCGTGTCGCGGCAACGCCGTTCATCGCATCACAGGTCATTATCGCACCAAGTCGGTCCGATCGCGGCATCCCGTCGCTCACCGCCCGTTTTCTCCGGGCGGTTCTCGCCCTTTCCATAGCCGTCGCTGGGATAATCCTGAGCATGAGCGAGCAGCGCACCCGCCCCGTCGTCTATGCCGTGTGGTTGATCATCGCGAGCGTCATCGGCTGGTACGCCGCCTTCCAGCTCACCGTCGAGAAGTTCGCACTGCTGGAGAAGCCGCAGGAAGCGCTCGGGTGCGATCTCAGCCCGTTCATCCAGTGCAGCGTCAACCTGCAGTCGTGGCAGGGATCGGTGTTCGGCTTCCCGAACCCGATCATCGGTCTCACCGGCTGGATGGCGCCGCTCGTCGTCGGCGTCGCGATCCTCGCCGGGGCGCGGTTCCCGCGGTGGTTCTGGGCGGCGTTCGGCGCGGGCATCACCTTCGCCTTCGGCCTCGTGTGCTGGCTGATCGCGCAGAGCCTGTACAGCCTCTTCGTGCTCTGCCCCTGGTGCATGGTCACCTGGGCCGTGACGATCCCCACCTTCTTCGCCACGATGGTCCATCTCGCCCGCAACGGCACCTTCACGAGCAACGCGAAGGTCCGAGCGCGCGCCGAGAAGCTCATGCCGTGGGTGCCGCTGGCGACCGTCATCGCGTACGCGCTCATCATCTTCCTCGCGCAGCTGCAGGGACTCGACTTCCTCGGCGAGATGGCGAAGATCCTCTTCTGATCTCTCCGTGAGAACGACGAAGCCCGTCCGCCATTCCGGCGGACGGGCTTCGTCGTGAGGGTCGGGATCAGTCGAACCAGATGCCCAGCTCGCGGGCGGCCGACTCGGGGCTGTCCGAGCCGTGCACGAGGTTCTGCTGCACCTGGAGCCCCCAGTCGCGACCGAAGTCACCACGGATGGTGCCGGGCGCGGCGGTCGTGGGGTCGGTCGTGCCGGCGAGAGAGCGGAAGCCCTCGATGACACGGTTGCCGGCGAGACGGATCGCCACCGAGGGGCCGGACATCATGAACTCGAGCAGGGGCTCGTAGAACGGCTTGCCCTCGTGCTCGGCGTAGTGCGCGGCGAGCAGGTCGCGGTCGGGCTCGACGAGGCGGATGTCGACGAGGGCGTATCCCTTCGCCTCGATGCGGGCGAGGATCGTGCCGGTGAGGCCGCGGGCGACACCGTCCGGCTTGACGAGGACGAGGGTTTCTTCGGTGGCCATGTCATTCACTCTCTGTGTCTGCGTTCTGCGCGGTCGGAGCCCCGCTCGGGCGTCGTGCGTCCAGGCGGGCCCCCATGATGGTCGCATACGCCCACATGCCGCCGAAAATCAGGACGACGAGAAGCACCGCAGGGACGGCGATGGCCGACAACGCGACCACGATCTGCACGATCCACCCGGCGGGGATCGCCCAGGGCTTCGTGATCATGCCCGCGATGACGACGCAGGCCACGGCCACGACGGCACCGCCCACGATCCCCCACCACTGCTCGATGCCCGCCGGCAGAGCCTTCAGGCCGAAGATGGTGAGGCCGACGAGGAAGACGACGATCGCCTCGAAGCCGAGCACCACCGGGGCGAGCTTCTGCACGAGGGTGCGCGGGGCGCGCGGTCGACGCGGGGCGGCGGCACTCATGCGCGCCACCCCGACTTCCAGTCCTCCTCTTCGGAGAGCGCGATCGCCTCGCCCGCGAGCACGACGGAGCCGGCGATGACCACGGCCCGACGATCCGACGAGGCCGCCCATTCCCGGGCCGCGTCCGCGGCGTCTGCGAGGGACGGGTGCACGGTGGCGCGCTGTCCGGCCTGTTCGACGAGATCGGCGATGAGGTCGGCATCGCTGGCGCGGTCCGACTCCGGCGCGGTCGCGAAGACGTGCGCGGCGGCCGGCGCGAGCCGCGCGACGATCCCCGCCGCGTCCTTGTCCGCGAGGACGCCGAGCACCAGGCCCCACTCGTCGAAGTCGAAGCTGTCGTCCAGCGCCTGGGCGAGCGCCGCGGCGCCGTGCGGGTTGTGCGCGGCGTCGACGATGACGGTGGGAGCGATGCCGAGGAGCTGCAGGCGGCCGGGAGATGTGCTGCCCTGGAGTCCGTCGGAGATCACGCCGCCGGCGATCGCCTGGCCGGCGCCGCCGATGAGCGACTCGACGGCGGCGACGGCCAGCGCGGCGTTGTGGCCCTGGTGCGCGCCGTACAGCGGCAGGTACTCCTCCTCGTACTGCCCCGCAAGGCCCCGGATGGTGAGGAGCTGACCGCCCACGGCGAGCTTCTGCTCGGCGAGCCCGAAGTCCTCGCCTTCGAAGGCGATGGTGGCATGGCGCTCCGCGGCCACGCGGCGCAGCACCTCGGCGGCCTCGGCGGGCTGCTGGGCGGAGACGACGGCGGCGCCCTCCTTGATGATGCCGGCCTTGACCTGGGCGATCTCGGCGATCGTGCTTCCCAGGCGGTCCGCGTGGTCGATGTCGATCGGAGCGAACACCGCCACGTCGCCGTCGGCGGTGTTCGTGGAGTCCCACTCCCCGCCCATGCCGACCTCGAGCACGAGCACGTCGACGGGTGCGTCGGCGACCGCGACGAAGGCGAGGACCGTGAGCAGCTCGAAGAACGTCAGCGGGGCCTCCCCTGCCGCCTCGAGCTCGGCGTCGACGATCCCCACGAACGGCTCGATCTCGTCCCAGGCGTCGGCGACGGCCTCATCGGAGATCGGCTCGCCGTCGATCATGATGCGCTCGGTGAAGCGCTCCAGGTGCGGGCTCGTGAACAGGCCGGTGCGCAGGTCATGGGCACGCAGCAGGCTCTCGATCATCCGCGCGGTCGACGTCTTGCCGTTGGTGCCGGTGATGTGGATGACGCGGTAGGTGCGCTGGGGATCGTCGAGGTACTCGAGGATCCGCGCCGTCCGCTCCTTGCGCGGCTGCACCCAGCGTTCCCCGGCACGGCTCAGCAGCGTCTCGTAGACGGCGTCGGCCCGGTCTCTCGCACTCATGCGCCCACCTTCTCCAGGTTCGTGTCGATCGTGACGAGGAGCGGCGCCTTCCCGGCCCCGAGGGCCTTCGCCCCGCTCCGATGCACGCCATCTCCGGGGCTGGTGACCTCGTCGACGAGCCGGTCGAGGTCGTCGGTCGGCTGCACGGCGAACGCCACGGCGAGCGTCTCGGCGGCGATGAGGTCGGCATGGGTCTCCAGCGCCGCCGCCTCCGCGGGGGCGGCGTTGAGGGCCAGCACGATCCGGTCGCTGACGTCGAGCCCGGCGTTCTTGCGCGCCTCCTGCACGACGCGGATGGCGTCGCGGGCGATGCCCTCGGCTTCCAGCTCCGGCGTCGTGTCGGTGTCGAGCAGGACGAACCCTCCGGACGGGACGATGGCCAGGGCCTCCCCCTCGGGGCGACCCGTGGTCTCGAGGACGAGGTCGTACTCGGCGGGCTCCAGCGCGATGCCGCCGGCAGTCACGACGCCGTCGGTCTCGGACCAGTCACCCGAGCGCGCGGCCTGGATGGCCTTCTGCACGTCCTTGCCGAGGCGCGGACCCGCGGCGCGGGCGTTCACGCTCAGCCGGTGGCTGATGCCGTACTCCCCGGCCGCCTCGTCGGTCAGCGGGACGAGCTCGACGGTCTTCACGTTGAGCTCCTCGCGGAGGATGTCCTCGAACTGGTCGAGGTCGCCCGCGAGCGGAGAGACCACCGTGAGCCGTGCGAGCGGCAGGCGCACGCGCAGCTTCTCCTTCTTGCGCAGCGCGTTGCCGACGCTCGATAGCTCACGGACGGCATCCATGGCGTCGCGGATCTCGTCGGCGGCGGGGAACTGATCCGCATCCGGCCAGTCCTGCAGGTGCACGCTGCGCCCGCCGGTGAGCCCCTGCCACACGCGCTCGCTGATGAGCGGGACGAGCGGCGCGGCCACGCGGCACAGCGTCTCCAGCACGGTGTACAGGGTGTCGAACGCCTCGCGGCTCTTCGGGTCGTCCGTCACGCCCACCCAGAACCGGTCGCGCGAACGGCGGATGTACCAGTTCGTCAGCACCTCGGCGAAGTCGCGCAGTCGCGCGGACGCGGTGGTCGAGTCCAGACCCTCCAGATCGGCCCGGACCTCGCGGACGAGGTCGCCCAGCCGCGCGAGGATGTACCGGTCGAGGACGTCGGTCGAGTCGGTGCGCCACGATGCCTCGTACCCGCCTCCCTGGGTTGCTGAGCCTGCTCCTCCCTGGGTTGCTGAGCCTGTCGAAGCATTCGCATACGTCGCGAAGAAGTACCACGAGTTCCACAGCGGCAGCAGGAACTCCCGCACGCCGGACCGGATGCCCTCCTCGGTGACGATGAGGTTGCCGCCGCGGAGCACCGCGCTCGACATCAGGAACCAGCGCATCGCGTCAGACCCGTCGCGGTCCAGAACCTCGGACACGTCGGGGTAATTCCGCAGCGATTTCGACATCTTGTAGCCGTCGCTGCCGAGCACGATGCCGTGGCAGCTGACGCCCGTGAACGCCGGGCGGTTGAACAGCGCCGTCGAGAGCACGTGCATGACGTAGAACCAGCCGCGGGTCTGGCCGATGTACTCCACGATGAAGTCCGCCGGGGAGTGCGAGTCGAACCACTCCTGGTTCTCGAACGGATAGTGCACCTGGGCGTACGGCATCGAGCCGGAGTCGAACCACACGTCGAAGACGTCGCCGATGCGCCGCATCGTGCTCTTGCCCGTGGGGTCGTCGGGGTTCGGCCTGGTCAGATCGTCGATGTAGGGGCGGTGCAGGTCCACCTCGCCCTCCGGGTTGCGCGGCAGCGTGCCGAAATCGCGCTCCAGCTCCTCCAGCGAGCCGTAGGCGTCGACGCGCGGGTACTCCGGGTCGTCGCTCTTCCAGATCGGGATGGGCGAGCCCCAGTAGCGGTTGCGGCTGATCGACCAGTCGCGGGCGCCCTCGAGCCACTTGCCGAACTGCCCCTCCTTCACGTTCTCCGGCACCCAGGTGATCTGCTCGTTGTTCGCGAGGAGGTCGTCCTTGATGTCGGTGACCCGGATGAACCAGCTCGACACGGCCTTGTAGATGAGGGGGTTCCGGCAGCGCCAGCAGTGCGGGTAGGAGTGCTCGTAGCTCTGCAGCCGGACCAGACGGCCGTTGTCGCGGATGATCCGCACGAGCGGGGTGTTCGCGTCCATCCACAGCTCGCCCGCGACATCCGTGACGTTCGGGAGGAAGCGCCCGCCGTCGTCGAGCGACAGGATCGTCGGGATGCCCGCGGCGCCGGCGACGCGCTGGTCGTCCTCACCGTAGGCGGGTGCCTGGTGGACGATGCCGGTGCCGTCGGTGGTGGTGACGTAGTCGTCGACGAGGATGCGCCAGGCGTTCCCCGTGCCGTAGGTCTCCTCGTCCGCGTAGTAGTCGAACAGGCGGTCGTAGGTGACGTCCGCCAACTCTGCACCGCGCAGCGTGGCGTCGACCGCGGCGAGCGCGTCCTCCGGGCTCTCGTAACCGAGGTCCTTGGCATACCCGCCGAGCAGATCCTTCGCGAGCAGGTAGCGGTGCGCAGAGGCCTCGACCGCGAGCTGGTCGGCCGAGGGAGCGGCGCGTCCCTGGTGCACGTCGGAGGCGCCGGCGGGACCGGCGGGCAGCACGACGTACTCGATGTCCGGCCCCACGGCGAGCGCGAGGTTGGTCGGCAGGGTCCAGGGGGTCGTCGTCCAGGCGAGGGCGCGCACGCCGGTGAGCCCGAGCGCCTCGGCCTTCGCGCCGGTGAGCGGGAAGGTGACCGTGACCGACGGGTCCTGTCGCATCTGGTAGACGTCGTCGTCCATGCGCAGCTCGTGGGCGGACAACGGCGTCTCATCGCGCCAGCAGTACGGGAGCACACGGTACCCCTCGTAGGCGAGCCCCTTGTCGTACAGGGTCTTGAAGGCCCAGAGCACGCTCTCCATGTAGCCGAGGTCGAGCGTCTTGTAGCCGCGCTCGAAGTCCACCCACCGGGCCTGGCGGGTGACGTAGTCCTCCCACTCCCGCGTGTACTTCAGGACCGAGGAGCGCGCCTTCTCGTTGAAGACGTCGATCCCCATCTCCTCGATCTCGCTCTTCTCGGTGATCCCGAGCTGCTTCATCGCCTCGAGCTCGGCGGGGAGCCCGTGGGTGTCCCATCCGAAGACGCGGTCGACCTTGTGCCCGATCATGGTCTGGAAGCGCGGGAACACGTCCTTCGCGTAGCCCGTGAGCAGGTGGCCGTAGTGCGGCAGACCGTTCGCGAAGGGAGGGCCGTCGTAGAACACCCACTCGGGGGCACCCTCGCGCTGCTCGATGGAGGCGCGGAAGGTGTCGTCGGTCTTCCAGAAGTCGAGCACCTCCTCCTCGATCTGCGGGAAGCGGGGGCTCGGCGCCACAGTGGTGGCCTGGTCGGCAGCGGGGCCGAAGGAGGAGCGCGGGTAGGTCATGGTCTCTCGCAGTGGTCGTCGTGGCGGATGCTGCTGCGAGGACGATCCTCGCGGACCGCGGTACCACCTCGCGTGCCCCTGCGTCTCCTCGACAAGCTCAGAGACCCACGGACCACTCTCACTGCGGCTGTGACGGGCCTGCCCCGCTCGGTTCTACTGAGTCCGTCGCCGGACCGTTCTTCCGAGAGCTCCCCGGTGATGGCCGGATCGATGCTCGTGTGCCCATTGTACGCGTGCTCCTCCCCCCGCGGATTCTCTTCGACGTCGCAGGACCTGGGGACATCCCTGCGACCCGGGGCGGGATCTGCGACATCACGCCGTGCGAGCACGATGCAGTCCCTGAGCGACGGCGCGCATGAGGAGGTCCTGCACCGCGGGCCACTCGTCCATCACCTGGTGATAGCCCAGACGGATGACGTGGTAGCCGCGCAACTTCAGCTCCGCATCGTGACGGTTGTCCTGGTCGCGCTGGGCTCCGACATGCGTGCCGCCGTCGATCTGCAGCACGAGCCGCTCGCCGATCAGGGCGTCCACTCGGTGCCCGGCGATCCACGTCTGGAAGCGCAGCGGCAGCCGGAGCCAGCGCAGTCGCACGCGCAGGTAGGTCTCGAGCCCCGCATCCGCGAACGGCAGCGCCTCGGCCAGGAGCCGCCGCCCGCGCGGTCCCCAGCGGAGTCGCAGCAGCCTCTCTCGATCGACGAGCCCCTTGTTCAATGCCGACTCCCAGGTCGCGAGCGCCTGTTCGTACGGCTCGCACGTGGACACCAGGCTCAGCACGTTCTCGATCGGGTCCTCCAGGGCATCGGGGTGTCGCGGGACCAGAGGCCGAGCCCAGTGCACGCGGGCTCCCGGCGGCTTCCCGCCCCGGCTGCCCGGGCTGGCCGCGAGGTGAAGGCGGGGTCTCTCGTCGTGCACCCAGATGCCCAGCCGCCGCGCCTGCGTCACGCACGTCAGCAGAACACCGTGCTGCGCCGCGGTCACCCGACGCGGATCGGCATCGGGCAGCGCCACCCACCCGACTCGCACCCGCTGGATCATCCGCTCCGCGACCGCCATCTCGAGGTCGTATCGGCTGACCCCGCGATCCCGCAGCCGCTCGACCCGTGCGACTCCGTCGACCTCGCGCATCGCCTGCAGCAGCCGCGCCCGCCTCATCCCGTTCATGCCCTCGATGCTGCTCCCCCCGCCCCTCCCTCGTACCCCGCCTCAGCCAGCTCCTCCCACCCTCTGTGCAGAACTCCCCCACTCCCTCTCCTGTGCAGCCCGAGTCCCTCTCCTCCGTACCCCCGCTCGATGTCGCAGATTCACGCCCCCGTCGGAGGAACCTGCCGAGGGCCTGCGACGCGGCGCAGATCAGCGACCTCCCGCAGGCTGAGGCTCGGATCCACGGAGGAGCGAGGGTGTCGGAGGGAGGACATAGCCTCGGAGGATGCCGAACTCCCCGACCGCACCCCGTGTGTCCGCGCCCGATCTGCCGCCCGTGCTGGAGCCGCGTGAACCCGCGCGCCGCGCCGATCTCCTCGCCGCCGCGCTGGAGCTCACGGGCACCGTCGACCTCGCGTACGCCACGCTCGAGCAGTGCGCGGTCCAGGCAGACGCCGACAGCATCGACCTCACCGGGGCCACGCTCCTCGACGTCGACCTGCCCGAACCGCGCATCGCGTCGCTCCGGCTGCGGAACGCGAGCATCCGTCGACTCCGGATCACGGGCGGCCGCATCGGGACCCTTGACCTCGGTGACGCCCGCGTGGCCGAGCTCGAGCTGCGGGACGTGCGCATCGACTACCTGAACCTGGGCGCCGCCCGCGCCGAAGACCTCGACGTCGTGGGATGCGCCATCCGCACGATCGACATCCCGCAGGCCGAACTGACGCGCGTCCGGTTCCAGGCCTCGCGCAGCGACGAGGTCGACCCCCGGGGCCTGCGCGCGAAGGACGTGGACCTCCGCGGCCTCGACGCGCTCTCCTACCTCGACGTCCAGAGCCTGCGCGGCACCACGCTCTCGTCGGTGCAGGTGCAGCAGCTCGCCCCGGTGATGGCGACGGGCCTCGGGATCACCGTCACGGACTGACGGGGCCGCTGGCCGCGAGCAGCTCCCGGGTGAACGGATGCTGCGGCGCCGCGAACACCGCCGCCGTGGGCCCCTGCTCGACGATCCGGCCGTCCTGCATGACCAGGACGTCGTCCGCGACGGCGCCGACGACGTCGAGGTCGTGGGAGACGAAGACCATCGTGAGCCGCCGCTCCTCCTGCACCCGCGCGAGGAGCCGGAGCACCCGCTCGCGCACGGAGGGGTCGAGGGCCGAGACGGGCTCGTCCAGCACCAGCACGTCCGGGTCCGCCGCGAGCGCTCGCGCGAGGGCCGCCCGCTGCCGCTGCCCGCCCGACAGCGCCGCCGGCCGTCGCGCCGCCAGACTCGCATCGAGCCCGACCTCCGCGAGCAACGCCGCCACCCGCGTCCGACGGGCACCACGCGGCACCCCTCCCGCCTCCAGCGCCTCCTCCAGCGACCGCCCCACCGTCCACCGCGGGTCGAAGGCGCCGAGCGGGTTCTGGTGCACGAGCTGCACGCGCGGCGTTCCGGTCCAGCGCAGCACTCCGGTGTCCGGCCTCTCGACGCCCACCAGCATCCGGGCGAGGGTCGTCTTGCCCGATCCGGATTCGCCGACGATGCCCAGCGTCCGACCGGCAGACACCGTGAACGAGGCGTCGACGACGGCGGCCACCCCGCCGAACGCCTTGGACACCTCCTCGGCGACGACCACGACGTCCGAGGACGCCGCACGCTCCTCCCGCGGCTCATGCATCGTCGCCGCGATGAGCTGCCGCGTGTACGGGTGCTGGGGGGCGGCGAGCACCTCCGCGACCGGGCCGGACTCCACGATCCGGCCGTCCTTCATCACGAGCACGCGATCCGCCACCCGCCGCACCGCCGCGAAGTCGTGACTGATGAACACCACGGCGGTGCCGTCGTCGGCGATCTCCCGCAGCAGCACGAGGATCCGGGCCTGCACGGTCGCGTCCAGGGCCGTGGTGGGCTCATCCGCGACGAGCACCGCGGGGTTCCCGGCGAGCGCCGAGGCGATGAGCGCGCGCTGCCGCAATCCTCCGGAGAGCTCCTGCGGACGCTGCCGTGCACGGCGGTCGGGGTCGGGCATCCACACCCGTCCGAGAAGCTCCCGCACCCGCGCAGCGACGGCCGCGCGCCCGCGCACGAGGCGGTGCAGCCGCAGCGGCTCGGCGATCTCGTCCGCGATCCGTCGCAACGGGTCCAGTGACACGAGGGCGTCCTGCGAGACGAGGCCGATCCTGGTCCCCCGGAGCCGCCGCCAGCCGCGCTCGGTCAGGGTCGCGGCGTCCACCCCGTCGATGCGGAGCCGGTCGACGGCGACGTCTGCCGTCGACGGCGTGAGGCCGAGCAGAGCGCGGGCCGAGAGCGACTTCCCCGCCCCCGACTCCCCGACGATCGCCACGCACTCGCCGGCGTCCACCGTGAACGAGACGTCCTCCACGACGGGAGTCCCCGCGAAGGCGATGCGCAGCCCCTCGACCTCCAGCGCCGCACTCATGCGTCCCTCCCGTCCGCCCGCGCTCGGAGGATGCGTCCGACCACCGTCGCGCACACCACCGTCAGCGTGATCGCGAGTCCGGGGAAGACCGACACCCACCAGGCCTGTCCGAGCACATTGCGCCCGCCGGCGAGCATGAGGCCCCACTCCGGGGTCGGCTCGGACGGCCCGAGGCCCAGGAAGCTCAGTCCGGCGGCGGCGAGGATGCTCGACCCGATGCCGATGGTCGCCAGCACGCTCAGCGCACCCAGCACCCCGGGCACGACGTGGCGGCGGAACGCCCGCAGCGGCGGCACGCCGAGGATCTGGGCAGCCTCGACATGCTCGGCCACGCGCAGCGTCCTGGTCTGCACGCGGGCGAGGCGCACGTACACGGGTGCGGCGGCCAGCGTCACCGCGATGGCGATGTTCACCGGTCCCGGCCCCAGCACAGCCACCACGACGAGCGCCACCAGGAACTCCGGGAACGCCATGAGCACGTCGTTGATGCGCATGAGCGTCACGTCCACACCCCGAGGCGACATGCCGGCGAGCGCCCCCACGAGCAGGCCCGCGGTGAGGGCGATGGCGGTGGCGAGAAGCCCGATCCCCACCGAGCGCCCCGCGCCGAACACCACGCGGGAGTACACGTCGCGGCCGCTCTGATCGGTGCCGAAGAGGTGCTCGGCACTCGGCGGCAGCAGAGCGGCCCGGACCTCGGTCTGCAGCGGATCGTGCGTGGCGAGCAGCCCCGGCCACAGGGCGGCGACGGCGACCACCGCCAGCACGAGCACGGCGGAGCCCAGAAGAATGCGCTGCCCCCGACTCATCGGACGACTCCGGGTCGCGAGGAGGCGGCGACGCGGGGGTCGATGAGCGGATGCACGAGCTCCACCACCACGTTGATGACGACGAAGACGAGAGCGCTCAGCAGGATGATGCCGGTGAGGACGGGGAGATCCCGGTCGTTGATGGCGGCGAGGGTGACCCGCCCCAGGCCGGGCCGGGCGAACACGGTCTCGACGAGAACCGCACCCCCGAGCACCGAGCCGGTGAGATAGGCCGCGAGGGTGACCGCCGACGCGGCGCCGTGGCGCACCCCGTGCCGCAGCGTGAACCAGGTGGGTCCGGCACCCCGCGCACGGACCGTCTCCGCGAAGGGCATCCGTTCCGCCTCCATCAGCCCATCACGCAGCACCTGGCTGAGCAGTGCCGCCACCGGGAGGGCGAGCGTGATCGCCGGGAGGACGATGGTCGCCGGATTGCGGGTGCCCGAGACGGGGAACCAGCCGAGACCGAACGCGAAGACGCTGAGCAGCAGCAGCCCGATCCAGAACACCGGCGAGGAGAGCACCACGAGCTCGACGCCGGCGGCGACGGTGCGCCCGACACGGCCCCGCACGAAGACCGCGACCACGAGGGCGAGGACGATGGCGATCCCCAGCGCCAGGGCCGAGAGCTGCACCGTCGCACCCAGCTGCCGTCCGATGACCTCGGTCACCGGCAGCCGCAGCTGGTACGACTCGCCGAGGTCACCCCGGGCGAGCTGCCCCATGAAGCCGACGTACTGCTCCAGCGGCGGGCGGTCGAGCCCGAGATCGGCGCGGATGCCGTCCTTGACCGCCTCGCTCACCTGCGCCTGCGGCCCCAGCATCACCGAGACCGGGTCGCCGGGGATCACCCGGAAGGCCAGGAACGCGACCGTCGCGGCGCCCCACAGCACGATGACCACCGAGGCGACGAGCCCGAGGGCGCGGCCGAGCACCGCCGTCACGGTTCGATCACTCCGCCCGCTCCCTCGAAACGACGGCCGCCGGATGTCAGCGGAGGCTCACATCGTAGAAGAGCGGCCGCCCGTAGAGGTCGTAGTCCAGACCCTGCACGCGCTCGCCGACCGCTGTGATCGCCGAGGGGCTGTAGAGCGGGACGATGGCCGTGTACTCCGCGTTCCACTCCTGCAGCTGCGTGTAGAGCTCGTTGCGGGCGTCCTGGTCGCTCGACGCGACGGCCTCTTCCAGGAGCGCGTCGATCTCCGGGTCGCTCACCTGCGAGGCGTTCTGGAAGCCGTCGGTGTGCAGGTGCGCACGGAGGAAGTCGGCGTCCACGCCGGAGAAGCCCCAGTCGGTGAGGTCGAACGTCTTCGGCTCGTACTGGGCGTTGTAGGCACCGGGCTCCAGCTCCTCGCGCTGCACCTCGAAGCCGATGGCCTTGAGATCCGACTGGATCGCGTTGGCCAGCGCCGCGCGGTCGTCGGGGACCGGAGTCCAGGCGATCCATCGCACGGACAGGCGCTCGCCGTCCTTCATGCGGATGCCGTCCGCGTCGCGCTCCGTCCAGCCGGCCTCGTCGAGCAGGGCGTTCGCGGCGTCCTGATCGAACGGCCAGGAGTCCTCCAGCGACGCGTCATAGCCCGGGGTCGTGCTGCCGAGGACGCTCCACGCCCGCGGGAACTGCCCGAAGTAGATCTCCTCGACCGCCGCGTCGACGTCGATGCCGCGGGCGAACGCCTGCCGCACCTTCTCGTCGGCGAAGACGCCGTACTTCTCGTTCAGGTAGAGCGAGTAGGGCAGTCCGGGGTACTCCACCGAGTCGACCGTGACGCCGGCGTCGTCCAGACCGGCGACCTGGTTCGGCGGGATGTTACTGGCGAGGTCGGCTTCGCCGCTCTCGATCACTCCGGTACGCACCGACGCCTCCGGCTGGATCTGCACGCGCAGCGTCTCGAACGCCGGCGCCTTCGTCTCGTGCGGACCCCAGGCGTAGTCGTCGTTGCGCGTGTAGACGATCTCCTGGTCGGCGGTGTACTCGGTGAGCACGAAGGGTCCGGTGCCGACCGTGACGTCGGGGCCGCCCGCCTTGAGCTTGTCGGCCGACTCGGCGAGCACGGCCGGCGAGTAGAAGCCGAGCTGCGGGGTGCTGGCCGCCTGCAGGAACGGCGCATACGGCTGCGTGAACGAGACCTTCACCGTGTGGTCGTCGACGACCTCGGTGCCGGCGTAGAAGTCCGCACCGAGCATGCTCGCCGCCTGGGCCGAGGCGGTCTCCGGGTCGACGATCCGGTCGAAGTTCGCCTTCACGGCCTCCGCGTCGAACGGCTCGCCGTCGGTGAAGGTCACGTCGTCGCGCAGCGTGAAGGTGTACTCCGTGCTGTCCGGCGAGACGTCCCAGCTCTTCGCGAGCCACGGGCTGAACGTGCCGTCGTCCTCCTGGAACACCAGGGAGTCGAGCACCGCGCGCTGCACCATGCCGGAGACGTCGAGCTGGCTCACCTGCGGGTCCATGTGCCCCGCGGACAGGTTCGCGCCCTCGATCGACCACACGAGCTCACCGCCGTCGCTGTCCGTGGACGGGCCCGCGCACGCGGTCAGCACCAGGGCGGTGGCGGCGGCGAGCGCAGCGAGGGGAAGGAGGCGACGCACAGGGGTGGCGGGCATGGGGATTCCTCAGAACGGACGGGTCGGGATGTCTCCATCCTAGGGCGGTTTTTTGGACCCGGTCGATCTGTGTCCGACCCGGGATCAGGGCGACGGCAGGATGATCCGGTGTCGCTCTGCGGCCCCGGCCCCTTCCCCCTCGACACGCGTCTGTCCCGGCGCGACCACCGCCGCGCCCAGCCCCTGTACCCGAGGCTCCGGAAGCCCGACCAGCCGCATGTCGACGAGGAGGTCGCCGCGGTTCCCCACGATCCGCCAGCGCAGCTCGGCCTCGGTCGCCGCGGCCACCACACGGTCGGGGAACGGGTCCTGGTCCTCGCGGATTCCGCCGATCTCCTGGACCTGTGCCTCCAGCCGGGCATCGCGGACGTCGGCCGGGATGTCATCGAGCACATGGTCGGCGAGGAACGGGTACGTGGCGGCGGGCCGTCCCGAGCGGATCGCGGCGTCGAGAGCCTGCGCGGCGGCGACCGTCTCCGCCCACGGGTGCAGGACCGCGGAGGGGGCGTCCGTCCGTTCGAGCAGCTGCTGGAGCGCGGCGCCTGCGATCCGCCGGGCGCCGAACTCGTCGGAGTTCCCGAAGGCGACGACGCCGATGCCGCTGGCCGCGTGCCAGCGCATGTGCGCCGAGAATCCGGGAAGACCGCCGGAGTGCTGCACGATCCGCCCGAACCGCCGGTCGTCCTCGACGAAGAGGCCGTAGCCGTAGCCGGCCCCCGCGAGATCGCGCCCGTCGAACATCGCCGACGGCACCGGGATGGGGGTGCGGGCCTGCTGCAGCTCCCGTCGCGACGCCGGAGCCAGCACGGCGGGCGCCAGCGGGTCGTCGGTTAAGGCCGAGCCGAGGAACCACATCCATCTCGCGATGTCGTCGACGGTGCTGAACATGCTGCCGATGCAGCCGAGTGCGCCGGACCCCACGAACGGCTCGGGGCGGAACGTGGTGCCGTCGTCGAACGTCCGGAACCCGCCGGCCAGCGTCTCCGGCGCGTAGCCGTCCGACACGTGCGCCGTCCGGCGCAGCCCGAGGGGCTCGAGCAGAGTCTCCCGGATCACGTCCTCCACGGCCCGGTCCGTCACCGCTTCCACGACGCGGCCGAGCAGCGACTGGCCGAGGTTGGAGTACTGGTAGACGGTTCCCGGCGCGGCCGCGAGGTGCACCCCACCGGCGAACACGGCGGCGATCTCCGCACGGGAGGCGCCGAGATGCCGGTCCACCCAGGCGTTGTCCTCCCCCAGACCGGACCGGTTGGAGAGCAGCAGGTCGCCGGTGACCTCGACGTCCGCACCCCGATGCCGTAGCCGGACCTCCGGCAGATAGGTGCGGATCGGCGCGTGGAGGTCGAGCAGCCCGCGGTCTCGAAGGGAGAGCACGGTGGCGGCCAGGAAGCTCTTGGACATCGAGGCGATGCGGAAGACGGTGTCCCGCGTCGTCGGGGCCTCATCGGCGCGGGGATGGCCGTGGGTGAGCACTGCGCGGACCCTTCCCCGTTCGGCCACCGCGGCGATGGCGGCCGGAGCGGCACGACGCGCGCGCTCGTCCAGGCCGTGGCGGAGTGCCTCCGCGGCGGACTCGGCCATGACGAGGAAATCCGCATCCTGCCCGGTCATACGGGGACCCCGGCGCGCACCTCGTCGGCGAAGGCCTCGATGAGCGCGCGGCTGGCCGCGGTGTTGTGGTCGTGCACGCGCTCGGCGGCGGCGATGAGCGCGGGAAGCGAGCGTCCCTCTCCCCGCAGTGCCGCGTCGTCCCATCGGGCGAGGTCGGCCGCGGAGGCCTCGGGATGGAACTGCACGCCGCGCACCCGCGCCCCCAGCCGGAAGGCCTGGTTCTCGACGGCGGCGCTCGTCGCCAGCAGCACCGCCGCGGATGGCAGCCGCGTGATCATGTCCTGATGGTTCTCGATCATCGGAGCCTCATCGCCGAGGGCCGCGAACAGGGCGTCGGCACGTCCTGCGGCGGTGGGGCGGATGGGGGTCGCGCCGCGTTCGATGGGTCCGGTCTTCTCGGCGACCTCGCCGCCGGCCACGTGGGCGAGCAGCTGACCGCCCAGGCAGATGCCGAGGGTGGGGAGGTCACGGTCGATGGCCTCCGCGGCGAGCGCCCGCTCTGCCGCGAGCCACGGCGCGCGATCATCGTCGTCCGGCATGAGCCCGCCGCCCAGCATGACGAGTCCGGCGTAGCCGTCCAGGGAGGCGGGCAGCGGCTGCTCGGCTCCCACAACCTCGTCGACGTCGATCGCCTTCTCCCGCAGCCAGGTGCCGAGGCGGCGCGGGCCGGAACTCGCGGAGTTCACGATCACGAGGACGCGCGGGTTCACAGCGCCCCCTCCCGGATCGTCGTGTCGACCGCCGGCACGAGCGCGGCCGCGGCCGGTTCTCCTGCGCTGCCCGCGAGGAAAGCCTCGTGGTCGGGGTCCGACGCCTCCAGCACGCGGAGGACGTTCTCGTGCGCCGCCGCCCGGAGGTCGTCCTCCGACCAGCCGCGATGCCGCAGCTCGGCGAACAGCGCCGGGTACCCCGAGACGTCGCCGAGACCGTCCGGCATCACATCGGAGCCGTCGTAGTCGGCGCCGATCCCGACCGCATGCGCGCCGGCCACGCGACGCACGTGATCCAGGTGATCGGCGACGTCCGCGACGCCGACGCGGGGGGCCTCTCCCTCTCCCCCGGCTTCCCACCAGTCGCGGCGGGCCTGCGAGACGAACGTGGGGACGAACGGCACCATCACGACGCCGCCCTGCGCGCCGATCGCGGCGAGCACGTCGTCCGGCACGTTGCGAGGATGGTCGCACAGGGCGAAGGCGCCGGAGTGGCTGACCATCACCGGGCGGGTCGTGATCTCCAGGGCATGCCGCATGGTCGTCGGAGCGACGTGCGAGAGGTCGACGAGCACACCGATGCGGTTCATCTCGCGCACCACCTCGCGTCCGAAGTCCGTCAGACCGCCGTGGCGCGCCTCGTCGGTCGCGGAGTCCGCCCAGGCGATCGTCCGCGACCAGGTGAGGGTGAGATACCGCGCGCCGAGACGCGCGAATTGCCGCAGCACGGCCAGCGATCCGCCGAGCTGGTCGCCGCCCTCGATGCCGATGAGCGAGGCGATCCTCCCCTCCGCCATCGCCGCACGCGCGTCGGCCGCCGTCCGAGCGATCGCGAAGCGCTGCGGGTGGGCGTCGACGAGGCGGTGCACGAAGTCGATCTGCTCGAGCGTGGCCACCACCTGCTCCGCCCCTTCCAGCACGGGATCGACCCAGACCGACCAGAACTGGCCGGCGACCCCGCCCGCGGTCAGTCGCGGCAGATCCGTCTGCGTGGCCGCCACCGGGCCGGAGAGCTCCGCGACCCGGTAGCCGAGCAGCGTCCTGCTCGCCCAGGCGAGGTCGTTGTGGCCGTCGATCACCCGATCGATCGGCAGGTCCGCGTCGACCATCTCAGTCCTCTCGTCCATCCAGCACCGTGTTCATCCGCGCGGTGAGCACCGGGTCCATGGCGCGCGCGACGCCGTCCAGCTCCCGCACGGGCACCGCACCGCGGGTGCTGGAGCAGAGCCAGAGGGCGTCCGCCCGCTCCAGATCGTCCCGCATCATCGGACCGACGCGGGAGGGCACCTCGGCGAGTCCCGCGAAGACGTCGGCCTGGGTCGTCCCGGGGAGCACCCCGTACTCGGGCGGTGGCGTGACCAGCGCCCCGTCGAGCCGCGCGATCAGCGTCGACCGCGGCCCTTCGAGGACGAACCCGTCGGCGCTGACGAAGACGACATCGTCCGCACCCCGGCTCCGTGCCTCCCGCAGGGCCGCCTGGTTCACGGCGTAGGCGAGGGACTTCGCTCCCTGCAGCAGCCAGGGCGCCGTCTCCATGACGTCGTGCCGGTACCCGCGGTCGAGCACCGCCGCGGAGACGCCCCGCGCGCGGACGGCCTCCGGGTCCTCTCCCGCGAAGCCGAGCACCCACCCCGTCGGTCCGGCCGGGTCGATCTCGTCCCCGCGGGTCATCGCGAACTTGATCGAGGCGATCTCCCCGTCGCGGAGCACTCCGGGGCGGGAGACCTCGGCGGCCGCGCGGCGCACCGCCCGCGCCCACCGCTCGCGGCCTGGCGCGGGCAACCCCAGGAGCTGCGCCGAACGCTCCATCCGCACGAGATGCGCCTCCAGGGCCTGCGGCCTTCCTCCGCGCACCACGGCGGTCTCGAAGACGCCGTCGCCGCGGGTGACGCCGAGGTCCGTCGCCCGGATGATCGGCTCCCGCGGATCGACGGCATGGATCCCGTCCTCCGCCGCCTCGGCGGCGAGATCGAGCCGGTACAGCAGCAGTGCGCGCATGGGATTCCGCTCTCGCAGGGTTCGGGGGCCGGTCAGCCCGCGGTCAGGACGGCCTCAGGGGCCTCGGCCGCGGAGGAATCGAAGACGCGGGACGCGTCACGGGCGATGCGCTCGGCGAGCACCTCGTGTCCGATCCCCGGTCCGGTGGGGACCGTGACGCGACCGGCGACGGCGGTCACCGGAGGCGCGATGATGTCCGACTCGTAGTACTTGTCCGATCCCGACACATCCG
The DNA here is from genome assembly GCF_002114135.1 of Microbacterium sp. LEMMJ01. Lineage (NCBI taxonomy): Bacteria > Bacillati > Actinomycetota > Actinomycetes > Micrococcales > Microbacteriaceae > Microbacterium > Microbacterium sp. LEMMJ01. The sequence goes on from NZ_NCTV01000036.1 coordinate 412,292, forward strand.
ACGGCAGCAGGAAACCGGGGAGCGAGGACAGCGCGACGTTCGCAGCCCGCCCGACGCCGAACTCGTGCATCCCGCCGCACCACACGGGGATGCCCGCGTCCCGCGCCACGTCGTGCGCCGCGCGGGCGACGGTGAGCCCGCCCATCCGCGACACCTTGATGTTGAGGACCCGCCCCGCCCCCAGCCGGATCATGGTCCGCAGGTCGCCGAGGTCGACGACCGACTCGTCCAGGCACACGTCCGTGTCGAGCCGCGCCTGCAGATCAGCGTGGGCTACGAGATCCCGCGGCGCGAAGGGCTGCTCGATCATGGTGAGCGCCTCGCGATCCAGGCGTGCGAACACCGCGGCCGCCCGCTCGTCATCGGCATACGCGCCGTTCGCATCCACGTGAAGGTCGAGGTCGGGGTAGGCGCCGCGCACCGCACGCACCGGCTCCACATCCCAGCCCGGAGCGATCTTGAGCTTGACGCGGGGGTAGCCGGCGGCGCGCTGCAGCTCCACCTGGGCCAGCAGCTCGTCGATCGACGGCTCGATGCCCAGCGACACCCCCGCGACGACCTCGTCGCGCGTCCCGCCGAGGGCCGCGGCGAGCGCGATCCCCCGCCTCCGGGAGGCCAGGTCCCACACCGCGCCGGAGAACCCGGCCTTCGCGAACTCGTGCCCGCGGACTCGCGCCCATGACGCCTCCAGCTCCGCCGGGTCCTCCCCCTCGGCACGGAGCAGCGCGGGCACCAGGTAGCGGGTCGCGATCTCCCACGCGGTGACCGTGGTCTCCGCTCCGTAGAACGGATCGGACGGCGACGCGATCTCCCCCCACCCCGTCTGGCCGTCGGCATCGGTGACCTCGACGAGCACGTGCTCGATGCCGGACTTGCGGTGCGAGCTCGTCTCGAAGCTGTGACGCAGCGGCTGACGCAGGGCGAAGAGCCGGACGCGGACGACCCTCACGCGTCCTCCTCCGGGCGGGGCCGTGCGGTTTCGGGGCCGTAGAGACCCAGGCGCGCCACCAGCCGGTCGCGTTCGGCGAGCCGCCGTCGCGCTCCCTTCGCGCTCGCCGTGGTGAGCGCGCTCAGCAGGTGGCACACCGCCGCGACCGGGGTCGGGGAGTCGGCGTACGACGCCGATCCCGTGCGCACCCGGATGAGCGAGGTCGCGATGGATGCGAGCGGGGCGTCCTCGCTGTCGGTGATCACGACGAGCTGACCGCCCGCCTCGTGGAAGAGCCGCCCGAGCCGCACGGTCTCCTCCCGGTAGCGCCGCAGGGAGAACGCGATGAGCACGTCGCTGGCCCGGACGTCGGTGAGCACGGTGAGCGGCTGCAGCGCGTGCCCGTCGACGAGGAAGACGTTCGACAGCGTCGCCGAGAGATCCGCGTTGAGGAGCTGTGCGTACGCCGCCGCCTTGCCCTCGCCGGCGACGTACCGTCGCCGGGCGCCGAGCAGCAGCGCCGCGGCCTGCGGCACCTGGGCCGAGCGGCTGAGCTCCTCGAAAGTCTGGGCGAGCGTGCGCTGCTCGGTCTCGATGATTCGCGCCTGGATGCTCTCGGCGGAGAGGTTGGTGCGGATGCGCTCGCCGTAGCGGTCTCGCGGAGAGACGAGGTCGCGATCCTCCTGGTCGTGATCGTGGTCGTTCATGCCGTGCCCTCTCGAGGTGTCGCGCGGTAGACCGCCGTCTCGTCGTCGAGACGCGTGGCCCCGACGAGGACGTCCCCGCGGCGGAATGCCGCGGTCATCGTCCGCTCCAGATCCCGCCGCAGCACCGCGCGCTCCTCGGCGTCGAGGGCGCCCGGTCGCGTCGGGATCGCGATCCAGGTGCCGCCGTCCGCCGCCACGGCCCGCCCCCAGTCGTCCGGCCCGAGCACGGGAGGGACGGGAAGGGACCGGCGGGTCGGACGATCGGCAGCGTCCAGGTCCCACGAGACCACCAGGCGGTCGGTGTCGGGGCGGGCGTAGTAGTCGCGCTCGTACGCGATGCCGACGGCCCCGAGAGAGCTCAGGTTGAAGTGCGCGTTGCGTGACAGCAGCGGATCGAACGTCCACCGCATCGTCCGCTGCCCCCAGCGCAGGGCCACGGCACGCTGCGCGAGCTTGAGCGCCTGGCCGACGCCGCGTCCCTGGTGCGCGGCATCGACGGCGGCCGCCTGCGAGTAGTGGAAGGACGCGCCGGTGGTGTCACAGCCGGCGAACCCGTACGCGAACCCGATCAGCTCCCCGTCGTCGGCGAAGGCGCCGACCGCGGAACCGCCGTTGCGGGCGAGGGCGGTGAGCAGGTTGGCGTTGAGGGCGTACTCGTTCTCCGTGTATGCGAAGACGCGGGCGTACAGCGCGGCGGCCTCACGGAACTCGGTGTACCGGGTGAGTTCGCGGCAGCCGTGGGCGACACCGGCGGCCATCGAAGAATGAGGCACGATACGTTTCCTAAGATCGAGGAGTCCTGCTGCTGAGAGCGATGCTATCGGCGGGTTGCGGGGCGATCAAGGGGCAAGATACGGTTCGTAACCGTGACGACTCTCTCGGCAGTGCGCGACGGGGACCATCCTTCCGACGACATCATCGCACTCGTGCGCGAACTCGTGCTGATCGAGACGCCGAGCCGCGACACGGAGGCGAGCGCCCGCATCGCCGACCTGCTGTCCGCCTGGTTCGCCGGCGTCGGCGGCAGCGTCCAGCGGATCCCGCACGAGCTCGGGACCGATCTCGTCATCGACGTCCCCGGTACCGGAGACCCGGTTCTCCTCGTCGGCCACACCGACACCGTCTGGCCGGCGGGCACACTGTCGGACGACCTGCCGTGGGCCGAGGACGGCGATGTCGTGCGCGGCCCCGGTGCCTACGACATGAAGGCCGGCATCGTGGTGATGCTCGAGGCCCTGCGGCACCTGCAGTCCGTGCCGCTCGCACAGCGGCGCGCCGTGCGGATCGTGCTCGTCGCGGACGAGGAGATCGGCTCCCCCGTCTCGGGCCCCCAGCTCGCGGAACGGGCCAGGGGCGCGGCCTGCGCCATCGGATTCGAGTCCCCGCATCCCGACGGCGCCCTCAAGGTCGGCCGCCGCGGCAGCGCCCGGGTGCGCATCGCCGTCACCGGCCGCGCGGCCCACGCCGCCCTCGACCCCGAGCATGGCGTCTCCGCGATCGACGAGCTCGTCGACCAGCTCCTCCTGGTCCGCACGATCGTGGCCGACCCGGAGCTTCCGAGTCCGGTGCTGTGCAACGTCGGCGTCATCGACGGCGGCGCGAGGACCAACGTGGTGCCGGCGCACGCGGCCGCCGAGATCGGCCTCCGCTTCCAAGACCCGGACAGCGAGCAGCGCGTCCTCAGCGCCCTCCAGGAGCTGGCACCGGTGCGCCCCGGCGCCCGCCTCGAGGTCGCCGTGCTGAGCGCCCGGCCCGCCTGGCAGGCCTCGGCGGAGGACACCGACCTCCTCGCCCGGATCGCCGCGGCTGGTGCCGCGCTCGGCCAGCAGGTCGACGGCCGCCCCGCGGCCGGCGCGGGCGACACGAACCTCCTCGGTGGACAGGGTCTGCCGACCGTCGACGGCTTCGGCCCCCGGGGCGGCGGTGCGCATGCGCTGGACGAGCGCTTCCTGCGCTCCTCCCTGCACGAGCGCATCGCGCTCCTGCGTGCCGTGCTCACCGTCCCGGCGGAGTGACGATACGATTCCGGTTCCCGCGCCCGACCCGAACCGGCCCGAGATACGTTCCGGATGTCCGCGTCGAGGAGTCATCCTTCGCTCCCGTCTTTCCGATGCGCGCATCCTGGCATCCGCGTGTTTCCGCCGTGTTACACCCGCTCGACGGCCGGCGATCTTTCCGATCCGAGCGATTTTTCTTCCGCGATACGCATCGAATGTCTTGACCACGGGGCCGTCTTCCGCTTGCATGGTCAGCACCGACCCGGCTTCACTGTGGATCCGGGCGGCGCCCGAAGGGACCTTCCATGCGTCTTGCCCCCCGCTCCAGAACCGTGCGAAGTCTGACCGCCGCCGCGATCGCCTCCGCGCTCCTCCTCGCCACTCCGGTCGGTGCCGCTCAGGCGCAGTCCGTCAGCGCCGCCACCGAATCCCCGGCCTCCGACACGACGCTCCGGATCGCCACCTCCGGATTCGTGGACACGTTCAACCCGTTCATCTCGATCTACCTGACGCCGACGAACATCATCCGGTACGTCTACGAGTCGCTCGTGCAGAACGACGCCGAGGACGGCTCCCCCACGAAGGGCCTCGCCGACAGCTGGGAGGCGACCGACGGCGGCCAGACGTGGACCTTCACCCTCCAGGACGATCTCGTCTGGTCGGACGGCGAGCCCATCACCTCCGCCGATGTGAAGTACACGTACGACCAGATGATGACGGTGCCCGCGCTCGGTACCGCCAACGGCAACCTCGTCTCCAACTTCGACACCGTCGAGACCCCGGACGACAAGACCGTCGTGATCACCCTGAAGACCCCGCAGGCCCCGAACCCCGGCTCGGAGATCCCGATCGTCCCGAAGCACATCTGGGAGGAGGTCGACGACCCGACGACCTTCACCAACGACGCGGACGTGGTCGGCTCCGGCCCGTTCGTCCTCGACAGCTACTCGGCCAACCAGTCCATCGTGCTGAAGGCGAACGAGAACTTCTGGCGCGGCGCCCCCAAGATCGACGCGATCCAGTACGTCTACTACACGAACTCGGACGCCCAGGTGCAGGCGCTCAAGGCGGGCGACGTCGACCTCGTCACCGGCCTCACCCCCACCCAGTTCTCGGCACTCGAGGGCGTCGACGGCATCACCACGCACTCCGGTGAGGGCCGCCGCTACCACTCGATCAGCATCAACGTCGGTCAGCAGACCCGCGACAACGTGCCCTACGGCACCGGCAACGCCGCGCTGAAGGAGCTCGAGGTGCGCCAGGCCATCCGTCTCGGCACCGACACGGCCACCCTCCTCGACAAGGTCCTGGACGGCGAGGGCACGCTCGCGACGAGCTTCATCCCGGCGTCCTTCCCGAAGTGGCACCTGTCCGACGACGACGACGTGATCGTGGGCTTCGACCCCGAGGCCGCGCAGGCGAAGCTCGACGAGGCGGGCTGGGTCCCCGGCGCCGACGGCATCCGCGAGAAGGACGGCCAGCGCCTGAGCCTGCGCCTGCTGACGGACGCGGACGACGCGAACGAGCAGTCCATCTCCGACTTCTTCGTCCCGTGGATGAAGGACATCGGCATCGAGATCACGGTCGAGTCCACCGACTCCGACACGATCAGCGCGAAGGCCACCTCCGGCGACTACGACCTGTACTTCAGCGGCTGGTCGGTCAACCCCGACCCGGACTACCAGCTGGGCATCAACACCTGCATGAACCTGCCGACCGCGACCGACGGCACCGGCGGCACCACGCAGGACGGGTACTGCAACCCGGAGTTCGACGAGATGTACGCCGCGCAGCGCTCCGAGATCGACGCCGAGAAGCGTCAGGAGATCGTGCACGACATGCTCGCGCTGAACTACACCGACACCGCGCAGGTCGCCACCTGGTACGCCAACTCGCTGGAGGCCTACCGCTCCGACCGCTTCACGGGCTTCACGCTGCAGCCGAAGGACGGCGGCATCATCGCCAACCAGGCCGGCTACTGGGGCTACCTCACCGTCGAGCCCGTCGAGGGCGCGACCGCCGGCGGCACCGGCACGAACACCGGACTCCTCATCGGAGGCATCGTCGTGGGGGTGGTCATCATCGGAGGGCTCATCTTCTTCCTGATCCGTCGCCGCAACATCGCCGACGTCGAATGAGTCCGGCGAGACGCCGCGGGTGGCGGGCCTCCGCCCCCGCGGCGTCTCCCGGTCCGCTGTAAGGAGACCCCCATGTCCAACGCGGTACCCCCGTCCACCTCCGCCATCGCGACGAGCGCCGCGGCCGAGGAGCAGCCGAAGGGCGTCGGCGCCCTCCGCTACTTCCTGGTCAAGCTCGGCGGCGCGGCCATCAGCCTGGCGATGGTGATCCTCCTCGGATTCTTCGCCTTCAAGATCCTGCCGGGCGATCCGGTGGCCTCGATCGCCCGCGAGCGCGGGATGAGCGCCGAGCAGGCCGACCAGCTGCGCGAGCAGCTCGGTCTGAACAAGCCCCTGTGGCAGCAGTTCGTCGACTACCTCGGCAACGTCTTCACCCTGAACTTCGGCACGAGCTACGTCTACCGCACGTCGGTGTCCGACCTCATCGGCCAGTACTTCTGGAACACGATCCTCCTCACCGGCACGGCGGCGATCATCGCGATCGCCCTCGGCCTCTGGCTCGGACAGAAGGCGGCCTGGAAGCATGGCTCCACCTTCGACCGCATCGTCTCCGGCACGTCGCTCGTGTTCTGGTCCGTGCCGACCTTCTGGCTGGCCCTGCTGCTCCTGATGGTCTTCGGAGGCACGCTGCACTGGTTCCCGACCGGAGGCATGGTCTCCCCCAACCCGCCCACCGATCCGGTCGGCGCGGTCCTGGACGTGATCTCGCACATGGTGCTCCCGGTGATCACGATGGTCGCGGTCGTGTACGCGCAGTACCTCATGGTGATGCGCAGCTCGCTCCTCGAGGAGATGGGCGCCGACTACCTCACCACCGCGCGGGCCAAGGGCCTCCGGGAGGACCTCGTCCGCCGTCGGCACGCCGTCCCCAACGCCCTGCTGCCGACCGTCACCCTCGTCTTCATGCACATCGGCGGTCTCATCGCCGGGGCCGTCACGGTGGAGACGGTGTTCTCCTGGCCCGGGCTCGGGAAGCTCACCTTCGAGGCCATCTCCGGCCCCGACCTCCCGCTCCTGCAGGGCACGTTCGTGGTGTTCTCCACGATCATCATCGCGATGAATCTCATCGCGGACCTCATCTACCGGCAGCTCGACCCGAGGGTGAGGCGCGCATGACCACGGCATCCCCGACCATCCGTTCCCCCCGCGCCCTGGCGTGGCACCGCCGCGGCACGGCCTTCGTCGACTTCTGCCGGCAGTTCGCCCAGCACCGAGCGGGCATGGTGGGCCTCGTCTTCCTCGTGATCGTGGCGCTCATCGCGATCTTCGCCCCCGTGATCGCCCCCGCTACCATGCTCGACGTCACGAAGGTCGTCGACGTGCAGCGCTTCGCCCCGCCGTCCTGGGAGCATCCCCTCGGTACCGACCATCAGGGTCGCGAGATCTGGGTCCGCATGGTGTGGGGCGCCCGGGTGTCCCTGCTCGTCGGCCTCGCCGCCACGGCGATGTCGATGATCATCGGCACCCTCGTCGGTCTCTCGGCCGGCCACTTCACCGGCTTCTTCGGCGGGCTGATGATGCGCATCATCGACTTCTTCCTCGTGCTGCCGTCGCTGATCCTCGCGATCGTGCTGTCGTCGGTGCTGAGCCGCGGCGTCTGGACGATCATCATCGCGATCGGCCTGACCTCCTGGGCCGGCACCGCCCGCGTCGTCCGCGCGCAGACCCTGTCCGTCGAATCGCGCGACTACATCGAGCGCTCCCGGGCCCTCGGCGCCGGGCACTGGCACATCATCATGAAGCACCTCCTCCCCGGGGTGCTCCCGCTCGTGCTCGCCAACACGACCCTCACGGTCGGCTCGGCGATCATCTCCGAATCCACCCTGGCGTTCCTCGGCCTCGGCGACACCACGCTGCAGTCGTGGGGCTCGATCCTGAAGAACGCGATGGACGTCTCCGCGGCGACCAGCGGTTACTGGTGGTACGTGCTCGTGCCCGGCATCGCCATCGTCCTCGTCGTGCTGTCGTTCACCCTGATGGGCCGCGCCGTCGAGAACATCACCAACCCGACGCTGAGGAGCCGCTGAGATGCCCGACCTGATCTTCGACGACGTCTCCATCACGTACCGCACCTCGGGGCGGTCGGGTCGGGACGAGGTGGCGGCCGTGCGCAACGTCTCGCTCACCCTCCCCGCCGGGCAGACGCTCGGCATCGCCGGCGAGTCCGGCTCCGGCAAGTCCACTCTCGCCATGAGCGTCCTCCGGCTCCTGCCGCGCAACGCCCGGCTCAGCGGCCGCGTGCTGCTCGGCGACCAGGACGTCGCCACGTTGTCCTTCGGGCAGCTGCGCGCCGTGCGCTGGGCGCAGACGTCCATCGTGTTCCAGGGCGCGATGCACTCGCTCAACCCGGTCCGCACGGTGGGCTGGCAGCTCCTGGAGGCGCTGGAGCTGCACGCCTCCGACCGATGGAAGGGCGAGAAGGCACGCAAGGAGCGGGTCCGGGAGCTGCTCGACATCGTCGACCTGCCGCAGCAGAAGAGCGAGTCGTACCCGCACGAGCTCTCCGGCGGCCAGAAGCAGCGCGTGATGATCGCGATGGCCCTCGCCTGCGATCCCGAGGTCATCATCGCGGACGAGCCGACCACCGCACTCGACGTGATCGTGCAGAAGCAGATCCTCGACATGATCTCGCGTCTGGTGGCGGAGCGCGGCATCTCGATGCTCATGATCAGCCACGACCTCTCGGTGCTCGCCACGGCGTGCGACCGGATCGCCATCATGCGCGACGGCGAGCTCGTCGAGGTCGGCGAGAGCTACGCGGTCTGCACGACCCCGCAGGAGGCGTACACGCGACAGCTCGCCGACGCCTTCCCCACGATCGGCGACCCCGCCTCGCGGATGGCCCCGGTGACGCGGCACGGCCGCGATGCGGACGAGGTGCCGGAGATCACCCACGGCGACGAGGTGCTGCTGGAGGCGCGCGGAGTCAACGTCACCTACCGCTCCGGCGGGCGCCCCGTGCATGCGGTCCGCGACGTCGACCTCTCGGTGCGCAAGGGCGAGATCGTCGCGCTCGTCGGCCAGTCCGGCTCCGGCAAGTCGACCCTCGCCCGCGCGCTCATGGGCCTGCAGCCCGCCGACCCCGGGTCGCAGATCCTCTTCGACGGCGCACCGATCCCGTCGAAAGGGCGCGACCTCGCGCGGTTCCGCTCGCAGGTGCAGCTCGTGCTCCAGGATCCGTGGGCCGCCCTGAACCCCAAGCACAGCGTCTACGAGTCCGTCGCCGAGGGGCTGCGCGTGCAGCGCTTCCCCGGCGACGAGCGCGAACGCGTGGCACAGAGCCTCGCGGATGCGGAGCTCACCCCGCCGGAGCGCTACTTCGGCGCCATCCCGCAGGAGCTCAGCGGCGGACAGCGGCAGCGCGTCGTCATCGCCGGTGCGCTCGCCGTGCAGCCGCAGCTGCTCATCGCCGACGAACCCGTCGCCTCGCTCGACGCGTCCGTGCGCGGGGAGATCCTCGGACTCCTGCTGGAGCTGCGCCGCCGCCTCGGGCTCTCCGCCCTCGTCATCACGCACGACCTCGGTCTCGCCTGGAACATCGCCCACACGGTCGCGGTGATGTACCACGGACAGATCGTCGAGCACGGACCCACCGAAGAGGTGCTGCTGAACCCGCAGCACGAGTACACCCGGCACCTGCTGTCCGCGGCGCCGCGCATCGAGGAGAAGACGGCATGAGCACCCTGACGGAGGCGGCGGTGTCGCCGTATCTCGACACGGCTCCCCTGCAGCCCGGCGACACGGTGGCGATCGTCTCGCCGTCCGGTCCCGGCAACGAGGAGAACACGCAGCGCGCCGTCGGCTACTACGAGTCCTGGGGGCTGAACGTCCGGGTGGGTGAGCATGTCCTCACGCCCCACCCGCGCGCGTCGTACCTCGCGGGGCCGGACGACCTCCGCCGCGCCGACCTCGTCGACGCCTGGCTCGATCCGGACGTGGACGCCGTCGTCACGGCTCGCGGCGGCTACGGTGCCCTGCGCCTCCTCGACGGCATCGACTGGGCCGACATGCGCCGCGGGGCGCTGCGCCGGGACGGGCGGCCGAAGCTCCTCACGGGCTCGTCCGACGTGACCGCCCTGCACGAGACGTGGCGCGCGCACCTCGAAGTCGCGACGCTCTTCTGCCCGATGGCAGGGAACAACGTCTTCCGCGATTCGGAGCAGGTGCGCGACGACGTGCAGCGCTGGCTCTTCGAACCCTGGCGCGGGCGGGAGCTCATCGGCCCGAAGACCGAGATCATGACGCCGGGCCGCGCCGAAGGGCGCTTCACGGGCGGCAACCTCAGCCTGCTCGCCGCCGGACTCGGCGCCCCGGAGGCGGACGTCCCCTCCCCCGGCATCCTGTTCCTGGAGGACATCACCGAGGAGCCGTACCGCCTGGACAGCTTCGTCACGCAGCTCCGGCGCGCGGGCCGTCTCGCCCAGGCGACGGGCATCGTGCTCGGCTCCTGGCACGAGTGCGGCGACCTCGACCTCGTCCACGCGCTCATGCGGGACGAGTTCCAGGACGCCGGGGTCCCCGTGCTGTGGGAGCAGGGCTTCGGCCACGACCCGCACGCCCTGACCATCCCGCTCGGTGTCGACGGGGTGCTGGACGCGACCGGCGACGAACCCCGCCTCACGGTGGGACGGCCATGATCGCCCTTCCGCCCCTCGATCCCCGCGTCACCTGGTCGATCCGGCTCGTCGACGCCGGCACCGGGGAGACCCTGGCCGAGCACGAGCCGCACACGCAGTGCGAGACCGCGAGCATCGGCAAGATCTTCCTGCTCCTCGAGGTCGCTCGACGGCTGGAGGCGGGCGCGCTCGCCGAGGACGACCGGATCGAGATCCCGGACGAGCACCGCGTCGAGGACTCCGGGCTGCTGTACCGCATGCACGATCAGCGCATCACGGTCCACGACGCGGCGCTCCTCGTCGGGGCGGTGAGCGACAACCTCGCCACGAACGCCCTGATCCACCTCTGCGGTCTGGAGGAGGTGCGGGCCGTCGCTCCGGCACTCGGATACCGCGACACCGCCCTGCACGACTACATCCGCAACGAGCGCACCCCCGACCTGCCCTGGACGCCGTCGTTCGGCACCGCGGCCGAGCTGTCCGACGTGATGCGCCGACTCGGGGCGGGCGAGGCGTTCTCCCCCGCGGTGAGCGCCCGGGTGCTGGACTGGCTCGCCGCCGACACCGACACGTCGATGACCGCCGACGCCTTCCTCCTCGACCCCCTCGCCCACGTCGAGGCCGAGTATCAGGGCATGGTGCTGCGTCACAAGACCGGCAGCGTGAGCTTCGCCCGCGTCGACGTCGGGCTGCTGCGGGGCCCGAGGGCCGCCGTCGCGTATGCGGTCGCGGCGAACTGGAAGGACTCCGCGGCCGATCTCCGCGCGCCCGTGCTCGACGGCATGCGCGCGGTCGGCGAGCTCATCCGCGCGCACGTCACCGGACGCGCACGAGACGAGGAGGACGCATGAGCGCGATCGACGTGGAGCTCCCCGACGAGAACGGCACGGTGTGGTCGATCCTCGTCCAGGACATCGACTCCGGCGAGGTGCTGCTGCGCCATGACCCGGAGACGGTGCAGGACACGGCGAGCGTCGGCAAGATCTTCCTCCTGCACCGCCTCCTCGCCGAGGTCGACGCTGGCACGCGGACTCTCGACGAGCGCGTGACCCGACGGCCGGTCGAGGCGATCGAGGACTCCGGCCTCTGGTACCTGCTGCAGGCGTCCGAGCTGTCGCTGTACGACGTGGCCGCGCTCATCGGGGCCGTGAGCGACAACGCCGCGACCAACACGCTAGGCCGCGTCATCGGCATCCCGACCGTGCAGGAGCACACGCGCGCGCTCGGCTACACCGCCTCGGCCCTCGACGACATCGTGCGGTGGCCGATCCCGCCCGGTGCCCCGAAGACGCTGTCGCACGCGAACGCCGCGGAGCTCGTGCTCTTCATGTCGCGCCTGGCCGATGGGACCGATCTCTCCCCCGCCTCGGCCGACACGCTGCGCCGCTGGCTGGGCGCGGGCATGGACCTGTCGATGGTCGCGTCGGCCTTCGACCTCGACCCGCTCGCGCACTGGGGCTTCGATCGCGGCGTGTGGCTGCTGAACAAGACCGGCACGATCTCCCGCGTCCGCGCCGACACCGGGATCGTCATGTCCCCCACCCGCCGGATCGCGTACGCCGTCCTGGCGAGCTGGGACCGGGGCGCCGACGGACGCGGACCGGTGCTGGCCGCCATGCGCCGCATCGGCGAGGGCATCCACGCCGCGCTCGCCGACTGAGACCGCCGCGGCTCAGACGACCCCGGCGCGAGCCAGGCGTTCCCGCACCCGGTCGATCGGCACCGCGTGCGCCGTCCGCCCCTCGGGGCCCACGGTGGTCTCCGCGGCGAGCACCGAGTTGACCAGGGCCTCCTCGACCGCGTCCATCGTCGCGGCGAAGAGCGGCGAGAGCTCGTCGTCCGCCGCCGGACCGCCGTCCGCCTGGTCGTGCACCGAGAAGGCGATCGCGTAGTCGCCGCTGCCCTGCGCATAGTCGGCGCCGACACCGCGCATCGCGAACACGGCCCGGTTGGCCACGCGGCCCAGCTGCCGCCCCTCGACGGGCGCGTCCGTCGCGACGACGATCATGCAGGAATTGCCCACAGGCTGTGCCGGAGCATCGGCGAGCAGCTCCTCCGCGGGCAGCGGGACTCCCGCGATCCGCAGCGTGCCGCTGAAGTTGGTCTGCACGAGCGCCCCCACGGTGCGCGAGCGCCCCGCGACCTCGACCAGCCGCGATGCCGTGCCGATGCCACCCTTGTACCCGAGGGCGACGGTCCCGGCACCGGCGCCCACGCCTCCCTCCGCGACCGCTCCCGGAGCCGCCGCGGCCAGGGCCGCCGCCACCTGCTCCTGCCCCACGGCGCGCCGTCGGATATCGGAGAGGAACCCATCGTTCGTCTCGCCCACCACCGGGTTCAGCGTGGTCGTCCGTGCGTGCGCCGGCGTCGCCAGCAGATGCCCGAGCAGCGCGTCCGCGACGCGGAACACGGACAGCGTCGAGGTCAGCAGGATCGGCGTCTCCAGCGCCCCGAGCTCCCGGAGCTGTGTGGCGCCGACGAGCTTGCCGTAGCCGTTGCCCACGGAGAGGTTCGCGGGAAGGCTCCGACGCTCGGCGGTGAGGGCGTCGGGGACGATCGCCGTCACGCCCGTGTGCAGACCGTCGCCGTGCAGCGTGGCATGCCCCACCCGCACACCGGGGACGTCGGTGATCGCGTTCTCCGCGCCGCGCGGGAAGGCTCCGGACGGCACACCGAGGTCGGCGAGACGGGGACGGGAGGACGAGGACGACGGCGGTGTCATGCTCCGATCCTTCCAGCGTCGGAGGGACCGACCGCAGCGCCGCGCCGGAGGCTCCGCCGGGTCGAGCGCCCCGCCCGTGCGCTCGGTAGACTGGGCGGCACCACCCACACTCAGGCACGCTCACACAGTGCCGCATACATCGCTCGAGGAGACCTCCATGTCCGCCATTCCCGACAAGCCCGCACTCGAAGGTCTCGAAGCGAAGTGGGACGCCGCCTGGGCGGAGCAGGGCACATACCTGTTCGACCGTCTGCGCGCCGCCGAGCTCGGTCGTGAGGGCGTCTACTCGATCGACACCCCGCCGCCCACCGCCTCGGGCAGCCTCCACATCGGTCACGTGTTCTCCTACACGCACACCGACGTCAAGGCCCGGTACGAGCGCATGCGCGGCAAGACCGTGTTCTACCCGATGGGCTGGGACGACAACGGCCTGCCCACCGAGCGCCGCGTGCAGAACTACTACGGCGTGCGCTGCGACCCCTCGCTCCCCTACGACGCCGACTTCACCCCGCCGTTCGAGGGCGGCGACAACAAGTCGAGCCGGGCCGCGGACCAGCAGCCGATCAGCCGTCGCAACTTCATCGAGCTGTGCGAGCGCCTCACGATCGAGGACGAGAAGCAGTTCGAGGCGCTGTTCCGTCAGCTCGGGCTGAGCGTGGACTGGACGCAGACCTACCGCACCATCTCCGACGACACGATCCGGCAGAGCCAGCTCGCCTTCCTCCGCAACATCGAGCGCGGCGAGGCATACCAGGCCCTCGCGCCGACGCTGTGGGACATCGACTTCCGCTCCGCGATCGCGCAGGCCGAGCTCGAGGACCGCGACCAGCAGGCCGCGTACCACACGATCGAGTTCCCCTTCGCGGACGGCTCCGGCTCCATCGCGATCGACACCACGCGCCCCGAGCTCCTCCCCGCGTGCATCGCGATCGTGACCCACCCCGAGGGACCGCACAAGCACCTCATCGGCACCAAGATCCGCACGCCCTACTTCGGCGCCGAGATCGAGATCCACGGCCACCACCTCGCCCAGCCCGACAAGGGCACGGGCGCGGCCATGGTCTGCACCTTCGGCGACGTGACCGACATCATCTGGTGGCGCGAGCTGCGCACCGCCGCCGGCGAGTCCCTGCCGAACATGACGACGATCGGTCTCGACGGCCGCTTCCTCGCCGAGGCCCCGTCGATCGTGGCCGACGCCGACGCACGCGCCTGGTACGCGGAGAACGTGGCGGGCAAGACGGTCTTCAGCGCCCGCAAGGCGATCGTGGAGAAGCTGCAGGAGACCGGCGACATGACCGCCGTCGGCAAGCCCTTCCAGCACGCCGTGAAGTTCTTCGAGAAGGGCGACCGCCCGCTCGAGATCGTCTCGACCCGGCAGTGGTACATCCGCAACGGCGCCCGCGACGGGGAGCTGCGCGATCAGCTCCTCGCGCACGGTACCGAGCTGGCGTGGCACCCCGACTTCATGCGGGTCCGCTACGAGAACTGGGTCGGCGGCCTCACGGGCGACTGGCTCGTGTCCCGGCAGCGGTTCTTCGGCGTGCCGATCCCGCTCTGGTATGCGCTGGACGAGAACGGGGAGCGCGACTACGACCGGGTGCTCACCCCGGATGCGGCCGCGCTGCCCATCGACCCGACCACGGATGTGCCGGCCGGCTACACCGAGGCCCAGCGCGGCGTGCCGGGCGGGTTCGACGCCGAGGCCGACATCCTCGACACGTGGGCGACCTCGTCGCTGACCCCGCAGCTCGCGGGCGGCTGGCAGCGCGACGAGGAGCTGTGGCAGCTCACCGCTCCGTTCGACCTGCGCCCGCAGGGACAGGACATCATCCGCACCTGGCTCTTCTCGACCATGCTGCGCTCCACGCTCGAAGACGGCCGCGCCCCGTGGAAGAACGCCGCCATCTCGGGCTTCATCGTCGACCCCGACCGCAAGAAGATGTCGAAGTCGAAGGGCAACGTGGTCACCCCGGCCGACGTGCTCGACGCCCACGGCTCGGACGCGGTGCGGTACTGGGCGGCGTCGAGCCGCCTCGGCATGGACGCGGCCTTCGACCCGCAGAACCCGACCCAGGTGAAGATCGGCCGGCGTCTCGCGATCAAGGTGCTCAACGCCGCCAAGTTCGTGCTGTCGTTCCCCGTGCCCGAGGGCGCTCAGGTGACGCACGCGCTCGACGCCTCGATGCTCACGGCACTCGACGGCGTGGTGGCCGAGGCGACCGCGGCCTTCGACCGGTATGACGCGGCGCGGGCGCTGGAGCTGACCGAGGCGTTCTTCTGGACCTTCTGCGACGACTACCTGGAGCTCGTGAAGGAGCGCGCCTACAACCAGAACGACGTGGGCCAGGCCTCGGCCGCCCTCGCGCTGCGTCTGGCGCTGTCCACGCTGCTCCGGCTGCTCGCCCCGGTGCTCTCCTTCGCCACGGAGGAGGCGTGGTCCTGGTTCGAGGAGGGCTCCGTGCATACGGCTGCGTGGCCCGAGAAGCTCGGCATCGAGGGCGACCCGGCCGTGCTGGCCGCCGCGAGCGAGGCGCTCATCGGCATCCGGCGCGCGAAGACCGAGGCGAAGGCATCGCAGAAGACCCCGGTCTCCCGTGCCGCCATCGCCGCTCCCGCCGCGAAGGTCGAGGCCCTGCGCGCCGCAGCGGACGACCTCCGCGCGGTCGGCCGCATCGCCGAGCTCGAGATCACCGAGGCGGAGGAGTTCGCGGTCACCGCGATCGAGCTCGCCCCGGTCGAGGCCTCCTGATGCAGCTCGGCACGCGGTGGGCCACGGGTGCTCAGCCGCCCGCGTCGGTTCCCGAGGCGCTGCGTCCCGCGATCGCCGAGGTCGAGTCCCAGGGCCTCACCGGCCACTGGACCCTCACCTGGCTCGAGGGCCGCGCGATCGCCGAGCTCGACGCCGGCTGGGAGGTCCTCCAGACCCCCTCCGGCGAGGTCATCGCCCGCCCCTTCTGATTCCGAGACCCCGCTTCATCGTCGAGACCCCCTCCTTCCCGCGCGGGAAGGAGGGGGTCTCGACGCGTACCCGGGGTCTCGGGTCAGCGGCGCGGGGCTCCGAGCTGCGCGAGGAGATGATCCACGGCGTGCGGGTCGTGGCGGCGGGCCTGCTGTTCGCGGAGGAGGTCGAGGGCGAGGGTCCGCCGCTGTGCGCGACGCTCGATCCGGTGCTCGATCATGGCGGTGACCCGGTCGGCGAGGCGCAGCAGGCCGCGCTCCGTCCGCGTGGGGCTGACGAGGTGCAGAGTCGCGGCGGTCATGATGCCTCCGTCGCCTCGGTCGTGGCCGCACCATCCGGTGTCGGCAGATCGAAGATCTCGGCGCGGAGGGAGACGCGGCGCACGTCGGGCCCCTCCTGACCGCGGTACTGCGCGATCGCCTTCTCCACGACCGCCTCCAGCTCGGCCCGCAGCGACATCGCCTGCTCCGCGGTCATGTCCAGGTGCGTGGTGATCGTCACGCCCACGTCGCGCCAGCCCTCGGGGACCTCGGACTCCGGGCGGTTGAGGTACCGCATCAGCGTTTCGTGCCGGAGTCGGAAGAACTCCGAGGTCACGATCTGCGCCGCAGCGCGGTTCGCCGGCGACATCTGCTCGTCCGGCCCCGGCACGTCGATCCGGCCCTTCGGACGCTCCCACCATCGCTCCCGTGCCGTGCCCCGGCCTTCCACCTCGCGGATGAGGTCGTGGGCGGCGAGGGCGCGGAGGTGGTAGCTGGTGGATCCCGAGGTCTCCCCCACGAGGGCCGCGAGAGAGCTGGCCGTCTGAGGACCACGAGAGGCGAGCAGATCGAAGATCCTGACCCGCAGCGGATGGGCGAGCGCCTTGAGCGCCCCCGCATCCAGCGTCCGTACCTGCGTCTCGTTCGTCATGAATGCAAAGTTACGCTTGCAAACAAAGCTTTGCAAGTCTTTCTTTGCATACGGTCAGCTCACGGACTCCCGGGCCGCGACGAAGGCCGCCACGCACCGCTCCACCTGGTCGGGGGTGTGCGCGGCGGAGAGCTGCACCCGGATCCGCGCCTTGCCCCGCGGCACCACCGGGAAGCTGAACGCGGTCACGTACACGCCCTGGTCCTGCATCGCCGTGGCGATTCGGGCTGTGAGACCGGCATCGCCGAACATGACGGGCACGATCGGGTGCTCCCCCGGAAGCAGGTCGAACCCCTCCTCCGCCATCCGGGCGCGGAACAGGGCCGCGTTGTCGCGCAGCCGCGCCCGGAGGTCGGCCGATCCCTCGACCAGGTCGAGCGCGGTCAGCGTGCCGGCCACGATGGCCGGAGCGAGGGTGTTCGAAAACAGGTACGGGCGGGAGCGCTGACGCAGCAGCGCGACGATCTCCGCGTGCGAGGCGACGTACCCGCCGGAGGCGCCGCCCAGCGCCTTGCCGAACGTGCCGGTGTAGATGTCCACGCGATCTGCGACGCCGCACAGCTCCGGCGTCCCGCGTCCGTTCTCGCCGACGAAGCCGACCGCGTGCGAATCGTCCACGAAGACGAGCGCGTCGTAGCGTTCCGCCAGGTCGCAGATCTCGGCCAGCGGGGCGATGTAGCCGTCCATAGAGAAGACACCGTCGGTCACGATCACGCGGAACCGGGCATCGGCGGCCGCCCGCAGCTGCTCCTCCAGATCCGCCATGTCGCGATTGCGGTACCGGAGCCGGCGCGCCTTGGACAGCCGGATCCCGTCGATGATGGACGCGTGGTTCAACTCGTCCGAGATGATCGCGTCCTCGGCGGAGAACAGCGTCTCGAAGACACCGCCGTTCGCGTCGAAGCAGGAGGAGTAGAGGATCGCGTCATCGGTGCCGAGGAAGTCCGCGAGCCGACGCTCCAGTTCGAGGTGCTGCTCCTGGGTGCCGCAGATGAAGCGGACGCTCGCGAGCCCGTACCCCCACTCGTCCAGGGCCGTCCGGGCCGCAGCGAGGATTCGCGGGTCGTCGGCCAGCCCCAGGTAGTTGTTGGCGCAGAAGTTGAGCACCTCGGCGCCGTCGGCCGTGATCTCCGCCCGCTGCGGTCCGCGGATGCCGCGCTCGCGCTTGGTGAGCCCCGCCTCCTCGATTCCCGCCAGCTCCTGCGCCACATGGTCCTTGAAGGTCGCGTACATCACAGCTCCGTCCAGTCGAGGATGATCTTGCCCGTGCCGGCGGACTCCGCCGCCGCGAATCCGCGCTCCCAGTCGCGCGCCGGTACGACCTCGGCGATCACCCGGCCGATGGCTTCGCGCAACGTCGCACTCGTCTGGAGCATCGCGCCCATGGCGTTCCACGTCTCGAACATCTCCCGGCCGTAGATCCCGGTGATCGTGAGCATGTGCGTGACGAGCTTGCCCCAGTCGATGTCGAACCCGGTCGACGGCAGCCCGAGCATGGCGATGCGTCCGCCGTGGTTCATGTTGTCGATCATCGCCGGGAGCGCCGACGCCGCGCCGCTCATCTCGAAGCCGATGTCGAAGCCCTCGCGCATGCCGAGCGCCCGCTGCGCGTCGCGGATCTCCTGGCGGGAGACGTCGACGACCTCGTCGGCTCCCATCCCGCGCGCCATCTCCAGGCGCGGCGCGCTCACGTCGGTCCCGACGATGAAGCGGGCGCCCGCATGCCGGGCGACGGCGATCGCCATCAGGCCGATCGGACCGCACCCGGTGACGAGCACGTCCTCACCGACGAGCGGGAAGCGGAGGGCGGTGTGCACGGCGTTGCCGAGCGGGTCGAAGATCGCGCCGAGCTCCGGGGTGACCTCGGCGTGGTGGACCCACACGTTCGTCGCCGGCAGCGAGAGGTACTCGGCGAAGGCGCCGTCGCGCTGCAGCCCGAGTCCGATCGTGCGGATGCACATCTGCCGCCGTCCGGCGCGGCAGTTCCGACAGGTGCCGCAGACGATGTGTCCTTCGCCGGACACCCGGTCGCCGACCGCGATGTCGTGGACGAGCGGCCCGACCTCGACGACTTCCCCGTAGAACTCGTGTCCCGGGATGAGGGGCGCGGCGATCGCGGAGGCCGCCCAGTCGTCCCATCGCCGGATGTGCAGATCGGTTCCGCAGATGCCGGTGCGGAGGACACGGATGACGACCTCGCCGGGACCCGCGACGGGGTCGGGACGCTCCACGAGCGCGAGGCCGGCGCCGGGTTCCTCCTTGAACAGAGCTCTCATGCTCTGATCTCATCGCATCCGTTGCTGTAGAACAATCGGCATCTTCTGCATCCGCCCTGTAGAGGGAACTAAACTGTCGTCGTGGAACTCCACCAGCTCCAGATCCTCCGCGAACTCGGAGCGCTGGGAAGCGCGACCGCCGTCGCCGAGGCGCTGCGGGTCACCCCCTCCGCGGTCTCGCAGCAGCTCGCCGCACTGCAGCGCTCCTTCCCGGCCCCGCTCACCCGTCGCCAGGGCCGTACCCTCGTGCTGACCGCCGCCGGCGAGGTCCTGGCAGCAGCCGGAGCCGAGGCCATCGACGCGATGGCGGCGGCGCGCCACGCCCTGGACGACTTCGAGGACGCGGCGACGGGAGAGGTGAGCATCAGCGGCTTCCACAGCGTCGGTCAGGCACTCTTCGGCCCGCTCGTGCGGGAGCTGTCCGGCAAGGAGCACGCCCCGACCGTGCGTCTCACGGACGAGGACGTCGCGCAGAGCGAGTTCCCCGGGCTCACCGCGCGGTACGACCTCGTCCTCGCCCATCGGATGGAGCACTCCGCGCCGTGGCCGACCGAGGGTGTCCGCGCCGTGGGTCTCGTCCGCGAGCCTCTGGACGTCGCCGTCTCCGCCGAGCACCCTCTCGCCGGTCGCCGCACCCTCTCGCCGGACGAGATCGCCGACGAGCAGTGGGTGACGAGCCGTGTGGGGTACTCCCCCGACGACGTGCTCCGCGCCGTCGCCGCCGTCGCCCGCCGCCCGGTCGAGGTCCGGCACCGTATCAACGACTACGGTGCGGTGTCGGCGGTGGTCGCGGCCGGTGGTGTCGTGGGGATGCTCCCCCGGTTCACCTCGCGCAGCGTGGACGATCGTGCCATCGTGCGCATCCCGCTCCGAGGCGTGAGCACGCACCGCATGATCGACGTCCTCGCGCGCCCGGAGAACCTGCGCCGCCGCTCGGTCCGTGTCGTCGTCGACGCCCTGCGAGAGGTGATGACCCGTCTGAGCGCGGAGCGTTCCGGGGACGGCGATGGCTAGGCTCGGAGGATGAGCGACGCCACGAACCCGCTGCTGCAGCCGTCGACCCTCCCCTTCGGGCTCCCGGACTATCGGGCCATCCGTCCGGAGCACTACCTCCCCGCCTTCCGCGCCGGGTTCGCGGAGCAGCTCGCCGAGGTTGCGAACATCACCCGCGTGCGGTCGATGCCGACGTTCGAGAACACCCTCGAGGCACTGGAGAGGTCCGGCGCGCTCCTCGACCGGGTGGCGCACGCGTTCTACACGGTGAGCTCCGCCGATGCCACGCCGGAGATCCAGGCGATCGACGAGGAGCTCGCGCCGCTCATGGCTGCCCATCAGGATGCGATCACGCTGGATGCGGCCCTCTACGCGCGCGTGGCCCACCTGTACGAGCAGCGCGAGGCGCTCGACCTCGATCCTGAGCAGCGGTATCTCGTGGAGCGCCACCACCGCGAGATGACGCATGCCGGCGCCGCGCTCGACGACGAGGCGAAGGCGCAGCTCACGGCTCTGAACCAGAAGCTGTCGGTGCTCACGAACACGTTCGAGCGGAACCTGCTGAGCGATACGAACGACCTCGCCGTGGTCTTCGACGCCGCGGCCGACCTGGAGGGCCTGAGCCCGGGTGAGCTGTCCGCCGCCGCACGCGCCGCGGCCGACCGCGGGCTCGACGGCCGCTACCTCCTCACCCTGCCGCTGTTCACCGGCCATCCGGCGCTCGCCCGGCTCGCGGTGCGGGAATCCCGCCGCCGGATCATGGCGGCGTCCCGCGCGCGGGGCTCGCGGGACAACGGCAACGACAACCGTCCGGTGCTGCGCGAGATCGTGCGCCTCCGCGCCGAGCGCGCGCGCCTCCTCGGCTACGCCTCGCACGCCGCCTACGTCACCGCCGACGAGACGGCGGGCTCCCCCGAGGCCGTCGAGCGGATGCTGCGACGACTGGCCGCGCCGTCCGCCCGCAACGCCCGCGCCGAACGGGACGCGCTCCAGGCCATCGTCGACGAGACCGAACCGGAGCCCTTCCCCGTGGAGGCCCACGACTGGGCGTTCTACGCCGAGCGCGTGCGCACCGCCCGCTACGACATCGACACCGCCGCCCTGCGCCCCTGGTTCGAGGCGGAGCGCGTGCTGCAGGATGGCGTGTTCTTCGCGGCGACCTGCCTGTACGGGGTGACCTTCCATGAACGGCACGACCTCGCGGCCTATCACCCGCAGGCCCGCGTCTTCGAGGTGCGCAACGCCGACGACTCCCCGCTCGGGCTCTACGTGCTCGACCTCTACACCCGCGACTCCAAGCGCGGCGGCGCCTGGATGAACGCGATCGTCAGCCAGTCCCGTCTGCGCGGCAGCGCCCCGGTCGTGGTCAACAACCTCAACGTCCCGCAGCCCGGGGACGGCGAGCCCACGTTGCTGACGCTCGACGAGGTGACGACGCTGTTCCACGAGTTCGGGCACGCTCTGCACGGCCTGTTCGCCACGGTGACCTACCCGCACTTCGCCGGGACCAACGTGTTCCGCGACTTCGTCGAGTTCCCCAGCCAGGTGAACGAGATGTGGGTCCTCTGGCCCGAGGTCCTCGACCACTACGCCCGGCACCACGAGACCGGTGAGCCGCTGGATCCCGCCATCGTGGAGCGGCTGCGAGCGACCGCGACCTTCGACCAGGGGCACGCGACCAGCGAGTACCTCGCCGCGGCGTGGCTGGATCAGGCGTGGCACCGGCTCTCCGCCGAGGACACAGTGGACGATGTCGCCGGCTTCGAGGCGGCCGCGCTGGCGGACATCGGCCTCGACGACCCCGCCGTCCCGACCCGGTACTCCTCCACCTACTTCGCCCACGTCTTCTCCGGCGGCTACAGCGCCGGGTACTACTCGTACATCTGGAGCGAGGTGCTCGACGCCGACACCGTGGAGTGGTTCCGGGAGAACGGCGGCCTCACCCGCGCCAATGGGGACCGCTTCCGCGACTTGCTGCTCGGTGTCGGCGGCTCGAAGGACCCGCTGGCCGCCTACCGCGACTTCCGCGGTCGGGACGCCGAGATCGAGCCGCTCCTGAAACGCCGTGGACTGGATTCCTGAGTCGTGAGACCCTGAGCGCATGGACGCATTCCCTGACGCTCCCTTCGGCCCGACGGACAGCCTGGAGCTGGAGGCCGTTCCCCTGGCCGTCATCCGCCGCGAGGGCATCCGGATCGCCGACCTCCGCGATGCCTTCGACTCCGGATACGCGGCGATCGGTGCAGCCTTCGCCGCCGGCACGCTGATCCCCGCCGGCCCGGCACTCGCGATCTATCACGGCGATCCGATGGGCGTGTTCGACCTGGAGCTGGGCTTCCCCGTGCAGGCCCCGCCATCCGACCCGATCGCCACCGGCGACGGGGCCGCCATCATCGCCGCGACCCTGCCGAGCGGGCAGGCCGTCGCGAGCAGCGTCTTCGGTTCCTACGACGGTCTCGGTGCCGGGTGGGCCGGGCTGGTCGCGCGCGCCGCGGAGGCGGGGCTGCACCCGCGCGGCGTCTGGATCGAGGTCTACGTCTCGGACGCCGGTGTCGATCCCGACGAGCTCCGCACGGACCTGCTCATGCCCGTGGCCTGAGCAGGCGTTCAGGCGCTCTTGCGCTTGCGCTCCATCACGATGGTGGGCGGGGCGCCCTCGTCGACGGCGGCACGGGTGATGATCACCTTCGCGACGTCTTCGGCGGACGGGATCTCGAACATCACCGGACCGAGCACGTCCTCCAGGATGGCACGGAGTCCGCGGGCACCGGTCTTGCGCTCGACGGCGAGGTCGGCGATCGACCGTAGCGCGTCCTCCTCGAACTCCAGCTGGACGCCGTCGAGCTCGAACATGCGCTGGTACTGCTTCACGAGGGCGTTGCGCGGACCGGTGAGGATGTCGATGAGGGCGGCCTGGTCGAGCGGTGACACGTTCGTCACGACGGGCAGACGACCGATGAACTCCGGGATGAGACCGAACTTGTGGAGGTCTTCCGGGAGCACCTCGCTGAACAGGTCGAGGTCCTTGCCCTTGTCGTGCAGCGGAGCACCGAAGCCGACACCGTGCTTGCCGACGCGCGCCGAGACGATGTCCTCCAGACCGGCGAAGGCGCCGGCCACGATGAAGAGCACGTTCGAGGTGTCGATCTGCAGGAACTCCTGGTGCGGGTGCTTGCGACCACCCTGCGGCGGCACCGAGGCGACCGTGCCCTCGATGATCTTCAGCAGCGCCTGCTGCACGCCCTCGCCCGACACGTCGCGGGTGATCGACGGGTTCTCGGCCTTGCGGGCGATCTTGTCGACCTCGTCGATGTAGATGATGCCCTGCTCGGCGCGCTTCACGTCGTAGTCGGCGGCCTGGATGAGCTTGAGGAGGATGTTCTCGACGTCTTCGCCGACGTAGCCCGCCTCGGTCAGTGCCGTCGCGTCGGCGACGGCGAA
The DNA here is from genome assembly GCF_002114135.1 of Microbacterium sp. LEMMJ01. Taxonomy (NCBI): domain Bacteria; kingdom Bacillati; phylum Actinomycetota; class Actinomycetes; order Micrococcales; family Microbacteriaceae; genus Microbacterium; species Microbacterium sp. LEMMJ01. The sequence goes on from NZ_NCTV01000036.1 coordinate 435,984, forward strand.
CGGCACGTTGAGGCGCTTGGCGAGCGTCTGCGCCAGGTAGGTCTTGCCGCAGCCCGTGGGCCCGATGAGCAGGATGTTGCTCTTGGCGATCTCGACCTCTTCGGCCTTCTGCTCAGCAGGCTGCAGGGTGCCGTGAGCGCGCACGCGCTTGTAGTGGTTGTAGACGGCGACGGACAGCGCACGCTTAGCGGGCTCCTGTCCGACGACGTACTCCTCGAGGAACGTGAAGATCTCGCGGGGCTTCGGCAGCTCGAACTCGGCGACACCCTCGGCAGACGACTCCGCCATGCGCTCTTCGATGATCTCGTTGCAGAGCTCGACGCACTCGTCGCAGATGTACACGCCGGGTCCGGCGATGAGCTGCTGCACCTGCTTCTGGCTCTTTCCGCAAAAAGAGCACTTGAACAGGTCAGCGCTTTCACCGATGCGGGCCATGCGCGTCCTCCTCGGGGGGATCAGGATCGTTCTTCGAGCCTAACCGCTGCATACGACACCGGGCCGCATTGGCGACGAGTCGTTCGGCGGGTCCTGCGGACGACGGCGCCTCCACCGTCATTCCGCGGGGAGGCAGCCGCCGTCCATGATGTATCCGCCGACCTCGACACGGACCTCGTCGGGACGCACCTCTCCGAAGACGCAGCCACCCTCGGGACCGTCGGCCCCGAACGCCACCGCGCGCGCATCTCCCCGGGCGACGTGATGGACGAGGCCGACCTCGCGCAAGGCATCCTGGACGGCGGTCACGGAGATCGTGCTCTCCGTGCGCAGCGCTTCGAGACGCACGCGGAGGTCCGCCACCGGCTGCTCGGCGGCCGCCCGCGCCTCGACCGACGTCTCCATCCGCTCACGATGCCGGTCGTTCTGCTCCATCGCGTGTTCCGGGTCGTACGGCGCACACTCCGGCGGAAGCTCGGCGCCGTCCACCTGCGGGCAGGCGGCGGCGGGCGTCACAGTCGGCGTCGGGTCTCCTGCGCCCACGTCAGCCGGCGCGGCAGCGCAGCCGCCGAGCAGCAGGATCGCCGCCAGCACGAGCGTCACTCGCCCGGGGCGAGCGGGGACGCCGGAGATCACCATCATGCCGTCATGAAACCACAGCACCGGCGTCGCCCGCACGCTGCTCGCACGACGAGGGCCCCGCCGCGCGATGCGCGACGGGGCACTCGGTCATCCTGACGTGTCGTCAGACCATGCTCTTGGTGTGCCAGACCGTCTTGACCTCGGTGAACGCGGCGATCCGCTCCGGCGAGGCGACCACGTCGCCGGGGGCGAGCACGCGCTTCAGCGTCTCCGCCGCGGCGATCTGCATGTCGACCCACTCCAGCGCGCCCGCGCCGGCGAGATCGAGGGCGTTCACATCCTGGTGCGAGGCGAGCCACGGCGCGATCTCCGCCGGCGAGCCGGTGAGCACGTTCACCACGCCCCCTGGGACATCACTGGTCGCGAGCACCTCGGCGAGACTGATCGCGGAGAGCGGGTACTGCTCGCTCGCGACCACGACGATGGTGTTCCCGGCGACGAGGGCCGGGGCGACCACCGAGACCAGGCCGAGCAGCGCCGAGTCCTGCGGGGCCACGATGGCGACCACACCGGTGGGCTCGGGCACCGAGATGTTGAAGTACGGACCGGAGACGGGGTTCGCGTTTCCCGCCACCTGGGCGTACTTGTCGCACCAGCCGGCGTACCAGACCCAGAGATCGATCGCCTCGTCGACCTGCGCCGTGGCCGCCGAGGACGAGATGCCCTCCTGCGCCACGATCTCGTCGACGAACTGCGCGCGACGCCCTTCCAGGACCTCGGCGACCCGGTAGAGCACCTGGCCGCGGTTGTAGGCCGTCGCCCCCGACCAGCCCTTGACGGCGGCGCGCGCGGCGACGACCGCATCGCGGGCGTCCTTGCGGGAGGCCTTGGCGGCGTTGGCGAGGAAGGCGCCCTTGCGGGAGACGACCTCGTACGTGCGTCCGGACTCGCTCCGGGGGAAGGCCCCGCCGATCGCGAGCTTGTAGGTCTTCGGAACGGTCAGTCGCTTGCTCATGCTGCGGCTCCCTTGAGATAGGCGGTGAGGCCCTGGCGACCGCCCTCGCGGCCGTACCCGGACTCCTTGTAGCCGCCGAACGGGCTCGACGGGTCGAAACGGTTGAACGTGTTCGCCCACACGACGCCCGCGCGCAGCCGGTCGGCGACGGCGAGGATGCGCGAGCCCTTGTCCGACCAGATGCCGGCGGAGAGACCGTACGGGGTGTTGTTGGCCTTGGCGATCGCCTCAGCGGGCGTCCGGAAGGTGAGGACCGACAGCACCGGCCCGAAGACCTCGTCGCGGGCGATGCGGTGCGAGGCCTCGACGCCGGTGAAGATCGTCGGAGCGAACCAGAAGCCCTGCTCCGGGATCGCGCAGTCGGCGGTCCAGCGCTCGGCACCCTCGGCCTCGCCGATGTCGCTGAGCTCACGGATACGGGCGAGCTGCGCGGCGGAGTTGATCGCGCCGATGTCCGTGTTCTTGTCGAGCGGGTCACCGAGACGCAGCGTCGACAGCCGGTTCTTCAGCCGGTCGACGACCTCGTCATGGATGGACTCCTGCACCAGCAGGCGGCTGCCCGCACAGCACACGTGGCCCTGGTTGAAGAAGATGCCGTTGACGATGCCCTCGACGGCCTGATCGATCGGCGCGTCGTCGAAGACGATGTTCGCGGCCTTGCCGCCCAGCTCCAGCGTCAGCTTCTTGTTCGTCCCCGCCACGGCGCGGGCGATGTCGCGACCCACACCCGTCGAGCCGGTGAAGGCGACCTTGTCGACGTCCGGGTGACGGACCAGGGCGGCACCGGTCGCCCCGGCTCCGGTGACGATGTTCACGACACCGGCAGGGAGATCGGCCTGCTGCAGGATCTCGGCGAAGATCAGTGCCGTCAGCGGCGTGGTCTCGGCCGGCTTGAGCACGACCGTGTTTCCGGCCGCCAGCGCGGGCGCGAGCTTCCACGCGAGCATCAACAGCGGGAAGTTCCACGGGATGACCTGACCGGCGACACCCAGAGCACGCGGGTTCGCACCCAGCCCGGCGTAGTCGAGCTTGTCGGCCCAGCCCGCGTAGTAGAAGAACCAGGACGCGACGAGGGGCACGTCCACGTCGCGGCTCTCCTTGATGGGCTTGCCGTTGTCGAGGCTCTCGGCGACGGCGAGCTCGCGGGCGCGCTCTTGCACGAGGCGGGCGATGCGGAACAGGTACTTGCCCCGGTCGCGGCCGCTCATGCGCGACCAGACCTTGTCGTAGGCGCGACGGGCCGCGGCGACAGCGCGGTCGATGTCCGCGTCGTCGGCGGAGGCGATCTCGGCGATCTCCTTCTCCGTCGCCGGGGAGATGGTGCGGAAGGGGGTGCCGGAGCCGTCGACGAACTCGCCGTCGATGAACAGCCCGTAGCTGTCCTTGAGGTTCAGCACCGCCGTGGACTCCGGAGCCGGAGCGTATTCCAGGAATGACATGTCGGGTGTCCTAGTCGATCGTGACGTAGTCGGGGCCGGAGTAGTGGCCGGTGGTGAGCTTCTGGCGCTGCAGGAGCACGTCGTTGAGCAGGCTCGAGGCGCCGAAGCGGAACAGGTGCGGCTGGAGCCACTCCTCCCCCACGGTCTCGGCGACGGTGACGAGGTACTTGACCGCGTCCTTCGACGAGCGGATGCCGCCGGCGGGCTTCACGCCGATGCGCTCCCCCGTCCCGCGATACCAGTCGCGCACCGTCTCCAGCATGAGCAGCGTGGTCGGCAGCGTCGCCGCCGGCTGCACCTTGCCCGTCGAGGTCTTGATGAAATCGCCGCCGGCGAGGATGCCGAGCCAGGAGGCACGCTTGATGTTGTCGTACGTGTTCAGCTCGCCGGTCTCGAGGATCACCTTGAGCGAGGCGTACGAGCCGTCCTCACGGCGGCACGCCTCCTTGACCTGAGCGATCTGATCGAACACCAGCCCGTAGCGGCCGGACAGGAACGCACCACGGTCGATGACCATGTCGATCTCGTCCGCACCCGCGGCGACCGCTTCCGCGGTGTCGGCGAGCTTGATCGCGAGGGAGGACCGGCCGCTCGGGAAGGCGGTGGCCACCGCGGCGACCGAGATGAGGCCGTCGTCGGGGTCGCCGTGCAGGCTGCCGAGAGCCTCGACCGCTCCGGCGACCATGTCGCCGTAGACGCAGACCGCGGCGACGCGGGGCGTCGAGGGGTCGGCGGCGTCGGGGTTCTTCGCCTTGGCGACGAGCGAACGGACCTTGCCAGGGGTGTCCGCCCCCTCCAGGGTGGTCAGGTCGATCAGCTTGATGATCGTGTCCAGCGCCCACGCCTTCGACGTGGTCTTGATGGAGCGCGTGCCGAGGCCGGCAGCGCGCTGCTCCAGCCCGACGGCGTCCACGCCGGGGAGGCCGTGCAGGAAACGACGGAGGGTGGCGTCGTCCGGCTCACCGCCGAGGACGTCCACCGCCGTCCTGCGGCTGAGTTCTGTCGTCGTCACTGTTCCTCCAACAATGCTCGTGCTGTGGTCTCATCGGTCACCAGGACCCCGCACAGGCCGCTGGTCACGACCGTGCGCGCGATGTCGTGCTTGGCGGGGCCCGCCGTCACGAAGATGGCCCGCGCGGCGCCGCGCAGGCGGTCGAGCGAGACGCCGACCGTGCGGGCGTCCAGTTGCGGGTCGACGATGTTGCCCTCGGCGTCGACGTAGCGCCCGAGGACGTCGCCGACGGCGCCGCGGCGCGCCAGCTCCTCCACATCGGCGGCCGTGAGATAGCCGTTCTCGACGTGGGCGGAGGTCGCATCGCACGGTCCGGCGGTGAACAGGAACGCCTGAGCGTCCGCGGCCTCCTCCAGCACGGCCGCGACGGTGCGGTCGCCTTCGATGGCCTGCTTCGTCTCGACGTGCTCCAGGATCGCGGGGCTCGGCAGCAGGGAGACCTGGCCGGAGGCGCGCTGGGCGATGGTCACCGCGAGTCCTGCGGCCCCGCCCGAGCGCCGGTTGAGGCTGACACCGCCGTTGAGCTGCACGACGGTGACGCCGTTCGCCCAGCCGTCGGGGAGGGCCTCGGCCACGGCGCGGAGGGTCTTGCCCCAGCTCACGCCGAGCGTGCGCGGAACAGGACGGAGGGCGGTCAGGAAGTCGGCCGCCGCCTGAGCGACGCGCTCCAGGGTGCCCTCGTCGCCCTCCGGCGAGGGGACGACCACGGCGTCGGTCAAGCCGAACCGCTCCACGAGCTCGCGTTCGAGGCCGAGCCGACGGGCGCGCGGGTGGACGATCTCGATGCGGACGATCCCCCGCTGACGCGCCTGCGTGAGGAGGCGCCCGACCTTCCAGCGGGAGATCTTCAGGAGACCACCGATCTCGTCCTGCGTCTTGTCCTCGTCGTAGTACAGCTCGGCGACCCGGACCATGAGCAGATCTTCTTCCACGGTGTCCTCCTTCCTCCTCCAGGGTAGGCCGGATTCAGCGTTCGCGCACCCATCTGCTCATATGCGCAGTCCCGCCATCCTCCCGCGCGCATTCGCCGGAGACGCGAGAAGGACGCCCGTCGATTCGACGGGCGTCCTTCTCTGCGGATGCGGACTACGCGCGCTTGCGCGAGGTGAGCACCTGGTCGACGATGCCGTACTCCAGCGCCTCGTTGGCCGAGAGGATCTTGTCGCGATCGATGTCGCGGTTGACCTGCTCGACCGGCTTGCCGGTGTGACGGGCCATGGTCTCCTCGAGCCAGGTGCGCATGCGGAGGATCTCCGCCGCCTGGATCTCGATGTCGGAGGCCTGACCGTGGCCGGCCTCCCCCATCGCGGGCTGGTGCATCAGCACGCGCGCATTCGGCAGGGCGAGACGCTTGCCGGGGGCACCGGCCGCGAGCAGCACGGACGCGGCCGAGGCCGCCTGGCCGAGCACGACGGTCTGGATCTGCGGCGCGACGTACTGCATCGTGTCGTAGATCGCCGTCATCGCGGTGAACGAGCCACCGGGCGAGTTGATGTACATGGTGATGTCGCGCTCGGAGTCCTGGCTCTCCAGGACGAGGAGCTGTGCCATGACGTCGTCGGCCGACGCGTCGTCGACCTGCACGCCGAGGAAGATCACACGGTCTTCGAACAGCTTGTTGTACGGGTCCTGGCGCTTGAAGCCGTAGGCGGTGCGCTCCTCGAACTGCGGCAGCACATACCGGCTGGAGGGCAGGTTTCCGGCGGACTGGAACGTGGGTGTGTACATGGTGTCCTCTCGAATCCTTACTCGACGCCCGTGCCGCCGCCGCCGGTGACGTCGCTGGCGTGCTCGCGGATGTGGTCGACGAAGCCGTACTCGAGGGCCTCCTCCGCCGTGAACCAGCGGTCGCGGTCGCCATCGGCGTTGATCTGCTCGACGGGCTTGCCGGTCTGCGACGCGGTGATCTCGGCGAGGCGCTTCTTCATCGACAGGATGAGCTGCGCCTGGGTCTGGATGTCGCTCGCGGTGCCGCCGAAGCCGCCGTGCGGCTGGTGCAGCAGCACGCGGGCGTTCGGCGTGATGTAGCGCTTGCCCTTGGTGCCGCTGGTCAGCAGCAGCTGGCCCATGGACGCGGCCATGCCGATGCCGACGGTGACGATGTCGTTCGGCACGAACTGCATCGTGTCGTAGATCGCCATGCCCGCGGTGATCGAGCCGCCGGGCGAGTTGATGTAGAGGTAGATGTCCTTCTCGGAGTCTTCGGCGGCGAGAAGGAGGATCTTCGCGCAGATCTCGTTGGCGTTGTCGTCTCGCACCTCCGAGCCGAGCCAGATGATGCGGTCCTTCAGCAACCTGTCGAAGACGCTTGTCGCGACGAGGGGTTCAGCCATGTCAGCTCCTGCTTCCGTGTTTCAGTGATTCGAATCTACCGGCGCGCGCACAGCCCCTAGGTCGTGTTCGCCGTCGGCATATCCGGTGTCGCTGCCCGCGATCTCGTGCGCGTACGCCGTCATCGACCGGTGGTAGCGCGGCAGGTGCGGGACGAGCGCGAGGATGGCCACCGACAGGCCCTGCGCGGGCCGGCCGGCACTCGCGAGGATGAGGGCGTGCACCACCGCGACCGCGTCCCGATACGGACCGTCCGCCGCGATCTCCTCCTCGGCGCGGATCACCCGCAGCGCCTCGTCGTAGTCTCCGAGGTTGCGCAGCGAGCTCGCGAGCTGGATCACGCACTGCGGGCGATGCTCCTCGCCGAGGCCGAGCGCCAGAGCGCGGCGGTACAGCTCCACGGCCTCCGCCGGGCGGCCGGCGGAATCGCGGGCACCGGCGCGCTCGAACTCGGCCCTGGCGTCGTCCGCACCCCGCTCGGCGGCGAGGGCGTCGATGCGCGCGATCGTCTCGTCGCCGACCTCCTCTCCGGAGGCCTCCGCCCACACCTGCTCGATGCGGTCGTCCCAGCTCGTCATCCCGTCGTCCTTCCCTCGATGAGAAAGAGGGCGGATGCCGCAGCACCCGCCCTCTTCACTCGACCGTGCCGATCACTCGGCGGTGTCGGCGTCCTTCTTGGCCGGAGCCTTCTTCGCCGCCGGCTTCTTGGCGGCGGGCTTCTTCTCCGCAGCGGGCTTCTCGTCCGCGTCGGCATCCTTCTTGGCGGCCGCCTTCTTGGCGGGGGCCTTCTTCTTCGCGGCCGGCTTCTCCTCGGCCTCGGCGGGCTTCTCGTCCTCGGACTCGGCCTCGTCATCGGTCACGACGAAGTCGGAGAGGTCGACGGCCTTGCCGTTGGTGTCCACGACCTTGACCTTGCCCAGGGCGATCGCGAGCGCCTTGTTCCGGGCGACCTCGCCGACCAGCGCGGGGAGCTGGTTCGAGGACTGCAGCGCCTCGACGAACTCCTGCGGCGCCATGCCGTACTGCGCGGCGGACTGGATGAGGTACTGCGAGAGCTCCTCCTGCGAGACCTGCACGTCGGCCTGCTCGGCGATCGTGTCGAGCAGCACCTGCGTGCGGAACTGCTTCTCGCTGGCCTCGGTCACCTCGGCGCGGTGCACGTCGTCCTCGAGACGGCCCTCGCCCTCGAGGTGGTTGTGCACCTCGTCCTCGATGAGCTGCGGCGGGACCGGGATCTCGATCTGCGCGAGCAGCGTCTCGACGAGCTTGTCGCGGGCTGCGGAGCCCTGCGTGAAGACGCCCTGCTGCTCGACGCGCTCGCGCAGGCTGTCGCGCAGCTCGGCGATCGTGTCGAACTCGCTCGCGATCTGCGCGAACTCGTCGTCGGCCTCGGGGAGCTCGCGCTCCTTGACGGCCTTGACGGTGACGGAGACCTCCGCCTCCTTACCGGCGTGGTCGCCGCCGACGAGGGCGGAGCGGAAGGTGGTGTCCTCACCGGCGGTGAGCGACTCGATCGCGTCGTCGATGCCCTCGAGGAGCTCGCCGGAGCCGATCTCGTAGGAGACGCCCTCGGCGCGGTCGATCTCGGCGCCGTCGATGGTGGCGACGAGGTCCAGCTCGACGAAGTCGCCCTTGGCTGCGGGGCGGTCGACGGGGATGAGCGTGCCGAAGCGGGCGCGCATGTTCTCGAGCTCGGCGTCGAGGGCGGCCTCGTCGGCCTCCACGGCGTCGACCTCGAGGGTGATGCCCGCGTAGTCGGGGAGCTCGATCTCCGGCCGCACGTCGACCTCGACGTCGACGAGCAGGTCGCCAGAGAAGTCCTTCTCGTTCGGCCACTGCGTGATCTCGGCCGACGGGCGGCCGACGATGCGGAGCTTGTGCTCGGCGGTCGCCTCGCGGAAGAACTTGTCCAGGCCCTCGTTCACGGCGTGCTCGATGACGGCGCCGCGGCCGATGCGCTGGTCGATGATCGGAGCGGGCACCTTGCCCTTGCGGAAGCCGGGGATCTGGACGTCCTGCGCGATGTGCTCGTAGGCGTGCGCGATGCTGGGCTTGAGGTCGTCCGGGGTGACCGTGATGGTGAGCTTGACCCGGGTCGGGGTCAGCTTCTCGACGGTGCTGTTCGCCATGCTGGTGTGTTCTCCTTGTGGTTTCCGCGCAGAACGCGGCTGGAAGGTCGTGGGGTCGAGTCGGGGCGACAGGAGTTGAACCTGCGACCTCCCGCTCCCAAAGCGGGCGCTCTACCAAGCTGAGCTACGCCCCGGGGAATCCGCACGCAGATTCAGCCCCACCGAGTCTAACGGACAGGAGCATGCCCGACCGTCCGCTATGATCGATGGAGTCCGGACTCCGGTTCCGGGGGTGTAGCTCAATGGTAGAGTCTCAGTCTTCCAAACTGATTGCGCGGGTTCGATTCCCGTCACCCCCTCCACGTTGTCACCTCGGTCGAATACGCTGACAGGATCAGCTCCCGACCGGAAGGCCTGCCGAGATGAGCGCCTCGTGACCGCCCCTCCGCCGTCGGTTGCCGCGACCGCCATGGTGCCGGCTCCGGGTGGGCATCGCCTCCCGGCCGTCCTCTCCTCGCCGTCAAGCGTGCCCCGGCCGCCGCGCGACCGGCGATCGCTCAGGGGCGTCCTCGCCGGCACCGTCGGCACGGTCGCGGTGTTGACGGGTCTCGGCATCACGCAGCTCGTCGCGAACCAGGGATACGACGAGGCCGCTAGCGGGGTCGAGGACGCCACCCGATCGGTGACCGCCCAGCAGACGGAACTCCGGCAGCGGACCGCCGATCTGATCGCGGCGACGGATGCCGGCCACATCATCATCGACACCGGCGCGCCCGCCCTCGCCGTCCCCGACGACCTCTGGGCGGCCCTGGACTCCGCCGTGGCGGAGGGCGAGACCACCGGCGGCGAGGCCGAGGACGTCCTCGCGACGCGGCTCCCGGCCGACGAGACGAAACCCGGCTGGTTCTGGGACCTCTTCGCCGCGACGAGCCGTCTCGCCGAGGACCAGAGCATCCTGCGCGACGTCGCCGAGTCGATGGACAGCGCCTCCGCGTCCGCCGCCGCGAGCGTGGACGCGGTGCGGACGACCGGCGTGTCCGTGCTCACCGCCGCGGCCGAGGCCGCGGGCGACTTCGAGACCGCGCATCCGTCCACTCGCAACGCCGCCGTGATCGCTCTGCGCGGAGCCGCATCCGACGCTCTCGCCGTCACCGAGGTCGACGACGCGGCCGCGGCCGCCTATGTCGCCCTGCAGCAGGCCGCCACCGAGGTCGTCTCCGCGGAGAACGCCGAGCTCGCGGAGAAGGCCGGTCCGCTGCAGAACGCCCGCCTCGAGGTGGAGGCGTTCGCGCGGTCTCTCGCGCCCGGCGTCCTGCTGGAGTTCGACTGGGCCCCGCTCGTCAACGGCGCCGGGTACAACGGCAGCATGGGCGGGTACACCACCTGGTGGTGGGACGATCCGGGGCGCGCGGTCATCCAGCTGTCGGACTCGGTGGCGGAGCAGTGGCCCGCCGAACGCAGCCGCGCGCTCGTCGCCCATGAGGTGGGCCATGCCATCAGCGTGAAGTGCGAGGGCATGTACGACTCGTCCACCCAGGACAGCATCGAGAAGTGGGCGACGGCCTGGGCGATCAGCATGGGCTTCACGGACGACGCCAACGGGGTCTGGGCCTACGGGTATCCCCCGCAGAACTACATCGACGCGGCGGCCGGCTGCCGCTGAGACGGAAGAAGCCGCCGTGGTCACCACGGCGGCTTCTCCTCTCGCTCAGTCGGCGGTCACTGACCCCGACGCTCGCGAAGCTGGGTGAGGGCGTCCTCCAGGAGCTGGACGGCCTCCTCGTCCGTGCGACGCTCCTTCACGTAGGCCAGGTGCGTCTTGTACGGCTCGGCCTTGGCGACGGCAGGAGGGTTCTCCTTGTCGCGCCCGGCCGGAAGACCGGACTGCGGGTGGTCGATGATCTCCGGGATCTCCTCCTCGGGGAGACCGGCGGCGAAGTAGCGGACCGTCTCGTTGCCGAGACCGTCCCAGTACGACACCGCGATGCGGTCGGCGTGGTAGCCGTGGTCCTGCTCCCCCATGGGACCGGAACCGACACGGGTACCGCGGATCGCGTTTCCACCGGTAGCCATCAGATCACCTCGAACTTCGTGATGAGGCCGAGCGCCACGATGGCGATGAACCACGTGAGCGCCAGGACGACGGTGAAGCGGTTCAGGTTCCGCTCCGCGAGACCGGAGGAGCCGACCGCAGTGGTCATGCCGCCGCCGAACATGTCGGACAGGCCGCCGCCGCGACCCTTGTGCAAGAGGATGAGGAGAGTCAGCAGGACGCTGGTGATGCCCAGCACGACCTGCAGGACGAACTCGAGAATTGCCACGGAAAGAGCCTTTCGCTGGGGCCGGAGCGCCCCCGTAACGGTCAAGTATACGGTGCAGCGGGGCCGGAGCCCCGCCGCACTCACACGCCGACGTGCTTCTCGAAGCGGATGATCGCCGCGAACTCGTCGACGACGAGGCTCGCGCCGCCGACCAGAGCGCCGTCCACGTCAGGCTCGCGCATGAAGCTGGCGATGTTCGCCGCCTTGACCGATCCGCCGTAGAGGATGCGGGTGCGGGCCGCCGCCTCGTCGCCGAGGACCTTCGCGATCACGCCGCGGAGCGCCGCGCAGACGTCCTGCGCCTGCTGCGGGGTGGCCGCCTGGCCCGATCCGATGGCCCAGACGGGCTCATACGCCACGACGATGTCAGCGGACGGCGAGACGCCCTGGAGAGCGGCCTCGAGCTGTCCGGCCGGTACGGCGCTGGCACCGAACTTCTCCAGGTCCTCCGCCGTCTCGCCCACGCAGATCACCGGGGAGAGGCCGTGCTTGAGCGCAGCCTTCACCTTACCGGCCACGATCTCGTCGGACTCGGCGTGGTACTCGCGACGCTCGGAGTGTCCGATGATGACGTACTTCGCGTCGAGCTTCGCCAGGAACGCCCCGGAGATCTCGCCGGTGTACGCACCGGAGTCGTGCGCCGAGACGTCCTGCGCACCGAACGCGAACGGGATCTTGTCCGCGTCGATCAGCGTCTGCACGCTGCGGATGTCGGTGAAGGGCGGGAAGACCGCCACCTCCACGGATCCGTCCTCGTGCTTGGCGTCCTTCAGCGTCCAGTGCAGCTTCTGCACGAACGCCACCGCCTGCAGGTGATCCAGGTTCATCTTCCAGTTGCCCGCGATCAGCGGGGTACGGGAGCTCACGCCCATCCGAGGACCTCCAGCCCAGGTAGTTTCTTGCCCTCGAGGAATTCGAGGCTCGCGCCGCCGCCGGTCGAGATGTGCCCGAACTGGTCGTCGGTGAATCCGAGCTGGCGGACGGCAGCGGCGGAGTCGCCGCCGCCGACCACGCTGAGGCCGTCGACCTCGGTCAGTGCCTGCGCGACCGCCTTGGTTCCCGCAGCGAAGGCCGGGAACTCGAACACGCCCATCGGGCCGTTCCAGAACACCGTCTTCGATCCGCGGATGACCTCGGCGAAGCGCGCGGCGGTCTCCGGTCCGATGTCGAGGCCGATGCCCGACGAACCGAACGCCGTCTCCTCGATCGCGTCCGCGGCGGCCACCTCGTGGTCCGCGTCCGCACCGAAGGAGGCGGCGACGACCACGTCGGTCGGGAGCACGAGCTCCACGCCGCGCTCGGCCGCCTCGGCGATGTAGCCGCGCACGGTCTCGAGCTGGTCCTCCTCGAGGAGACTCGACGCGACGGCGTGCCCCTGTGCCTTCAGGAAGGTGAAGAGCATGCCGCCACCGACGAGGATGCGGTCCACCCGCGGCAGCAGGTGCGAGATGACTCCGAGCTTGTCGCTCACCTTGGACCCGCCGAGCACCACCGCGTACGGCCGCTCCGGGTTCTCCGTGAGGCGATCGAGCACATCGAGCTCGGTCGCGATCAGGAGCCCCGCCGCCGAGGGCAGCAGCTTCGCGAGGTCGTAGACGCTCGCCTGCTTGCGGTGCACGACGCCGAAGCCGTCGGAGACGAGCACGTCGCCGAGCTCCGCGAGCTGCGCCGCGAAGGCACCGCGCTCGGTATCGTCCTTCGACGTCTCCCCCGGGTTGAACCGGAGGTTCTCGATCACGACGACCTGACCGTTCTCGAGGGACGCCACGGCGTCCTTCGCGGCCTCGCCCACGGTGTCGCCGGCGAAGGCGACCGGGGCGCCGAGCAGCTCGGACAGCCGCTGGGCGACCGGCTCGAGGCTGTACTGCGGGTCGGGCGCGCCGTCGGGGCGGCCGAGGTGCGAGCAGACGACGACGCGGGCGCCCGCGTCGATGAGGGTCTTCAGGGTCGGCAGCGAGGCGCGGACACGGCCATCGTCCGTGATGACCCCGACCCGCAGGGGGACGTTCAGATCACAACGGACGATGACGCGCTTGCCCTCGAGCGAACCCAGTGAGTCCAGGGTGCGCAGAGTCATGTGTCGGAGCTCAGATGCGCTCGGCGACGTACTCGGTCAGGTCGACGAGACGGTTGGAGTAGCCCCACTCGTTGTCGTACCAGCTCGAGACCTTGATCAGGTTGCCGCTGACGTTGGTGAGCGTGGAGTCGAAGATCGACGAGTGCGGGTTGTGCACGATGTCGCTCGACACGATCGGGTCCTCGTTGTACTGCAGGTACCCGGCCAGACGCCCCTCGGCCGCAGCCTTCTTGTAGGCCTCGTTGACCTCGTCCACCGTGAGGTTCTCGCGGTCCGTGATGAGCGTCAGGTCGACGATCGAGCCCGTGGGAACCGGCACGCGGTAGGAGGAACCGCTGAGCTTGCCGTTCAGCTCCGGGAGGACGAGGCCGATGGCCTTCGCGGCACCCGTCGAGGCCGGCGTGATGTTGATCGCGGCGGCGCGGGCGCGGCGGAGATCCTTGTGGGGACCGTCCTGCAGGTTCTGGTCGGCGGTGTAGGCGTGGGCCGTCATCATGAAGCCGCGGTCGATGCCGAAGGCGTCGTTGAACACCTTGGCCAGCGGCGCGAGGCAGTTCGTGGTGCAGGAGGCGTTGGAGATGATGTGGTCCGTCTCCGGGTTGTACGTCTCCTCGTTCACGCCCATGACGATGGTGCGGTCGTCACCCGTGGCCGGAGCCGAGATGAGGACCTTCTTCGCACCGGCGTCGATGTGCTTGCGCGCGGCGTCAGCGTTGGTGAAGAAGCCGGTCGACTCGATGACGATGTCCACGCCCAGCTCGCCCCACGGGAGGTTGGCGGGGTCACGCTCTGCGAAGGCCTTGATCTCCTTGCCGTCGACGGTGATGCTGTCGTCGTCGTACGTGATCTCGGCGTCGAGGACGCCGCTGACCGAGTCGTACTTCAGCAGGTGTGCCAGGGTCTTGTTGTCGGTGAGGTCGTTGACCGCGACGATCTCAAGGTCTGCTCCCTGCGCGAGAGCTGCGCGGAAGTAGTTGCGTCCGATGCGGCCGAAGCCGTTGATACCGATCTTGACAGACACTCAGGTCTCCCTGTTTCTCATGCGCCGAGCGCCGCCGTCGAGCGTGCGCCATGCGCGGGTTTTTTGGCTGAGATGGCGCCCCGACGAGCCGTGGGCCCGCCGGGACGCGACCCGATTACGACAGTACCAGCAGGCCGTTCGTCTGCTGACGGGCGACCTCGAGGCGCTGGGCGACGTTCTCCCAGTTGGCGATGTTCCACGCGGCCTTGACGTAGTCGGCCTTCACGTTGAGGTAGTCGAGGTAGAAGGCGTGCTCCCACATGTCCAGCTGGAACAGCGGGATGGTGCCCTGCGCGGTGTTCGACTGCTGGTCGAAGAGCTGCTGGATGATGAGGCGCGAGCCGATCGAGTCCCAGCTCAGGACGGCCCAGCCGGAACCCTGGATCCCGGTGGCGGCGGCGGTGAAGTGCGCCTGGAACTTCTCAAAGGAGCCGAAGTACTCGTCGATGGCCGCCTTGAGCTCGCCCTCGGGCTGGCCGCCGCCGTTCGGCGAGAGGTTGGTCCAGAAGATCGAGTGGTTGACGTGGCCGCCGAGGTTGAACGCGAGGTCCTTCTCGAGCTTGTTCACGTTCGCGAGGTTGCCGCTCTCGCGGGCCTCGGCCAGTTGCTCCAGGGCGGTGTTGGCGCCCGCGACGTAGGTCGCGTGGTGCTTGTCGTGGTGCAGCTCCATGATCTTGCCGCTGATGTGCGGCTCGAGAGCGGCGAAGTCGTAGGGAAGGTCGGGGAGCGTGTAGGTTGCCATATCGCATTCATCCAATCCGCGCCGCGCCGCGGCGCTTGCCGATGCTCCGCGTCGCCGATGTGCGACGGAGAGCGGACGACTTTCATCCTACTGACGACAACGCCTCGGGTGTCCGGATCCTTCCGGGGGTTGACACGCCGTCCAGGGCGGCGTCACCCGAGTCAGACGTCGAGACCGGCGGGGACGGCGGCCTCGGTCCCCGGGATGCCCTCCTGCTGCGCGCGCTTGTCCGCCATCGCCAGCAGGCGGCGGATGCGGCCGGCCACCGCGTCCTTCGTGAGCGGAGGGTCGGCGTGGTGACCGAGCTCGTCGAGGCTGGCGTCGCGGTGTGCGAGGCGAAGCTCGCCGGCGACACGGAGGTGGTCGGGCACCTCGTCGGCCAGGATCTCGAGAGCGCGCTCGACCCGGGCGCATGCCGCCACGGCGGCCTGCGCGGAACGGCGGAGGTTCGCGTCGTCGAAGTTGACGAGACGGTTGACGCCGGCGCGCACCTCGCGGCGCTGTCGCAGCTCCTCCCACGCGAGAGCGGTGCGCTGGGCGCCCATCTCGCTGAGGATGGTGCGGATCGCCTCCCCCTCGCGCACGACGACGCGGGGAAGCCCGCGGACCTCGCGCGCCTTCGCGGCGACACCGAGGCGGTGGGCGGCACCCACGAGCGCCATGGCGGCCTCGGACGACGGGCAGGCGACCTCGAGCATCGCGGAGCGGCCCGGCTCGCTCAGCGAACCCGCGGCGAGGAAGGCCCCGCGCCAGAGGCCGGCGATCTCCGCACGGGACCCCGTGGTGAGGCGGTTCGGCAGTCCGCGGACCGGGCGGCGACGCTGGTCGAGCAGTCCGGTCTGGCGGGCCAGGGTCTCCCCCTGCGCGATGACGCGGACGGCCCAGCGGGCGCCGTCGTTGGCGGTGCTCGACTGCACCTGGGCGATCTCCGGGCGGACGCCGTAGATCTCGGCGAGGTCGCGGGCCACACGGCGGGCGAGGGTCTCGGCATCGACCTCCGCTTCCACCGCCACACGGCCGGCGATGGAGTGCAGACCACCGGCGAACCGGAGGATGGCCGTCACCTCAGCGACGCGCACCGTCGGAGGTGCATTGCGGATGCTGACGAGCTCAGCCTTGACGTCGGTGGTT
Organism: Microbacterium sp. LEMMJ01; assembly: GCF_002114135.1. NCBI lineage: Bacteria > Bacillati > Actinomycetota > Actinomycetes > Micrococcales > Microbacteriaceae > Microbacterium > Microbacterium sp. LEMMJ01. Next base: position 452,159 of record NZ_NCTV01000036.1, read on the forward strand.
AGTGCCACGAGACTCCTTCACGTTCACGCGCCGGGTCGCGACGCAAACCTCCAGCTTACTCGCTCGGGGGCCTATTCCCTGCCGAGGTCACGGTGGCGGACGTTGACCGCGACGCCCGGGATTCCCGCCAGTCGACGGGCGAGCTCCTCGGACATGGCGACCGAACGGTGCTTGCCGCCCGTGCACCCGATGGCGATCGTGGAGTGGCTCTTGTTCTCGCGCTGATACCCCTCGAGGACGGGCACGAGAGCCTTCGCGTAGGCGTCGAGGAACTCCTCCGCGCCGTCCCGGGAGAGCACGTACTCCCGCACGGTCTCGTCCTGCCCCGTGAGACCGCGCAGGTCCTCGTTCCAATACGGGTTCGGGAGGAAGCGCATGTCGGCCACGACGTCGACGTCGGTGGGCAGCCCGTACTTGAAGCCGAAGCTGAGCAGGGTGACCCGGTGCCGCGCCTCGCCCTCCTCCGAGAAGATGTCCGAGACCTTGGTCGCGAGCTGGTGGATGTTCAACGCCGAGGTGTCGATCACCAGATCCGCGGCCTCGCGGATCGGGGCGAGCCGGGCGCGCTCGGTCCGGATGCCGTCGAGGAGGGTGCCGTCGCCCTGCAGCGGGTGCGGGCGCCGTACGGCCTCGAAGCGACGGACGAGGACGTCGTCCGAGGCGTCCAGGAAGAGCACGCGGATGGATCCCCTGGTGCGCAGCACGCGAGCGACACCCGGGAAGTCGTCGAAGAGGTTGCGGCCGCGCACGTCGACCACCGCCGCGACCTTCGGCAGCGCGTCGCCCCCCATGCCGGTCAGATCGAGCAGCGGTCGGAGGATCTGCGGCGGCAGGTTGTCGACGACGTACCAGCTGAGATCCTCCAGCGCGTTCGCCACCGTGGTCCGACCCGCGCCGGACATCCCGGTGACGATGAGGAATTCGCCCTGTTCCCCGTCAGACATCGCTCACTGCTCCTTCTCCCCCTCGGCCTCCCAGCCTAGCGAGTGGACAGGTGCGTATGGATGTTCTGGGCGAGCACCGGACCGATCCCCTGGACCTCCTGGATCTGCTGCGGTTCCGCGGCACGCAGCGCGGTGACCGACCCGAAGTGCTTGAGGAGGACCTTGATCCGTGAGGCCCCGAGACCAGGGACCTCGGCGAGCACCGTGGTGATGTCCTTCTTGCGCTTCTTGCGCTGGTGCGTGATGGCGAACCGATGCGCCTCGTCGCGAAGACGCTGGAGCAGGTAGAGGGATTCGCTGGTCCGCGGCAGGATGACCGGGAAGTCGTCTCCCGGCAACCAGATCTCCTCCAGACGCTTGGCGATGCCGCAGACCGCGATCTCCGTGTGTCCGGCGTCGCGAAGTGCCCGCGCGGCGGCCTCGACCTGCGGCTGACCGCCGTCCACGAGCAGCAGCTGCGGCGGGTAGGCGAACCGGGGCTTCCGGCGCACCCCCGCCTCGCCGACGTCTTCCGCGACCACCTCGTCGGTGGTGGGGTCGACGGCCTCCTGCTCTTCCGGGCGGTCGAGGTAGGCGAGCCGACGCCGCAGCACCTGGTACATGGAGTCGGTGTCGTCGGTGGTCTCCGCGATGTTGAAGGTGCGGTACTGGTCCTTGCGCGGCAGCCCGTCCTCGAACACGACCATGGACGCCACCACGTTGGTGCCCCCGAGGTGCGAGATGTCGAAGCACTCGATCCGAAGCGGTGCCTCCTCCATCCCCAGCGCCTCCTGGAGATCGGTGAGCGCCTGCGTGCGCGCGACATAGTCGCTCGTCCGACGCGTCTTGTGCCTGATCAGCGCCTGCTGGGCGTTCAGGGTGGCCGTGCGCATGAGATCGGCGCGCTGGCCGCGATGCGCCACGGCGATCTCGACCTTCCGGCCCCGGCGCTCGCGCAGCCACACCTCCAGCTCGGAGGCGTCGTCGGGAAGCACCGGGACGAGGATGCGGCGCGGCACGTCCTGGGCCTCGCCGTACGCCTGCTGGAGGACCTGCTCCACGAGCTCCCCACCCGTGATGTCGATCTCCTTCTCGATCGTCAGGGCCCGGACGCCTCGAACACGACCGCCGCGGATGACGAAGTGCTGCACGGCGGCGGCGAGCTCGTCCTCCGCGATGCCGAACAGGTCGGCGTCCTCGTCGGCCGGGAGCACGAGGGCGCTCTTGCCGAGCACGGCCTCGATCGCCGAGAGCTTGTCACGGTATTTCGCGGCCGCCTCGTAGTCCATGGCCGCCGACGCCGCGAGCATGCGCTGCGTGAGCTCGCGGGTGAAGCGTTCGTCACCGCCCGCCATGAATGCGACGAAGTCGTCGACCATGGCGCGATGCTCCTCGATCGACACCGTCATCGAACACGGCCCGCCGCACTTGCCGATCTGCCCAGGGAAGCACGGACGCCCCGTCTGCATCGCCCGCTTGTAACTGGCGTCGCTGCACGTGCGGATCGGGAACGCCTTGATCATCAGGTCGATGGTCTCGTGCACCGCCCAGACCTTCGGGTACGGACCGAAGTAGCGGGCCCCGGGGATCTTCCGGTTGCGGGTGACCAGCACACGCGGCGCCTCGTCCCCGAGCGTCACCGCCATGAACGGGTACGACTTGTCGTCCCGGTACTTGACGTTGAACGGCGGATCGAACTCCTTGATCCACATGTACTCGAGCTGGAGGGAGTCGACGTCGGTGGGCACGACGGTCCACTCCACCGACGCCGCCGTCGTCACCATCCGGCGCGTGCGCTCATGCAGCGTCCGCAGCGGAGCGAAGTAGTTCGACAGCCGCTGACGGAGGTTCTTCGCCTTCCCGACGTACAGCACCCGGCCGTTAGCGTCGCGGAACCGGTACACCCCCGGGTCGGTCGGGATCTCGCCCGCCCGGGGCTTGTACGGCAGCACGTCGGCCATCAGCTGGCCTTCCGCGCGGAGCGCCCCTCACCCAGGATCTCGGCGAGGAACTGGCCGGTGTGGCTCTCCTCGACCCGCGCGATCTGCTCCGGCGTGCCGGTGGCGAGGATCGTGCCGCCGCCGGAACCGCCCTCCGGACCCAGGTCGATCACCCAGTCGGCCGACTTGATCACGTCGAGGTTGTGCTCGATCACGATGACCGTGTTGCCCTTGTCGACCAGACCGTTCAGCACCTCGAGGAGCTTGCGCACGTCTTCGAAGTGCAGACCAGTCGTCGGCTCGTCGAGCACGTAGATGCTCCGGCCGTTGCTGCGACGCTGGAGCTCGGTCGCGAGCTTCACGCGCTGCGCCTCACCGCCCGACAGCGTCGTCGCCGACTGCCCGAGGCGCACGTATCCCAGCCCCACGTCGACCAGGGTCTTCATGTAGCGGTGGATGGCCTGGATCGGCTCGAAGAACTCGGCCGCCTCCTCGATGGGCATCTCCAGCACCTCGGCGATGTTCTTGCCCTTGTAGTGCACGGCGAGGGTGTCGCGGTTGTACCGCTTGCCGTGGCACACCTCGCAGTCCACGTACACGTCCGGGAGGAAGTTCATCTCGATCTTGATCGTGCCGTCGCCCGAGCACGCCTCGCAGCGTCCGCCCTTGACGTTGAAGCTGAACCGGCCCGGCTGGTAGCCGCGGACCTTCGCCTCGGGCGTCTCGCTGAAGAGCGTGCGGATGCGGTCGAAGACACCGGTGTAGGTCGCCGGGTTCGATCGCGGGGTGCGGCCGATCGGCGCCTGGTCGACGTGCACGACCTTGTCGAGGTTGTCGAGCCCGGTCACGCGCGTGTGCTTGCCCGGCACCGTCCGCGCCCCGTTGAGCCGCGACGCGAGCACCTGATACAGGATGTCGTTCACGAGGGACGACTTCCCGGATCCGCTGACGCCGGTGACCGCGGTCAGCACGCCGAGCGGGAAGTCGGCCGTGACGTTGCGGAGGTTGTTGGCGCGGGCGCCCACGACGCTGAGCATGCGCTTCTTGTCGATCTTCCGACGCTTCGCCGGCATCGGGATCTCCCGACGGCCCGAGAGGTAGTCCCCGGTCATCGAATCGGTGTCGGCGAGCAGCGCCGAGTAGGGCCCGGAGTGGACTACGGCACCGCCGTTCACGCCGGCCCCCGGGCCGATGTCGACCACCCAGTCCGCGGCCTCGATGGTCTCCTCGTCGTGCTCGACGACGATCAGGGTGTTCCCGAGGTCGCGCAGCGTGAGCAGCGTCTCGATGAGCCGGCGGTTGTCGCGCTGGTGCAGTCCGATCGACGGTTCGTCGAGGACGTAGAGCACGCCGGTGAGACCGGAGCCGATCTGCGTGGCGAGGCGGATGCGCTGGGCCTCGCCACCCGACAGCGAGCCGGCCGAACGGCTGAGGTTGAGGTAGGACAGACCGACCTGGAGGAGGAAGTCGAGGCGCAGGCGGATCTCACGGAGCACCTGGGCGGCGATCTTGGCCTCGCGGTCGGTGAGGTGCAGCTTCTCCATGAACGCCCGGGCGTCGGCCAGGCTCAGGTGGGAGACCTCGGCGATGGAGTGGCCGTGCACCTGCACGGCCAGCACCTCGGGCTTGAGACGGTCGCCGTTGCAGACCGGGCACGGGACCTCGCGGAGGTACTCGCCCCACCGGCTGCGCTGGGTGTCGGACTCGGCCTGCAGGTACTGCCGCTCGATGTACGGCACCACGCCCTCGAATCCGGAGGCGTAGCGCATCTCACGGCCGTAGCGGTTCTTCCACTTGACGGTGACCTTGTAGTTCTCTCCGCGCAGGACTGCCTCCTTGACGTCGGAGTGCAGTTCGCGCCACGGGGTGTCGAGGGAGAAGTCGAGGTCGCGGGAGAGTCCTTCGAGGAGGCGCTCGTAGTACTGGAAGAGCCCCTTGCCCTGCGTGGTCCACGGGATGATGACGCCCTCGCGGATCGAGAGGTCTTCGTCGCCGAGCATCAGATCGACGTCCACCGACATGCGGGTGCCGAGGCCCGAGCACGCGGGGCAGGCACCGAACGGCGCGTTGAAGGAGAACGTGCGCGGCTCGATCTCGGTGAGGGTGAGCGCGTGGCCGTTCGGGCACGCGAGCTTCTCCGAGAAGGTCTGCCAGGCGTCGTCGCCCTCGCCGTCCACGTAGTTGATCTGCACCACACCACCGGCGAGACCGAGAGCGGTCTCCACCGAGTCGGTCACGCGTCCGAGGATGTCGGGCGAGGCGACGAGGCGGTCGACGACCACCGCGATGTCGTGCTTGTAGCTCTTCTTGAGCGTCGGAGGCTCGGCCAGCTGGATGAGCTCCCCGTCGACGATCGCCCGCGAGTAGCCCTTCGCCCCGAGCTCCCGGAACAGGTCGACGAACTCGCCCTTCTTCTGGGAGACGATCGGCGCGACCACCTGGTAGCGGGTGCGCTCCGGGAGCTCCATGAGCTGGTCGGCGATCTGCTGGACGGTCTGCCGCTGGATCTTCTCGCCGCACACCGGACAGTGCGGAACGCCGATACGCGCCCAGAGCAGACGCATGTAGTCGTAGATCTCGGTGATCGTGCCGACCGTCGACCGCGGGTTGCGGTTCGTCGACTTCTGATCGATCGACACCGCCGGGCTCAGCCCCTCGATGAAATCGACGTCCGGCCGGTCGACCTGACCGAGGAACTGCCGCGCGTAGGCGCTCAGCGACTCGACGTACCGGCGCTGCCCCTCGGCGAAGATCGTGTCGAAGGCGAGGCTCGACTTCCCCGATCCGGAGAGGCCGGTGAAGACCACCAGCGAGTCGCGGGGGATGTCGATGTCGACGTTCTTGAGATTGTGCACGCGGGCGCCGCGGACACTGAGTTTTCCTGGGGAAGCAACGGGGACGATGGGCACCGAACAAGTCTACGAGGGGCCACGGACATCGGCTCCGAGAACGCCGAACGCCCCGGTTCCTGCGGCCGCCACGTCGGCCCGTCTCGCGGCACGGACCGCGAGCAGGACCCCGCCCAGCAGCATCGCGGCGGCGACGGGTGCCAGGAGCGCGGTCGCCCCGGTGATCTGCCGCTCGGTGAGCAGCCAGACTCCGAACGCGACCGGCTGGGCGAGCAGCTGGACCGTGAGGAACCGGCCGGCGGTCGGAAGCAGGATCGGGAGGGCCACACGCGAGGACGGCGGCACCACGAGACTCAGCGACGCGCACACGTGCAGAGCATGCACGCACGACAGCGCCAGCGCCGTCCGGCCGGGATCCGGCTCCGTGAGGATCACCCCGAACGGCAGGCACGCGAGCGCCACCCAGGCGGCGAGGCTGCGCGGGATCGCGGCGGCGACGAGCGCGGCGAGCACGGCGATGCCCTGCCACAGCGGGAACGGGATGAGCAGCAGGGCCCCGCAGGCGGCCACGGCGACCATCGCGAGCCGGATGACGATGCCCGGCACCGCGGCACCGGTGCGGAACGAGCGGACGGAACGACTCATCGGCGCCCGGTCCCCCGGCGCGTGAGACGACGCGCCGCCAGCCGCATCGCCGCATCGGCTCCGCTCGACCACGGCACCACCTCGATGCCCGCGTGGTCCAGCTCCGTCAGGATGTCGGCGCGTTCGGCGAGCAGCGTGCGAAGCGCGATCCGCTGTTCCCTGGTGAGGCGGGTCGCCTCCGGCACAGGGAGCACGTCGACCGCCACGACGGCGTGGCCGGCGGCACGCCAGCTCGTGGCCAGCCGCGCGGCGACCCCGTCGACGAACGTCGAGAGCACGAAGACGATCGAGCCGGGCGGCACCACCGGCGAGCGACGGTACGAAGGGTCGGCGCCGAGGCCGGTGGCCGCGATGGCGCGGCGGAGACGGGCGAGGTGCCGCACTCCTCCACCGGACGGCAGCGACACCCCGTCCGGGGAGAGCGCGTGATAGGCGACCCGGTCCCCGACGCCGACGGCGGCCGTGGCGATCGCCAGGGCAGCCTCACGCGCGTGATCGAGCGACGTGACCCCGGAGCGATCGGCGTCGCCGCTCCCCCACGCGGCGACGACGGCACCCAGATCTTCGGCGGTGTCGATCGCGATGACCACCGAGGAATCGCTCAGCGCGTCGTCCCTGCGCACCAGGAGGTCGCCGGGGCGACGGGCGGCCCGGGCGGTCGCCCGCCAGTCCACCCGCCGGAGCTCATCCCCCGGGACGAAGGGCTGGATGTCGCGGAAGTCCCCACCCTGGCCGGGGCGCGAGCCCGGATGGGCACCGTGGAGTCCGGTGAGTCGCGGCGCCACCGGGAGGGCGCTGATCCGCACGCCGCGCGGGGGCGCGTTCCAGACGACGGCCGTCCGGGGAAGGAGCCCCGTGACCCACGCACCGTCGAGGTCGGATCCCCGCGCGGTCACGCCGAGCGGCTCGCTCGGACCGGAGTGCTGCAGAGCGCTGCGGGCCGTGACGCACGCGGCGCCGGGCCGTACGTCCGCGAGGCCGGTGCGCCGCCCGTCCTGATCCACCGCGACCTGTACGGCGTCGGCCGTCAGCAGCACGTCCACGGTGGTCCGCACCTCCGGGCGGTCACCGTCGCTGACGGCCTGGACCCGCAGCGCGATGCGTGCGTGTCCGGGACGGGGGCGCGAGAGGAGCGCCCAGCCCGCGGTCAGCGCCAGCGGCAGCCCGAGGGCGACGACGTCCGGACGCGAGGAGGCGAGCCCGACCGCCGCGAGGATCGCGGCGCCGGCGATGCCGAGCGCGATGACCGGCGTGTGCCGCCACGTGAGTGCGGCGGTGAACCCGGTCGCCGTCTCGTCCGTCACGGCGTCGTCGCGACCGTCGGAGGCACCGGCGTCCGAGCCAGCGCCGCGTCCACCACCGTCCGCGGATCGACGCCCTGCGCCCAGGCCTGCGGCGTCAGCGTCAGGCGGTGAGCGAGGACCGGCACCGCGATGCGCTTGATGTCGTCCGGCCGCACATACTCCCGGCCGTCCAGCGCGGCGAGCGCGCGGCCGAGGAGGACGAGCGCCTGCGAGCCGCGTGGGGACGCGCCGACGGCTACCGTCGCCGCCTCGCGGGTGGCGCGGGCGAGTTCGACGGCGTACCGCACGACGTCGGGATCGACGTGGATGCGCTCGACCGCGGCCTGAAGGCGCTGGAGGCCCTCCGCGTCCAGAACGGGTGCGACCTCGACATCCGGGCTCTGCCGCTCGACGCGGTCGAGGATGATGCGCGCCTCCTCCTCAGCGCCGGGATAGCCCACGGCGAGCCGCACCATGAACCGGTCGAGCTGGGCTTCGGGCAGCGCGTACGTCCCCTCGTACTCGATCGGGTTCGAGGTCGCGATCACGTGGAACGGCTGTGGGAGGGCGAACCGATTGCCCTCCACCGTCACCTGGCGCTCGGCCATGGCCTCGAGCATCGCCGACTGCGTCTTCGGCGTCGTCCGGTTGATCTCGTCCGCGAGCAGCAGGCCCGTGAAGAGGGGGCCGGGGCGGAAGGCGAACTCTCCGGTCGAGGGCGAGTACACATACGAGCCGGTGACGTCGCCGGGAAGCATGTCAGGAGTGCACTGCAGCCGACGGAAGTCCAGGCCGAGGGCCCCCGCCAGACTCCGCGCGGCGAGCGTCTTGCCGAGGCCGGGGACGTCCTCGAAGAGCACATGTCCCCCGGCAAGGATCGTGGCGAGCGCCAGAGTCAGAGGCTCGTCCATCCCGACCACCGCTGTCCGGACGCCGGCGAGCACGCGGCGTCCGACGTCGGCGATCTGCGCGGTCTCATCGTTGGTCATGAAGTCTCCTCCGTGTCGGTCGGGATGCGGTCGAGGGCGTCGAGGACGCGCTCGATGTCGGCACGCTGCACGTCACGCGCGTGCAGGGACGCTCGAACGCCGTCCCCCAGCATCGCGTCGATGCGCGGGTGGTCGTCAGGATCGTCGAGGTCGAGGCCGCGATGGGCGAGGCGGCGCCGGACGACCCCCTGCACGCGCCGCACGACGACGTGCCCGGCGACGCCCGTGCGGGTGTTGATCGCCCAGGCCATCCGCGATACGTCCGAGCCGCGCGATTCCGGCCGCGGCGCCTCCGGCGGCCACACGACCGTCTCGTCGACGAAGACCTGCCGGGTGGCCGCGACCACCGCGAGCAGGAGGAGGGTCCAGGCAACGGCGAAGGCGGCAGGCACTCCGAGCACGAGGAGCACGGTGAGGAGAGCGGCCCCGATGAGGGCGCTGATCACCGTCACGACGATGCCCTTCACCGCCACCCCTCCTTGATGCCCCGGAGGGCGACCACGGCGCTCTGTCGGTCCTGCTCGTCTGCGACCAGCCCACCGAAGCGGACCCGCTCGTACAACCCCTGGAGCCGGAGCACGTCGGCCGCGATGCTCCGGCGGGCACCGATCACCCGGGCCGTGAACTCCGCCGGCGTCTCGGCGGCTCCGCGACCGTGGCCGGCGTCGGCGGCGGATTCCTCCAGTCCGACCCACGCGGCGACGATCGCATCACCGGGATCGGGCCTCGCTGTCACGGTGCGCAACGCGGCGGAGACCCCGCGGCGGATGACCTCCTCGTTCGGAGGTACCGCGGGAGTGCTGCCACCGTCCTCCCCGGCGGCAGCGGTGACCTCACGACGATCGAGCGGACGTGCCTGCCACAGCCGTCGGAGGAAGCGGAGGAGCTGGCGCAGGACCACGAGGACGAGCGCGAGGACGGCCAGCGTCAGCAGCGCCCCGAAGACCACCCCGAGAATCTGCGCGAGAGCGGAATCACCCCAGGACTCCGGGGGCGGTGGTGTCCCGGTCGTCGACGGGACCGGGAGGACGACGTCTTCCGGGGGCGGCGCCGTGCTCTCCGATCGGGGCGACGAGAACTCCGGGGTGCCCTGTCCCGCGGCAGCGAGCATGAGGACCCCGAACAGGCCGGCGATCGCGGCGAGGCCGAGCAGCGGCGCGGTCGCCCCTGACCGGCGCACGGCCTCCGGTGCACGGACCGGAGGCTCTGGGCGCGACATGCCTCCACCCTAGGCGCGCGGCCCGAGACGGCCCCGTTCCGCACCGGGGTGCCGCGGAACGGGTCAGCTCTGATCGGGGCGCCGCCCCGCGAAGGCCCCGAGCCCGTCGCGGAGGGCGGCGATCTCGCCGATGCCCATCCCCACGGCGGCCATCACCTGTCGCGGCACATCCACGGCCCTCGCACGCAGAGCCGCCCCGGCATCGGTGAGCGTGATCTCCAGTCGGCGCTCGTCTTCACTGCTGCGCTGGCGCGTCACCAGGCCGTCGGCCTCGAGCCTCTTGACGAGGGGCGACGCGGTCGCGGGCTCCAGCGCGAGGTCGGCGGCGAGGTCGTTCAGGGTCCGCGGCGACCGCTCCCACAGGGCGAGCATCACCAGGTACTGCGGGTGCGTCAACCCGAGCGGCTCGAGGATCGGCCGGTAGATCGCCACGACGTTCCGCGCCGCCGTGACCACGGCGAAGCAGAGCTGATTCTCGAGCCGGAGCAGATCGTCGGTGTCAGTCACGGTCCTGACTATACATCCGCACGAATCATTAGTACACTAATGAACATGTCACGCGACTCCAGCCGCCCCCCTCTTCGCACCCGCATCCGCGAGGCGGGGGGCCTTTACACCTGGGTGAACACCAACCTCGTGCGTCTCGCCGGCCCGGCCTCGGTCGGGCCGTACGAGAAGACGCCGCCGCCCAGCGCCGCGGAGCGCGCCGAACGGGCCTGTCCGCTGTGCGGCGCGCCGATGACCGAGCACGAGATCGATCGCTCGGGCCCGAAGACGCTGGTGCACTGCCCGTAAGCTCCCTCGGCGTCAGTCGTCGTCATCGGCGAGCGCGGCGCCGACCGACTCGCGGGCCATGTCGATCCACGTCATGAGCGCGGCGTCGTCGGCGATCGCCGAGGCTGCGACATCGATCCAGCCGGACCCCATGGTGCGGGATCCCATCACGGCACGCGCGGCCCCGGGCAGCGTCACGGCGACAGCCCCGTTCTCCTCATCCACGCGGACGAGAAGCGTCCCGTCCTTCCGGGCACCCACGAGGATGCGCCCCTCGTCGAGGAATGCCCTGGTCCCGAACATCCGGCGCTCCTCTATGGAAGGGTCGGCCCCGAGCAGTGCGCGGACGCGGTCCGCGGGTTCCTCTCCTGCGGCATCCATCTCGGCTCCGTCTACGCGTGCCCGGCCCGCTCCATCGACCGGAGCTCCTTCTTCAGATCCTGCACTTCGTCGCGCAGGCGCCCGGCGAGCTCGAACTTCAACTCCGCGGCTGCCGCGAGCATCTGATCGGTGAGGTCCTGGATCGTGGCCTCCAGCTGCTGAGCGCCCTCGGCCGCGATCCCGGTGCGCCGCAGGTTCGGCGTCGGCGACTTGCCCTTGCCCGACGCGCGGCCCCGGCCGGACATCAGCTCCGCCGTATCCTGACCCTCGCGCGCCAGCACCTCCGTGATGTCGGCGATGCGCTTGCGCAGCGGCTGCGGATCGATGCCGTGCTCCTTGTTGTACGCGATCTGCTTCTCACGCCGACGGTCGGTCTCCTCGATGGCCTTGGCCATGGAGTCCGTCATGTTGTCCGCGTACATGTGGACTTCACCCGAGACGTTGCGCGCCGCGCGGCCGATCGTCTGGATGAGTGAGGTCCCGGAGCGGAGGAAGCCCTCCTTGTCCGCGTCGAGGATCGCGACGAGCGACACCTCCGGGAGGTCGAGTCCCTCGCGCAGCAGGTTGATACCCACTAGGACGTCGTACACACCGGCGCGCAGTTCGCTGAGAAGCTCGACGCGACGCAGGGTGTCGACGTCGGAGTGCAGGTAGCGCACCCGGACGCCGTGCTCGCCGAGGAAGTCCGTCAGCTCCTCCGCCATCTTCTTCGTGAGCGTCGTGACGAGCACGCGCTCGTCCCGCTCCACGCGAAGCCGGATCTCTTCGAGGAGATCGTCGATCTGCCCCTTCGAGGGCTTGACGATGATCTCCGGGTCGACGAGGCCGGTCGGGCGGATGATCTGCTCCACCACGCCGTCGGCGATGCCCATCTCGTACTTGCCGGGGGTGGCGGACAGGTAGACGGTCTGCCCCACGCGGTTCTTGAACTCGTCCCAGCGCAGCGGTCGGTTGTCCATCGCGCTCGGCAGCCGGAATCCGTGGTCGACGAGGGTGCGCTTGCGGGACGCGTCGCCTTCGTACATCGCGCCGATCTGCGGCACCGTGACGTGGGACTCGTCGATGACGAGCAGGAAGTCGTCCGGGAAGAAGTCGAGGAGCGTGTGCGGGGGCTCGCCGGGCATGCGTCCGTCCATGTGACGCGAGTAGTTCTCGATGCCGGAGCAGAATCCGAGCTGCTGGAGCATCTCCAGGTCGAAGGTCGTGCGCATCCGGAGGCGCTGCGCCTCGAGGAGCTTGCCCTGACGCTCGAACTCCTTCAGCCGCTCCTCCAGCTCGTGCTCGATGGTGCCGATGGAGCGCTGGATGACGTCGGTGCCCGCGACGTAGTGCGAGGCGGGGAAGATCGGCACGGCGTCCAGCTTCTCGATGACCTCGCCCGTGAGCGGGTGCAGCGAGTAGAGCGCCTCGATCTCGTCGCCGAACAGCTCGATGCGGATGGCGTGCTCCTCGTACACCGGGATGATCTCGATCGTGTCGCCGCGCACGCGGAAGTTTCCCCGCGAGAAGTCGACGTCGTTGCGGTTGTACTGCATCGCGATGAACTGACGGATCAGGGCGTCGCGGTCGTACCGCTCCCCCACCTGCAGCGCGACCATGGCGCGCAGGTACTCCTCCGGAGCACCCAGGCCGTAGATGCAGGAGACGGTCGACACCACGACCACGTCACGCCGGCTCAGCAGGGAGTTCGTCGTCGAGTGGCGGAGCCGCTCGACCTCCGCGTTGATCGAGGAGTCCTTCTCGATGAAGGTGTCCGTCTGCGGGACGTACGCCTCGGGCTGGTAGTAGTCGTAGTACGAGACGAAGTACTCGACGGCGTTGTTCGGCATGAGCTCGCGGAACTCGTTGGCGAGCTGTGCCGCGAGGGTCTTGTTGTGCGCGAGCACGAGCGTGGGACGCTGCACCTGCTCGACGAGCCAGGCCGTGGTCGCCGACTTGCCCGTTCCGGTGGCGCCGAGCAGCACGATGTCGGTCTCGCCCGCGTTGATACGGGAGGCCAGCTCGGCGATGGCCTGCGGCTGGTCACCGGCAGGGGCGTACTCGCTGATGACCTCGAAGGGGCGGACACTGCGGGTGGGCTGCATACATCAAGCGTATGCCGCCCCTCCGACATCGGGGCCGCGTCCGGCGGCGACACCGCTTCAGCTTGCGCGGAGCCGGTTCCAGAGCGCGTCCGTCTGGGCCAGCGTGTCCGCGATCGATCCTGCGGTGTCGATCACGACGTCGGCGATCGCGAGCCGTCGGTCGTCCGGAACCTGGGCGGCGATCCGTCCGCGGGCGTCGTCGGGCGTCATCCCGCGCAGGTGCACGAGCCTCTCGAGACGGACCTCCTCCGGGGCATGCGCGACGACGATCGCATCCCAGGGGTCGTCGACACGAGCCTCCACGAGAAGCGGCACGTCGTACACGACGACGGCATCCGGATCAGCCTGGAAGGCGGCGTCGAAACGACGCTGGGACTCGGCCCGTACGGCCGGGTGCACGATGGCATTCAGCTGTGCGAGACGGCCCGGATCGGCGAACACGGTCGCACCGAGAGCGGCTCGGTCGAGCGACCCGTCTTCGGCGATGACCTCGTCACCGAACGTCCGCGCGATCGCGCCGAGCACCGCGGATCCGGGCGCCTGCACCTCGCGCACGATCCGATCCGCGTCGACGACCACCGCGCCGAGTTCGGCGAGCCGGTTCGCGATGGTGGACTTTCCCGACGCGATGCCTCCGGTGAGAGCGATGAGCGGCATCCGACCATCCTGCCACGCCTGTCCGAGGGCGGCGCACGACGCTGCCGCCGAACAATCGGGAAAGCTTCGGTCCCTCTTGAGGAAGACTTGACGGTCCCCTGAGGTGCGCTGCGTAACGTCGAAGCCATGACGAACACGGATGCCCCCGCACGCCCTGACCGCACCGAGCGACGCTCCCGGCGGCGCCCGATCATGGCGTTCGCGCTGGCCGTGCTCGCGACCGGAGGGATCGGTGCCGCGCTCACGAGCGCCGCGTGGACCGACAACACCTTCTTCAGCGCCCCGGCCGCAGGAGCCACCTTCAACCTCCAGGGTTCCACCGACGGGACCACCTGGAAGGAGTCGGCCGCGAAGAACAGCATCGAGCTCGTCGTGCCCGCGGAGAAGCTGGCCAACCTGCTCCCGGGCGAGACCCGCACGATCAAGCTCTGGGTGAAGAACGCCAGCTCCGTCAACGCCGCACTCACCTCGACCGTCGAGTACGCCCCCGGCAACACGGCGACGGACTTCACGGTCAAGCCGACGGCGACGGTCACCGGGCTCGCGGCGTCGCTGACCTCCTCCGGCTCCACGGCGACCGATGAGTTCGACCTCGTCGTCACCACCCCGGCCGACTGGCCGACGAGCAACCAGGGCAAGACCGGCACGATCCTCGTCACGGTCTCCGCCACCGCCACCAACTGACCCCTCGCCCCGCAGCAGAGAACGAAGAGACGAACCGTGGTGCAGATCCTCCGCCGGCTCGCCCTGCCCGTGCTCTGGGCGCTGGCTGCCACGGGCGTGGGCTGCGGCGTCGTCTGGGGCGCCACGGCGATCGGGCTCATCCAGCCGCTCGTCGTGATCTCGGGCTCGATGGAGCCCGGGATCATGACAGGCGATCTCCTCATCGCCACGAAGGTCCCCGCCGACTCTCTGGAGGTGGGTGACGTCGTCAGCCTTCGGAGCGCGCTGACCGACTCCCTGGTGACCCATCGCATCACCGCCATCGAAGCCGCCGACGGCGCGCGCACGATCACCATGAAGGGCGACAACAACGAGTTCTCCGACGCTCTCGACTATCCGGTGACCGGCGATGTCTGGAAGCCGGCGGTGCAGCTTCCCGGTTGGGGGACCACCATCATGCGGATGACCACGCCCGCCGTCGCCGTCCCGCTGCTCCTCGGACTCCTGGGGCTGCTCGGCCTGAGCATGATGAGCCCCGGGGAGCGACCGGCGCGGAAGCCGCTGACCACGTGATGCCGGCACGACGGGTCTCCCCGATGGCCGGCTTCGCGGTCGCGATGGCGTTCGTCTTCCTGGCCGTCGCCCAGGGAAGCGTCTCGACCACCACCGCGGCGTGGACGGATCGGACCGTGGTCACGGCGACGGTGACGTCCGCCTCGGCATGGTTGTCGCCGTTCGCGGGGAACACGTGCAAGGCCTACAGCAGCCCGTCGGCCGCTCCCACCAGCTGCGCGATCACGGCGATCCGCTACGAGGAGATCAGCGACACCTCCGGCCACTTCTACATCAGCACGAACGCCCCGGGCGGGTCGCACCACGTCGACGTCGACGTGGATCTGAAGAAGGCGACGGGCCTTCCCCGGACGTGGACCTCGTGGACCGCTGCGGGGGTGCTCCCGGGCAGCCACGTCACGCCGGACCCCGCGTGGACGTGCTCCTCGTTGCCCCGGCTCACCGGCCGCAGCCTCGACTGGCACCTCACCGACCTTCAGGTTGCCGTGACGCTGCAGCGCACCACGGCGAACACGATCTGCACCTGAGCCTCCTGGGCGGGGCGCGGCACCCCTCAGCGCGCGAGCAGCTGCCGTCGGGAGCTGATCACCCCGGTGTCGAAGCCGGCGAGATGCAGGCCGCCGTGGAAGCGGGCGTGCTCGATCTTGATGCAGCGGTCCATGACCACCGAGAGCCCGGCCGCCTCCGCGATCGCGGCGGCATCCTCGTTCCAGGAGCCGAGCTGGAGCCACAGGGTCTTCGCTCCGCTGTCGATCGCTTCCTGCGCGACCCCCGGGAGGTCGTCGTGACGACGGAACACGTCCACGATGTCGGGCTGCACGGGCAGGGCGCTCAACGACGGGTAGACCGGCTGGCCGAGGATCTCGGTCTCCCTCGGGTTCACGAGATAGACGTCGTAGGCCGTGCTGGACAGCAGGTAGGTCGCGACGAAGTACGAGGCTCGTGACGGATTCCCGGAGGCACCGACGATGGCGATCGATCGCGCCCGCCGCAGCAGTCCGAACCGCTGCGGCTGCGAGGGCCCGGTCCAGGTGCGGCCCGGCTCCACGGCAGCGGGGAGCGCGCAGCTGGCGGCATCCGTGGTCGACGGGATGGCGCAGGCGTCGCCGGCGGAGGTCGTGCTCATCGGTGGGCTCCCGTCGCGAGGGTGAGGGCCTGGTCGAGGTCCCAGATGATGTCCTCTGCGTCTTCCAGGCCGACAGAGATGCGGATCAGGTCGGGACGCACGCCCGCGGCGACGAGCTGCTCCTCGGTGAGCTGGCGGTGCGTGGTGGAGGCCGGGTGGATCACCAGGGTGCGGGCGTCGCCGATGTTGGCGAGGTGGGACGCGAGCTGCAGGTTCTCGATGAACGCCTCCCCCGCGGCGCGGCCGTCCTCGGCGGCGACCCCGAACGCGAACACGGATCCCGGTCCCAGCGGCAGGTACCGCGCGGCACGCTCGTGATGCGGATGACCTTCCAGCCCCGCCCAGGTGACGTAGGACACGCGGGGGTCGGCGGCCAGCCACTCGGCGACGACCCGGGCGTTGGCGATGTGGGCGTCGATGCGCTGCGGCAGCGTCTCGACGCCCTGCAGGAGCGCGAAGGCCGACTGCGGGCTCAGCGCCGGCCCGATGTCGCGCAGCTGCTCGGAGCGCAGCTTGGTCAAGAATCCGTACTCGCCGAAGTTCCCCCACCAGGAGATCCCGCCGTAGGAGGCCACCGGTTCGGTCATCTGCGGGAACTTGCCGTTCCCCCAGTCGAAGGTGCCCTTCTCGATGACCACGCCGCCGAGGGTCGTGCCGTGACCGCCGAGGAACTTCGTGACCGAGTGGATGACGATGTCCGCCCCGTGTTCCAGCGGGCGCGCGAGGTACGGGGTGGCCAGCGTGGCGTCGACGACGAGCGGCACCCCCGCCTCATGCGCGACGGCGGCGAGACCCGCGATGTCGGCGATCTCGCCCGACGGGTTCCCGATCATCTCGACGTAGACGACCTTGGTCTCCGGACGGATGGCCGCGGCGAAGTCGGCCGGGTCGGAGGAGCTGACGAACGTCGTCTCCACGCCGAACCGTCGCAGGGTGACGTCGAGCTGCGTCACCGTGCCGCCGTAGAGCTGCGCGGCGGCGACGACATGATCGCCCGCGCCCACGAGGGCGGCGAACGTGATGAACTCGGCGCTCATCCCGGAGGCGGTCGCCACGGCCCCGATACCGCCTTCCAGCGAGGCCAGCCGCTCCTCCAGGGCGGCGACGGTGGGGTTGCCGATGCGCGAGTAGATGTTGCCGTACTTCTGCAGCGCGAAGAGGTTCCCGGCGTCGGCCGCATCGTCGAAGACGAACGACGTCGTCTGGTAGATCGGCACCGCCCGCGCTCCGGTGGCGGCGTCCGGTGTGCCGCCGGCGTGCAGAGCGCGGGTGCGGAACCCGAAGCGGTGGTCCTCGGTCATGATGTCCTCGATTCTGCGGCGAGAGCGCCGGCGATGTCATCGACGGCCCAGGGGTTCTGCAATGACGTCGTGTCGCCGAGGGCCTGCGGAGTGCGTCCCGCGCGCCGATCCTGTTCGGCATCCCAGAGCTGCGCGAGCAGGCGGCGCATGATCTTCCCCGAGCGTGTCTTGGGCAGGTCCGGCACGACGACGACGTGCTTCGGCTTCGCGACCGGACCGATCGCGCGGGCGACCTCATCGCGCAGCGCGTGCGCGTCGATCTCCGCCCGGCCGGACGGGGTGACGAACGCCACGACCGCCTGCCCGGTGACAGGATCCGCCACGCCGGCGGACCCGGCTTCGCCGACCGTCTCGTGCGCCACGAGCGCCGACTCGATCTCGATCGTCGAGAGGCGATGACCAGACACGTTCACGACGTCGTCGAGCCGGCCCAGGATCCAGATGAACCCGTCGGCGTCCCGGGCCGCCCCGTCTCCGGCGACGTAGTAGCCGCCGTGCGCGCCCACGCCGGCGTACGCGGACCAGTACGCGTCGCGGTAGCGCTCCGGGTTCCCCCAGACGGTCCGCGCGATCCCCGGCCACGGGCGCCGGACGACCAGCGTCCCGGATCGGCCCGGCGCCACCTCGTCCCCGTTCTCGTCGACCACCGCGACGTCGATGCCCGGAAGCGGGACCGACGCAGAGCCGGGCTTCAGCGGCGTGATGCCGGGCAGGGGGGCGATCATCGCGGCGCCGGTCTCCGACTGCCACCACGTGTCGATGACGGGGAGCTCCTCCCGCCCGAAGTTCCGGCGGAACCACACCCAGGCCTCCGGATTGATCGCCTCGCCCACCGTGCCGAGCAGTCGCAGGGTCGACAGGTCGTGGCCGCTCGGCAGCTCGTCGCCGAACCAGGTCATGAACGTCCGGATGAGCGTCGGGGCCGTGTAGTAGACCGTGACGCGGTAGCGCTCGATGATCTCCAGGTGCCGCTCGCGGCGCGGAGTGTCCGGCGTGCCCTCGTAGATGACCTGGGTGAGCCCGTTCGACAGCGGCCCGTAGATCTCGTAGGTGTGGGCCGTGACCCAGGCGAGGTCGGCCGTGCACCAATGGACGTCGTCGGGTTTGGCGTCGAAGTGCGCCCAGTGCGCCCAGCTCGCGTGGGTCAGGTAGCCACCGGAGGTGTGCACGAGGCCCTTGGGCTTCCCGGTCGTGCCGGAGGTGTAGATGATGAAGAGCGGGTGCTCGGCGTCGAAGGCCTCCGCCCGATGCGCGGTGGGAGCCGTGTCGACGACATCGTGCCACCACACGTCCCGGCCTTCGGTCCACGGGACGCTCTGTCCGGTGCGACGGAGCACGAGGACGTGTTCGAGGTCCGGCAGTCCCGCAGCGGCGGCATCGGCGGCGGATTTGACCTCGGTCGCCGTCCCCCGCCGGAACTGGCCGTCGCTGGTGACGAGCAGCTTCGCCCCGGTGTCCTCGAGCCGGAACCGCACGGCCTCCGCGGAGAACCCTCCGAACACGAGCGAGTGGACGGCTCCGATCCGCGCGCACGCGAGCGTGACGACCACGGTCTCCACGAGCACGGGGAGGTAGATCACCACGCGGTCCCCCGGTCGGATCCCGAGGTCTTCCAGCGCGTGCGCCGCCTGGGCCACACGACGCTGCAGGTCGGCGTAGGTCACCGAGATCCGGTCGCCGGGCTCCCCTTCGAAATGCAGCGCGACCTTGTCTCCGCGTCCGGCGTCGACATGACGGTCCACGCAGTTCACCGCGACGTTCAGCCGCCCGCCGAGGAACCACCGCGCCGCGGGGACGGCACCGTCGACGGGCGGCTCCCACTCGTGCACGGCCGTCCACGGCTCGGCCCAGTCCAGTCGGCGCGCCGCGTCCTCCCAGAAGGCCAGAGGATCAGCGGCCGCGCGCTCGTAGGCGTCCGCGGTCACGTTGGCGTCGAGGAACGCGGGCGACGGAGGATAGACCCGTTCCTCCTGCAGCCGAGCCTCGGTCGTCGTCACGTCCATCGCCGCAGCAGGTACTTCTCCAGCAGCGCGAGCACGCCGTTGGTGAGCGTGCCGAGCAGCGCGAGCAGCACGATGGAGAGCAGGATGCGGTCGACGCGCCCCGTGCTCTGGGAGTCGGTCAAGAGGAAACCGAGCCCCATGGACGAGGCGATCAGCTCGGCGGCGACCAGGAACAGCCACGCCTGGGCGAGGGCGAGGCGCAGGCCCGCGACGACGGACGGCACGACGGCCGGGAGCTGCACCGTCCGGAACAATGACCATCCGTGCAGGCTGAAGGAGCGTCCCGCCTCGACGAGCTGCGGGTCCACGTGCCGGAGCGCGGAGGCGACGGTCGTGTAGACCGGGAAGAACGCACCGATCGCGATGAGGGTCACCTTGGACTCCTCGCCGATCTGCATCCACAGGATCAGCAGCGGCACCCAGGCGAGCGACGGCACCGCGCGAACCGCGGCGAGAGTCGGGCTGAGCAGCACGTCACCCCAGCGCGAGAGCCCGACGATGCCGGCTGCGGCGAGGCCGACGACCGAGCCGATCGCGAATCCGAGCAGCACCCGCTGGACGGAGATGGCGATGTGGGTCCAGAGCTGTCCGGACTCGGCGAGTTCCACCCCGGCCTGGAAGACCGACGCCGGCGCCGGGAGGCGGTACGGCTCGATGAGGCCGGCCGTCGTGACCACCTGCCAGGCGATGAGGATCGCGGCCGGGAGCAGGAGACCCCCGACGATCCGTACGGCGGGCGGCAGACCACGCCGTGCTCCTCCCGTCCCCCGCCGGGGAGCACCCTTCGCGAACTCGAGCGCGTCCCGCGATTCCGCCGGGACGACCACCCGATCCTCGAGACCGGTCACTCGCCTGCGCCCGCCTTCGTCGCGAAGGTGTCGTTGATGATGCTGGACAGCGCCTTGTCGACGGATTCCTGCCCACCCTGGACGTCGCCGGACTCGACGAGCACCGGAGCGATCTTCTCGAGCACCGCGAGCTGGTCATCACCGGGGACGCCGTCCACGTCGAGGTTCGACCGCTCCTGGATGACCGTGGTCGCGACCTCGAGGTCGATACCGGCGACCTCTGCCAACAGGGTGGCGGTCTCCTCCGGATTCTCCAGCGCCCACGCACGCGCCTCCTCGTAGGCGTCGACGACGGCCTGAGCGAGGTCGGGGTGGTTGTCGATGAAGTCCTCGGTCGCGTTGAGGAAGCCGTACGTGTTGAAGTCGACGTTGCGATAGATGAGCTTGTCGCCCGACTCCTGCTCCGCGGCGGCCATGATCGGGTCGAGACCCGCCCACGCGTCGACCGAACCGCCGTCGAGCGCCGCACGGCCGTCGGCGTGCTGGAGGTTCTGCACCTCGACGTCAGCCAGCGACAGCCCGCCCTCCTCCAGGGCCTGGAGGAGGAAGAAGTAGGGGTCCGTGCCCTTGGTGGCCGCGACGGAGGCGCCCTTGAGATCCTCCACCGAGGTGATGTCGCTGTCGGGCCCGACGACGATGGCCGACCACTCGGGCTGGGAGAAGATGTCGATCACCTGGATCGGCGAACCGTTCGCGCGGGCGAGCAGCGCGGCCGAGCCCGCCGTCGACCCCACGTCGACCGAACCCGAGCGGAGGAGCTCGTTGGCCTTGTTCGAGCCGGCGGACTGCACCCATTCGACGGTGACGTCGTCGCCGAGGATGTCCTCCAGGATGCCCTGGTCGCGGATCACGAGGCTGAGCGGATTGTAGGTCGCGAAGTCGACGGACAGCGTGTCCGCCGACCACTCGCCGTTCCCGGCCGGGGTGGACTCGGCCTCGGCGGACGCGTTCTCCCCGGCGACGCAGCCGGTGGCGACGAGCATCATCGTCCCGGCGACGGCGATCGCAGGGATGATGCGGCGGGTGATGGTGCTCATCGGGTCTCCTCGGGGGTGTGGTGGTGCGTGTCGACGCCGAGCCCTTCGAGGAGCTCGGCGCGCAGGTCGGCGAGGCCGCGGTCGGCGCGGTCTCGAGGGCGGATGCCAGGGACGCGGATCGTCCGCGCGACGGACGACGCGGTGTCGTCCGCGTCGCCGACGGTGCGCAGCAGCAGCACGCGGTCGGCGAGATAGAGCGCCTCCTCCACGTCGTGGGTCACGAGCAGCACCGTGGTGAGCTCGGCCGCGTGGATCTTCAGGAGCAGGTCGTGCATACGGAGGCGCGTGAGGGCGTCGAGCGCGCCGAACGGCTCGTCGAGCAGCAGGACTCCGGGGTTCCTGGCGAGAGCCCGGGCGAGGGAGGCCCGTTGCGCCATGCCTCCCGACACTTCACGGGGGCGCTGGTCGGCGGCGTGCTCGAGTCCCACGAGCTGCAGGAGTTCGCGGACCCGGGCGCGTCCGGCGCGGCGGGAGACGCCCCGGGGAAGACCGAGCTCGACGTTCTTCGCGAGCGTACGCCACGGGAGCAGCCGCGGCTCCTGGAACGCGATCGCCGTGCGCTCGTCGACGTCGGCGACACCGGAGCCGTCCAGACGGATCGTCCCGCGCGTAGGGGTGTCCAGTCCGCCGATGAGGCGCAGCAGCGTCGACTTCCCGCACCCGGACGGACCGACGACGGCGACGATCTCCCCGGCGGCGATATCCAGGTCGATGCCGCGGAGCACCTCGCGTCGCCCCTGAGCGAGCGGGAACGACCGCGCGATGCCGTCCAAGCGCACGGGTTGTGCGGAGCCCGACGTCGTCGGGGCCTCAGCGGTGCGCGACGCAGCGGGCAGGAGGGCGGTCATGTCCCCATGCTGTCGGAGGCTCCGGAATGTTACGAATGCGGTCGTAACGTTGCGTCACGCAGCTGCTCCGCCGGATACCGGGCATGCGAAAAGGGCCGCCACACCCGCCGTGACGCGGGGTGACGACCCTTTTCGGAGTGGTGCTTAGGAGTTGCCGCCCGAGAGCTTCTCGCGCAGAGCCGCGAGAGCCTCGTCATCGGCGAGCGTGCCGGCGCCGGCCGACTCGCTCGAGAAGGACTGGCCGCCGAAGTCGTCGCCGGCCGCAGCCTCGGCCTCGGCCGCCTTCGCGACCTGAGCCTTGTGCGCCTCCCAGCGAGCCTGGGCCGCAGCGTACTCCTGCTCCCATGCCTCGCGCTGGGCGTCGAAGCCTTCCTTCCACTGACCGGTCTCGGCGTCGAAGCCCTCCGGGTACTTGTACTCGCCGTTCTCGTCGTACTCGGCGAGCATGCCGTACAGAGCCGGGTCGAACTCGGTGCCGTTGGGGTCGACCGACTCGTTGGCCTGCTTCAGCGACAGCGAGATGCGACGACGCTCGAGGTCGATGTCGATGACCTTGACGAAGACCTCTTCGCCCACCGACACGACCTGCTCGGCCAGCTCGACGTGCTTGCTGGAGAGCTCGGAGATGTGGACGAGGCCCTCGATGCCGTCGGCGACGCGGACGAACGCACCGAACGGAACGAGCTTGGTGACCTTACCCGGCGTGACCTGACCGATCGCGTGGGTGCGGGCGAAGACCTGCCACGGGTCCTCCTGCGTCGCCTTCAGCGACAGGGAGACGCGCTCGCGGTCGAGGTCGACCTCGAGGATCTCGACGGTGACCTCCTGGCCCACCTCGACGACCTCGGAGGCGTGCTCGATGTGCTTCCAGGACAGCTCGGAGACGTGCACGAGGCCGTCCACGCCACCCAGGTCCACGAACGCACCGAAGTTGACGATCGAGGAGACGACACCCTTGCGGACCTGACCCTTGTGCAGGTTGTTCAGGAACGTGGTGCGCGACTCCGACTGCGTCTGCTCGAGCAGCGCGCGGCGGCTCAGGACGACGTTGTTGCGGTTCTTGTCGAGCTCGAGGATCTTCGCCTCGATCTCCTGGCCGAGGTACGGCGTGAGGTCGCGGACGCGACGGAGCTCGATGAGCGAGGCCGGGAGGAAGCCACGGAGGCCGATGTCGACGATGAGTCCACCCTTGACGACCTCGATGACCGTACCGGTGACGACGCCGTCGTTCTCCTTGATCTTCTCGACGTCTCCCCAGGCGCGCTCGTACTGTGCACGCTTCTTGGAGAGGATCAGGCGGCCTTCCTTGTCCTCCTTCTGGAGAACGAGGGCCTCGACCTCGTCGCCGACCTTGACGACCTCGTTGGGGTCGACGTCGTGCTTGATCGAGAGCTCGCGCGAGGGGATGACACCCTCGGTCTTGTAGCCGACATCGAGCAGGACCTCATCGCGGTCGATCTTGACGATCGTGCCCTCGATGATGTCGCCGTCGTTGAAGAACTTCAGGGTCTTCTCGACCGCGGCCAGGAAGTCCTCAGCAGATCCGATGTCGTTGATGGCGACCTGCTTGGTGGCCGGGGCGGTCGTTGCGGTAGTCATGTAGTGGGTTGTCCTTGTGAATGGATACTCGGGCTGCGGAGCATGGCCGCGCACGGCCGGGATGTGCTTCGCAGCAGGTGGATTGTGGTGTGTTCGTCACCTGGGCATGCATGTACACGCCACGAGTGACAGTTCAGGCTATCAGAAGTTGCCGTCCGCGAAAGAGCGGATTCGTGCGAGCTTCTCTGTGGATAACGTCGGCGCCGCTCCGTCCATTCCGCGTACGGTGGCCCGGTGATGTCGCCCACCGCTCTCCGCATGCTCGCCGTGCTGGCCCTCGGCGTCCCGGCCCTGTCCGCCTGCGCCCCCACTCCGGAGCCCACGCCGACCCCCTCCCCCGCCTTCGCCTCCGAGGAAGAGGCCTTCGCCGCCGCCGAGGCCACCTTTGCCGAGTACACCAAAGCGACCAACAGCACAGACCTGCAAGACCCAGCCACGTTTGAACTGGTCTACGCCTGGCTGGCCGACGACGCAGCTACTTCTGCGCGCGAGAACTACAGCCGGCTCCACGCCGCAGCCATAGTTCGCTCAGGCGATTCCGGCTTCGACCGGATGGAGATCCAGAGTTACGCCGACTCGGAAGTGACAGCCAACTTGTGCTTGGACGTCTCGGAGGTATCGCTGAAGAATCCAGACGGCACATCGGCAGTGCCAGACGATCGACCACCCCGCCAACCAGTCAATGTTGAGTTCGTCGCTGCCACCACGAGCACGGGCCTTGTGATCTCGTCGATCACCTCATCGGAGACGCTGCAATGCGAGCCCTAGGTGGCGTCACGCTCACTTCTCTGGTCCTGTTAGCCGTGACGACGTTTGCCGACCTCCCAGACAACGGCCAACCCCAAGCCGGTTTCGATAGCGGATGGACGGCATCGCGCAATAGCTCGCTAGTTGTCCGCGCGCAGCAAGAACGAACTGTGACGAGCGATCAGTCAGCTGCCCAACGAAATCAATCGTCCCCAGAACCAAAACGCGAACCGTGCAAGACGGACACAGCGCTGAGCCGGTCGTGCGGCATGTACGGAGTGCGGGTGACGGAGGAGTCCGAGCACCCGCTCACGATCGAGGACCTCGCACGGTTCGCGCCGGACCCCGTGACGACGACAGCGGAGCCCGGGAACGCCGGCGTCGTGGGGATGGCGACGAACTTCGTGGCGACCGTCGCGGCACACACGGTGAGCGGCACACTCCTCGACCGGCCGGTGACGGTGCGCTTCACACCCGTGCGGGTCGTCTTCAACCACGGCGATGGAACGTCGGCCACCGCGCCGGACGGCGGCCGCACGTGGGCGACGCTCGGCCAAGCGCCCTTCACCGCGACCCCCACGAGCCACGTCTACACCCGACGCGGCACCTACACGACAAGGACGACGGTCGCCTATACGGCGGAGGTCGACGTCGGCGGGGGCTGGTTCCCGGTGTCCGGCGAGCTTTCGGTCGATGGCGCATCCAGGCAGATCCGCATCTACGAGGCGACCACCGCGCTCGTGGCACGGACGTGTGAAGAACGACCCGCGGCTGCGGGCTGCTGAGCACCCCGTGGGGCACGCTCTACCCTGAATCCATGACCCGCGCCGAACGCCTCATGCTGCTCGACACCGCCAGCCTCTACTTCCGCGCGTTCTACGGCGTCCCCGACAAGGTGACAGCCCCCGACGGCTCCCCCATCAATGCGGCGCGCGGCCTGCTGGACATGATCGCGAAGCTCGTGACCACCTATCAGCCGACCCACGTCGTGGCGTGCTGGGACGACGACTGGCGCCCGCAGTGGCGAGTGGACCTCATCCCCAGCTACAAGACGCACCGCGTTGTGGAGGTCGTGGCGGGTGCGCCCGACGTCGAGGAAGTGCCCGACCCGCTGGAGGCGCAGATCCCGCTGATCCGCGAGACGCTCGCGGTCCTCGGCATCCCGATCGTCGGCGTCGCCGAGCACGAGGCGGATGACGTCATCGGCACCCTCGCGACGCACGCGACGATGCCCGTCGACATCGTCACCGGCGACCGCGACCTGTTCCAGCTCGTCGACGACGAGCGCGACGTGCGTGTGATCTACACGGCGCGCGGCATGAGCAACCTCGAGGTCGTGACGGACGCCACTGTGGTCACCAAGTACGGGGTGCTCCCCTCGCAGTACGCGGACTTCGCGACGATGCGCGGCGATGCGTCGGACGGACTCCCGGGCGTCGCCGGGATCGGCGAGAAGACCGCCGCCACCCTGCTGCAGAAGCACGGCGACCTCGTCGGCATCCGGGAAGCCGCGGAAGCGGGCGAGGGCATGAGCGCCGGCATCCGCGCGAAGATCCTCGACGCGCAGGCGTATCTCGATGTCGCCCCCACGGTCGTCGCCGTCGCCACGGAGCTCCCGATCACCGCTCCCGATGTCGCGCTGCGAGCCCTCACGCCGGACGAAGCGGCGGAAGCCACGGCCCTCGCCGAGCGCTGGAACCTCGGAAGCTCGATGACCCGGGCCGTCACCGCGGTCACCGCGGCCGCGAGCCAGATCACCGAGGGCTGACGCGGCCGGACGTCACTCCGCCCAGGCGAGGAGGCGCGACAGACCCCACGTCGTGACGATGCGCGACGCCGGCACCCCGGCGCGCTCCGCACGTTCGGCGCCGTGGTCCAGCAGAGAGAGCTGTCCGGGAGCGTGCGCGTCGGAGTCGATCGAGAAGAGGCATCCGGCCTCGAGCGCGATCGCGATGAGCTCGTCCGGCGGGTCCTGACGCTCGGGGCGCGAGTTGATCTCGACCGCCACCCCGTTCTCCGCGCACGCCGCGAACACCGCGGCAGCATCGAAGGCCGAGGGCGGGCGCGTGCCCCGGTCGCCCTGGACGAGCCGGCCGGTGCAGTGTCCGAGGACGTTCACCCGAGGATGCGAGACGGCCGCGATCATCCGCGCGGTCATCGCCCGTCCGTCCATGCGGAGCTTGGAATGCACCGAGGCAACGACGATGTCCAGGTCCGCGAGGAGGGCGTCCTCCTGATCGAGCGCTCCGTCTTCCAGGATGTCCACCTCGATGCCGGCGAGCAGTGTGAAGCCGTCGCCCGACTGCGCCCGCACCTGCGGGATCTGCTCGCGGAGTCGCTCCGCCGAGAGTCCTCGCGCGACACGGAGGCGCGGCGAGTGGTCGGTGATGGCCTGGTACTCGTGGCCCTGCGCGCGGGCGGCAGCGGCCATCACCTCGATGGACGTCGTCCCGTCCGACCACTCGGTGTGGGCGTGCAGGTCTCCGCGCAGCTTCCCGCGGAGCACCGACACCTTCTCCGGCTCGACGTCGCCGCGGAGCTCCACGAGGTACTCCGGCACCTCACCGGCCTGCGCCTGGCGGATGACGGCGAAGGTCGACTCCCCGATGCCCTTGGCTGCGCGGAGACGCGTCGGGTCGCCCTGCACGTCGGACGGAAGATCCTGGAACGTGGCAGCCGCCTGGCGGAACGCCTTGGCCCGGTAGCGCGACGCCCGCTCGCGCTCCAGCAGCGAAGCGATCTCGAGCAGCGCGTCGACCGGGTCCATGCTCACTCCTTCGGCGCGGCCAGCTCGCGACTGACGCCGATCCACTGATCCAGCTTGGCCAGCGCGCGCCCGTCGTCCACTGCGGCGGACGCACGGGCGAGCGCATCGCGGAGCCGCTCGAGGATCGGCCGCTGCACCTGGGTCGCGTCCTGCGACAGCTCGAAGGCGACGATGCCGGCGGCGGCGTTGAGGAGCACGATGTCCCGTACCGGCCCCTGCTCCCCCGCGAGCGTCCGGCGGAGGATCTCGGCGTTGTGGGCGGGAGAGCCGCCGATGAGGTCGGAGAGGTCGGCGAGCGGGATGCCGAGGTCACGGGGATCGAGGTCGTGCTCGTGGATGTCTCCACGGGTGACCTCCCAGATGCGGCTGTGCCCGGTGGTCGTCAGCTCGTCGAGGCCGTCGTCGCCGCGGAAGACCAGCGCCGTCGCTCCCCGGGTGCGGAAGACGCCGGTGATCAGCGGGACACGCTCCATCTGGGCGACACCGACCGCGTTCGCCTCGGCACGCGCGGGGTTGCAGAGCGGGCCGAGCATGTTGAACACCGTAGGAACGCCGAGCTGCGAGCGGACGGCACCGGCGTGCTTGAACCCGGGGTGGAACGCCCCCGCCCAGGCGAAGGTGATGCCCGTCCGGTCGAGGATCGAGGCGACCGCCGCGGGGTCGAGGGAGAGCTCGAGGCCGAGTGCACCGAGGACGTCGGAGGAGCCCGAGGCCGAGCTCGCGGCGCGATTGCCGTGCTTGACCACGGGGATGCCCGTGGCACCGATGATGACGGCAGCCGTCGTCGACACGTTCACGGTCCCGACACGGTCGCCTCCCGTGCCCACGATGTCCAGCACGTTCGGGGAGACCGGCAGAGGCACGGCCGCCTCGAGGATCGCGTCGCGGAAGCCGACGATCTCATCGATCGTCTCCCCCTTCGCCCGCAGAGCCACGAGGAATCCGGCGAGCTGCGCCTCGGAGACGTCGCCCTTCATGATCTGGCGCATGGCCCACGTCGATTCCCACACGCTGAGGTCGCGACGCTCCAGGAGAGAGGTGAGCACATCGGACCAGGTCAGGGAATCAGCCATGTGTGCGATCCTATCGGCGCGGAGAAAACGTGCAGATCGATCCGGGCGAGCGCGCAGCCCGCGGAAGAGCGACGTTTCCCGCGTATTCACCGGGTATTCGCAGTGTTTTCTTAGGGTCCCCTAAGTCCTCGACGGGCGAATCGAGGGGCGCGGGTGCAAGAATCACGCCCGCGGATCGGCCATAATGGAGGAGTGACGACCTCAGCGACGTATGCCCCGGCGGCGAGAACCATCAAGCGGCCCAACCCGGTAGCTGTCGGCACCATTGTGTGGCTCGGCAGCGAGGTGATGTTCTTCGCGGGACTCTTCGCGATCTACTTCACCCTCCGCAGCACTTCCCCCGAGCTGTGGGCCGACCGTACCGAGCTCCTGAACGTGCCGTTCGCGGCAGTGAACACGGCGATCCTCGTGCTCTCCTCGTTCACCTGCCAGATGGGCGTGTTCGCGGCCGAAGACCTGCAGCCGTACAAGATCGGCAAGGGCCAGAAGAACGGCGCCGGCCGCCGTCGCCTGTTCGGCTGGGGCATGGTCGAGTGGTTCTTCCTCACCTTCGCCCTCGGCGCGATCTTCGTGTCCGGCCAGGTGTGGGAGTACGCCCAGCTCGTCGCAGAGGGCATGCCCATCCAGGCGGACTCGTACGCCTCGGCGTTCTACCTCACCACCGGCTTCCACGCCCTCCACGTCACCGGCGGACTCGTCGCGTTCCTCCTGGTGATCGGCCGCGCGTACGCCGTCAAGAACTTCCGGCACAAGGAGGCGACCTCCTCGATCGTGGTGTCCTACTACTGGCACTTCGTCGACGTCGTCTGGATCGTGCTGTTCTTCGTTATCTACTTCCTGAAATAAGAGCGGAGCTGATCCCCGAGATGGCACGAGAGAAGAAGCGCCGTTCGAGCGGTCGTCGCAGCCCACTGGCGGCGGCCGCGCTCATCGGAGCAGGCCTCATGATCACCGGCGCGGTGTACGCGGGCGCGACCGCGGCATTCGCCGCCAACGACGCCCCCACGGCATCGACGCAGCTGACGGTCGAGGACGGCGAGAAGCTGTTCACGGCGAACTGCGCCACCTGCCACGGCCTCGACCTGGAGGGCACCCCCAACGGCCCGAGCCTCTACGGCGTCGGGGAGCTGGCGGTGGAGTTCCAGGTGTCGACCGGCCGCATGCCGCTGCAGATGCAGGGACCGCAGGCTCCGCAGAAGGAGCCGCAGTTCACCGAGGAGCAGATCCTCGCGATGGCGGCCTACGTGCAGTCCGAGGCCCCCGGCCCGACGTACCCCGCTGACGAGATCATCGACGGCGAGGGCGACGTGGCGCACGGCGCCGAGCTCTTCCGCGTCAACTGCGCGATGTGCCACAACGTGGCCGCCGCCGGTGGCGCTCTCACCGAGGGCAAGTACGCTCCGGCCATCACGGAGACCAGCGCACTGCACATCTACGCGGCCATGGTCACCGGCCCGCAGAACATGCCGGTCTTCGGCGACATGAACCTGTCCGACGAGGACAAGCGCGACATCATCTCGGCTCTGCTCTTCCAGCAGCAGTCCGTCCAGATCGGCGGCTTCTCCCTCGGCTCGCTCGGACCGGTCTCCGAAGGCCTGTTCGTGTGGATCTTCGGTATCGGCGCTCTGGTCGCCATCACCGTGTGGATCACGGCGAAGTCCAACTGACGCTTATTCATCGAAGAGGAACGTACGAGGAGCACCATGGCACACGACGACGACTCGCAGGCTCTTGACAGGGCCTACCAGCCCTCTCCGGGGCTGGGTGTCGCAGTCAGCGATCCCGTGCAGAACCCCGGGCTTCCGCCGCACCGCGAGCGGATGACCGACAAGGACCCGCGCGCCGAGAAGGCCGCCGTCCGCACCGTCTACACGCTGTTCTACCTGTCGCTCGCCGGCAGCATCTGGGCGGTCGCCGCCTACATGCTGTTCCCGATCGAGAGCGGCGCTCTCATCGACATCCGTCAGAACAACCTCTTCATCGGTCTCGGAATCGCGCTCGCGCTGCTGGCCCTGGGTATCGGCGCGATCCACTGGTCGAAGGCCCTCATGTCCGACAAGGAGCACGTCGAGCACCGCCACCCCACCCGGGGCAAGGACTCGACGCGTGAGGCGGCCATCAAGGCCTTCGCCGACGCCAACGAGGAGTCCGGCTTCGGTCGCCGCACGATGATCCGCAACTCGCTGTTCGCGGCGATCGTCGCGTCGATCATCCCCGGTGTGACGCTGTTCCGTGGCCTCGCCCCGCACTCCACGCCGGACGACCCCACCGCGGGCGACCCGGTCGCGCTGCTGAAGCACACGATGTGGGATGAGGGCATGCGCCTCGTCCGCGACCCCGACGGCACCCCGATCCGTGCCGCCGATGTCACTCTCGGCTCCGCTTTCCACGTGATCCCGGAGGACCTCGCGGAGCTCGGTCACGATGAGGGCTACCTCGAGGAGAAGGCCAAGGCCATCGTGCTGATGATGCGCCTCCGCCCGGAGCAGCTCATCGAGGCCGAGGACCGCAAGGACTGGTCCTACGACGGCATCGTCGCGTACTCCAAGGTCTGCACGCACGTCGGCTGCCCCGTCGCGCTGTACGAGCAGCAGACCCACCACCTGCTGTGCCCGTGCCACCAGTCGCAGTTCGACGTCACGGACCACGCGAAGGTCATCTTCGGCCCGGCCGCTCGGCCGCTGCCTCAGCTGCCCATCACCGTGGACGACGAGGGCTACCTCATCGCACGCAGCGACTTCACCGAACCCGTCGGCCCGAGCTTCTGGGAGCGCCATTGAGCACCGCAACGCTGTCCAAGGACGAGAAGGACACCAAGGCGCCTCTCGGCGGCCGCTTCGTCGGCGCCGCGTCGAACTACATCGATGAGCGCACGAGCCTCTCCGGCTTCGTCAAGGAGCTCGGTCGCAAGATCTTCCCCGACCACTGGTCGTTCATGCTCGGTGAGATCGCGCTCTGGAGCTTCGTCGTCGTGTTCCTCTCCGGAACCTTCCTGACGTTCTTCTTCCAGGCCTCGATGGTGGAGACCCACTACACCGGCGCCTACGCCCCCATGCGCGGTATCGCGATGTCCTCGGCTCTCGAGTCGACGCTGCACATCTCGTTCGACCTCCGCGGTGGCCTTCTGGTCCGCCAGATCCACCACTGGGCCGCGCTCGTCTTCATCGCCGGCATCGGCGTGCACATGCTGCGCGTGTTCTTCACCGGCGCGTTCCGCAAGCCGCGCGAGCTGAACTGGGTGATCGGCTTCGTGCTGTTCATCCTCGCGATGGCCGAGGGCTTCACCGGCTACTCGCTCCCCGACGACCTGCTCTCGGGCAACGGCCTGCGCATCATCGACGGCATGATCAAGGGTCTCCCCCTGATCGGCACCTGGACCTCGTTCCTCCTCTTCGGCGGCGAGTTCCCGGGCACCGACATCGTGGGTCGCCTGTACACGCTGCACATCCTGCTGCTCCCGATGCTGGTCATCGCCTTCATCGCGGTGCACCTGATGCTCATGATCATCAACAAGCACACGCAGTTCGCCGGCCCCGGCCGCACGAACGACAACGTCGTGGGCTACCCGATGATGCCGGTCTACATGTCCAAGATGGGTGGCTACCTGTTCATCGTCTTCGGCACCATCGTGCTGATCGCGACGTTCTTCCAGATCAACCCGATCTGGAACTACGGCCCCTACGACCCCTCCCCCGTCTCGGCCGGTACGCAGCCGGACTGGTACATCGGGTTCGCGGACGGCGCGCTGCGCCTGGCCCCGTCGAACTGGGACATCGTGTTCCTCGACCACACCTGGTCGTTCGGAATCCTGGCTCCGGTCGCCGTGCTCGGTCTGTTCATCGTCATCGTCGCGATCTACCCGTTCATCGAGGCGTGGGTCACCGGCGACAAGCGCGAGCACCACATCGCCCAGCGTCCGCGCAACGCGGCCACCCGCACCGCGATCGGCGTCGCCGGCGTCATCTTCTACGCGGTCCTGTGGGCGGCGGCCTCGTCAGACCTCATCGCCACGCACTTCATGCTCACCATGGAAGGCGTCATCCACACGCTGCAGGCGCTGCTGTTCCTGGGCCCGATCATCGGCTACTTCGTCACGAAGCGCATCTGCATCGCGCTCCAGAAGAAGGACCGCGAGATCGTCCTGCACGGCTTCGAGTCCGGACGCATCGTCCGCCTCCCCGGCGGCGAGTTCATCGAGGTGCACCAGCCGGTCGACGTCTACGACCGCTGGAAGCTCATCGACGTCGACGGCTACGAGCCGCTGGTCGTCCGCCCGAACGCCAAGGGCCGCATCCCGTGGACGGAGAACCTCCGTTCTGCGATGTCCCGCTGGTTCTTCGAGGACCGTCTCGCCCCGCTCACGCAGGCCGAGATCGACGCCGCCGATGCGCACCAGCATCACGTCGCTGCGGGGAACGAGGAGGCGGAGGCCGCCGAGATCCAGGGCGCTCACGAGCGTGCCGGGTTCCCGGACGCGCCGCTCACGGTCGACGAGACGCACGTCGACGAGACGCCGAACACGCCCAGCACGGTGATCTCGACCGAGCCCGTCAAGAAGCCTCGGAAGAAGAAGTCGGAGGACGACGAGTAGTCGTCACTCCCCTTCGATGAAGGCCCCGTCCGTTCGGACGGGGCCTTCATCGTTCTCCCCTGATGAGAGGATCGTCTCATGTCTTCGGTCGTCCGCCTGCTCCGTGCTCCCCTGCTCGCCGACACCCCGTACGCGTACGCCGCCACCGCCCCCGCTGACGCGCGTCTGGTCTTCCTGGCCGGAGCCTGCCCGTTGGAGGACGATGGGACGACCACCGCCCCCGGAGACTACGCCGCTCAGGCGGCACGGTGTGTCGAGACGCTGCAGGGCGCGCTCACGGCTGCCGGCGCCACCCTGACGGATGTCATCAGCACGCGGGTCCTGGTGGCCTCCTCCGCGCAGCGGGACCTCGTCACGGCCTGGGACGTCATCCACGCCGCGTTCGGGCCTCACGACGTCCCCAGCACCCTCCTCGGCGTGACCGTTCTCGGCTACGACGACCAGCTCGTCGAGATCGAGGCGGTCGCCGCGCTGCCCGCGGACCGTGCATGACCACCCTCATCCGACACGCGACGGACCAGGACCATGCCGTCCTGGAGGAGATCGAGCGCGCCGCTGACAGCCTTCTGACCGATCGCTTCGGTGCCGAGGACTGGCCCCCGCCGTCGACAGCCGACGACCGCCGGCGCGCCGAGGGATTCGTCCTGGTGGCCACCTGCTCCCCTACGACGGAGGCTGCCGGCGGACTCGAGGTGCCGGTCGGGTTCGTGCAGGTGCTGGAGGGGCCCGGGTACGCCCATCTGGAGCAGCTGTCCGTCCACCCCGCCTCCGCTCGCCGCGGTATCGGTCGCGCCCTCGTCATGGCGGCCCAGGAAGAGTCCCGCCGTCGAGGCCGCTCGCAGCTCACGCTGCGCACCTACGCGGACGTCCCCTGGAACGCCCCTTTCTACTCCCGCTGCGGCTTCACGGAGTCCACGCCGGACACCGACTTCCTCCGTGAGCTCGTCGCCGTCGAAGAGCGTCTGGGCCTGACCCGGTACGGACGGCGGATCCAGATGACCGCGGCGCTCTGAACGGCTACGACGGCAGGATTCGTGCGACGCACGACGGTATCCCTCGGTCGTCGGCGCCCGCGCATCCCTAGTCTGGGCTCATGATCGATCGCCTCGACTACTTCGCCGCCCGACTCGCCTTCGAGACCGACTCCAGCGACGTGCACGCCGACCGTGCCGCCGGCCGCGCTCTGGTCGTGGTCGACGTCCGCTCGAGCGAGGCGTTCGCTCAGGGGCGCGTGTCCGGCGCGCTCCACATGCCTCACAGCGAGATCGCGCACCGCGCCCCGGAGGAGATCCCGGCGGATGCCGAGGTCGTCGTCTACTGCTGGAGCCCAGGATGCAACGGCGGTGTCCGCGGCGCGCTCGAGTTCGCTCGTCTCGGCTATCGCGTGCGCGAGATGATCGGCGGCTTCGAGTACTGGGCCCGCGAGGGATACCCCGTCGAAGACGCCGAGGGTGTGCACCACCGCCCCGTCGACCCGCTGACCGGAATCCCCCGCATCCGCACCCGCGTGTGAGCGGATCGCAGGAACAACGAAGGCCCCCGGAGTGATCCGGGGGCCTTCGGGGTGTGAGGAGACTCAGCGGGCGAAGTTGCCGCGGTAGTACTCGTAGACCCAGCCGACGATCGCGACCACGAAGATCGCGAGACCGATCGGAAGGAGGAAGTGACCGACCGCCAGGCCGACGACAAACACTCCGGCGGAAGCCGCGAGCACCAGCGGCCACCAGGACCACGGGCTGAACTCGCCGAGCTCGGGGTCACCGTCGTCGATGTCCGACGTGAGGATGTCCTCGGGCAGCTCACCGTTCTGCGCCTTGTGCGTCCGGTCGAGGTAGAAGGCGACCATCGCGCCCATGAAGGCCGAGAAGAACAGGGCGACGGTGCCGACCCACTCGATCTGGTTCACCAGCGGAAGCCCGGGATGAGCCAGGATGTTCCAGCCCGTGTAGACGACGCCGACGAGGGCGAAGAACGCGGTCAGGACCCACCAGATGATGACGTTGTCGCGCATGGCTCAGTGGCCCTCTCGCTCGCCGGGTGCGGTGGTCGCGAACTCCGCGGCCTCCGGGTGGTTCAGGTCGAACGCCGGACGCTCGCTGCGGATGCGCGGGATCGACGTGAAGTTGTGCCGCGGCGGCGGGCACGAGGTCGCCCACTCCAGCGAGGCACCGTAGCCCCAGGGGTCGTTCACGGTGACCTTCGGCGCCTTCCGCGCCGTGATCCA
This sequence comes from Microbacterium sp. LEMMJ01, assembly GCF_002114135.1. Lineage (NCBI taxonomy): Bacteria > Bacillati > Actinomycetota > Actinomycetes > Micrococcales > Microbacteriaceae > Microbacterium > Microbacterium sp. LEMMJ01. The sequence continues at coordinate 487,303 of NZ_NCTV01000036.1, forward strand.
GACGTTCAGGAAGAACGGCAGCATCGAGGCGCCGAGGATGATCGCACCGATCGTCGAGACCTGGTTCTGCCACGTCCAGCCGTCCGCCGCGGAGTAGTCCGCGTAGCGACGCACCATGCCGTCGACACCGAGCCAGTGCTGGATGAGGAAGGTCATGTGGAAGCCGACGAACAGCATCCAGAAGTGCACGTAGCCGAGGCGCTCGTTCAGCATGCGACCCGTCCACTTCGGCCACCAGAAGTAGAAACCGGCGAACATCGCGAACACGACCGTGCCGAACACCACGTAGTGGAAGTGCGCCACGACGAAGTAGCTGTCGCTGAGGTGGAAGTCCAGCGGCGGGGCCGCGAGGATCACACCGGTGAGGCCACCGAAGACGAACGAAACGAGGAAGCCGAGCGAGAACACCATCGGGGTCTCGAACGTCACCGAGCCGCGCCACAGCGTCCCGATCCAGTTGAAGATCTTCACACCCGTGGGCACCGCGATGAGCATCGTCATCAGAGCGAAGAACGGCAGGAGCACGGAGCCGGTGACGTACATGTGGTGCGCCCACACGGCGACGGACAGGGCCGCGATCGCGATCGTCGCGTAGACCAGGGTCTTGTACCCGAAGATCGGCTTCCGGCTGAACACCGGGAAGATCTCCGAGACGATGCCGAAGAACGGCAGCGCGATGATGTAGACCTCGGGGTGGCCGAAGAACCAGAAGAGGTGCTGCCAGAGCAGGACACCGCCGTTGGCCGGGTCGTAGATGTGCGCACCGAGCACGCGGTCGGCGGCGGCGGCGAAGATCGCCGCGGCGAGGACCGGGAAGGCCATCAGGATCAGGAGGCTGGTGATGAGCGTGTTCCAGCTGAAGATCGGCATGCGCCACATCGTCATGCCGGGAGCACGCATCGTGATGATCGTCGTGATGAAGTTCACCGCACCGAGGATCGTGCCGAAGCCCGAGATGCCGAGACCGAGCATCCAGAGGTTTCCGCCCGCTCCTGGCGAGAACGACGCGTTGGCCAAGGGCTGATACGCGAACCAGCCGAACGAGGCCGCACCCTGCGGGGTGAGGAAGCCGGCGACCGCGATGGTCGAGCCGAACAGGAACAGCCAGAAGGCGAAGGCGTTCAGACGCGGGAAGGCGACGTCCGGAGCACCGATCTGCAGCGGCAGGATCGCATTAGCGAAGCCGGCGAACAGCGGCGTCGCGAACATCAGCAGCATGATCGTGCCGTGCATCGTGAACAGCTGGTTGTACTGCTCCTTCGTCGGGACGATCTGCATGCCCGGCGCGAACAGCTCGGCACGGATCACCAGCGCCATCACGCCACCCAGGAGGAAGAACATCACCGAGGCGATGAGGTACATGTACCCGATCGTCTTGTGGTCCGTGGAGGTGATCCACTTGACGACGATGTTGCCCTTCTGCTCGACGCGGGAGGAGCTCATCAGAGCAGCCTGGCGCGCGGGCAGGGTGGTGGGACGGGAGCGAGGTGCCTCGTCGGTGCGAGGAGCTTCAGTGGTCGACATGGCTTACTCCTCTCCTTCCTCGGTGTCGGTCTTCCCGGAGGTGCCGGGGAGGTTCGAGAGACGGTCGTACGCGTCGGTGATGTCCCCGGTGTTGCCCTCTTCCTCGAGGGACTCGAGGTAGGCGGCGTACTCGTCCTGCGAGACGACCTTTACGTTGAAGAGCATCATCGAGTGGTACTCGCCGCAGAGCTCGGCGCACTTGCCGGCGTACTCGCCCTCACGGGTGGGGATGAAGGACCAGGAGTTGTCCTTCCCGATGAACATGTCCTTCTTGTAGAGGAAGTCGATGATCCAGAAGGAGTGGATGACGTCGCGCGACTGCAGGTTGATGGTCACCTTCTGGTCGACCGGCAGCACCAGGGTCGGCAGCTCCGCCTGGTCGATGTTGCCTTCCGCGTCGGGCTGGGCCTGGATGCCCATGGTCCACACGGTGTCTTCCTCGGTCTCGCCGTTGTACTGGAAGTCCCATGCCCACTGCTTGGCGATCGCGGTGATCTCGACGTCGGGGTCGTCCCACTTCGTCTCGATCTCGGTCTGGTCGCGAGCCGTGAAGAAGAACATGCCCAGCACGAGGATGAGCGGCACGATCGTGTAGAAGATCTCGATCGGCATGTTGTAGCGCATCTGCACCGGGAGGCCGGTCTGGCCCTTGCGGCGGCGGTACGCGATCGCAGCCCAGGCCATGAGGCTCCAGGTGACGACACCCACCGCGAGGAGCACGATCCAGGAGTTCACCCAGAGGGACGACACGCGCTCCGTCTGGTTGGTTGCTGCCGGACCACCATCCACGAAGCCCGGAAGAAAGCCGTTCAGCTCGGTGGGAGTACATCCCGCCAGAGCCACAGCTGCCACAACTCCCACAGGGAGTGCGGCCCAACGAAGGCGGCGTTTCGAGGGCACGATGCACCTTTCAGATCGCGGACAAGGCATGTCCAAGTCTAGAGCAACCTCACACCTGATTCATGCCAACCATGCAGGTTGAGAAGCGGAACGGCCGCCGTCACGGGACGTGACGGCGGCCGTTCGCGGGAAGAACGTGTCAGTGGAAGCTGTCGCCGCAGGCGCAGCTGCCCGCCGCGTTCGGGTTGTCGATGGTGAAGCCCTGCTCCGAGATGGTGTCCTTGAAGTCGATCGAGGCGCCGTCGAGGTAGGGAACACTCATGTTGTCGACGATGACCTCGACACCGTCGAAGTCGACGGTCTCGTCGCCTTCGAGGTAGCGCTCGTCGAAGTAGAGCTGGTAGATCAGGCCCGAGCAGCCGCCGGGCTGCACGGCGACACGCAGACGGAGGTCGTCGCGGCCCTCCTGCTCGAGAAGGTTCTTCACCTTCGTGGCGGCGGCGTCCGTCAGCTTGACGCCGTGTGCGCGGGTGGTCTCTGCGGACAGGGTGGTGTCGCTCATGTCGCTCCTCGTGACGGGGCCGGGTACGTGCTCTTCGACGATTCTACCGCCGGTGCGGACGGAAGGCTCAGATCTCCCGCGCGTTCATGCGGGCGAGGAGCAGGGCCTCGGTCGCCACGGCATGCCGGAAGGTGTCGAGATGCAGAGACTCGTTCGGGCTGTGCGCGCGGGAGTGCGGATCCTCCACGCCCGTCACGAGGATCTGCGCCTCCGGGAACTCGCGCACGAGGTCGGCGATGAACGGGATCGACCCGCCGACGCCCAGGTCCACCGAAGCGACCCCGTACCCGTCGCGCATCGCGTCGCGGGTGAGGGTGACCGCCCACCCGCTCGTGTCCACGAGGAAGGGGTTGCCGAGGTCGACGTCCGAGAAGGTCAGCTCGGCGCCGAACGGGGCGTGGGCACGGAGGTGCCGCTCGAGAGCCTCGTAGGCCTCCTGGCCGGACTGTCCGGGGGCGACACGTGCGCTGATGACCACGGTCACCTCCGGGAGCAGCGTGTTCGACGCCGCCGCGACGCTCGTCGCATCGATGCCGATCACGGTGACGGAGGGCTTGTTCCAGATGCGGCTGAGGATCGTGCCGTCGCCGATGGGCGTCGTCCCCGGGAGGAGCCCGGCCTCGTCGCGCAGCGTCTCCTCGGTGTACTCGGGTGTCTCGGCGTCCCGAGCGGTCATGCCCTCGACCGCGACGGAGCCGTCCTCGTTCCACAGGGTGGCGAGGAGACGCACGGTCGCCATCATCGCGTCGGGCACCGCGCCACCGAACATTCCAGAGTGGGACGCGTGGTCGAGCGTGCGCACCTTCAGGGTGAAGCGTGCGTTGCCGCGGAGGGAGACGGTCAGGCCCGGCGTGACGGAATCCCAGTTGCCCGAGTCCGCGACGACGATCGCATCGGCGCGGAGGGCGTCCTTGTTGTCGGAGAGGAATTGCGCGAAGGACCGCGAACCGTACTCCTCCTCCCCCTCGACGAACATCGCGATCCCGAGGTCGAGGTCGTCGCCGAGCACGTCGGCGACCGCGCGGATCGCGCCGATGTGGGCCATGATGCCGGCCTTGTCGTCCGCGGCGCCGCGTCCGTACAGGCGGCCGTCACGCACCGTCGGCTCGAACGGCGGCGTCTCCCACAGGGCGTCCTCCCCCGGAGGCTGCACGTCGTGGTGGGCGTAGAGGAGGATCGTCGGCTTCCCGTTCCGCGCCGCGCGCGTCGCGAGGACGGCGGGCTGGCCCTGCTCGTCGGTGCCGGGGATGTCGGCACGGAGCACCCTCACCTCGTCGAAGACACCGGTGCCGCGCGCGAGCGTGGCGACGGCGTCGGCGCTGCGCTCGAGCTGCGTCTGGTCGAAGGCCGGCCAAGCCATGCCGGGAATGCGCACGAGGTTCCCGAGGTCCGACAGCGCGGACGGGATACCGGTGGCGACTGCTTCGAGGACGGCGGCGTCGGACTCGCTGGGAAGTGCAGGTGAGGTCATGCGAGTAATCTTAAGGCGACCCACCCCAGCGAACCGAGGAACCTCGTGGCCACTACCCCCGCCTCCCCTTCGACGAACGACGACGCCCCCCAGACGCCTGCCGTCGGCAAGGGACGCGCGACGCCGACCCGCGCCGAGCAGGAGGCCGCCCGCCGCCGCCCCCTCGTGGCGAACACGAAGGAGGCCAAGGCCGCGGCCCGCGCCGAGCTCAACGAGCGCCGCGCGAAGGCACAGGCCGGCATGGCCGCCGGTGAGGAGAAGTACCTCCCCGCGCGCGACAAGGGCCCGCAGCGTCGGTGGGTGCGCGACTACGTCGATGCCGGCTGGCACCCCGCCGAGTTCGTCATGGGCGTCATGGTCCTCGTCATCCTGGCCTCGCTGCTGCCGACGAACATGATGATCTCGTTCTACGCGTACCTGTTCATGATGGCGTACCTCGTGATCGCGATCGGCGGCATGATCCTCCTCGGCATGCGGGTCAAGCGCAAGGCGGCCGCGAAGTTCGGCAAGGACCGCGTCGAGAAGGGTCTCGGCTGGTACGCCGGCATGCGGGCGCTGCAGATGCGCTTCATGCGCCTGCCCAAGCCGCAGGTCAAGCGCGGGCAGTACCCCGACTGACCAGTCCGCGGTTGATCTCGCGGCCCCAGAACGGGCCGCGGTAGAGGAACGCCGTGTAGCCCTGGACCAGGGTCGCCCCGGCATCCAGACGCTCCTGCACATCGGCGGCCGTCTCCACACCGCCCACCGCGATCACGCAGAAGTCCTCCGGCACCGCCGCACGGACGACCCGGAGCACCTCCAGCGACCGCTGCTTGAGCGGAGCCCCGGAAAGCCCCCCGGCGCCGGCCGCTTCGACCACGGCCGCATCGGTCCGCAGGCCGTCACGGCTGATCGTCGTGTTGTGGGCGATGATCCCCGCGAGCCCTTCGTCGACGGCGAGCCGCGCGATCGCGGTGATCTCGTCGTCCGGCAGATCGGGGGCGATCTTCACGAGCAGCGGGGTGGACCCGGCCGCGTCGCGGACGGCGCGCAGCAGCGGCGCCAGGGTCTCGACCGCCTGCAGGCCCCGCAGCCCTGGGGTGTTCGGCGACGAGACGTTGACCGCGAGATAGTCGGCGAGCGGAGCGAGTCTGGTGGCAGAGGCGACGTAGTCGGCGACCGCGTCCTCGACGTCCACCACGCGGCTCTTGCCGATGTTCACGCCGATCACCGTGTCCGGCGCGCCGCGGCGGAGCCGGGCGAGGCGGCGGGCTGCGGCATCCGCGCCCCGGTTGTTGAAGCCCATGCGGTTGATGACCGCCCGGTCCTCGACCAGCCGGAACAGGCGCGGCTTCGGGTTGCCCTCCTGCGGGACTGCCGTGATCGTGCCGACCTCGACGTGGCCGAAGCCGAGCGCCGCGAGTCCGCGGACCCCGACGGCGTTCTTGTCGAACCCGGCGGCGACGCCGAACGGTGACGGGAACGTGAGCCCGAGGGCTTCGACCCGCAGCGAGGGGTCCGGGCGGGTCATCGCACGGGTGGCCCACGAGAACGGCGGCACACCGAGGACGCGGATCACCGCCATGCCGGCGTGGTGGGCGAACTCGGGGTCGAAGCGCGAGAGGACGGCGCGGAAGAGCAGCGGATACATCCCTGCCAGATTACCGGTCCGCCGCCTCCGCCTTCGCGTGGTCGGCCCGGAGGTCGCTGATCGCGGACTCGAAGTCCTCGAGCGAGTCGAACGCCTGGTAGACGCTCGCGAAGCGGAGGAAGGCGACCTCGTCGAGCTCACGCAGCGGGCCGAGGATGGCGAGGCCGATCTCGTTCGTGTCGAGCTGGGAGACCCCCGTCTGCCGGACCGCCTCCTCCACGCGCTGAGCGAGGATCGCCAGGTCCGCCTCCGTCACGGGACGCCCCTGGCAGGCCTTCCGCACGCCGGAGATGACCTTCTCCCTGCTGAAGGGCTCCATGACGCCGGAGCGCTTGATGACGTTCAGGCTCGCGGTCTCCGTCGTGGAGAACCGTCCGCCGCATTCCGGACACTGTCGACGCCGACGGATGGACAGGCCGTCGTCGCTGGTGCGCGAGTCGATGACGCGCGAATCGGGGTGACGGCAGAAGGGGCAGTGCATCTGACAGATCCTACGCGGTGAAACGGGCCTCGATCGCCTCGCCGTGGGCGGGGAGCACCTCGGTGTCGGCCAATGCGACCACGCCCTCCCGGACCGCCGCCAGAGCGGCACGGTCGTACGAGACGACCTGCTGCGGGCGGAGGAACGTGTAGGCGCCCAGGCCCGGGGCGTAGCGCGCCTGCCCTCCGGTGGGCAGGACGTGGTTGCTCCCGGCCATGTAGTCGCCGAGGCTGACCGGGGTCTGATCGCCGACGAAGAGGGCACCGGCGCTCGTGAACGCGGCTGCCGCCTCCTCCGCATCCGCGAGGTGCAGTTCCAGGTGCTCCGGGGCATACGCGTTGCTGAACGCGACAGCCATCGCCCGATCGTCCACGAGCACGATCGCCGACTGCGGTCCGGACAGTGCGGCCGCGACGCGCTCGCTGTGCCGCGTGCGCCCCGCCTGCCGTTCGACCTCTCCCCTGACCTGCTCCGCGATCTCCGCGGAGTCCGTCACGAGGACGGCAGAGGCCTGCTCGTCGTGCTCGGCCTGGCTCACGAGGTCGGCGGCGATGAGCCGCGGGTCGGACGTGGCGTCCGCGACGACGAGGATCTCGGTGGCCCCGGCTTCGGAGTCCGTGCCGACCACGCCCGCGACGGCGCGCTTCGCGGAGGCGACGTAGTTGTTGCCCGGTCCGGACACGACGTCGACGGGATCGAGTCCCAGGCTTCCGACGCCGTGGGCGAGGGCTCCGATGGCTCCGGCTCCGCCCATGGCATAGACCTCGGAGACCCCGAGCAGCGCGGCCGCAGCCAGGATGGTCGGGTGCACGCGGCCGTCCTCATCCGCCTGCGGTGGCGAGGCGAGGGCGATCTGCTGCACCCCGGCGACCTGCGCGGGCACGACGTTCATGACGACGCTCGACGGGTAGACGGCCTTGCCGCCGGGGATGTAGACCCCGACGCGGGAGACCGGCTGCCAGCGCTGCGTGATGGTCGCGCCGTCGCCGAAACGTGTGACCTGCGGGGCCGGCACCTGCGCGGCCGACGCCGATCGCACGCGTCGGATCGCCTCCTCCAGGGCCGCGCGCACTGTGGGGGCCAGCCCCTCCAGAGCTTCCTGGAGGTGGGACGCGGGCACCCGCACCGCGTGGCCGGTGACGCGGTCGAAGCGCTCCGCCTGCTCGCGGAGGGCCTCCTCGCCGCGCTCCCGGACATCGTCGACGAGACGCGCGGCGGTGTCCAGAGCCTCGGCCCGCGCCTGAGTCGCGCGCGGGACGGCCGCGAGCATGTCGGCGGGCGAGAGCTCGCGCCCCCGCAGATCGATCGTGCGCATGTCAGCCCTTCGTGATGCCGGCGATGTCGTGGAGGTAGCCGATGCGGCCGTCGTCATGACGGACCACGAACGCGCCGCCCCGATCCTCGATCACGAGGGCCCAGGCCGTCGGACCGATACGGAAGATCGGCTCGCCGCGCTCGTCGTGCACGTCGCGCTCCGTCGGCGCGAGGATCCAGAAGGGCTGCGCCACGTCCGCGTTCTCGCGCGGCGCGGCGTACCCGTCCTCACGGCTGTCGCCGACGACCGGGTGCACGGCCGTCGCGTCGTCCGCCTCCGGTTCCCGGTATGCGGCGAGCTCTTCCTCGGTGAGCGCCTTGGCTCCGAGGAGGGACTCGATGCTGCCGGTGTCCGACACGATCTCGGGCTGCTCGCCACGGGAGCGACGCGAGTACGGCGGGGCGTACTCCGGCTCGGAGGAGACGGGAACGGTTCCGGTTCCCCCTCCGGAGGCGTGCGCGGTGAGCGGGACCCGACCCGCGTCGTCCGCGATCCCGCCGTCGGCGGCGTCATCGGAGCCTTCATCGGAGGCCGCATCAGCGGTGCGGGCCTCTGCAGGAGCGACATCCGCCGTCGACGATGCGCTGTCGGGAGTCGCGATCACGGCGGTCTCATCCTCCGCCGGAGCCGCGGTGGCCACGGACGGCGACGCGTCGGCCTCCGCGGCGGCGGTGGTGTCCGTGGTTGTCTCGGGACGCGGACGAGGGATCACGGGACGGACCGGGTTCGCGTTGCGGTGCGCGAGAGTGACGAGCCGCCCCTGGAAGTCCTCCTTGAGGCCCGGGATGAGCGGGGCGAAGACGGTGAGCACGACGAGCGCGGTCGACGTGATGACCTGCACGACGGCGTTCCAGGGCAGACCCCAGTTGCCGGTGGAGATGACGGCCGAGAGGGCGAGCCACAGGTTGCCGGCCCACACGCACGCCGAGACCGAGAAGGCCACGGAGGCGAACTGATCGATGCCGAGCGACCCCACGCGGCGGATGCCGTCGGGCGAGAACCGCCGGAGCACGAGGAGGAACACGGCGACCGTCGGCACGCCGATCGGCAGGATCCACTGGATGCCGATGCCCCAGAGCGAGATCCCGCCGCTGAGCGGGAAGAAGGACACGAGGAAGGAGACCAGCCAGACTCCGACGATCAGCAGCTCGCGCAGCGTGAATCCGAGGATGCCGTACTCCGGCGTGACCTCGTCGTCGTAGAGGACGCCGTCCTCGTCGCTGAACACCGCCTCGGCATCCGGCTCGGGAAGATCCGTGCTCATAGTCGTCCTTTCCTCATCGGCGCACCACGACTTTCCGGTGCTCTCGACGGCTCCCGATCCTACCCGCTCACCCCAGACAGGTTGGTCCGAGCAGCGACTTGAGGTCGCCGAAGAGATCGGCCGACACCTTCACGGGCATGGGCACCTCGAACACCTTCGCGGTGCCTCCGCGGTGCACGCGGAGCAGCACCTCGGTGTCGCCGCTGTGCCGTCGGAGCACCTCGGCCAGCTCGGTCATGACCCGTTCCGTCGCGCGCTGCTCGGCGAGGACGAGCGACAGGGGCCCTGCCGCATCGAAGGAGCCGACGTCGGGCGCGAAGGCGGACTGGGCATGCAGGTTCAGGCCGTCGTCGCGGCGGGAGACGCGCCCACGCACGGCGAGGATCGCATCCTGCTGCAGCGTGTGCTGGAACTCGAGGTAGGTCTTTCCCATGAACATCACGGTGACCTCGCCGTTGAAGTCCTCCACGGTGATCATGCCGTAGGGGTTGCCGCTCGCCTTCGCCACTCGGTGCTGCACGCTCGTGACGAGGCCCGCCACGGTGACCTGATCGCCGTCCTGCAGGTCCTCGGAGTTGTTGAGGTCGTGGATCGAGATCGAGGCATGCTTGGCCAGCGGCACCTCGAGACCCGCGAGCGGGTGATCGGAGACGTAGAGGCCGAGCATCTCGCGCTCGAACGCGAGCTTGTCCTTCTTGATCCACTCCGGACGCGGAGGGACCTTCGCGGGTGCCGCCTCCTCCATGCCGTCATAGAGACTGTCGAAGTCGAAGCCGATGGCGCCCTGCGCCTCGTTGCGCTTCCTGTCGACAGCCGCCTCCACGGCGTCTTCGTGGATCTCGAGGAGCGCCCGACGGGTGTCCCCCATCGAGTCGAAGGCGCCGGCCTTGATGAGCGACTCCACCGTGCGCTTGTTGGCGACGTGCAGCGGCACCGTGTCGAGGAAGTGATGGAAAGAGGTGAACCGCTCATCCTTGCGCGACTGCACGATGCCGTCGACGACGTTCGTGCCGACGTTTCTGACCGCCCCGAGACCGAAGCGGATGTCGTCGCCGACGGCCGCGAAGAAGTTGATCGACTCCGAGACGTCCGGCGGGAGCACCTTGATCCCCATCCGGCGACACTCGTTCAGGTAGAGCGCCATCTTGTCCTTCGAGTCGCCGACGCTCGTGAGGAGGGCGGCCATGTACTCGGCCGGGTAGTGCGCCTTGAGGTAGGCGGTCCAGTACGACACGAGCCCGTAGGCAGCGGAGTGCGCTTTGTTGAAGGCGTAGTCCGAGAACGGCAGGAGGATGTCCCAGAGGGCCTTGACCGCTCCCTCCCCGAAGCCGCGCTCGGTCATGCCCGCCGCGAAACCGGCGTACTGCTTGTCCAGCTCGGACTTCTTCTTCTTTCCCATCGCTCGGCGCAGGATGTCGGCCTGACCGAGGCTGAACCCGGCCACCTTCTGCGCGATCGCCATGACCTGCTCCTGGTAGATGATGAGCCCGTAGGACTCCTCCAGGATCTCGGCGAGCGGCTCCGCCAGCTCGGGGTGGATCGGGGTGATCTCCTGCTGCCCGTTCTTGCGCAGCGCGTAGTTGGTGTGGGAGTTGGCTCCCATCGGCCCGGGACGGTACAGCGCGATGAGGGCCGAGATGTCACCGAAGTTGTCGGGCTTCATGAGCCGCATGAGCGAGCGCAGCGGCGGACTGTCGAGCTGGAAGACGCCGAGCGTGTCGCCGCGGGCCAGCAGTTCGTAGACGGCGGGGTCGTCGAGACCGAGGTGCTCGAGATCGAGCTCCTCGCCCCGGTTCATGCGGATGTTGTCGAGCGCGTCCGAGATGATCGTGAGGTTCCGGAGGCCCAGGAAGTCCATCTTGATCAGACCGAGGGACTCGCACGACGGATAGTCGAACTGCGTGACGATCTGACCGTCCTGCTCGCGACGCATGATCGGGATGATGTCGAGCAGGGGCTCGGACGACATGATGACGCCGGCGGCGTGCACGCCCCACTGCCGCTTCAGCCCTTCGAGGCCGAGCGCGCGGTCGAAGACCGTCTTCGCCTCGGGGTCGGTCTCGATGAGAGCCCGGAACTCGCTCGCCTCCTTGTAGCGCGGGTGCGCGGAGTCGAACATGCCGTCGAGGGGCATGTCCTTCCCCATGACGGCCGGGGGCATCGCCTTGGTGAGCCGCTCCCCCATGCTGAACGGGAAGCCGAGGACACGCCCGGCGTCCTTGAGGGCCTGCTTCGACTTGATCGTGCCGTACGTGACGATCTGTGCGACCCGCTCGGACCCGTACTTCCTGGTCACGTACTCGATGACCTCGCCGCGGCGGCGGTCGTCGAAGTCGACGTCGAAGTCGGGCATCGACACGCGGTCCGGGTTGAGGAACCGCTCGAAGATCAGACCGTGCTCGAGAGGGTCGAGGTCGGTGATCTTCATCGCATAGGCGACCATCGAACCCGCACCGGAGCCACGGCCCGGACCGACCCGGATGCCGTTGTCCTTGGCCCAGTTGATGAAGTCGGCGACGACGAGGAAGTACCCGGGGAAGCCCATCTGGAGGATGATGCCGGTCTCGTACTCGGCCTGCTTGCGCACCTTGTCCGGGATGCCGTTCGGGTACCGGTAGTGGAGGCCCTTCTCGACCTCCTTGATGAGCCAGCTGTCCTCGGTCTCGCCCTCGGGGACCGGGAACCGCGGCATGTAGTTCGCCGAGGTGTTGAACTCCACCTCGCAGCGCTCGGCGATCAGGAGCGTGTTGTCGCAGGCCTCCGGGTGGTCCCGGAAGAGCTGCCGCATCTCGGCCGCGGTCTTGATGTAGTACCCGTCGCCGTCGAACTTGAAGCGGTTCGGGTCGTCGAGCGTGGAGCCGGACTGCACGCACAGCAGGGCCGCGTGGGCGTCGGCCTCGTGCTGGTGGGTGTAGTGCGAGTCGTTGGTCGCCACGAGCGGGATGCCGAGGTCTTTCGCGAGACGCAGCAGGTCCGTCATGACCCGGCGCTCGATCGACAGGCCGTGGTCCATGATCTCGGCGAAGTAGTTCTCCTTGCCGAAGATGTCCTGGAACTCCGCTGCGGCCGCGCGGGCGGCGTCGTACTGGCCGAGCCGCAGCCGCGTCTGCACCTCTCCGGACGGGCACCCCGTCGTGGCGATGAGCCCCTTGCCGTACGTCTGGAGCAGCTCGCGGTCCATACGCGGCTTGAAGTAGTACCCCTCCATGCTCGACAGCGAGCTCAGCCGGAAGAGGTTGTGCATGCCCTCCGTGCTCTGGCTCCACATGGTCATGTGGGTGTACGCGCCCGAACCCGACACGTCGTCGCTGCGCTGGTCTGCCGAGCCCCACTGCACGCGGGTCTTGTCGCTGCGGTGCGTGCCCGGGGTGACGTACGCTTCGAGACCCACGATGGGCTTGATGCCGGCGTTGCGCGCGGCGTTGTAGAACTCGAACGCCGCGAAGGTGTTCCCGTGGTCCGTCACCGCGATCGCCGGCATGCCGTAATCGGCGGCCGCCTGCGTCATCGCGTTGATCTTCGCAGCCCCGTCGAGCATCGAGTACTCGCTGTGCACGTGCAGGTGGACGAAGGAGTCGGATGCCATGCTTCGAGTCTACGTTCGGCCCCGGACACGCGGCGGCGTCGGCTACCGGTTCACGCTTTCTCGCGGAGGTCCAGCCGCATGAGCACGCGAGGGAAGCCGTCGAGGACCGAACCCGTGTCCGCCGCCTTCTCGAACCCCGCGCCCTCGAAGAGCCGCCGGGTCCCGACATACGCCATCGTGAGATTCACCTTCGCCCCGGCGTTGTCGACCGGATAGCCCTCGATCGCGGGCGCGCCGCGTTCCCGGGCATAGGCGACCGCGCCCTCGATGAGCGCGTGGGAGACCCCCTGCTTGCGGTGCCCAGGGCGGACCCGGAAGCACCACAGCGACCACACGTCGAGGTCGTCGACATGCGGGATGAGGCGATTGCGCGCGAAGCTCGTGTCGCGTCGAGGGTGCAACGCCGCCCAGCCGACCGGCTCGTCGTCGAGGTAGGCGAGCACGCCGGGAGGAGGATCCTGGTGGCAGAGCTCACGCACCCGCTCGGCCCGTGCGGGACCGCGAAGGGAGACGTTCTCCTTGTTGCCGATCCGATAGCTCAGGCAGAAGCAGACGTTCGACGTCGGTTTCTTCGGTCCCACGACCGCGGCGACGTCGTCGAAGACCGTCGCGGGGCGCACCACGATGCTCATGCGGTCAGTGTGGCGGAGACCACGGACACCGGCGCGCTGACGCCCCGGCGGATGGACTATTCCCCTCGCAGCACGTCCAGCGCGTGCTGGAAGTCCTCCGGATAGGGCGAGGCGAACTGCACCCACTCCCCCGTCGTCGGGTGGGCGAAGGCCAGCTGATGCGCATGCAGCCACTGACGCGTGAGTCCGAGGCGGGCCGAAAGCGTCGGGTCGGCGCCGTAGAGCGGGTCCCCGACGCAGGGGTGCCGGTGTGCCGCCATGTGCACGCGGATCTGATGCGTACGGCCCGTCTCCAGGTGGATCTCGAGCAGGGAGGCACCGGGAAAGGCCTCGAGCGTCTCGTAGTGCGTCACGGAGGGCTTGCCGTCCGGGACGACGGCGAACTTCCAGGAGTGGTTCGGGTGCCGACCGATCGGCGCATCGATCGTGCCCACGAGCGGGTCCGGATGCCCCTGCACCACCGCGTGGTAGATCTTCTCGACCGTGCGCTCCTTGAACGCCCGCTTGAGAGCGGTGTAGGCGGCCTCGCTCTTGGCGACGACCATGAGTCCGCTCGTCCCCACATCCAGCCGGTGCACGACGCCTTGACGCTCCGGTGCACCGCTGGTGGCGACGCGGAACCCCGCGGCGGCGAGAGCACCGACGACCGTGGGCCCCTCCCACCCGAGCGAGGGGTGCGCGGCGACGCCGGTCGGCTTGTCGACGACGACGATGTCGTCGTCGTCGTAGACGATGCCCAGCTCAGGCACCGCGATGGGCACGATCTTCGGCCCCTCCTTCGGCTCCCACTCGACGTCGAGCCAGGCACCGCCCCGCAGGCGGTCGGACTTGTCGAGGGTGACGCCGTCCAGGCGGACGCCGCCGGACGCGGCCACCTCCGCCGCGAAGGTCCTCGAGAACCCGAGGAGCTTGGCGAGGGCGGCGTCGACCCGCGTGCCGTCGAGCCCGTCCGGGACGGGCAACGAGCGGGACTCCACGCTCAGCGCCCCTCGGACGCGGCCGCGGCCTCGGCGTCCTCGTCGGTCTCGACCGGGGCGTGGTCCTTCTCCCGCGTGCCGTCGAACCGGAGGCCGAACACCACCAGCAGGGCGACCGAGATCATCCCGGTGACGATGAAGATGTCGGCGACGTTGAAGATCGCCGGCATCATCCACGGCATGGAGATCATGTCCACGACGTGACCCACGGGGAACCCGGGCTCCCGGAACAGACGGTCCGACAGATTCCCCAGCACGCCCCCGAGGAGGCAGCCGAGGACGACCGCCCAGAGACGCGACCGCAGGCCAAACGCCTTCCAGACGATGACGCCCGCGACGACCGCGAGGGCGATGGTGAAGATCCACGTCACGCCAGAGCCGAGCGAGAACGCCGCGCCGGGATTGCGCACGTAGTAGAGCTGCAGGAACTCTCCGAGAACCGGGACCGCCTCGTGCAGCGGCAGGTTCTCGATGGTGAGGTACTTCACAAACTGATCGGCGGCCAGCACGACCGCTGCGAGAATCGCAACGATCGCGCCGGCCGCCGACCGACGAAGGGGACGACGTCCTGACAAGAGGGCGCCTTACAGGCCGATCGCGGAGACCGGCGTCGAGTCCGTGGAGCCCGACTTCTCGTCGAGCTCGCGGAGCTGGCCCTCGATGTAGCCGCGGAGCTGCGAGCGGTAGTCGCGCTCGAAGTTGCGCAGCTCGGTGATGCGGGCCTCCAGCGTGTTGCGCTCGCGCTCGAGACGTGCGGTCTCCTCGCGCTGCTTCGCCTCGGCCTCGGTGCGGATGCGGGCGACCTCGGCCTCGGCCTCGGAGATGAGCTGGTCGCGCTTGGCCTCACCCTCGGCCACGTGCTCGTCGTGCAGACGCTGCGCGAGCTCGATGATGCCGGCGGTGGCGGTGGCGGAGCCGGTCGGTGCGGCGTCGGCGGCGGGGGCCTCGGCCGCGGGGGCCGGGGTGGATGCAGCGGCAGCCGGCTCGGCGGCGGCAGCGGGAGCAGGGGTGGAACCCGACTCGTACGCGGCGAGCTTCGCCTTCAGCTCGGCGTTCTCCTCGAGGGCCTTGCGCCACTCGATGACGATCTCGTCGAGGAAGTCGTCGACCTCGTCCGGGTCGAAGCCGTCCTTGAAGCGGACGTGCTGGAACTGCTTGGTGACGACGTCATCCGGGGTAAGTGCCATGGGTGGCTCCTCTTTCGATGAGTTCGATTGCCAGTACCGATGTATGGCGTGTTCGTGATGTGGCGCGAACCCGGGGCGCGCACCTGGGTGCCAGCATAGCCCCCGAGCCTTGGGGTCGCGATGCCACGACACCCAGGCTCGGAGAACTCCAGCCGTCCCCGGGCGCGACACGCGGGGTGGTCAGCGGATGAACAACCGGACGATGTTCATCAGGATCAGGACGACCAGAAGGGTCAGCGCGAAGCCGAAGTCCAGCGAGAGCTGACCGATGCGCAGCGGAGGGATGATCCGCCGGAAGAACCGGATGGGCGGATCGGTGACGGTGTACACCGCCTCCGCGGCGACGAGGCCGAAGCCCTTCGGACGCCATTCCCGATTGAACATCGGGATGTAATCCAGGATGAGCCTCGCGAAGAGCACGAGGATGTAGACCAGCAGCACCAGATGGACGATGCTGGCGAGGACCGAGACCAGCTGCACGGTCTACGAGTGGTCGAAGCCCGCAGACTCGGCGCCTGCGTGCGCGATACCCCCGTGACCGGACACCGCGATGTTCTCCGGCGAGAGCAGGAAGACCTTGGAGGTCACCCGCTCGATCCGGCCGTAGAGGCCGAGGGAGAGACCGCTCGCGAAGTCGATGAGGCGGCGCGCGTCGGCGTCGCTCATCTGGGAGAGGTTGATGATGACCGGGACGCCCTCGCGGAAGCTCTCCGCGATCAGCTGGGCGTCGCGGTACTGCTTCGGGTGGACGGTGAGGATCTCGTTCACGGCTCCTGCTGCGGGCTGGCGGACGGCGACGGGACGACGGAGCGGCGTGACGGGGGCCGGAGCCGGCTCTTCGCGCTCACGCTCGCGCTCGCGCTGGGCGCGCGCGGATGCCGGCGTCTCCTCTTCGTAGACCTCTTCCTCGTCGGCGAGGCCGAGATACACCATGGTCTTCTTCAGCGGGTTACCCATCGTGTCCTCCGGTTCGAACGTTTCGGGCTGGTCTTGTCACAGGTTAACCCCGGGCGGGGCGCGGTCCCGTGATTGCGGAACCGATCCGCAGGTGTGTCGCGCCGGCGGCGATGGCCTCGGCGAAGTCGCCGGTCATCCCGGCGGAGATCCACGTCGCGTCGGGAGCGACGGTCCGCACGTCGGCGGCGATGTGGTGCAGACGGGCGAAGGCGCTCGCGGGGTCCTCGTCGAGGGGTGCGACGGCCATCACGCCCCGGAGCCGCAGCGAGGGCAGGCTGAGCACGTGCTCGGCCAACGCCACCGCCGACGCCGGCGCCACCCCTCCCCTGCCCTCGTCCTCGGTGAGGTTCACCTGCACGAGCACGTCGAGCACCTCGTCGGTATCTGCGGCACGATGCAGGGCGTCGGCGAACCGGTCACGGTCCACGGAGTGCACGACGTCGGCGCTCCGCCTGATCGCCGCGGCCTTGTTCGTCTGTCCCTGTCCGATGAAGTGCCACTCGAGGTCGAGCGCGGAGAGCTCGCCCGCCTTGGCGGTGAGCTCCTGCTGTCGGTTCTCCCCCACCGCGTGCACCCCGAGGGCGTGCAGATCGCGCACCAGCGAAGCGGGGTGGAACTTCGTGACGACGATCCGGGTGATCTCCGCGGGAGACCGCCCGGCGGCACGCGCGGCGTCGGCGATCTTGTCGTCGATCGCCGACAGCCGCGCGGCCAGATCCGATGGCGCCGAGGCGCCGACCGGTGTCGTCACTTCAGGAATTCGGGGATGTCGATGTCGTCGTCGGCGAAGGCCGGCTCGATGCTCGTCGCCGGTGTGCGCGGTGCCGCGGACGCCGGGGCGGGCTCGGGCGTGCTCTTCTCGGCCGCAGGCTCGCTGGTCTCCGACAGCGCCACCTCGGGAAGGGATGCGGTCGAGGGACGCGAGACGACCATCGGGTCCAGTCGCAGCGAGGGCTCCCCGCCGTCGAAGCCCGCGGCGATCACGGTCACCCGCACCTCGTCGCCGAGCGTGTCGTCGATGACCGTACCGAAGATGATGTTGGCCTCGGGGTGCGCGGCCTCCTTGACGAGGTCCGCCGCGTCGTGGATCTCGAAGATGCCGAGGTTCGAGCCACCCTGGATCGAGAGCAGCACCCCGTGGGCGCCTTCGATGGAGGCCTCGAGCAGCGGCGACTCGACGGCGAGCTCCGCCGCCTTGATCGCGCGGTCGGCGCCGCGGGCCGAGCCGATGCCCATCAGGGCGGATCCGGCTCCCTGCATGACCGACTTCACATCGGCGAAGTCCAGGTTGATGAGACCGGGGGTCGTGATGAGGTCGGTGATGCCCTGCACACCGGCGAGGAGGACCTGGTCGGCGGTGGCGAACGCCTCGATCATCGAGATGCCGCGGTCGCTGATCTCGAGCAGACGGTCGTTCGGGACGACGATGAGGGTGTCGACCTCTTCCTTCAGCTTCGCGACGCCCGCCTCGGCCTGGCTCTGGCGGCGACGCCCCTCGAAGGAGAACGGCTTCGTGACGACACCGATGGTGAGCGCACCGATCGACTTCGCGATGCGGGCGACGACGGGAGCGCCACCCGTTCCGGTGCCACCGCCCTCTCCGGCGGTGACGAAGACCATGTCGGCGCCGGTCAGCGCCTGCTCGATCTCCTCCGCGTGGTCCTCTGCGGCACGACGACCCACCTCGGGGTCGGCACCGGCACCGAGGCCGCGGGTGAGCTCGCGGCCCACGTCCAGCTTGACGTCGGCGTCGCTCATGAGCAGCGCCTGGGCGTCGGTGTTGACGGCGATGAACTCGACTCCGCGGAGACCGAGCTCGATCATGCGGTTGACGGCGTTGACGCCGCCACCGCCGACGCCGACGACCTTGATCACGGCGAGGTAGTTCTGGTTCTGGCTCATGGCCGGCCTCCGATTAGTAGAGCCTGGAAGGGGGAACCTTAAACCTCAACTAGAGGTGTAAAGTATTTCCCGGTATTGCGTTCTCTCAGATCGAAGGTAAGCGCCGCCCGCCCGCGCGCCCGCAACGCCGTGGGCGTGTCGCGCCATTCCTGCGGAAAGCGCTCAGCCGACGACCGCGACGTCGGGCGAGGTCACGTCGATCGACGAGGCCGTGGGGTTCTTCACGAGCGCCGCGGAGAGCGCGAGCGCCTTCAGCGCGCTGTCTTCCTCGCTCCCCCACACGACCGTGAGGCCGGAGTCGAGGGTGAGGGTCACGTCGTCCGCCGTCGAGGCACGGACGCCGGTGAGGGCGCTGCGGATATCGGCGGGGAGGGCACGCACGACGAGCCCGGCGCTGCGGAACGCCGAGGAGTCCACGCCGCCCTCGACCTCGACGAGCGGCTGACCTGCCGGGCGCTCCTCGGTCGTCGAGAGCGCGACGCCCGCGGCGTCCACGAGGGTGAAGCCGGCACCGGACTCGATCACGCCGATCGGTGTGCGCTCGACGATGCGGACCGTGAGGTCGTGCGGGGGTCTCGCCTCCAATGCGTAGGTCTCGATGAGCGGGAAGGCCAGCAGCGCGGCCTTGACCTCACTGGTGTCGACGAGCGCGAGCGGCGTTCCCATCTGGTCCGCCAACGCACCCTCGATCACCGCCGGATCGATCGTGGTCGTCCCGGTGACCGTGATGCGCTCGACCGCGAAGAGCGGACTGTAGGCCGCCGCGACGCTTCCGCCGATCAGCAGCACGATCGCGCCGACGACGCTCAGCCAGGTGATGCGGCGCCGACGCGAGCGCTGGGTGAACCGACGGATCTCCGCGCGGAGGGCCTTGCGACGCGCGCGCGCAGCCCGCCAGACGTCCATCGAGGAGCTCGGGACGTCCGCTTTCTGCTCCCCCTCGACCCCGGGGGCGACGAGATGGTCCTGGACAGCCTCGTCCGCCGGCGACGGAGCGGCACGGCGGCGGCGGAGGCTGCGCGCGGATGCGGCGTCCGTCTCCTCCGGTGCATCCGGGGCGCTCGGGAGCGGGGGCGGCCGGCGCATGGGCTACGCCCCGTCGGTCCGGCGCAGCGAGTCCAGCACCTGCGGGATGATCTGATAGACGTTGCCGCAGCCGAGGGTCACGACGAAGTCGCCGTCGGTCGCCACGGATGCCGTGTAGTCGGCCGCCTCCTGCCAGTCGGCGACGAAGTGCACGCGGGAGGGGTCGTGGAACGCGCCGCTCACCAGCTCGCCGGTGACGCCGGGCACCGGATCTTCCCTGGCACCGTAGACGTCCAGCATCACGGTGTGGTCGGCGAGCTCCTCCAGGACGTCCGCGAACTCCTGGTACATGTGCTGCGTCCGCGAGTAGGTGTGCGGCTGCTGGATCGCGATCAACCGTCCGGAGCCGGCGATGCTGCGCATGGCTTCGAGCGCCGCACGCACCTCGGTCGGGTGGTGGGAGTAGTCGTCGTAGACCGTGACCCCGCGCTCCTCGCCATGACGCTCGAGACGACGGACGGTCCCCGCGAAGCCTTCGACGGCGCGCACGGCGTCGCGGAGCGGGTGGCCGAGCGCGAGCAGCACGGCGACCGCCCCGGTGGCGTTGATCGCGTTGTGCACGCCGGGGACGGCGAGCTGCATTCGCTCGGTCTCGCCGCCGTGCGAGACGACCGCGGCGACGGGACCTGCCGTGACGATCTCGCTGACTCGGACGTCGGCACCCTCGGCCTGACCGAACGTCAGGACCCGCGGGTGGGACAGTCCTGCCAGCACCCGGAGCGCGCCAGGGTCGTCGCTGGAGATGACGACCGCCTCCGACGCGGCGTCCGCGAAGCGCACGAAGGCGTCGTGGAAGGCCTCGTCCGAGCCGTAGTGGTCGAGGTGGTCGGGGTCGACGTTCGTGATGAGCGCCACCGCCGTGTCGTAGAGGAGGAAGGTGCCGTCCGATTCGTCGGCCTCGATGACGAAGAGGTCGCCGCTCCCGGTGGCGCTGGACGTGCCGAGCTGCTCGATCACGCCACCGTTGACGAAGTGCGGATCGGCGCCGAGGTCACGCAACGCGGTGACGATCATGCCCGTCGAGGTCGTCTTGCCGTGCGCACCCGCCACCGAGACGAGGCGTCGCGTGCCGATCAGCCAGTGCAGCGCCTGGGACCGGTGGATGACGTGGAGGCCCCGCTCCTTGGCGGTGACGAACTCGGGGTTCTCCGGCCAGATGGCGCCGGTGTGCACGACCGTGTCGGCGTCGCCGAGGTGGGCGGCATCGTGACCGACGTGCACCGTCGCGCCCGCGGCGGCCAGCGCCCGCAGGTTGTCGCTGTCGGCACGGTCGCTGCCGGAGACGCGGATACCCGCGTCGAGGAACATCTTGGCGAGTCCGCTCATCCCGGATCCACCGATGCCGATGAAGTGCGCGGAGGTGATCGTGTCGGGGATGGGGAGGGAGAGGTCGGGTCTAATCATGTCCGCTTCAGTCTACTTTTCGTTCGCGTCCGGGCGGCGGCGTCACGCCGCACCGAGGGCACGATCGATCATCGCCACGACGTTCTCGGTCCCGGTGCGGGTGCCCACGGTCTCCGCGGCCTCCGCCATCCGCCGGATGCGGTCGGGATCGCCGAGCAGCGGCACGACGATCCGCCGGACGGCGTCGCCGTCGAAGGTCGCGTCGTCGAGGAGCTGCGCGGCACCGGCGGCCACGGCCGATCCCGCGTTCAGACGCTGCTCCCCGTTGCCCACCGAGTACGGCACGTACAGCGCGGGGATGCCGAGCGCGCTGATCTCGCTGACCGTCGCCGACCCCGAGCGCGACACGATGAGGTCGGCCAGGGCGAACGCCAGATCCATGCGGTCGACGTACCGCCGGAGGGCATAGCCGGCGACGCCCCGATCGGGAAGGCCGCTGCGCTCCCCCGTCACATGCAGCAGTTGCCAGCCCGCGGCGAGGATGTCGCGCCAGGAATCCGCCAGAGCGTCGTTCAAGCGCTGCGCTCCGAGCGAGCCGCCGAAGACGAGCAGCACGGGGCGATCGGGGTCGAGCCCGAAGTACTCCGCGGCCTCGGCGCGCCGTGCCACCCGGTCGAGCGTGATGACCTCGCGCCGCAGCGGCATGCCGACCACCTCGCTTCCGCGGAGGGGCGTCCCGGCGAACGCGACGCCCACGCCCGCGGCCGCACGGGCACCGAGCACGTTCGCCAGCCCGGGCTTCGCGTTGGCCTCGTGGACGACGAAGGGCACGCGCTCGCGACGCGCGGCGACGTAGGCGGGTGCGGAGGCGTAGCCGCCGAAGCCGACGACGACGTCGATGCCGCGCTGCCGGATGTGCGCGCGCACCTGCGCGATCGCCCGACGGAATCGCGCGGGGAACGCGGCGGCCTGCGCGTTCGGCCGCCGCGGGAACGGCACCTTGTCGACGATGAGCAGCTCGTAGCCGCGCTCGGGGACGAGGCGGGACTCCAGGCCTTCGGCCGTGCCGAGCACGAGGACCGTCGCGTCGGGGTCGCGCTCGCGGAGCGCGTCGGCGACGGCGAGCAGCGGATTGACATGGCCGGCGGTGCCACCGCCGGCGAGGAGGTACGAAGTCACCTCGCGACCCTACCCCGCTCGGCTGACTGCTTCTCGGCGACCGGGATGGTCCGCGCGAAGGCCAGCAGCACACCGCAGGCGATGAGCACGGCGAAGAGCGCCGTCCCTCCCTGGGACATGAAGGGAAGGGGCACACCCATCACCGGGAAGACCCCGATGACGACGCCGATGTTCAGGACGGCCTGGCCGACGATCCAGACCGTGATCCCCCCGGCCGCGACGCGGATGAAGGGGTCCGAGGTCTTGCGGATCACGTGGAACGCGCCCACCGTGAAGAACGTGAAGAGGGCGAGCACGACGATGCAGCCGATCAGCCCCAGCTCCTCGCCGACGATCGCGAAGATGAAGTCGTTGCCGGCGGCGGGCAGCCACCCGTACTTCTCCTGGGAATTGCCGAGACCGAGGCCGAAGACACCGCCGGAGGCCATGCCCCAGATGCCGTGGATCGACTGGTAGCAGTCCGTGTAGTACAGCGCCATGTCGTCGCAGGTGGCGGTGATGCGGCGCATGCGGTCCTCGCTGGAGAGCGCGTACGCCAGCACCGCGACCACGCCCAGGATCATCGGGATGATGAACAGCCGCAGCTTCACGCCGGAGAAGAAGAGGCAGCCGAGGAGGATGAGGACCATCACCATCGCGGTGCCGAGGTCCTTGCCCGCGAGCACGGTGCCGATCGCCAGCGCGCCGACCGGCACGACGGGGATGAAGACGTGGTGCCAGGTGCCGAGCATGGTCTGCTTGCGCAGCAGCACCGCGGCGATCCACAGGGCGAGCGCCAGCTTGAGGAACTCGGACGGCTGCATCTGGAAGCCCGCCACCTGGATCCAGTTCCGGTTTCCGCCGTCGGCGATGCCGAGCGGCGTGAACACCAGGAGCTGGAGGGCCACCGCGCCGAACAGCGCCGGCCAGGCCATGCGCTTGAGGAACTCCACGGGGAAGCGGCTGATGAGGAACATCATCGGGATGCCGAGCAGGGCGAACACACCCTGCCGGAGGGCGCCGTCCAACGGGTTCTGCGCGTTGGCCACGGCGGTGGCGCTCGTCGCGGACAGCACCATGACGAGGCCGAAGATCGTGAGGAGCAGGGCGGTCGACGCGATCAGCAGGAACTCGGTCGAGACCGGCGTGAACCGGCGCCCGAGCGAGACCCGGGCCGCGAGCCCGCCCGACTCAGACCGCGGAGGGCGAGCCACCTGCGTCATCGGTGCTCCCCCGATCGATCCATTCCTGCACCGCTTCGGCGAAGCGGTGGCCGCGATCCGCGTAGCTGGAGAACTGGTCGAAGGATGCGGCGGCGGGAGCGAGGAGCACGGTGCCCTCCCCGTCGACGATCCCCGCCGCGATCTCCACGACGCGGTTCATGACCTGTCCAGTGTCGCCAGCATCGACCTCGAAGACCGGCACCGTCGGCGCGTGTCGCTCGAATGCCGCGACAACGGCCGTGCGGTCCACTCCGATGACGACCGCCGCGCGCGCGGTCGAGCCGGCGTCCGCGACGAGATCGGCGATGTCGACGCCCTTGAGATCGCCGCCGACGACCCATACCGCGCCCGGGTACGCGCGCAGCGAGGAGGCGGCGGCGTGCGGGTTCGTCGCCTTGGAGTCGTCGATCCAGGTGATGCCGGCATGCCGCGCGACCACCTCGATGCGGTGCGCGTCCAGCCGGAAGCCCTGCAGCGCCCCGTGGATCGCCTCGGGCTCGATTCCGAGGGACCGGGCGAGAGCACTGGCGGCGAGGATGTTCTGCACGATGTGCGGGGCCGACAGCCCTGCCGCCTCCAGGTCGGCGACCGTGGTCAGCTCCAGGGCGCTGCGCGCGCGGTCGTCGAGGAAGGCCCGATCGACGAGCAGCCCCTCCACGACGCCGAGGTCGCTCGGGCCGGGGATGCCCAGGTCGAAGCCGATGGCACGAGCGCCGTCGACGACCTCGGCCTCCTCGACCATCCGCCGCGTGGCCTCGTCGGCCTTGTTGTAGACG
Organism: Microbacterium sp. LEMMJ01; assembly: GCF_002114135.1. Classification (NCBI taxonomy): domain Bacteria; kingdom Bacillati; phylum Actinomycetota; class Actinomycetes; order Micrococcales; family Microbacteriaceae; genus Microbacterium; species Microbacterium sp. LEMMJ01. Next base: position 511,218 of record NZ_NCTV01000036.1, read on the forward strand.
CAGGCGACGCGGGTGTTCCGGTAGACCAGTGCCTTTGCGTCCCGGTACGCCTGGGCGCTGCCGTGCCAGACGAGATGATCGTCGGCGAGGTTGAGGCAGACCGCGGCGTGCGGGAAGAGCTCCCCCTCCGGGCGCGACAGGCCGAGATACCAGAGCTGGTGGCTGGAGAGCTCGACGACGAGCACGTCGAAGCCGGCGGGATCCCGGACCGCGTCGAGCACGGGGACGCCGATGTTGCCGCAGGGTGCGGCGCGCAGTCCGCCGGCGACGAGCAGCGTCGCCGTGAGCTGGGTCGTGGTCGTCTTGCCGTTGGTGCCGGTGATGAGCACCCAGTCGGCCGGCGTGCCGTCCGCGCGGAGGACCTTGTCACGCACGCGCCAGGCGAGCTCGACGTCGCCCCAGAGCGCGATGCCCTCGTCCTGGACCCAGCGGATGACGGGGTGCGACGGAGCGAAACCCGGGGAGGCGATGACGACCTCGGGCGCGAACGCCGTCAGCGCCTCGGGCACGGCGTCCAGCGGACCGAGCTCCAGCCGGGCGCCGATGACGGGGAGCAGACGGGCGTACTCCTCTTCCGCCGACGCGCTCAGCACGAGGACGTCGGCACCGAGCTCGGCGAGGGTGTCGGCGACGGAGAAGCCGGTCATGGAGAGGCCGAGGACGGCGACGCGCAGGCCACGCCAGTCGGCGTGCCAGCTCGTCAGCCCGGCCAGGCGCTCAGCCGACACGGGTCAGCCATTCCACGTAGAAGAGACCGACGGCGGAGACGGCGAGCAGACCCGCGATGATCCACATGCGCACCACGATGGTGACCTCCGACCATCCCCGCATCTCGAGGTGGTGGTGGAACGGGCTCATGAGGAAGAGCCGCTTGCCGCGGGTGATCTTGAAGTAGGCGCGCTGCAGGATCACGGATCCGGAGGCGAGCACGAAGACACCGGCGATGATGAGGAGCAGCAGCTCGGTACGGGTCATGACCGCCATCGCGGTGATGACGCCGCCGATGGCCATCGAACCCACATCTCCCATGAACACCTTGGCCTTCGGGGCGTTCCACCACAGGAAGCCGATGAGGCTGGCAGCGAACGAGGCCGAGATGATGGCGAGGTTGAACGGGTCGCGCACCTCGTAGCAGCCGCCGAGGGAACCGGGGTCTCCGCCGATGCAGGGCTGCTTGAACTGCCAGAACGCGATGAGGCTGTACGCACCGACGACGATCACGCCCGCACCGGCGGCGAGGCCGTCGAGGCCGTCGGTGAGGTTGACGCTGTTGGAGGTCGCGACCCCGATGATCGAGATCCAGGCGAGGTAGAGGATCCAGCCGAGGATGACGCCGAACGCGAAGAGGTTCAGCCACGTGATGTCGCGGAAGAGGGAGATGGACGCACTGGCCGGCGTCTGCCCCCACTTGTTCGGGAAGTTCAGCGCCACGATCCCGAACGGGATCACGACGATGAGCTGCCCGATCACCTTGCGCCACCCGGAGAGCCCGAGGCTGCGCTGGCTGCGCACCTTCATGTAGTCGTCGATGAACCCGACCACGCCGAAGCCGACCATGAGCCAGATGACGAGGATCGCGGACAGCGCCGGGGTCTCGCCGCTGACGAGGACGCCGGTGAAGTAGCCGACGATCGAGCCGAGGATGAAGATGACCCCGCCCATCGTGGGCGTGCCGCGCTTGGCCTCGTGGCTCGGGTTGCCGGCGGCTTCCGGGGTGCGGATGACCTGCCCCCAGCCCCACTTCCGGAAGAGCCGGAGGAAGACGGGAGTCAGGAAGAGAGTGAAGGCGAGCGAGATGGCCGCCGCCATGATGAGGGACCTCACGAGAACAATTCTCCCAGACGATCGCCGAGATGCCGGAGGCCCACGGAGTTGGACGACTTCACGAGGACCCGGTCGCCGTCGCGCAGCTCGGTGCGGAGGTACTCGAACGCGGCGTCCTGGTCCGGCAGATGCACGGCCTCGCTGTCCCACGATCCCTCGCCGACGGCGGCGAGGTACAGCCGACGGGCCTCCGGGCCGACCACGACGATGCGCCGGATGTTGAGGCGCACCGCGAGGAGGCCGATGCGGTCGTGCTCCTCCCCCGCGCTCTCGCCGAGCTCGCTCATCGCGCCGAGGACGGCGACGGTGCGCTCGTCGGGGCCGGTGATCTGGGCGAGGGTCCGCAAGGCGGCTGCCATCGAGTCGGGGCTGGCGTTGTACGCGTCGTTGATGATGCGGACGCGGTCGTTGCCCAGGGGCTGCATGCGCCAGCGCTCGGCGATCTCGACGGTCTCCAAGCGGGCGACGGCGTCGGCAGCGGCCACACCGAGCTCGACGGCCGCGGTGATCGCGGCGAGGGCGTTCGTGACGTGGTGCGCGCCGAGGACGCGCAGCCGCAGCGGCAGCCGCTCCCCCGCGACCTCGATCACGCACTGCGTGCCGGAGGCCGAGACCTCGATGTCGCGCGCGTGCACGGCGGCCGCGGCGGACTGGCCGAAGCCGACGACCCGGAGGCCGCGGCTCTCCGCGAGCTCGCGCATCGCCCACACCCGGGCGTCGTCGGCGTTGAGCACGGCCGTGCCGGGCACGCGGGCCGCGGCGACGAGCTCGGACTTGGCCTTCGCGGTGGCCTCGATGCCGCCGAAGCCCCCGGCGTGCGCCATCCCGACCATGAGCACGACGACGAGGTCGGGCTCGACGAGGCCGGCGAGCCGCGCGATGCTGCCCGGCGCGGCGGCGCCGAACTCGCTCACGAGGAAGCGGGTGTCGTGCGTGACGCGGAGCATCGTCACCGGGGCGCCGACCTCGTTGTTGAAGGACTTCACCGGAGCGACGGTCTCGCCCTCGTCCTCGAGGATGCGGGCGAGGAAGTTCTTCGTCGTCGTCTTGCCGTTGGAGCCGGTGATGCCGACGATGCGCAGGTTCCCGCCAGCGCGTACGCGCGCCACGACCTCGCGGGCGAGGTCGCCGAGCGCGGCGACGGCATCCGAGACGACGATCTGTGAAACCGCGACGTCGACCGGACGCTCGACGATCGCCAGCACCGCGCCGGCTTCGACAGCGGCGCCGACGAAGCGGTGTCCGTCCGTCTCGGCTCCGGGCTTGGCGACGAAGATCGACCCGGCCTCCATGGTTCGGGAATCGGTGTCGACGATGCCGTCGACCACCGTCTCCGGCGTGTGCTCTCCGGCCACGCGCAGCTCACCACCGACGGCGGCGGCGATCTCAGCGAGCGTCAGGGCGATCATGTCATCTCCATGCGCGGCTCTCGCCGGCTATCCGAACTTGGGGAGGAGCGCGTCCATCGGGACAGAGGACGGCATCACGCGATAGGTCTTCATCACCTGCGTCATCGCCTTCTGGAAGGCGGAAGCGGTGGCCGCGGACGATACAACCTTAGTCGGCTCGTCGAGGGTCACCACGACGACGTACTGGGGGTCGTCGACGGGAGCGAAGCCCACCATGCTGGTGTAGTAGACGCCCGCCTTGTAGCCGCCCTTGCCGTCGGACACCTGTGCGGTACCGGTCTTGCTGGTCACGCGATAGCCGGGCACCTGGATGCGATCCGCGTTCCCGCCCTGCACGGCCACGTTCTCGAGCATGCGCGTCAGATCGGCCGCGGTCTGCTCCTTCACGATCTGCTCGTGCTTCGGCTTCGGGGTCTCCGTGACCGTCCCGTCGGGTGCGGTGCAGGACTCGACCATCGTCAGGTCGATCTTCTCCCCGCCGTTGGCGATGGCCTGGTATGCGCCGGCGAGCTGAGGAGCCGTCACGGTGAAGTACTGGCCGAACGTCGTGGTGTACAGCGACTGGCTGTCCCAGTCGCTCACCGGGTGGAGGATGCCCCCCACCTCGGAGGGGAAGTCCAGCGTCTTCTGACCCACGCCGAAGCGCTGCAGGTAGTCGTAGCGGACCTCGGGGGCGACCATCGTGCCGAACTTCGACAGCGCCGTGTTGGACGAGTCGATCAGTCCGCCGGCCAGCGTGTAGTTGTACGCGGGGTGGCTGAACGCGTCGTTGACCACGGCGCCGTTGGGGAAGGTCTCCCGCGACGAGGCCGTGACGGTGCTGAGCGGAGTGAGGCCGGCACCCTCCATCGCCGCCGCCGCCGTGATCGCCTTGAACGTCGAGCCCGGCTCGAAGTCGCGGTGGAAGATCTGGCTGTAACGGGTCTCCGGCGTCGAGGAGTCCAGGTCGTTGGGGTCCATGGCCGGCCACTCGGCGGCGGCGCGGATCTTGCCCGTGCCCACCTCGACCACCGTCACGGTCCCGCCCTTCGCGCCCTGCTTCTGGGCCTCCTCGCCGACCATCTGCTGGAGGTACCACTGGAGGTCGCTGTTGATCGTGAGCTGCACGGTGCCGCCGTTCACGGCGTCGGTGACGGACTCGCTGCCCGGGATCACGACCCCGTCCTTGCCCTTGCGGTACGTCTTCTCACCGTCCACGGGCGCGAGGCACGACTCCTCGAGCTGCTCCACACCGGCTTTGGCCTCGCCCGTGTTGTCGAGGAAGCCGAGCACGTTGCCGGCGACCGCGCCGTTCGGATAGACCCGCGTCTCACGCGGCTTCAACGCCAGGTAGGACCCGAGGCCGAGGTCGCGGAGCGCGATGTACTGCTCGGTGTTCAACCCGGTCTTCAAGGGCGCGTACTGGCTGTTCGGGTTCTCGGCCAGGGCGTCCGAGACCCGCTTGCGGATCTCGTCGCCCGGCACGCCCGTGATCTCGGCGATCTTCTCGGAGGCCTCGGCCCACGGCAGCGCCGGGTCCTTCTCCTCCGTGAGTCGGATCACCTGCGGGCTGAGCTGGGCGTCGTACACCATGACGCTCGACGCGAGGACGGTGCCCTCCGCGTCGACGATGGAGCCGCGCTGTCCGGGGATCGTCGACCCGTCCCCGATGTGCTCGAGGGACTGGCTGACGTGCTCGTCGGCGCTCACGACCTGGATGTCGATGAGGCGGACGACGAACGCCACCAGCACCGAGAGGATGACCGCCAGTGCGACGACGGTGCGTCGCCGCGGTCCGCGCGTGGCTCGTGTCGTCATGGGATCTCTCCGTCGATCGGGATGGTCAGTGGGTCGTGGGGCTGGGGAGGCCGTCGGTGAGGGCGGGCGGCAGATCCGTCGCGGGCGGAGTCCCGCCTGTGGACTCCTCCGCGGTCTGCTCCGCCGCGGGCGTCTCCTCGGTGACGAGGACGTTGCCGACGGCCGCCGGTCCGTGGGGGTCGACCGTCGAGATCCCCTCCGCGCCGGCACCGGCGCCGAAGACCGCGCCGTCGCTGAGACGCAGATACGAGGGCGCTCCCGCGACGACCATGCCGAGGTCGGCCGCATTGCCGGCGAGCACCTGCGGAGAGCTCAGACCCGTGAGCTCCTCCTTCAGTGCATCCGTGCGGAGATCGAGCTCGCGCTGCTGGGAGGTGAGCCCGGCGAGGGTGAACGAGTCCTGCGTGATGGCCAGGGAGAGTCCGACCTGCGCGGCACCGATCGCCAGGGCTCCGCCGAGGGCGACGAGCGCGTAGGCGAGCTTCGGCTTCCGCCGCCGCGCCGGCGCCGTCACGGGCTGGAGGCGGCGCTCCGGGGTCTTCTCCGGGACGACCGGCTGCAGCGGCAGGGTCGGCTTGCGGACTGCGTTCATGCTCATGCGCTCTCCCGCACCTTCTCGGCGGCGCGCAGGCGCACCGGTATCGCACGCGGGTTGCGTGCGCGTTCTTCGTCGTCGGCGAGTTCCGCCCCCTTGGTCAGGATGCGGAATCGGGGGGCGTGCTCCGGCAGCTCGACAGGGAGGCCGGCGGGCGCCGTCGAGGAGGACGCGGCGGCGAAGGCCTGCTTCACCAGCCGGTCCTCGAGGGACTGGTACGACATCACGACGATGCGACCGCCGACGGCGAGAGCGTCCATCGCGGAGGGGATGGCGTCCGCGAGCACGTTCAGCTCCGCGTTGACCTCGATGCGCAGCGCCTGGAACACGCGCTTCGCGGGGTGCCCCGCACGCTGTGCCGCGGCGGGCGTCGCCGCCACGAGGATGTCCACGAGCTCCCCGGAGCGGGTGATCGGCTGCTTCTGGCGGGCGTCGATGATGAAGCGGGCGTACCGTGCGGCGAGCTTCTCCTCGCCGTACCGCTCGAAGATGCGGCGCAGGTTCCCCTCGCTGTACGTCGCGATGACGTCGGCGGCGGTGATGCCCTTCGTCTGGTCCATCCGCATGTCGAGCGGAGCGTCCTTGGAGTACGCGAAGCCGCGTTCGGCCTCGTCCAGCTGCAGCGACGAGACGCCGAGGTCGAAGAGGATCCCGGCGGCGCCCTGGGCGTGCAGACCGATCTCGTCGTAGACCGTGTGGACGAGCGTGACGCGGTCGCGGAACCGGGCGAGCCGCTCCCCCGCGATCTTCAGCGCGTCGGTGTCGCGGTCCAGGCCGATCAGGCGGATGCCGGGGAAGCGCTCGAGCAGCGCCTCCGAGTGCCCGCCCATGCCGAGGGTGGCGTCGACGAGCACGGCGCCGTCCTCCTGGAGGGACGGCGCGAGGAGCTCGACGCAGCGGTCGAGCAGGACGGGGGTGTGGATGTCGCGGAGGTTCATGATCTCTCTCGGGTCCGACCTTCGGCTCTGATCCCCCTCCGCTTCTCGACCCGGCACCGGGGAAGTGTGTCGGGGCGGGAGCGGCGGGGCATCACAGCCGTGGTCAGAACAGTCCGGGAATCACCTCCTGCTCCAGCTCGGCGTAGGACTCCTCGCCGGCGGCGAGGTAGGCGTTCCAGCTCTCCGCATCCCAGATCTCGGCGTGGGCGCCGACTCCGGTCACGATGAGCTCCTTCTGAAGACCCGCGTACTGACGCAGGTGGGCGGGGATGGTGATGCGGTTCTGGCTGTCGGGCATCTCCGCACTGGCACCGGAGAGGAACATGCGCATGAAGTCACGCGCCTGCTTGTTGGCGAGCGGGGCCTGACGGATCCGCTCGTGCATCGCCTCGAACTCGGCCGTGCTGAAGACGTAGAGGCACCGCTCCTGACCCCGGGTGACGACGATGCCGCCGCCCAGGTCCTCGCGGAACTTCGCGGGAAGGATGACCCGTCCCTTGTCGTCCAGCTTCGGTGAGTGCGTGCCCAGCAGCATCGGCCATCACCCCCTCTCCGTCCGGCCAACTCGAGGTGCGCCCCACTTTACTCCACTTTCCTCCACATTCCTACGATGAATCCCGCGTATCGCGCCGCGGTTCGCGACCCGCACGCTCGCGACCCGCGAGATTCCGCGGTGGAGCAAGGTGGAGGGCGAGTGGAGGGCCAGTGGAGGACTCACACGGCGTCAACGGACCGAAGACACGAAAAAGCCCGGATGCTCAGCATCCGGGCTTCGTGGTGGAGGAGAAGGGAGGGGGCTCAGTGACCGTCCTGGCGCCGATCCCACCGGTCATTCATGCGATCCATGAAGGAGGAGGAGTCCTGCCGCTTCGGGGCGGTGCGCGTGCGCGTCTCTGCCGGACCGCTGCGCCGGACCGGGGTGACGGCCAGCATCACTCCGCCGAGCATGGCCGCGAATCCGATGACGCCGACCACGATGCCCCAGACGTCGCCGAGGATGACACCCACGACCAGTCCGCCGATGCCGGCGAGCAGGAGGAGGGCCCCGTAGACGAGGTTGCGATAGCTCAGCGTGCGATCACCCGACGGCGCGCTCACGACGTCGGCGTCATTGTGCAGGAGATGGCGTTCCATCTCGTCGAGCAGACGTTGCTCCTGTTCGGAGAGTGGCATCTCATCCCCCTCGGGTATCGTGCCCTCCAGTCTACGCGCGAGCAGCGTCCGGGGCTAGCGGTTCCCGCCTCACATCCTTTACGTATGCTGGGAGTCGTGCCGTCCCCCACCCCCTCCGTCGCTGAGGCCGTAGCCGCGCGACTGGACCTCTTCCTCGACCGCATGCGAGCCGAGTCGGCCGAGTACGGCGAGGACGCCGCCGCCTTCCTCGCCGCGGCGGCGGACACCCTCTCCGGCGGCAAGCGCCTGCGCGCCCGGTTCTGTCACGCCGGGTGGCGTGCGGTCGCCCGGTTCCGCGATCGTCGCGCGGTCGAGGACGACCACCTGTGGGACGCCTGCGCCGCCCTCGAGATCTTCCAGTCGGCCGCTCTCGTCCATGACGACCTGATCGACAACTCGGACACCCGTCGAGGACGCCCCGCCGCCCACCGCGCACTCGAGTCCTCGCACCGCGCCGCCGGATGGTGGGGCGACGCCGCCGCCTTCGGGCGCGCCGGATCCGTCCTGCTCGGCGATCTCCTCGTGGCCTGGAGCGACGACCTCCTGGAGTCGGCGCTCGACGGGCACGCCGAGGCGAGGACCGTGCGGGCGGAGTATGCCCGGATGCGGCGCGACGTCACGACCGGGCAGTTCCTCGACATCGCCGAGGAGTCGGCGTGGAGCGTGAGCGACGACCGCGAGCACGCCGAGCGGGCGCTCCGCGTCGCCTCGCTGAAATCGGCGCGCTACAGCATCGAGCAGCCGCTGGTCCTCGGAGCGAGCCTGGCCGGCGCCGATGCCGACCAGACACGGGCGCTGCGCCGCTTCGGGCATCCGCTCGGTCTCGCCTTCCAGCTGCGCGACGATGTGCTCGGCGTGTTCGGCGACGCCGCCGTCACCGGGAAGCCCGCGGGCGACGACCTGCGGGAGGGCAAGCGGACCGTGCTCATCGCCTTCACCAGGGAGCGCCTGGACACCTCGGCCCGCCGGGTGCTCGACGAGATGCTCGGCGATCCCGACCTGTCGGCATCCCAGGTCTCCTTCCTGCAGGAGACGATCGCCGGAACCGGGGCTCTGGACCGCGTCGAGACGATGATCGCCGACTACGCCAGGGACGCCGACCGCGCACTGACCGGCGCGCGCCTCGACGACGCAGCGGTCGGCGAGCTGCGCGACCTCGCCAGGGCCGCCACCGTGCGCTCCTCCTGAGCAGGCTCAGGCGAGCGTGCGCGCGAGCCGGCGCACCTCGCTCTTGTGCCCCGCGAGGAGAGAGGCGATCGGCGAACGCCCGAGGGTTTCGTCCTCGGCGAGCAGCCAGTCGATCAGCTCGTCGTCGGAGAACCCGGCGTCCTGCAGCACGATGATCGTTCCGCGCAGCGAGCTCAGCGGCTGTCCGTCCACGATGAACACGGAGGGGACCGCGAAGACACCGCTGCGGCGCGAGCCGACGAGGTAGTGCTCGTCGATCAGGCGTCGCACGCGACCCAACGGCTCGCCGAGGACCTCGACGAGGTCGGGCATGGTCAGCCACTCGAGCGCGGAGTCAGGGGTTGCAGCGACGTTCTCAGACACGGTGCCACTATCTCACCTCCACGGCCTGGTCGCATGTTCGTCACTTCCGTCCCATGCGTCACACCCGTCACTTCTGTTGACATCTCTATACATCCGTGTCAGCGTGAAGTGCTCGAAAAGGGGGCCCGACGTGATCCTGCAGACAGCCGTGGCCGGCGCTCTCGCCGCCACCCTGACGGCGACACCCGCCGCCGCACCCGCACCACCGCTCGCACCGCACGAACGCCAGCGCGTCGCTCCGACGCGCGTCGTACCCACGCAGAACGTGCCGCCGGGGCACGTCGTGCAGCCGGGCGACACGGTCGCCGGCATCGCCGGGCGGTACGGGCTCCGGACCGCCGACGTCCTCAGCTGGAACGGGCTCTCGATGCGCTCCGTGATCTACCCCGGGCAGACTCTCTCCCTGCGGGCACCTGCGGCGGCTCCGACCCCGGCCGCGACGCCCGCCCCTGCCGCGGCGAAGACGCACGTCGTCGCGGCCGGCGACACGGTGTTCGCCATCGCCCGGACGTACGGGACCTCGGTGAGCGCCGTCCTCGCCGCGAACGGCCTGCCCCAGGGCGCGATCATCTACCCGGGCCAGAAGCTCGTCGTCTCCGCGGGTGCACCCGCCGCCCCCGCGGCCGCGCCGGCCGCAGCGCCGTCGACGCCCGCCCCCGCACCGGCCGCCGCCACGCACACCGTGGCCGCCGGTGAGACGCTGTTCTCGATCGCGCAGAAGTACGGCACCACGACGCAGTCGCTCTTCGCCTGGAACGGCCTCGAAGCCTCCTCGATCATCTATCCCGGTCAGAAGCTCGCCGTCCAGGGTGCTCCGGCGCCGACGCCCGCCGCCGCCCCGAGCGGCCAGCGCACCGCCGCCCTGAATGCGGAGCAGGTGGCCAATGCCTCCCTCATCATCCGCATCGGCCGTGAGCTGGGCGCCTCCGACCGCGCGATCGCCACCGCTCTCGCGACGGGAATGGTGGAGTCGGGTCTGCGGAACCTCGACTGGGGAGACCGCGATTCGCTCGGCCTGTTCCAGCAGCGCCCCAGCACGGGCTGGGGCACGCCGGAGCAGATCATGGATGCGGAACGGAGCACGCGGGTCTTCTACGGCGGAACCGGCGATCCCAACGGCGACGTCACCCGCGGTCTGTTCGACATCCCCGGGTGGGAGTCGCTGTCCTTCACCGACGCGGCGCAGGCCGTGCAGATCTCCGCCTACCCCGAGCGCTACGGGCAGTGGGAGACGCAGGCGTACGCGTGGCTCGCCCAGCACGGGTGACGATTCCGGAAATCCGGATGCGTCGAGGGGTGAGGCGTTCCCGGGGCTTTCAGCCAATCGTCCATAGACTTCTGTCGTGACGACCAACCATCAGGCCGACCCCCTCATCGGGCGGCTTGTCGACGGTCGCTACCGCGTCCGCGCGCGGATCGCCCGCGGCGGGATGGCCACCGTCTACGTCGCCACCGATCTGCGCCTCGAGCGCCGCATCGCCCTGAAGGTGATGCACGCGCACCTCAGCGACGACTCGGCGTTCCAGAGCCGGTTCATCCAGGAGGCCCGCGCGGCCGCCCGTCTGGCCGACCCGCACGTCGTCAACGTCTTCGACCAGGGGCAGGACGGCGAACTCGCCTACCTCGTCATGGAGTATCTGCCGGGCATCACCCTGCGCGAACTCCTCCGCGAGCAGAAGCGCCTGACCGTCGCCCAGACGATCACGATCATGGACGCCGTCCTCGCCGGACTGTCCGCGGCGCACCGCGCCGGGATCGTCCACCGCGACGTCAAGCCGGAGAACGTGCTGCTCGCGGAAGACGGCCGCATCAAGATCGGCGACTTCGGCCTCGCCAGGGCCACCACGGCCAACACGGCGACCGGCCAGCAGCTGCTCGGGACGATCGCCTACCTCGCGCCCGAGCTCGTTACGCGCGGCACGGCCGACGCCCGCAGCGACATCTACGCGCTCGGCATCATGCTCTACGAGATGCTCGTCGGCGAGCAGCCCTACAAGGGCGAGCAGCCGATGCAGATCGCCTTCCAGCACGCCACCGAGTCCGTGCCCCGCCCCAGCGTGCGCAACCCCGCGGTCCCGGAACAGCTCGACGAGCTCGTGCTCTGGGCGACGGAGAAGTCGCCGGACGAGCGGCCCGACGACGCACAGCAGATGCTGGAGCGCCTGCGCGAGATCGAGCGCGAGATCGGCGTCGCCCCCGCGGTGACCCGGACGACCGGCTCCGCCCGTGACCAGGCCGACTCCGGCGACCTCACCAAGGTCATGCCGGGCACGATGGTGCTCCCGGAGCCGGCGACAGCGACCTCCCCGGGGATCGACAACGCCACCATCCTCCGTCGGCGGGCCTCGAAGCGCCGCGCCCGCGGCACCTTCCTGCTGTCCCTCGTGCTCCTGCTGGCGGTCCTCGCCGGCGGCGTGGGCTGGTGGTTCGGCTCCGGCCCCGGTTCGCTCATCGCGGTCCCCGATGTCGCGGGACAGACGTACGACGAGGCGGCGGCCGACCTCACGGAGGCAGGCTTCGAACCGACGCAGCGCGACGAGTTCTCCGTCGACGTCGACGAGGGCATCGTCATCGAGACCGATCCCGGTACCGGCGCCAGGGTCGACAAGGGCACCACGGTCGCCGTCGTCGTCTCCGCCGGCCCGGCCTCGCACGAGCTCGCCGCCGTCGCCGGGCAGTCGGCCAACGACGTCCGCGCAGCGCTGGAGGCGGCGAACCTGGAGATCACCGACGACGAGGAGTTCTTCACGGACGCGGCGAACGGCTCGGTGATCAACGTGCGCATCACGCCTCGGGACGGCGGAGACGCCTTCGGCTGCGAAGAGGGCTGCACGGTGCATGAGAAGGACACCGCGACCATGCAGGTCTCCCGCGGCGCCGTGCCCGACGTCACGGACATGACCGTCGCTCAGGCCACCGAGGCGCTGACCGGCAAGGGGCTCAAGGTCGCCGAGGAGAGCATCTACCGCGCGAGCGACTCCATCGGCAAGGACCGCGTCATCGGATACGCGGACCGCGCCGAAGAGGGAGCCTGGCGACCGGGCGAGACCATCCAGCTCATCATCTCGCAGGGGCCGCCGCTCTTCGACGTCCCCGATGTGTCGGGCATGACGCGCAACGAGGCCACCGCCGCCCTGCGTGACGCCGGCTTCACGTGGAGCTACACGAGCAGCACCGGACTCCCCGACTCCGTCTGGGACCTCCTCGCGAACGAGAACACGCGCGTGGAGTCGTATAGCCCGTCCGAACCGCAGCGCAAGGGCACGAGCATCACGCTCACCATGGGCTTCGCCGGCTGAGACCGAGACGACGAAGGGGCCGGAACATCGTTCCGGCCCCTTCGTGCATCCGCCTCGCGGATCAGCGCTTCTCGAGCTCCTCGGCCACGAGGAACGCCAGCTCCAGGGACTGCATGTGGTTCAGGCGCGGGTCGCACAGGCTCTCGTAGCGGGTCGCGAGCGCGGCCTCGTCGATCTGCTCCGACCCGCCCAGGCACTCGGTGACGTCGTCTCCCGTCAGCTCGACGTGGATGCCGCCGGGGAACGTGCCCACCGCACGGTGCGCCTCGAAGAAGCCGCGGACCTCGTCGACGACGTCGTCGAAGCGCCGCGTCTTGTAGCCGGTCGGCGTGGTGATGCCGTTGCCGTGCATGGGGTCGGTGACCCACAGCGGCTGCGCGCCGGATTCCCGGACGGCCTCCAGCAGCGGCGGCAGCGCGTCGCGGATGCGTCCGGCGCCCATGCGCGTGATGAAGGTCAGGCGTCCGGGCTCGCGCTCCGGGTCGAGCTTGTCGATGAGCGCCAGCGCCGTCTCCGGCGTCGTGGTGGGGCCCAGCTTCACGCCGATCGGGTTCCGGATCTTGGAGAAGTAGTCGACGTGCGCGCCGTCGAGCTCGCGCGTGCGCTCCCCGATCCACAGGAAGTGGGCCGAGGTGTTGTACGGGGTGTCCGTCCGGGAGTCGATGCGCGTCATCGGGCGCTCGTAGTCCATGAGCAGGCCCTCGTGCCCGGTGAAGAACTCGACGCGCTTGAGCTCGTCGAAGTCGGCGCCGGCGGCCTCCATGAACTTGATCGCCCGGTCGATCTCCGCGGCCATGCGCTCGTAGCGCTGGTTGGCGGGGTTCTGGGCGAAGCCCTTGTTCCAGGAGTGCACCTCGCGGAGGTCGGCGAATCCACCCTGCGTGAACGCCCGGATGAGGTTCAGCGTCGACGCCGCGGTGTGGTAGCCCTGCAGCAGACGACCGGGGTCGGCCTGACGCGAGCCCTCGGTGAAGTCGTAGCCGTTGACGATGTCGCCGCGGTACGCCGGGAGCGTGACCTCGCCGCGGGTCTCCGTGTCGCTGGAGCGCGGCTTGGCGAACTGCCCGGCCATGCGTCCCATCTTGACGACCGGCATCGAGGCGCCGTACGTGAGCACCACGGCCATCTGCAGCACCGTCTTGATGCGGTTGCGGATCTGCTCGGCGGTCGCACCGGCGAACGTCTCGGCGCAGTCGCCGCCCTGCAGCAGGAAGGCCTGCCCCGAGGCGGCCCGGGCGAGACGGTCGCGGAGGTTGTCGACCTCACCGGCGAAGACCAGCGGCGGAAGGCTCGAGATCTGCCGGGAGACGTCGGCGACGCGGTCGGCGTCTGGCCACTGCGGCTGCTGCTTGATGGGAAGCGAGCGCCAGGCATCAAGGGCTTCGATGTGGTGCGGGAGCATGCGTCCAGCCTAGTGGGCGGCGACACCGCCGAGACGCGCCCCGGAGCCTATGTGACGCGGCTCGGGAGGCGGTCCTTGACGGTCGATGCGTAGACGTCCTCGTACTCCTGCTGGCCGAGCCGCTGGAGCGCCACCATGATCTCGTCCGTGACCGAGCGGAGGATGTAGCGGTCGTTCTCCATGCCGGCGTACCGGGAGAAGTCGAGGGGCTCGCCGATGACGATCCCGACCCGCATGACGCGCGGGATCCGCCGGCCGATGGGCATGGCCGTGTCGGTGTCGACCATGATGACCGGGATCACGGGGACCTTGGCTTCGAGTGCCATCCGGGCGATGCCGGTGCGGCCGCGGTAGAGCTTGCCGTCTGGGCTGCGGGTGCCCTCCGGATAGATGCCGAGGAGGTCGCCCCCGCCGAGCACCTGGAGACCCGTGTTGAGCGATGCCTCCGAGGCCTTTCCGCCCGAGCGGTCGATGGGGAGCTGCCCGGTCGCCTTCATGAAGAAGCGGGTGGACCACCCCTTGAGGCCCCGCCCGGTGAAGTAGTCGCTCTTCGCGAGGAACGACATGGGCCGGTCGATCACGAGCGGGAGGAAGATCGAGTCCGCGAAGGAGAGATGATTGCTGGCGAGGATCGCCGCTCCGGTCGCGGGCACGTTCTTCCGCCCCACGATCCAGGGGCGGAACACGGCCTTGACCACGGGGCCGATCACGACGTACTTCATCAGCCAGTAGAACATCGAGGTGAAGTCTAGCGCCGTGTCGCGGATCGTCCCGCCGTTCCCCCTCGCGGCCTCGGGAAAGCGACTCAGTTTCACCCTGACCGCGACCCGGTGCCATGCCCTAGACTCGGACCAACGCCCGTGCCCGACCGGTACCGAAGGAGCTGCCGTGGTCCAGTTTGAAGTCCCCGCGATCGTCCCCGCCGATCCCGACGCGAACGTCGCCGACCTGCTTGCGAAGCGCGTCGAGGCGACTCCCGACCGGGCGCTGTTCTCCGTCCCGCAGGGCGACGGATGGCGCGACATCACCGCCGCCGACTTCGAGACCGCGGTGATCGCGCTCGCGAAGGGCTTCGCCGCCGCGGGCATCCAGCCCGGCGAGAAGGTGGGCTTCCTCGCCCGCACCACCTACGAGTGGAGCCTCGTCGACTTCGCCCTCTTCTACGCCGGTGCGGTGATGGTGCCGATCTACGAGACGAGCTCGCCGTCGCAGATCCAGTGGATCCTCGAGGACTCCGGCGCCATCGCCCTCCTCGTCGAGTCGCCGGAGCACTTCGCCCGCGTCGACGAGGTGCGCGGCGACCTGCCGCTGCTCCGGGAGGTCTGGCAGCTGCACCTGGGCGCGATCGACACGCTCACCGCCCAGGGGGCATCGGTCTCCGACGAGGAGATCCAGCGCCGCCGGAACCTCGCCGTCGGCTCCGACATCGCCACCCTCATCTACACCTCGGGGTCCACCGGGCGACCGAAGGGCTGCGTGCTCACGCACAGCAACTTCGTCGAGCTGTCCCGCAACTCCGCGAAGGCCCTCGACGAGGTCGTGCAGACGCCGGGGTCCTCCACCCTCCTCTTCATCACGACGGCACACGTCTTCGCCCGCTTCATCTCCATCCTCAACGTGCATGCGGGGGTTCGCACCGGTCACCAGCCGGACACGCGCCAGCTGCTCCCGGCCCTCGGCTCGTTCCAGCCGACCTTCCTCCTCGCGGTCCCCCGCGTGTTCGAGAAGGTCTACAACTCCGCCGAGCAGAAGGCCGAGGCGGGCGGCAAGGGCAAGATCTTCCGCGCCGCCGCCGACGTCGCGATCGAGCACTCCCGGCTGCTGGAGGAGGGCAAGAAGATCCCGTTCGGGACGAAGCTCAAGTTCGCGCTGTTCAACAAGCTCGTCTACTCCAAACTCCGCGAGGCCATGGGCGGCAAGGTCGTCTACGCGGTGTCCGGCTCCGCTCCCCTGGGCGCCCGGCTCGGTCACTTCTTCCACAGCCTCGGCGTCGTGATCCTCGAGGGCTACGGTCTGACCGAGACGACCGCCCCCGCGACGGTGAACCTCGCCTCGAAGTCGAAGATCGGCACGGTCGGTCCCGCCCTTCCCGGCGTCGGGGTGCGTCTCGCCGACGACGGCGAGATCGAGGTGCGCGGCATCAACGTCTTCAAGGAGTACTGGAACAACCCGGAGGCCACCGCCGAGGCGTTCAGCGACGGCGGCTGGTTCCACACCGGCGACATCGGCAGCTTCGACGCCGACGGGTTCCTCACGATCACCGGACGCAAGAAGGAGATCATCGTCACGGCGGGCGGCAAGAACGTCGCCCCCGCGGCCCTGGAGGACCCGATTCGCGCGAACCCGATCGTCGGGCAGGTCGTCGTCGTCGGCGACCAGCGTCCGTTCATCTCGGCGCTCGTCACCCTCGACCCCGAGATGCTGCCGACGTGGCTCGCGAACAACGGCCTCGACGAGAAGATGACGCTGGCGGAGGCCTCGACCAACCCGCAGGTCCGCGCCGAGGTGCAGCGCGCGGTCGACGCGGCGAACGAGCGGGTGTCGCGTGCGGAGTCCATCCGCAAGTTCACGATCCTCGACTCGGAGTGGACGGAGGCCTCGGGCCACCTCACCCCGAAGCTGTCGATCAAGCGGAACATCATCATGAACGACTTCGCCGACGAGATCTCCGCGATCTACGACGAGCCCGTCGCCACCACCAACGTCGCGATCGGCGGCTGACGCCCTCGTCGGCCCACCCCCTTCTGACCGAACCGGCCCCTTGCGCTCGCGCGTAAGGGGCCGGTTCGTACGAGAAGGGGTGGGTCGACAGCTAGAACCAGGAGCTCTCGCGCACCTCGCGCATCGCGACCTTCCGCGTCTCCGGGTCGAGCCGGGAGAGGAAGAGCGTGCCGTCGAGGTGGTCGGTCTCGTGTTGGAGCGCCTGCGCGAGCAAGCCGTCGCCCTCGAGCACCACGGGCTGTCCGTCGAGGTCGATCCCCTCGACGCGGGCCCAGGGATGGCGCTGGGCGTCGTGCCAGAGTCCGGGAACGGAGAGGCAGCCCTCCCCCGTGGGCTCCGGCTCGCCGCGCACCTCCGTCAGCACGGGGTTGAGGACGTACCCGATCTCGCCGTCGACGTTGTAGCTGAAGGCGCGCAGCGCGACGCCGATCTGCGGGGCCGCCACGCCGGCGCGCCCCGGAAGCTCGACGGTCTCCAGGAGATCGGCGACCAGGGCGCGCACGCCGTCGTCGATCTCCTCGATGGGCGCGCACACCGTCCGCAGGACCGGGTCGCCGAAGATGCGGATCTCGCGAACCGTCATCAGGCGGCCTTCGTCCGGAGGCCCTCGACGAGGAGCGCGGCGAGTTCCCGCGCCGCCTTCCGGGTCTCGGGGAGGAGGTTCGCGAAGACGATCGTCCCGCCCGCGGCGATCTGCGGGTCGTACGGCACGCGCACGACGCTGCGGGCCCGCGACGCGAAGTGCGCCTGCAGCTCTCCGAGGCGGACGAGCGGCGTGCCCGGGGTCGACTGGTTGAGAACCACGATGGCGTCGCGCGCCTGCTGCGCATACCCGTTGGTCTCCAGCCACGTGAGCGTCTCGGAGGCCAGCCGTGCCTCATCGACGCTGAGACCGGAGACGATGACGATCTGGTCGGCGAGGTCGAGGGTGGCCGACATCACGGAGTGGACGATTCCGGTGCCGGTGTCCGTGAGCACGAGCGAGTAGTAGTGCGCGGCCACGTCGGCGACATCGCGGTAGTCGCTGTCGCTGAAGGCTTCGGCGACACGGGGATCGGCGTCCGACGCGAGCACGTCGAGGCGCGTCGCATCCCGAGCCACGATCGCGGAGATGTCGTGGTAGCCGCGCACGTCGTCCCGGATGCGGACGAGGTCGCGCACGGACTTGCCGTGCGCGGCGCGCTGCACCCGGTCGGCGAGAGTGCCCCGATCGGGGTTCGCGTCCACTGCGATGACACGGTCCTCCCGCGCGTCCGCGAGGGCCATGCCCAGGAGCGCCGTGACGGTGGTCTTGCCCACCCCGCCCTTGCGGGAGAGCACCGGCACGAAGCGGGCGCCGCCGGCGAGCGGGGCCGCGATGCGCGCGGTCAGCTCCTTGCGCTCGCGCGCACGGCGCCCGTCGCCGATGTTCAGCCGCCGACCGGACAACGTGTAGAGCAGGTGACTCCACCCGCCCTCAGGTTCGGGCTTGGCCACCCGGTGCGGGTCGAGGAGGCGATCGGTCGTGAGGAGGTCCGCGGACTCGCGAGCGGACTCCCCCAGCTCCCCCAGACGCTTCGCGGTGAGGGTCACATCCGTCCGGGGCGCCGGACGTCCGGGCACGGAGGCGGCGGGTGTGTCGTCGGCTTTGGGCATCGTGGTCTCCTTCTGCACGGGCACCTGCGGGGCCCGCGCCGGTTTCGCGGCCGGGACCTCCGCACGGTCGGCATCGGCCTTCGCGAGGAAGAGGGCGGCCGCCTTCTCTTCGGCGGCCCGCTCCGGCGCGGCAACCACGGCCGGCACCGGCTCCTCCACCACGACCGCGTCGATCACCTCGTGGATGCGCGGCGGGTCGAGGACGGGCGTCTGCGCGGAGGGGAGGGTGAGGTCGTCGACGACGAGATCGATCCCGACCTCTCCCTCCACCACGCCGTCATCGGCGAGGTCGTCGTCCTCCTCCGCCGGCAGGGTCACCCGCACCTGCGCGGTCCCGCCGAGGATGCCGATGCCGGCGGTGTCGACGGACGCGGCGTCGTCGAGCACTCCCAGCGGACTGTCCTCGGGGTCGGCGTTCTTCTTCGCGGTCACGTGTCACTCCCAACCTGTGCGGGCCTCGGGATGCGCCCAGGGTGCGCGGCCTCGCCCGCACAAGATTAGTGCGCCGGTCGGATCACGACCAAAAGATCACCCGCGTCCACCTGCTGCGTCTCGGCGATGGCATGCCGCTCCACGACCCCGTCCACCGGGGCGGTGATGGCGGCCTCCATCTTCATCGCCTCGATCGACGCGACCGGCTCGCCGGCCCGCACGGTCGCGCCCACCTCGGCCTTGAGCGTGACCACGCCGGAGAACGGCGCGGCCACCTGGCCGGGCACCGACGTGTCGGCCTTCTCCACCTCGTGCGCGTCGACAGCGATCGAGCGATCGCGCACGAACACGGGCCGGAGTTGACCGTTCAGAGTCGTCATCACGGTGCGCATGCCCTTGTCGTCCGCCTCACCGATGGCTTCGAGACCGACGTAGAGCTGTACCCCTCGGTCGATCTCGATGAGGTGCTCCTGGCCGGGGACCAGGCCGTAGAGGTAGTCGCTCGTGTCGAGCACGGACAGATCGCCGTACTGCTCGCGCCGCTCCGCGAACTCGGCCGTGGGGGCGGGGAAGAGCAGCGTGTTCAAGCGGGACCGGCGCTGGGCGCTCGTCCCCGCCAGCTCCGCCTCGTCCTGCTCCGTCAGCGCCGTGAGCCCCGTGCGCACGGAACGCCCCGCGAGCACCTTGGAGCGGAAGGGCTCGGGCCAGCCACCGGGGAGGTCGCCGAGCTCTCCGGCCATGAACCCGACCACGGAGTCCGGAACGTCGTACTTCTCGGGGTTCGCCTCGAAGTCTGCGGGGTCGGCCTTCACCGCGGCGAGGTGCAGGGCGAGGTCGCCCACGACCTTCGACGACGGGGTGACCTTAGGCACGCGTCCGAGGATGCGGTCCGCGGCGGCGTACATGTCCTCGATGAGCTCGAAGTCGTCCGCGAGGCCGAGAGCCTTCGCCTGCTGCCGGAGGTTCGACAGCTGTCCGCCGGGGATCTCGTGGTGGTACACGCGCCCCGTGGGCCCCGGCAGCCCGGACTCGAACGGCGCGTACTGGCGACGCACCGCCTCCCAGTACGGTTCCAGGTCGGAGACCGCGGCGAGGGAGATCCCGCTGTCCCGCTCCGTGTGGGCGAGGGCGGCCACGAGAGACGACAGCGACGGCTGGCTGGTCGTGCCGGACAGCGGGGCCGACGCGGCGTCCACCGCATCGACGCCGGCGGTGCTGGCCGCGAGCAGGGTGGCGAGCTGTCCGCCCGGAGTGTCGTGGGTGTGCAGGTGCACGGGCAGGTCGAAGCGCTCCCGGAGCGCCGAGACGAGCTTCGCGGCGGCGGCGGGACGGAGCAGTCCCGCCATGTCCTTGATCGCGAGGATGTGCGCACCCGCGGCGACGATCTGATCCGCGAGCCCCAGGTAGTAGTCGAGGGTGTAGAGCTCCTCCGCCGGATCCAGCAGATCGCCGGTGTAGCAGAGCGCGACCTCCGCGACGGCCGTCCCCGTGGCGCGGACCGCCTCGATCGCGGGGCGCATCTGCTCCACGTCGTTGAGCGCGTCGAAGATGCGGAAGATGTCGACGCCGCTCGCCGCCGCCTCCGCGACGAAGGCCTCGGTCACCGCCGTCGGGTACGGCGTGTAGCCGACCGTGTTCCGGCCGCGCAGCAGCATCTGGATCGCGACGTTCGGCAGGGCCGCGCGCAGCTTGTCGAGCCGCTCCCACGGGTCCTCGCCCAGGAAGCGGAGCGCCACGTCGTAGGTGGCGCCGCCCCAGGCCTCGACCGACAGCAGCTCCGGTGTCAGCCGGGCGAGGTACGGCGCGGCGGCGACGAGGTCCTTCGTGCGGACGCGGGTCGCGAGCAGCGACTGGTGCGCGTCGCGGAACGTCGTGTCCGTGATCGCGAGCGCGCTCTGCGCACGCAGGCCGCGCGCGAACTCCTCCGGGCCGACCTCGAGCAGCCGCTGCCGGGAGCCGGGCGCCGGTTCGGCGGCCAGGTCGATCGGCGGCAGTTTGGTCGCGGGGTCGATGACGCCGGGATGCGCACCGTGCGGCTTGTTCACCGTCACGTCGACGAGCCAGTTGAGGATCTTGGTCCCGCGGTCCTTCGACTCGCGTCCGCGGAGCAGCTCCGGGCGCTCGTCGATGAAGGACGTGCTGACGTCGCCTCGGATGAACGCCTCGTCGTCGAGCAGCGCCTGGAGGAAGGGGATGTTCGTGGAGACGCCGCGGATGCGGAACTCGGCGAGGGCACGGCGCGCGCGGGCGACGGCGGCCGAGAAGTCGCGTCCGCGGCACGTGAGCTTCGCCAGCATCGAGTCGAAGTGCGGGCTGATCTGAGCGCCCTGGTGCACGGTGCCGCCGTCCAGGCGGATCCCCGCGCCGCCGGGCGAGCGGTAGGTCGTGATCTTCCCGGTGTCGGGACGGAAGCCCTGCGTCGGGTCCTCCGTGGTGATGCGGCACTGCAGTGCGGCACCGCGCAGGTGCAGGTTCTCCTGCTGCAGTCCCAGCTCGGCGAGGCTCTGCCCCGCGGCGATGCGCATCTGGCTCTGCACGAGGTCGACATCGGTGACCTCCTCGGTCACCGTGTGCTCGACCTGGATGCGCGGGTTCATCTCGATGAACACGACCTCGCCGGCGCGCTCCCCTGCCGTCTCCAGGAGGAACTCGACGGTCCCCGCGTTCTCGTAGCCGATCGAGCGGGCGAACGCGACGGCGTAGCCGTGCAGGGCCTGGCGCACGTCGTCGTCGAGGTTGGGGGCGGGAGCGATCTCGACGACCTTCTGATGCCGCCGCTGCACCGAGCAGTCCCGCTCGAACAGGTGCACCGTCTCACCGGTCTTGTCCGCGAGGATCTGCACCTCGATGTGCCGGGGCCGCACGACGGCCTGCTCGAGGAACATGCGGGGATCGCCGAAGGCGCTGCCGGCCTCCCGCATGGCCTCGGCGAGGGCAGGGCCGAGATCGCCCATCGTCTCGACGCGCCGCATGCCACGGCCGCCTCCCCCGGCCACCGCCTTGGCGAAGAGGGGGAACCCGATCTCCTCCGCCTGGGCGACCAGGGCGTCGACGTCGTCCGAGGCCTCGGTGGACCGGAGCACGGGGACGCCCGCTTCGACGGCGTGGCGCTTCGCCTCCACCTTGTTGCCGGCCATCTCGAGGACCTTCGCAGGCGGCCCGATGAAGACGATGCCGTTCGCCGCGGCCTTCTCCGCCAGCTCGGGGTTCTCCGAGAGGAAGCCGTAGCCGGGGTAGATGGCGTCGGCGCCGGCCTCGGTCGCGACGCGGATGATCTCGTCGACGTCGAGGTAGGCGCGGACCGGATGGCCGCGCTCGCCGATCTCGTACGCCTCGTCGGCCTTGAGCCTGTGGACCGAGCCGCGGTCCTCGTGCGGGAAGACGGCGACGGTGCGCGCCCCCACCTCCACGGCCGCTCGGAATGCCCGGATCGCGATCTCGCCACGATTCGCCACAAGGATCTTCTGGAACATGCACACCTCTGAGAGCTCGATGCACGGCCGAAGCACGCACATGGGGCGGGGCTGAGTGTTCCCCCAGCCTAGGGGAAGGTAACGTGGAGTCCGTGCACGTACTCAGCGTCAGCTCTCTCAAGGGAGGCGTCGGCAAGACGACCGTGACACTCGGGCTGGCCTCCGCGGCTTTCGCCCGGGGTGTCCGGACGCTCGTCGTCGACCTCGACCCGCAGTCCGACGTCTCCACCGGGATGGACATCCAGGTCGCGGGACGACTCAACATCGCCGATGTGCTGGCGAACCCGAAGGAGAAGACCGTCCGTCAGGCGATCACCTCCAGCGGCTGGGCCAAGGTCCACCCCGGCACGATCGACGTGCTGATCGGCAGTCCGTCCGCCATCAACTTCGACGGCCCGCACCCGAGCGTCCGCGACGTGTGGAAGCTCGAGGAGGCCCTCGCGGCAGTTGAGGCCGACTACGACCTCGTGCTCATCGACTGCGCCCCGTCGCTGAACGCCCTGACGCGAACGGCGTGGGCCGCCAGCGACCGCGTCATGGTCGTCACCGAGCCCGGCCTCTTCTCCGTGGCCGCGGCGGACCGTGCGCTCCGCGCGATCGAGGAGATCCGCCGGGGCCTCTCCCCGCGCCTCCAGCCGCTGGGCATCGTGGTCAACCGCGTCCGTCCGCAGTCGATCGAGCACCAGTTCCGCATCAAGGAGCTGCGGGACATGTTCGGTCCCCTCGTGCTCTCGCCCCAGCTGCCCGAGCGCACCTCGCTCCAGCAGGCCCAGGGCGCCGCGAAGCCTCTGCACATCTGGCCCGGCGACTCCGCACAGGAGCTCGCCGCCGACTTCGACCAGCTCCTCGACCGCATCATCCGCACGGGCCGCGTCCCGGTTCCGGAGAACGGACCGCAGAGCTGACCCCGCGGAACGACGAAACGGCCATCCTCTTCGAGGGTGGCCGTTCTTCGTGAAGCGGGAGGGGACGCGTCAGGCGGTGCGCTTGGCGCGACGGGCCGACAGCTCGTCGACGGGGTCCGGTGCGGTCGGATCGAACGCGACGAGCGTCGACTCCACCTCGCGGAGGACCTTGCCCACCGCGATGCCGAACACGCCCTGGCCGCGGCTGACCAGGTCGATCACCTCGTCGTTCGACGTGCAGAGGTAGACGGAAGCGCCGTCGCTCATGAGGGTCGTGCCGGCGAGGTCGCGGATACCCGCACGGCGGAGCTCGTCCACCGCGGTGCGGATCTGCTGCAGGGAGATACCGGTGTCGAGCAGGCTCTTGACGAGCTTGAGCACGAGGATGTCGCGGAAGCCGTAGAGGCGCTGCGATCCGGAGCCGTTCGCACCGCGCACGGTGGGCTCCACGAGCTCGGTGCGGGCCCAGTAGTCCAGCTGACGGTAGGTGATGCCGGCGGCACGGGCCGCCACGGCGCCGCGGTAGCCGACCTCGTCGTCCATCGCGGGCAGACCGTCCGTGAAGAGGAGTTCGGTCACGAACCGCGGGTCGCCTGCGAGCTCATCCGCATTCATCTGAAATCCTCCCTGGAACGGTTATCTCCACGGTAGAGCAGGGTCCCGGCACCGGCAACGACATCCGTGCGACGCCGAAGGTGTGTCGCAATCAGTTCGTTACGAAAGGATCCGGGTGAGCGCGTCCTTCACGAAGAGCGTCCGCACATCGTCGATCCGCGTGGCCAGCTCCGGGGCCAATTCGTTGGCACGAGCACGGGACGCCGCGTCCGTGCGGCGCAGCAGCGTGGAGAGCGCCGACTCGATGAGCGACACCTCACGCTCGGCGCCCTGCCGCAGGGAGCGCAGGTGCCGAGGCTCGATGCCATGCCGATCGAGGGCGACGAGCCCGCGGAGCAGCGCGACGGTGGATTCCGGGTACGTCTCCTGGGCGGTGATGACACCCGTGCTGATCGCGTCGTTGAGCAGCTGTGGTCCCGCGCCCGCCGCGGCGAGCAGTTCCTCGCGGCGGTAGCGACGCGGCGCGGGGGCGATGGAGGGCGGCGGCGCGAGCGCGGCGGTCTCGCCGGACGCCACCGCCTCATCGAGCTGCTCGCGGATCACGCTGAGCGGAAGGTAGTGATCCCGCTGCAGCGTGAGGCCCAGGCGCAGCCGCTCGATGTCGGACGCGGAGAACTTGCGGTAGCCGGATTCGGTGCGGGAGGGGCGGACGATGCCCTGCACCTCGAGGAACCGCAGCTTGCTGGAGGTCAGGTCGGGGAACTCCGGGGTGAGGCGGGCGAGCACCTGACCGATACTCAGCAGGCCCGCGGACGCCGAGCGTTCGCGGGCGGGAGTCGCCGCCATCAGGCGTTCGCCGCGCGGTCGAGCGGAGAAGCGAAGAAGTTCAGACGGAACTTGCCGACGCGCAGCTCGGAGCCGTCCGCGAGGGCGCTGCGATCGACGCGCTCCCCGTTCACGTAGGTGCCGTTGAGGGAGCGCTGGTCGATGATCTCGAACGTCGTCCCGGTGCGGGTGATCTCCGCGTGACGACGGGACACCGTGACGTCGTCGAAGAAGATGTCGGCCTCCGGGTGACGACCGACGGTGGTGACGTCGGTGTCGAGGAGGTATCGGGCGCCGGCGAGGGCGCCGGAGCGGACGAGCAGCAGCGCGGAGCCCGAGGGCAGCGCCGCGATGGCCGACTGCTCGACATCGGTCAACTCCACGCCGAACGGCACGAACGACAGATCGGAATCGTGTCCGAACGTCTGCGTCACATCGTGTCTCGGCTCGCCGGAGCGATGGATGGCGGCTTCACCGGCCGGTCGGCTGTCGCTGTCTGTCACTGTGCCCTCCTGGTCGTCCAGACTATCCGATCCGAAGGGGTGCGCGGGAGGCCGCTTTCGCACTCAGCGGTCCCATACCGGGGATTCATAGGCTGGACTCGTGAAGACCACAGCCCTGCGCCGCACGGCGGCCCCGATCGCCCTCGCGGCCACCCTCCTCGCCGCGTTCCTCGTCCTCTTCTCCCCGCTGTCGGCCTCGGCCCACGACGCCCTCGTGTCGTCGTCGCCCGCGGCGGACAGCAGCGTGGAGACCCTGCCGTCGGAGCTGACCCTGACGTTCAGCGCCAAGCTCATCGACGGGGAGGGTGCGACGGAGCTCACCGTCACCGATCCGGCCGGCGAGTCCGTGATCGACGGCGCCCCGACGGTCGACGGCGCGATCGTGACCCAGCCCCTGACCGGTTCGGGGCCCGCCGGCGAGTACCGCGTCGTGTGGAAGGTCGTCTCGAGCGACGGCCACCCCACGTCCGGCGAGTTCTCCTTCACCGTCACCGTCGGCGACGAGGGCGCTGCGACGGACGAGCCCACCACCGCTCCCCCGACGGCGGCACCGACGACGGAGCAGACCGCCACCCCCGAGGCGACCGCGACGAAGACGCCGGACGCCGGAGAAGACGCCGGAGCCGCTCCGGCATGGATCTGGGTGCTCGTGATCCTCGGCGCGCTCGCGGTGCTGGGCGTCGTCCTCTGGCTCACCCTGCGCGGTCGTCGGCGCCCCGCTCCGACCGATTCCGACGCCCCCTCGGAGCGATAGGCTTAAGGCATGCCACATTACGACGTCGTCATCCTTGGTGCAGGTCCTGGCGGATACGTCGCTGCGGTTCGCAGCGCACAGCTCGGCCTGTCCACCGCGATCATCGAGGAGAAGTACTGGGGTGGTGTCTGCCTCAACGTCGGCTGCATCCCTTCCAAGGCGCTCCTGAAGAACGCGGAGATCGCGCACACCCTGAACCACAAGGCCGACTTCTTCGGGATCTCCGGAGAGTTCACGATCGACTACGGCAAGGCGTTCGACCGCAGCCGCGTCGTCGCGGACGGCCGGGTCAAGGGCATCCACTTCCTCATGAAGAAGAACAAGGTGACCGAGTACGACGGCCGCGGCACCTTCACCGGCCCCAAGGCCATCTCCGTCGCGAAGGCGGACGGCTCCACCGAGGAGGTCACGTTCGACAACGTGATCATCGCGACCGGCTCCAAGGTGCGCCTGCTCCCGGGCGTGCAGCTCAGCGACAACGTCGTGACCTACGAGGAGCAGATCCTCTCCCGTGAGCTGCCGAAGTCCATCGTGATCGTCGGTGCCGGCGCCATCGGCATGGAGTTCGCCTACGTGATGACGAACTACGGCGTGAAGGTCACGATCATCGAGTTCCTCGACCGCGCCCTCCCCAACGAGGACGCCGACGTGTCGAAGGAGATCACCAAGCAGTACAAGAACTACGGCGTCGACATCCTCACCTCCACCAAGGTCGAGTCGGTCGTCGACAACGGCTCCTCGGTGACCGTGTCGTACACGGGCAAGGACGGCCAGCAGGCGTCGATCGAGGCCGACAAGGTGCTCATGTCGGTCGGGTTCGCCCCGAACGTCGAGGGCTTCGGACTCGACAAGACGGGTGTGAAGCTCACGGAGCGCGGCGCGATCGACATCGACGACCACATGCGCACCAACGTCGAGGGCATCTACGCCATCGGCGACGTCACCGCCAAGCTGCAGCTCGCCCACGTCGCCGAGGCGCAGGGCGTCGTCGCGGCCGAGACCATCGGCGGCGCCGAGACCATGACGCTGGGCGACTACCGCATGATGCCGCGGGCGACGTTCTGCTCGCCGCAGGTGGCCTCGTTCGGACTGACCGAGCAGCAGGCCAAGGACGAGGGGCGCGAGATCAAGGTCGCGACCTTCCCGTTCATGGCCAACGGCAAGGCCCACGGCCTCGGCGAGCCGGTCGGCTTCGTCAAGCTCATCGCCGACGCCGAGCACCTGGAGCTCATCGGCGCGCACATGATCGGCCCCGACGTGTCGGAGCTGCTTCCCGAGCTCACGCTCGCACAGAAGTGGGACCTCACGGCTCTCGAGCTGGCCCGCAACGTGCACACGCACCCGACGCTGTCGGAGGCGCTGCAGGAGGGCTTCCACGGCCTCGCCGGCCACATGATCAACTTCTGATCCGACGCCTCGAGAAGGCCCGGTCCGCGCATCGCGGACCGGGCCTTCTCGCGTCACAGGCCGCGCATGGTGATGAGGCCGGTCGTCCACCCGCGCAGCGCTGAGGAGCCGAGCACGCCGACCAGGCCCTCCCGCGCGGCGACGACCGGCGCGATCGCCGGAGCACCCATCGCCATGAAGAACGCGGAACGACGATGCGCCTTCCGCGCGGTCCGCTGGACCTCCCGGGCGAAGCCGTCCAGGACGGGGACGGCGCCCCGGCCGGTCCGGCTCAACGCGGCCCCCAGCCGGAGCGCATCCGCCCAGCCGAGGTTCATGCCCTGACCGCCGATGGGGCTCACCTCGTGCGCGGCGTCCCCGAGCAGGACGATCCGTCCGCGGTGCAGCCGCCGTGCCGCGTGCTGAGCGGCGCGGAACGACGAGACCGCCGCCGCGGGGTCCACGTCGAGGAGGTTCCCCGTCCGGCGCCCGACGATGTCCGCCAGCTCGCCGGCGGACGCCACCGTCCGGTCGCCGTCTTCGCGCACCACCCAGCGGCGCCGTCCACCCGGCAGCGGGAAGGACTCGACGAGGCCGTCCGGCTCGAAGTACAGCACGGCGCGATCGTCGGCCTGCGGATCGTCGACGTCGAGCATCGCGTAGCCGGCACTCCCCGACCGCCGACCCCAGCCGGCGCCGAACGCCGCCCGCAGAGGACTCCGCACACCGTCGGCGACCACCACGACCGACGCCGTCTCCTCGACGGGCCCGTGCTCACCGTCGATCCCGACCCGGACGAGCGGACCGTCGTCATGGACGGCCCGGACGGCGGAGCCGAGCTGCAGCGCATCGGGTCGCAGCGTCTGCAGGCGGTCGCGCAGCAGCTCCTCCGTGCGGGGCTGCGCCAGCGTGAGGATGGGACGCTCGGGAGGGAAGGTCAGGGCGGCGAGCCGTCGCCCGCGGCTGCGGACCTCGCCGCTCGAGAGGCGGAGCGCCGCGGAGCGGACGTCGGCGCCCACTCCGGCGGCGTCGAGGGCATCGAGCCCCGGACGATGGATCCCGATCGCCCGCGTCTGCAGGCCCGGCTCGGCGCGACGCTCGCATACGCGCACCCGACGACCGTCCTGCGCGACGAGACAGGCGAGGAGCAGCCCGACCGGACCGCCCCCGACCACGAGGACGTCATGGTCGACCATCCGCGCCCTCCCAGCGCAGCTCCAGACGAGCGGGCAGGTGCGAGCGCACCTCCCAGCCCGGCGGGGCGACGGCCGCGAGCTCCCGCGGAGTGTACGAGCGGCGGATGCTCAGGAGACCGTCGACCCGGATGAAGGACCCGGCGAGGAGGTTCCGCGCGAACGGCCAGGTTCCTACCGCGAACGCCCCGTAGGCCAGGCGGCTGCGGGCGATGTCGTGGTGGGAGATGAGTCCTCGGTCACCCACCAGCGCACGGGAGTCGTCGAGCACCGCGCGCAGTGCTGCGGCGTCGAGGTGGTGGAGGACGTGGTTGGAGAGCACCACGTCATAGGTGTCGCCCGCCGCCACGAGGTCGCCGGAGAGTGCATGGCGATAGCGGATCCCCGCGCCGTCGTCGTGCGCCGAGGCCCAGTGGATCGCACGCTCGTCGGCGTCCAGAGCGGTGATGTCGGCGCGGAGGCCGTCGCGTCGCAGTCTCCGGACGAGGTCGCGACACAGGTCTCCCCCGCCGGCGCCGATGTCGAGGATGCGCAGCGGACGCCCGGCGACCGCCCGCGGGCGGATGTCCCGCCGATACAGCCGACCCGGGCGGGAGACGACCGCGTTCACGGCGCTGAAGCGCCGGTACGTGCGACCGAGCGCCTCCTCGTCGGCGGCGGGGTCGTCCATGAGCTCGACGAGGTCGACGGCGCGCGCCGACAGATCCACGCTCACGGTGCGGGTGCGACGACGGTCAGCAGCGCGCTCTCGGCGGTGAGCCCCGGGCCGAAGGCCATCGCCGCGACGCGGTCGCCGGGTTCCGCATCCTCCTGCTCGAGGATGCGCTTCAGTACGAACAGCACGGTCGCACTCGACATGTTCCCGTACTCCCGGAGCGTCTCCCGCGCCGGTCGCAACTGCCCGTCACTCAGCGCCATCCGCTCCTGCACACGGTCGAGGATGCTCCGTCCGCCGGGATGGATCGCCCAATGGCGCACCCGGTCGCCCACCCGCCCCGCGGCGAAGGCCTCCGCCAGGCCGTCCTCCCGCCCGTAGAGCGGGGCGAGCGCTCCGATGATCGACTCCCCGATGATCTGCGGGACGGCGGTGGAGAGGATCATCTCGAAGCCGGAGTCGCCGATCGTCCAGGCCATGTCGTCCACGCCCTCCGGCACGATCGCCGTGTGGAAGCCGTCGAGCCGGAGCGCAGGGACGGTCGTGGGAAGGTCCCGTGCCGTCACGATCCCGGCGGCCGCCCCGTCGGCGAACAGGGAGGAGGCGACGATGGTGTCCGGGTCCTCGGAGGAGCGCAGGTGCAGGGTGCACAGCTCGACGCTGACGACGAGGACGACGGCGTTCTGGTCGGCCGCGCAGAACTGGCCGGCGGCGCGGAGGGCCGGCATCGAGGCGTAGCACCCCATGAAGCCGAAGTGATAGCGCTGGACGGCGTCGGACAGGCCGAGCCCGCGCACGATCTCGTACTCGGGGCCCGGGGCGTGGAAGCCCGTGCAGGAGACCGTGATGACGTGCGTCACGTCCGTCGGGCTCAGGTCGGGGTCCGCCTCGAGGGCGCGGCGCGCGACCTCGACGAAGAGACGGGAGGCCTCGCGCGTGTAGACGTCGTTGCGTGCCCTCGTACCCGGCGCCAGCAGCTGCCCGGAGACGCGATCGTAGAACAACGGGTCGTCCGGGGAGGCGTCGTCGGCCAGCTCCGCGATCACGGTGTGGCGCGTGTCGATGCCGGAGACGTTGAACGACGTCGCCACGATGCGCTGCGCCAGCCGTCCCAGGCCGGGCTGGGCGGCGAAGACGTCGCGCACCTGCTCCTGCACGAGGACGGTCTCGGGGACGATCGTCTGCAGCGATCGGAGCACGGGCGGTCGACTCATGTGGTCACTCAACCACCCTGCGACCGCACGCGGAAAGGGGTTGCATCCGAGGAGTCGGCGGCCTAGAAGCCGAGAGCCCGGGCGAGCTTCGAATCGGAGCCCGCCTCACGGCCGCCGGCGGCGTGCACCGCACGCTCGATCGCCGCGAAGAACGCCGCACGACCGGCGTCGTCGGAGGGGCCTGCGGGGCCGAGCTCGACCTCCCACTCCCGCCAGGCTCGGCGAGTCCCGCTGCGCAGGTCGGTCGCGCGCACGTGGTCGTCCACGAACTCCGCCACGACGCCGTCCGGTCCGGTGAGGAGGTAGGCCGTTCGGTCGTTCTCGATGCGTGCGAGAGGCTCCAGCGGCGCAGTGGTCCAGGCGGCGATCACCGCGCGCACCGCCGTCGGGACATCCTCGCCGCCGAGGGGCCAGCCCTGCTCGACCCGGCCGTCGCCCTGCCGCGGGCCCTTGATGTGCCAGCCCTCGTCCGGTCCCCCGGAACGACGGCGCACCGCGACGCCGGCACGGGCCAGCGTTCCGTCCGCGGTGTCCAGGTAGCGGGCGTCGAGAGCGCGATGCTCACCGGGCGAGACCGCATCGACGCCGGGGATCGCCGTCCAGTCGGGCAGGGGCGTCCCGTCGTCGACGTCGTACTTGCGCTCGACCTCGACGGTGCGAGAGGGCTCAGTCATCCTCGAGCGTGAGGTCTTCGAGGGCTTCCTCGAACCAGTAGTCGATCTCGGTGGGGCCGTCGCCCTCGCCCGTGTTCTGCGGCTCGCCGCGGCGGTTGTAGACCACCTGCGTCTCGCTGTAGGGGACGATCAGCTTGTCGTCCGCATCGTCGTCGAGGGGGATGATCTGCCCGTCCAGCGGGCCGCCGTGAAGTCGTGCGAGTGCCATGTGCCCAGGGTAGCGCCGCCCTCCCCCATTCGGGGCGACCTGCACGGTCAGCCGCCGAGGACGCCGAGGACGGCCCCCGCGATCATCCACGGCCCGAAGGCGATGCGGGTCCTCCGATCGGCCCGGCCCGCGGCGAGGAGCACGAGCGCGTAGACCGCTCCGAGCACGAAGGCGGACACCGCGCCGAGGAGGAAGGCCCCCCAGCCGTGCCATGCGAGGACGAGCCCGATCACCAGGGCGAGCTTCACATCGCCTCCGCCCATGCCCGCCCGGCTGAGCAGCCGCAGGGCCGCATAGAAGCCGCCGAGCACGAGGGCTCCGAGCAGGCCCCGCCCCAGAGCGGCGGCGTCGGTGGTGACGACGGCGTCGGCGACCGCCGCCAGGAGCAGCAGGAACAGGGTCGGCAGCACGATGCGGTTCGGGAGCCGGTGCGTGCGCGCATCGATCACGGTCAGCAGGATGCCGATCGCGAGGAGGCCGCCGTGCACGAGGCCGAGGAGGGCGAGACGGATGTCCATCCCGGCAGGGTAGGGGGATCCGGGACGGCGCGGAGCGCCCTGTGGACAACCCGGAGGGCGATGTCGGATGTACGAACTAGCGTCAGTCGCGTCACTTGCTTTATTCGTACATATCTTCGAGGATGGACACATGGGGATCGGGCTCGATGCGATGACCGCGCTCTCTCCGACCAGCGACACCCGCGCCGGAGAGGTCCTACGACTGCGCCGCGAGATCAGCCGGATGCAGCGGCGGCGCAGCGAGCACACCCTCCTCCCCCTCGATCCCGCCTTCGCCGCGCTGCTGCCGGACGAGGGACTGCAGACGGGCACCTCGTACACCGTCTCCCCCTCGCCCGCCCTCGTGCTCGCCCTGCTCAGCGCCTCCTCCGGCCGCGGGCACTGGTGCGCGGTGATCGGCATGCCCACCCTGGGGGTCGAGGCCGCCGCCGCCTACGGCATCGATCTGAGCCGCCTGATCCTCGTCCCCGACCCGGGGGACCGCTGGCTCGCCGTCGCATCCGCACTGGCCGAGGTGGTGCCCCTGATCGTCGTGCAGCCCACGACGAGGGCACGCGACGCCGATGTGTCCCGACTCAGCGCCCGTCTGCGCGACCGCGGGTCCACGCTGCTCGTGGCGGAGGAACCGGGCGCGGGGCGCTGGGCGCAGAGCGAGGGGACCATCCGGCTCCACGACCCGGACTGGCATGGGCTCGGCGAGGGGTGGGGGCTGCTCTCGGACTGCACGGTGACGGTCACGGCGCGGACCAGGCACAGCCCTCGCGCCTCGAGCGTGCGCG
The DNA here is from genome assembly GCF_002114135.1 of Microbacterium sp. LEMMJ01. Taxonomy (NCBI): domain Bacteria; kingdom Bacillati; phylum Actinomycetota; class Actinomycetes; order Micrococcales; family Microbacteriaceae; genus Microbacterium; species Microbacterium sp. LEMMJ01. Next base: position 543,636 of record NZ_NCTV01000036.1, read on the forward strand.
TCCGACTGCCCGGCGGACACGGAGCCGTGGAGACCGCGGCCGCGGAGCTGACCGCTCTGCCGCCGCTCGTTCCCTCTGCGACGGGCAGCGCCGTGGCGACAGACGATGCTGTGGCCGGGTCGTCCGACCTCCTCTTCTGGGCGGAGGCAGGATGAACGCCCCGCTCCGCGTCCTCGTGCTCTGGTTCCCCGATTGGCCGCTGCGAGCGGTGCTGGGCGGAGGCCCGCACCCGCCGACGGCCCTGGTGCAGGCGAACACGGTCGTCGCCTGCACCGCATCGGCCCGCGCACACGGCGTCCGCATCGGCCAGCGCCGCCGCGTCGCCCAGGGCCTCCTCTCCTCCTTGCAGGTCCTCCCCCACGACGCCGAGAAGGACGAACGCGCCTTCGTCCCCGTGCTGCGGCTCATCGAGAAGCACGCCCCGGGCGTGACGCTGCTACGCCCCGGCCTCGCGATCCTGCGCGCCCGCGGCATCGCCCGCTATCACGGCGGGGAGACCGAGGCGGCGACAGCCCTGTCCGCGGTCCTCGCCGCTGCCGGCTTCCCCGAAGTGCGTGTCGGCGTCGCCGACGGACCCTTCACCGCCGAGATCGCGGCCCGAGGTACGGCGTCCTGCACGGTCGTGCCCCCGGGCGGCTCCCGCGAGTTCCTGGCCCCCTACCCCGTGCAGGTGCTCCGCGACGAGCAGATCAGCGATCTCCTCCTCCGCCTCGGCGTGCGCACTCTCGGCGAGTTCACCGCGCTCGCCCCTCTCGACGTCCGCGACCGCTTCGGCGAGCACGGTGCCCGCCTGCAGGCCCTCGCCGCCGGCGCCGACTCCCGGCCCCTGGCTCCCCGGCCGCCCGACCCCGAACTGGCCAGGACCATCGAGTTCGAGTCCCCTCTCGGGGACACCGACCAGGTGGCCTTCGCCGTGCGGCAGACCGCGGATGCCGTGATGCTCGCCCTGGCGGACGCGTCGCTCGTGTGCACCGAGGTGCGGATCGACCTGACCGACGACGACGGCGCCGTCCACTCCCGCACCTGGCTGCACCCGACGAGCTTCGACGCCGCCGACCTCGTGGACCGCGTGCGCTGGCAGCTGGAGGCGCTGGCCTCCCTGACCGCGAGCGCGCCCGTCGACGAGGCGAGGGCGTTCGGGGGCATCGTGGCCGCCCGCCTCCTCCCCGTCGCGGTGGATGATGCGGCCCACCACCAACCGGGACTCTTCGGCTCGGGTACCGATGAGCGACTGCATCACGCGGTCTCCCGGGTGCAGACCATGCTGGGGCATCAGGGCGTGGTCACCGCCGCCCTCTCCGGAGGGCGCTGGCTCGCCGATCGTCAGGTGCTCACACCGTGGGGCGAGCGCCCGGTCCCGCCTCGTGATCCACGGTCCCCCTGGCCGGGGAGCCTCCCCGACCCCCTCCCCTCCGAGGTGTTCCGCCCACCGCGCCCCATCGGCGTCGTCGCCGCGGACGGGAGCACGATCGACGTCGACGATCGCGGCGCCCTCACGCATGACCCCGCCCGCATCGACGGGGCGACCGTACAGGCCTGGGCCGGGCCGTGGCCCGTGCACGAGCGGCGGTGGAGCACGGGCGGTGGCAAACGAGGCCACCGGCTCCAGATCGTCGACGACCGCGACCGCGCCTGGCTGGTCTTCCTGGCCGGCGAGCGCTGGTGGGCCGAGGGGAGGTACCGCTGATGGGCTGGCACAATCCGCCGTTGACCTGGGATCAGCTCGAGCGCACCCTCAGCGGCGAGCCCACCCCCGAAGCGACCTCCGCACCGCGGGGGCTCCGCCCGGATCCCGGACCGGTGAGTCGTCCGCGGAAGCTCGTCCCCCCGACCCTCCCGGAGCGCCCGGAAGAGGCGGTGCCCTATGCCGAGCTGCACGCGCACTCGTCCTACTCCTTCCTCGACGGGGCGTCCTCCCCCGAGGATCTGCTCGCGGAGGCCGAGCGTCTCGGCCTGAGCGCGCTCGCGCTCACCGACCACGACGGGTTCTACGGCGCCGCGCGCTTCGCCGAGCTGGCGGAGCTCATGGAGCTGCGGCTGCAGACCGTCTACGGCGCCGAGCTCTCCCTCGATCTGCCCTCCGCTCCGCAGGGGACCGCCGACCCGCCGGGCACGCATCTGCTCGTGCTCGCCCGGGGCCTCGAGGGGTACCACCGCCTGTCGGGGGCGATCACCGCGGCCCAGCTCCGCGGCGGAGAGAAGGGACGCCCGGTCTACGACCCCGACGAGCTCGCGGCGATCGCCGACGGACACTGGACGATCCTCACCGGCTGCCGCAAGGGGGCGGTTCGGCAGGGGCTGGAGGCCGGGGACGCCGCCGCGCCGCTGCGCCACCTCGTCGACCTCTTCGGACGCGACAACATCGCCGTCGAGCTCTTCGACCACGGCGATCCGCTGGACACCCGGCGGAACGACGCCCTGGCCGACCTCGCCCGCCGGATGCGGCTGCCCGTCGTGGCGACCAACAACGTGCACTACGCCCGCCCGGATCAGGCCCCTCTCGCCGAGGCGGTGGCCGCGGTCCGCGCGGTCCGGAGCATGGACGAGCTCGACGGCTGGCTCCCGGCCCATGGCGGCGCGCACCTGCGCAGCGGGGCGGAGATGACGGCGCGCTTCCGGCGGTACCCCGGTGCGATCTCGCACGGCCTGGAGCTGGCTGCGGCCTCGGCCTTCCCACTTCGGATGGCGCGCCCGGCCCTCCCCCGCCAGGACGTGCCGACGGGACACACCCCGATGAGCTGGCTGCGGCACCTGGTCTGGGAGGCGGTCCCGTCGAAGTATCCGCGGCTGGACGAGGACGGCCGTCGGCGCATCGCCCGCGAGCTCGACGTGATCGAGGAGAAGGACTTCCCCGGATACTTCCTCATCGTGCACGGCATCGTGGCGGAAGCCCGGCGACGCGGCATCCTCTGCCAGGGCCGGGGTTCCGCGGCGGCGAGCGCGGTCTGCTACCTGCTGGGCATCACCGCGGTCGATCCGATCCTCTACCGTCTCCCCTTCGAGCGCTTCCTCGCCACCACCCGCACGGAGGAGCCGGACATCGACGTGGACTTCGACTCACGGCGCCGGGAGGAGATCATCCAGTGGGTCTATCGGGAGTACGGCAGGGAGCGGGCGGCCCAGGTGGCGAACGTCATCCAGTACCGTCCGAAGAACGCGGTCCGCGACATGGCCAGAGCCCTGGGGCACTCCCCGGGGCAGCAGGACTCCTGGTCGCGGCAGGTGGACGGCTGGGGATCGGGACTCGAACCCGTCGAGGGCCACGACATCCCCGAGACCGTGCTCGACTACGCAGCCGAGCTGCTGAAGGCTCCGCGGCACCTGGGGATCCACTCGGGCGGCATGGTCCTCACGGCCCGGCCGGTCGGCGAGGTGGTGCCGGTCGAGCACGCCCGCATGGAGGACCGCACCGTCATCCAGTGGGACAAGGACGACGCCGCCTTCATGGGGCTGGTGAAGTTCGACCTCCTCGGCCTGGGCATGCTCGCGGCGCTGCAGCACTGCTTCGACCTGGTCCGGGAGGCGACGGGCGAGGAGTGGACGCCGGAGACCCTGCCGAAGGAGGAGGCCGGCGTCTATGACATGCTCTGCCGGGCCGATTCGATCGGCGTCTTCCAGGTGGAGTCCCGCGCGCAGATCGGGTTGCTCCCCCGGCTGCAGCCGCGGCGGTTCTACGACCTCGCCATCCAGATCGCCCTCATCCGCCCCGGACCCATCCAGGGCGGCGCCGTGCACCCGTTCGTCCGTCGGAAGATGGCGAAGGACAAGATGGACGAGGCCAACCGGGAACGCGAGGCCAGGGGCGAGCCCCCGGAGGAGTTCCCCATCCCCTACCCGCACAGCGACCTCGAGGACATCCTCGAGCGGACACTCGGCATCCCCATCTTCCAGGAGCAGCTCATCCAGATGGCCACGGCCGTCGGCGACTGCACGGCCGACGAGGCCGACCTGCTGCGCCGGGCGATGGGGTCGAAGCGGGGTCTGGAGAAGATCGAGAAGGTCAGGGACAAGCTGTACGCCGGGATGGCCCGCCGCGGGCTCGTCGACGAGGCCGCCGACCGGATCTACGCGCAGATCCAGGCGTTCTCGAACTTCGGCTTCGCGGAGTCCCATTCGCTGTCCTTCGCCCTGCTCGTCTACGCGAGCTCGTGGTTGAAGCTGCACTATCCGGCCGCCTTCCTCGCGGGCCTGCTGCGGTCGCAGCCGATGGGCTTCTACTCCCCCGCGACCCTCACGGCGGATGCCCGTCGGCACGGCGTGGAGGTCCGGCGCCCGGATCTCCACCTCTCCGGCGCCACCGAGACCCTCGAACCTCTCTCGCCGGACGCCGCAGGGGCGACCGGGAGGGACGACTGCCTGGCCGACCCGCAGCCGCCCGTGCACCGGTTCGACCGGAGCGCACCGGACGAGTCCGCGGCGCACCGGCGGGACGGACGGTTCGCGGTGCGTCTGGGACTCAGCGGCATCCGCGGGATCGGAGTGCCGATGGCAGAGCGCATCGTCGCCGAGCGGGAAGCGCACGGCCCTTACCGCGATCTGCACGACCTCGTGCGCCGGACCGACGCCACGGCCGCGCAGTTGGAGGCCCTCGCCACCGCCGGAGCCTTCGCATGCCTCGGGTTGGAGCGCCGGGAGGCCATCTGGCTCGCCGGTGCCGCCGCGGAAGACCGCGCCCGATTCCTCCCGGGGACCACGGTGGCGGTGCAGCCGCCGCTGTTCGCCGACCAGACCAGCTACGAGCGCCTCTCGGCCGATCTCTGGGCCACGGGCATCTCGACCGACGACCACCCGATGACGCACTTCCGCGACGACCTCCGGGCTCGCGGTGTCCTGACGGCCGCAGACCTGCAGCGCCACGAGACCGGACGACGCGTCGAGGTGGCCGGTCTCGTCACCCATCGACAGCGCCCCGCCACGGCCGCCGGCGTCACCTTCGTCAACCTCGAGGACGAGAGCGGGTTGGTGAACGTGATCTGCTCGACGGGGGTCTGGGGCCGGTTCGGTCGCATCGCCCGGGAGTCCCCGGCGCTCATCATCCGCGGCATCCTCGAGCGCTCCCCGGAGGGGGTCGTCAATGTGCTCGCCGACGCCTTCGAAGACCTCCGCACGGGGGTCATGCACCGCTCGCGGGACTTCCGATGACTCCGGTGCGGGAGGGGCCCCGGCCTCCGGCGGTCACCAGAAGCGTTCGGGCTCCTCCGGCGGGGGACGGTCCGAGCCACCCCAGCGATCCGCCTCGGCCTTGGCCGCGTTGACCGCCGCATCCGCGCCGCGCAGAGCGATGCCCGCGCCGCTGGCCGACGGCCCGATGGGATCGATGAGCAGCGACGTCCGCGGAGCGACGCCCACCGCAACCGTGCAGTCGAGGACACGGCCGATCCAGTGCGTCACCTCAGCTCGGGGCTCCTCGGCGCGGCGGTAGCGAATACCCGTGTCCAGGTCGAGCAGCGACAGGACGACGGGCTCCTGCGTCTGCGGGTCGACGAGTTCGGAGACCTCGACCCGGTGCCCGACCGGGAGTGCGACCTGACCGGCGAAGACGAGCATCCTGTCCATGCCCCCACCCTACGGAACGGCCCGTATCGGCGACAGAGCCGGGAGCCGCGCAGAATTTTTCGAAGAAACTTTTGTCCCCCAAATGGCGGACAAGAGGATTAAGGGATATTCTGCTCTCGTAGCGGGGGCTACCGGCTGAATCTCTGGGGGATCAGCCGTAGAGACAGCGAGACTTCGCCGCCTCCCCAACCGTCCGGGTAGGACGGTGAGCCCTCTCGGCAGCACCGGGTTGGGGCGGTCCCGTCGAGAGGGCATACCCCGCGGCTAGCCATCGTCCCGCTGAGCGTCAACCCCGGCGATGGCGTGCACCGCTCGGACTACGGTCGTTCGTCATGACGCCTCGCCCCTGTCTCGAACGCCGCCCCGGTGCACATGCCGCCGGAGGCCGTCAGTCGTCGGCGGGCTCGTCGAGGCCGTCCTCATCCAGCGGCACTTCGATGCGCTGCTCCGCGGCGTCCGCCGGGTCCGCCTCGATGGGGTGCGGCTCCGGCGCCGAGGGGGTCGGCGCTTCCGGGTCCTCGGGAACCTCCTCGGCAAGCCGCTCCTGCTCCTGCAGGTCGGCCTCGGGCTTCACATCGTCGATCGGATGGTCATTGAGAGACATGGCTCCTCCTCCTTCGGTGTGGATGCCTCCAGCCTGCCGAGGCCGCACGACAGCGGCAAGGGGCTTGACCCGACGGAGCCGACCATGAAGAAGAAGAGCACGCGAGGCCGGGTACGCATCGGCGTCTCCGGGTGGCGGTACGCCCGGTGGCGCGGCGACTTCTACCCGCGCGGCCTCCCGCAGCGTCGAGAGCTGGAGCACCTCGGATCGCAGTTCCCCACCGTCGAGCTCAACGGCTCGTTCTACTCGCTGCAGCGGCCCGAGAGCTACCGCCGGTGGGCGGCGAGCGTTCCCGACGACTTCGTGTTCGCGGTCAAGGGCTCCCGCTACGTCAGCCACATGCTGCGGCTGCGCAACGTCGAACAGGCGCTGGCCAACTTCTTCGCCTCGGGCGTCCTCGCCCTCGGTCCCCGGCTCGGCCCGATCCTCTGGCAGCTCCCCGCGCGGCAGCATTTCGACGCCGAGATCGTGGAGGGGTTCCTCGACACCCTCCCGCAGACGGCGGCGGAGGCTCTCTCCCTCGCCCGGCGGCACGACGAGCGGCTGCAGGACCGGGCGTGGCTGGAGATCGATGCCGACCGCGCGCTCCGCTACGCCCTCGAACCGCGTTCCGCTTCCTTCGCCGACCCCTCGAGCCTGAGGCTCCTGCAGCATCACGGGGCTTCCCTCGTCATCGCAGACACCGCAGGCAAATGGCCGCGGTTCGACGCCCTCACCGCGGACTTCGTCTACATCCGTCTCCACGGCGCGCAGATGCTCTACCACAGCGCCTACACCGAGGAGGAGCTGCGGGAGTGGGCGAGGCTCATCCGCGGGTGGGCCGACGGGACCGGAGCCGACGACGGGAAGCCGCGCGACGTCTTCGTGTACTTCGACAACGACGCCCGCGGGCACGCACCCCACGACGCCCTGGCGTTGAGCGCCCTCGTGACGGACCTCGTGACGGACACGCCCTCCTGACGCGGCGAGCGCGGCGGTTACCGGTCGCCGACGTGACCCGGAGCGGTGAGCGACAGCACCCGCTCGACGAACGCCGCGTACTCCTCCATGTAGTGCGCGAGGAACTTCTCGGTGTCGGCGTCATGCACCTGCCCGTCGGCGCCGAACACCTCGGGCCGGAACGTGATGTAGGCCTCCGGGGCGTTCAGCTGCGGTGCGTTGAGGAAGCTCAGCACACTCCGCATCGATGACTGCATGACCGCGGTGCCGATCGCTCCGGTCGAGGCGCCGATGATGCCGGTGGGCTTGCGTGCGAACGAGTTGTGCCCCCACGGTCGCGAGCCCCAATCGATGGCGTTCTTCAACGCCCCGGGGATGGAGCGGTTGTACTCCGGCGACACGAGCAGCAGCCCGTCCGCCCCCTCGACCGCACTCTTGAACGCGGTGACCGCAGCGACCGGTTCGAGTTCGTCGTCGCGGTTGTAGAGCGGGAGGTCACGGATGGGGATCTCCACGAGTTCGAGGTCCGGCGGGGCGAGCCGTACGAGCGCCGTGGCCAGGACGCGGTTGATCGAATCCGATGCGAGGCTGCCGATGAGGTAGCCGATCCGATGGGTCATGGTGAGGTCCCCTCGTCTCCCTGCATCTCCAGGATATCGCCGGAGTGGGGGCTTGCCACAAGGGCCCCCTCACGGGGCAGAATCGACGGCTCGCGTGCCCCCGCATGCCCTCTCGAAGGAGATGTCCCGTGCTCGACCCCTTTGATCTGTCCGACGACCACGCGGCGAAATCCGCAGACGACCTCATCGCCGCCGACCGCGTCCACCTCCGGCGGCTCGGCGTCGCCCTCTCCCGGGAACGCGACGCCCTGACCGCTCGTCTCGCCCTCGTGCGCCGGCAGGCCGCGGACGCGGGCGTCACGGCGGTCGATCGTGACCTGGAGATCCGCCGCCTCACCGCGACGCTGCGCCTGCGGGAGCGCTTCGGCATCGACATGTGTCTCGGCCGGATGACCCCCGCGGCCGGGCCGCCGGTGTACATCGGTCGCGCCGGGGTGTCCGATGCGGACGGCACCCGTCTGCTGGTCGACTGGCGGGCTCCGGCAGCGGAACCGTACTTCGCGGCGACCTGGGAAGACCCCCGAGGCCTCCTCTCCCGGCGTCGGTACCGGTGGAACCGAGGCAGGATCACGGACTACTGGGACGAGGCGCTGTCGCCCGAGGGTCTCGACGGCGCCGCCTCCCTCGACGACCAGTCTGCGTTCCTCGCCAGCCTCGATGCGCATCGCACGGAGCGGATGCGCGACGTGCTGGCGACCATCCAGGTGGATCAGGATGCCATCGTGCGAGCGCCTTCGCCCGGTACGCTCGTCGTCGACGGCGGCCCGGGCACCGGCAAGACGGTGGTCGCGCTGCATCGCGCCGCGCACCTCCTGTACGCCGAGCCGCGGCTGACCACCGGCGCCGGGGGCATGCTGCTCGTAGGACCGAACCCGCAGTACCTCGGCTACGTCGAGGACGTGCTGCCGAGCCTCGGCGAGGACACGGTGAGGTTGTGCACCCTGCGCGACCTCACTCCCGAGGGCGCGGACGCCATCCCGGAGGCGGATTTCCGCGTGGCTGAGATCAAGCAGCGCCTCGACCCGGGGCAGGTGATCGCCGCGGCGGTCTCGGCCCTGACGCGGCCGCCGACGCACGCTCTCCGCCTCGAGACACCGTGGGCCGATCTCTGGGTGGGCCGAGAGGACTGGGCCGATCTGTTCGCCACTGCGGATCCGGCGTCGCCGCACAACGAAGCTCGCGACGAGGTGTGGGAGGAGGTGCTGGAGATGCTCGTCGACCAGGTCCGCGACGCGGAGGTCCCGGAGTCCTCGATCCGCCGGTGGCTGCGGCAGGACGACGAGCTCACGGCGACCTTCCGGCGGGCCTGGCCGCTGTTGGCACCGGAGGCGGTGGTCGCCGCGCTCTGGGCATCCCGGACGCTGCTCGCGCAGTGCGCGCCCGACCTCACGGCCGACGAGCGCGCTCTGCTGAGCCGAGCAGCAGGGGCGCCCTGGACGGACGCGGACCTTCCCCTGCTCGACGCCGCGCACCGCCGGATCGGCGACCCCGAAGCCGTCCGAGAGCAGCACCGGCGACAAGTGGCAGCCGCCGCGGCGGCGAAACAGATGTCCGCGGTCGTCGACCACCTCGTCGAGAGCGATGACAGCGAGATGAAGGTGATGTCGATCCTGCGCGGGGAAGATGCGCGGAACGTGCTCGCGGGAGCGGACGCACCTCCCCCGCTCCCGCCGGATGAGCTCGCGGGCCCCTTCGGGCACATCGTCGTCGACGAGGCGCAGGAGCTCACCGATGCGCAGTGGCGCATGCTGATCGCGCGGTGCCCCTCTCGCAGCTTCACCGTCGTCGGCGACAGGGCCCAGGCGCGAAGGGCGTTCGCGGAGTCCTGGGCGGACCGACTCGAACACCTCGGCCTGCGCCACGTGCGGGTCGCTTCGCTCCGGGTGAACTACCGCACGCCGGCCGAGGTGATGGCGCTGGCCGCACCGACCATCCGTCAAGCCCTGCCCGACGCCAACGTCCCGACGTCCGTGCGGGAGAGCGGTATCCCGATCCGGCACGGCGCGGTGGCCGACCGAGACGCGGTGCTGGAGGCGTGGCTCCAGGCGAACCCGGAGGGAGTCGCCGCAGTCGTCGGCGACCCCACCTTCGCGCCGAATCCGCGGGTCCGGGCGCTGACGCCGGAGGCGGCCAAAGGACTGGAGTTCGACCTCGTGCTCCTCGTGCGCCCGGAGGCATTCGGCTCCGGGCGCACGGGGGCGGTCGACCGCTATGTGGCGATGACCCGCACGACGCGCGAACTCGTCATCTTGCGCTGAGCAGCCGTGGGGCTTCAGACGTCGTCCGGGTCGCCGCCGTCGGTGATGGTGCCGGTCGGCTCGCTGTGCTCGATCTCGTGGCGGGCACCGTGCTCCGCCGCGAGAGCTTCCCCCTCCTCGATCGCCTCGTCGCGGCTGGTGTAGCTGCGAGAGAGCTCGGGGGCGCCGTCCACCTCGTTGACCCATTGCCCGTTCTTCGACCGGGTGACGACCGCCGTGACCGCCATCAGAGGTCCCCCGGCCCCAGGTCGCCCTGCCCCTCGTCGCCGAGGTCGGCGAGGACCGGGTCCTCCCCCTGACTCTCGGGCTGCGGGGCGGAACCCGGCAGGTCCTCCGCCGGCACCTCATCGTCGGGGTCGGGGATCTCGTCGGGATCGCGACCGGTGGCGGTCGACGCCTCCAGATCCTCCGGTGCCGCACCCTCGTCGAGGGCTTCCGTGCGCTCCCATTCCGCCTGCGCGGGATCGTTGCTCGGGTCGGCCTCGGTGGTCGCGTCGCCGTCGCGCAGCGGCTGACCGCCGACGTCGTCGGGTGTCGATTCCATGTCTCCTCCTTCGATCGGGCTGCCCCCAGTCTCCCGGCTGGAATCAGAGTCGCCGAGGGGCTTGAGGAGACCTCGCCGAGCAGCTAGGTTCCGGAGCTTTGCGAGGAGGCGGCGTCAGTTGCGCCCGGCCATCACGCCGCCGTCGGCGTCCCAGACCGCTCCGGTCACCCAGCCCGCACGATCGGACAGCAGGAAAGCGGCGACCTCGGCGATGTCCTCGGGAGTTCCCACCCGGCCGAGCGGGTGGAAGGCGTCGAAGCTCGACACGACCCCGTCGACCTCGTCCTTCGGGATGAAGCCCTCGTAGATGGGCGTGCGTACGACGGCGGGGGCGATCGCGTTCACCCGGATGCCGTGCGACGCGAGCTCCATCCCCAGGTGCTGGGTGAGCGAGTGGAGGCCGGCCTTGGCCATCGAGTACGCCGAGGACGGCGTCGCGGCCACGGCCTGGTGCGCCCACATCGAGCCGAGGTTGACGACGGCTCCGCCGCCGCCCGTCGCGACCATGCCGGACACCACGGTCTGGGTGACGAAGAAGGTCGCCCGGTTGAGGTCCAGATACGCGTCGTAGTCCGCCTCGGTGTGCTCCAGGAAGGGCCTCGGCGCGAACACGCCCGCGGCGTTGACGAGGAGGTCGGCGTCGGCGTGCTCCGCGGCGAGCCGGGCCCGGAGCGCCTCCACGCTCGCGGGGTCCGTCAGATCGGCCTGTAGGACGGTCACATCGATGCCCTGTCCGACGAGAGACGTCCGCGCAGCCCGCAGCTTCTCCTCGCGCCGTCCGACCACGACGACCGCGGCCCCCTCGCGTCCGATCCGTTCGGCGATGGCGAGACCCATCCCGCTCGTGCCCCCGATCACGATCGCGGTGCGTCCGGTGAATTCCCTGTCGAGCGCGGCCATGGTGCGGCTCCTCTCCGTCCTGGACGGCGGGTGCCGTCTCGTCTCCACGCTAGGAAGCGGGAGCCGGCGGGAGTAGACGAGCGCACGTGATGGAGTGATAACCCTTGCTTATGTCCGAGTGGCCGCCGGGTCCAGGGAGAGCGCGGCCGTGAGGTCGTCCAGATCGTCCGCGAGCGGGGAGGACGGGTCCCAGACGGCCTCGTAGAAGATCTCGACGTCCATGCCCCGTTCTCGCAGCGGGCGGTGCGGCGCGTCCGGGGAGGCGAGCTTCGAGCGCGGGATGACCGCCGTGCCGAGGCCCAGCTTCGCCCATTCCTCGAGCACCCGATAGGTCGCGGCCTCGCCGTCATAGGCGCTCAAGGGCACGTCGTTCGCGGCGAAGAGGTCGGTGGTGAAGGTCGTCAATCCGCACGTGTCCGGCATCAGGATGAGGGGCGTGTCGGTGAGGTCGCTGAGCTCCACGGGGCCGTCCTGCGACGGCTCCTGGTCGACGACGACCACGGGTTCCGCGTCGACGATGCGGTGCCGGAACCGCGGCATGGGGGCGACGGACGGGACGAGGATGAGGTCCAGCTCCCCGGCGGAGAGCTCGCGCCGCAGATCGGCGACATTCGCCTCGCGGAGGACGAGCTGCCGCGGCGCCGGCGAGGCGGGAAGCGCGCACACGGCCGTGTAGGCGCGCGCGACGATGGCCGGATTCATGAG
>NZ_NCTV01000037.1:0-588 GCF_002114135.1 Microbacterium sp. LEMMJ01
GAGACGGCGGGCMGGGACTGGTTCTCCGCGGCGTCGGCGTCGCTGCGCTTCTCGTCGCGACCCTCCTCGTACGCCTCGAGGAAGCCCTTGAACGTGTAGACCGTGCCGGAGGCGGTGAACTCCGCCGTCTGGCCGTCCGCCTCGACCGCGATGGTGACGGTCGTCGTCTCGTACTTGGCGTCCGACATCTGGCTCGCGACGGTGCGCTTCCAGATCAGGTCGTACAGCCGCTGCTCCTCGCGGTCGAGCTCGCCGGACAGCGAGGACGGCGTGCGGAAGTTCTCCCCCGACGGGCGGATCGCCTCGTGCGCCTCCTGGGCGTTCTTGCTCTTCGACTTGTAGACGCGCGGCTTGAGCGGCACCGCATTGTCGCCGTAGAGAGCCACGGCCTGACTCCGGGCCGCCTGCACCGCCTGGGTGCTCAGCGCCGTGGAGTCGGTACGCATATAGGTGATGTACCCCTTCTCGTAGAGGCGCTGGGCGACGCTCATCGCCTGCTTCGCGCTCATCGAGAGCTTGCGGCGCGCCGCCTGCTGCAGGGTGGACGTCGTGAAGGGCGCGTAGGGGCTGCGGGTTCCCGGCTTGGCC
>NZ_NCTV01000038.1:0-952 GCF_002114135.1 Microbacterium sp. LEMMJ01
GCACGGCGGCGCGGATCCAGGAGGCCCGGCCCCGCGTCAGCACCCGTGTCGCGAGGAACCACCGCGCGGGGGCGGCGATCGCCAGCCCGAACCAGGGCCGGAACATGACATCCGCGACGAGGCACGAGGCGAGCGGCTGCAGCCGGAGACCGCCCGCGATCCAGCCGAGGGTGTAGAGCAGGTAGACGCCGCCGACGACGCCGACGAGTACCAGCATCGCGTTGCTGAGCCCGGAGGGCGCCGCGGTCGTCTCGTCCCCCGACGCCGGTGCGGACGCCGCGGGCGTGACGGCCTCGGCCGGGGTCGGTTCCGGAGCCGGCGTGGTGCGCCGTGCGGCGTCCCGGGGGCGTCGCTCCGCGCTGTCGTCGCCCTCCCAGCTCAGGGCGTCGTCCGAATCGGATGTCATCTCTCCAGCGTAGGACACCGCGGCCACTAGGCTCGGGGATGCCTCGGCGGGGTCGCCGGGCACTTTCGGGGGAAAGGACAACCATGGCCGAGAACGAGCAGACGTCTTCCGCCGCGCCGCGTCGTGCCACGACCGGCGCCACGACCGGCGAACCGCCCGCGGGCTGGACGCCGAGCCCGGAGGCCAAGGCCTCCGCGACGCGCTTCCGCATCATCGCCGCGGTCCTCTGGGCGCTCGCGATCGCGGGCGAGGCCGTCGGCATCTTCTGGCTCCTGCGCCAGCGCGAGTTCGTCGACGAGGGCGGCGCGCTCGTCCGCGATCCGGACACCGGCCTCCTGGAAGAGCAGGGAGCGACGGCGCAGTTCCCGCAGTGGGCGTTCATCGCCCTGCTCGTCCTGCTGGTCGTGATCGCGGCACTGTCGATCATCGGCTCGATCCTGTGGAAGAAGGCCAACACCCTCGACCCGGCGCGGAGCGCGGACGGGACGCGGTTTTTCGTCCAGGACCAGCTCCGCGCGATTATCGCGGTCGTCGCCTTCCTCCCCC
>NZ_NCTV01000004.1:0-3473 GCF_002114135.1 Microbacterium sp. LEMMJ01
GCGCACCACCGTCACGGTTGTAGCCACCCTCACGACGGGGCGCACCATCGCGGTTGTAACCACCCTCGCGACGCGGAGCGCTGTCACGGTTGTTGTAGCCACCCTCACGACGCGGAGCACCATCGCGGTTGTAACCACCCTCACGACGCGGAGCACCGTCACGGTTGTTGTAGCCACCCTCACGACGGGGCGCACCATCGCGGTTGTAACCACCCTCGCGACGCGGAGCGCTGTCACGGTTGTTGTAGCCACCCTCACGACGCGGAGCACCATCGCGGTTGTAACCACCCTCACGACGCGGAGCACCGTCACGGTTGTTGTAGCCACCCTCACGACGGGGCGCACCATCGCGGTTGTAACCACCCTCGCGACGCGGAGCGCTGTCACGGTTGTTGTAGCCACCCTCACGACGCGGAGCACCATCGCGGTTGTAACCACCCTCACGACGCGGAGCACCGTCACGGTTGTTGTAGCCACCCTCACGACGGGGCGCACCATCGCGGTTGTAACCACCCTCGCGACGCGGAGCGCTGTCACGGTTGTTGTAGCCACCCTCACGACGCGGAGCACCATCGCGGTTGTAACCACCCTCACGACGCGGAGCACCGTCACGGTTGTTGTAGCCACCCTCACGACGCGGAGCACCGTCACGGTTGTTGTAGCCACCCTCACGACGCGGAGCACCGTCACGGTAGTTGTAACCGCCCTCACGACGCGGAGCACCATCACGGTTGTAGCCGCCTTCACGGCGGGGGGCAGCACCGTCACGGTTGTTGTAGCCGCCCTCGCGACGAGGCGCACCACCATTACGGTCGTAGCCGCCCTCGCGACGCGGAGCGCTGTCGCGGTTGTAACCACCCTCGCGACGCGGGGCACCGCTGTCACGGTTGTAGCTGCCCTCACGACGCGGGCCGCGGTCGCCGGAGCGAGATGCGCCGTCGCGGTAGACGGGGCGACCTCCGGAAGGACGATCGTTGCGCTGGTTCCTGTCGTCGTTGCGACGTGGACGGCGCTCTTCCTCTTCCGGCATGGTGCTCCCTGTTCTCTTCGTGCTGTAAACGCAAAATGGCCACCCAACGATGGGTGGCCATTTCGACTAAAAGGAGTCCGGCGGTGTCCTACTCTCCCACAGGGTCCCCCCTGCAGTACCATCGGCGCTGTGAGGCTTAGCTTCCGGGTTCGGAATGTGACCGGGCGTTTCCCTCACGCTATGGCCGCCGAAACACTATTGATGTTTCAATCAAACCTAAAGCAATGATGAATCATTGTTGAAGGTAGTTCTCGACCGTACATCGAGAACCACTCAGTGGACGCAAGCACCAACAAACGGTGTGTTATCAAGTCATCGGCTTATTAGTACCAGTCAGCTGCACACGTTACCGTGCTTCCACATCTGGCCTATCAACCCAGTAGTCTGGCTGGGAGCCTCTCACCCGAAGGTATGGAAGTCTCATCTTGAGGCCGGCTTCCCGCTTAGATGCTTTCAGCGGTTATCCATCCCGAACGTAGCTAATCAGCGGTGCTCCTGGCGGAACAACTGACACACCAGAGGTTCGTCCAACCCGGTCCTCTCGTACTAGGGTCAGATCCTCTCAAACTTCCTACGCGCGCAGCGGATAGGGACCGAACTGTCTCACGACGTTCTAAACCCAGCTCGCGTACCGCTTTAATGGGCGAACAGCCCAACCCTTGGGACCTACTCCAGCCCCAGGATGCGACGAGCCGACATCGAGGTGCCAAACCATGCCGTCGATATGGACTCTTGGGCAAGATCAGCCTGTTATCCCCGAGGTACCTTTTATCCGTTGAGCGACAGCGCTTCCACAAGCCACTGCCGGATCACTAGTCCCGACTTTCGTCCCTGCTCGACCTGTCAGTCTCACAGTCAAGCTCCCTTGTGCACTTACACTCGCCACCTGATTGCCAACCAGGTTGAGGGAACCTTTGGGCGCCTCCGTTACTTTTTGGGAGGCAACCGCCCCAGTTAAACTACCCACCAGGCACTGTCCCTGAACCGGATTACGGTTCGAAGTTAGATATCCAGAGTGACCAGAGTGGTATTTCAACAATGACTCCACGGTAACTGGCGTCACCGCTTCAAAGTCTCCCACCTATCCTACACAAGCCACACCGAACACCAATACCAAGCTGTAGTAAAGGTCACGGGGTCTTTCCGTCCTGCTGCGCGTAACGAGCATCTTTACTCGTAATGCAATTTCGCCGAGTTCGCGGTTGAGACAGTTGGGAAGTCGTTACGCCATTCGTGCAGGTCGGAACTTACCCGACAAGGAATTTCGCTACCTTAGGATGGTTATAGTTACCACCGCCGTTTACTGGGGCTTAAATTCTCAGCTTCGCCTTGCGGCTAACCGGTCCTCTTAACCTTCCAGCACCGGGCAGGCGTCAGTCCGTATACATCGTCTTGCGACTTGGCACGGACCTGTGTTTTTAGTAAACAGTCGCTACCCACTAGTCTCTGCGGCCTCCAAACGCTTTCGGAGCAAGTCCTAATACGTCGAAGGCCCCCCTTCTCCCGAAGTTACGGGGGCATTTTGCCGAGTTCCTTAACCACGATTCTCTCGATCTCCTTGGTATTCTCTACCTGACCACCTGAGTCGGTTTGGGGTACGGGCAGCTAGAACCTCGCGTCGATGCTTTTCTCGGCAGCATAGGATCATCCACTTTTTATCCGCATCGTGTCTCAGCCTGTATGAGTCGCGGATTTGCCTACGACTCGGCCTACGCACTTGCACCAGGACAACCATCGCCTGGCTTGGACTACCTTCCTGCGTCACACCTGTTAATACGCTAACCGCACCAGCATGGGGTCACGTGCTCCCCTCCACGGTGTCACCCGAAGGCAACGATGTGAAGGCTCGGACGTTTAGCACCACTGGATTAGCTTGGGCGGTTCTTCGCCGGTACGGGAATATCAACCCGTTGTCCATCGACTACGCCTGTCGGCCTCGCCTTAGGTCCCGACTTACCCAGGGAAGATTAGCTTGACCCTGGAACCCTTGGTCTTTCGGAGGACGTGTTTCTCACACGTCATTCGCTACTCATGCCTGCATTCTCACTCGTGTAGCCTCCACGGCTGGTTTCCACCGCCGCTTCGCTGGCCACACGACGCTCTCCTACCCATCAACACGGCTGGACCACGAAGGCCTACCAATAATGTCAATGCCACAACTTCGGTGGCGTGCTTGAGCCCCGTTACATTGTCGGCGCGGAATCACTTGACCAGTGAGCTATTACGCACTCTTTCAAGGGTGGCTGCTTCTAAGCCAACCTCCTGGTTGTCAGAGCAACTCCACATCCTTTCCCACTTAGCACGCGCTTTGGGACCTTAGTTGGTGGTCTGGGTTGTTTCCCTCTCGACTATGAAGCTTATCCCCCACAGTCTCACTGCTGCGCTCTCACTTACCGGCATTCGGAGTTGGGCTGACGTCAGTAACCTTGTAGGGCCCAGAGTC
>NZ_NCTV01000039.1:0-2109 GCF_002114135.1 Microbacterium sp. LEMMJ01
GGACGGCGCGATAACGCTGACACGGGAGCGCCCCGCCGGATCGTCTCGGCGGGGCGCTCGGGTGCAGCGTTATCGCGCCGTCCACCACCGCGGGCGCGCGGGACCGGCCGTCGGGATTGCACCGGTGAGGGCGTCCGGAGTCAGTGGACGGGCCTGCCCGATCGTGAGCGGCACGGCCTGTTGCAGGTGCGCCTGCCGCTCCTTACTGTCCTCCCACCGGATGAGGTCATGGGGGGAAGCGAACGTGATCTCGACGACAACCTGGCGCCGGTGCCGTTCCGAGACTCGGACCTTCGACTCCCGGTAGCCGGGGAACGACTGGGCCCGGCCGGTGAAACCATGCGCCCACTCGGTGAGATCGTCCAGCCGCCCGGGGACGGCTGTGCGCGCCACCCGAGCCGTGACCGTGAGGTTATCTGGTTGCATGGTGTCCTCCCGGGGCAGAGGAAGCCCCGTCTCCCAGCGTATTGCGCCGATGACGCGGCACTGAACAGCTTCCGACCATCGGGGTCCGGATCAATAGCGCGAAATAGTGCTCTTCCGAGCAGTGGAGTGTCACCGCCACTGCCGCCTCACGCAGGATGGAAAGTTGAAAGACCTGGATCGACGGGGAGGTCATTTGCACGAGGCGTTTCGCTTGCTGCGGGAAGAAAGGCTCAAACGAGGCCGATACCATCGCCGAGCGACGGTGTATCACCCGGACGTAGAAGAGGTCGACCAGCTCTACGGTGTCCGGCTTCAGCTGGAGTCCTTAGGCGCGCGCCGGACGGTGGACGGATGCTGCGCTCCGAGATCGGCGCTTCGCGCGAGTACGGGACGCTAATGGATGCGGCGCTGGCAGTCGGTGACATGGGCGCCTGGCTGGTGGCGCACCACGCGTTCCTCCGCTGCTGCGTCGCGCGTGCAGACATCCCGTTGGGGCGGGTAGTGGACTCCTACCCGGAACGCTGCTTACACATCTATCAGTTGTGGCACCCGCAGTCGTTCGCCATCGCTCATCGCGAGTACGAGGCCGTCCTCGAGTCGATCGTCAGGCGTCCGACGCCCAGGGGATCGATCTGTCGCCGCTGGCGACCCACGAGTTCGCCTTCGACGATGCCGCCGCCGCCTTCGAGCAGTCCCGCGACGCGTCCAGCAGCCTGAAGGTCCTGCTCCGACCGTAGAGCGCCTGGGCCGTCGGGGCCGTCACAGGGAGCCACGCGGGCGGCGTGGGGTGGCACGGGCTGCAGTGGCACCGCGGAGACGATCCTCCCGCCTGTCGGGTCGGCATCGGAGCGCGCGGTGCAGGAGGAGCGCGCCCACGTTGCAAGTAAGCTTTCTGCCGTGCAGAATCGACAGCTCGGGTCGCCGGGCGATCCACCCCAGTATCCGATCGAGTCGGTCGACAACGCGCTGAAGCTGATCCTGCTGCTGGGTGAGGAGCACGAGCTGCGGCTCACGGACGCCGGTGCCCTCCTCGGGGTGGCGACCTCGACCGCGCACCGACTTCTCGCGATGCTGGCATGGCGCGGCTTCGTGCGGCAGAACCCGGTGACCAAGGCTTACGGCCCTGGCCCGGCGCTGACGACGGTGGCCTTCTCGGTGCTGCGCAGGATGGATGTCCCGAGACTGGCGCAGCCGATCCTCGAGGACCTCAGCGCCGCCCTCGGTGAGACCTGCCACCTGGGCACGCTCGAGGGCAACCATGTCCGATTCCTCGCCGTTGCCGAGCCCGATGTGGCCGTGCGCGTGGTTTCGAGACTGGGCAAGACCCTGCCGGCGCATTGCACCTCGACCGGCAAGGCGCTGCTTGCCGAGCTGAGCGACGAGCAGCTCTTCCGGCTGTACCCGGACGAGCAGCTCGAGATCGTCACACCGAACTCCATACGTTCCCGAGACGAACTCGTCGCCGAACTGGTTCGGACACGACTGGACGGTTATGCCGTGAATCGGCAGGAAAGCGAGGACGGCGTGGCGAGCGTCGCGGTCCCGGTCCACGTCTCGTCGGGACTGCGACTGGCGATCAACGCCTCCGCGCCCGTGCAGCGGTTACCGCCGGGCAAGGTCAAGTCCCTAGCGCGGTCACTGCAGGACGCCGCGATCCGCCTCGCCGAACTGTTGGGGTGAACC
>NZ_NCTV01000040.1:0-1122 GCF_002114135.1 Microbacterium sp. LEMMJ01
GTGCTGCCCGGGGTGATCCAGACGCCAATGATAGACGCGCTGGAGGAGACCTACCCCGGCTTCAAGGACGCGCTGCTGACGAAGCACCCGATCGGCCGACTCGGCACGCCGCACGACATCGCCGAGATGGTCGCGTGGCTCGGTTCCGACGCGGCCGCCTTCGCGACCGGCGCGCAGTTCGCCGTCGACGGCGGGTACCTCGCGATTTAGACGAGGTGGCCACGACGGACGGGAGGCACGGTGTCAGCTGACACCGTGCCTCACGTCCGTCACCGGTCGCGCCGCGACCCGCGTGTCAGCCGTTCTTCGCGGCCAGTCGGTCCGTCTCGCTGTCGTTCCGCCACCCGGCGGTCGCGCCGCCGTCGACGCTGTAGTTCTGTCCGGTCACCCAAGAGGACTCGTCGGAGGCCAGGTAGAGCGGCATGTACGCGATGTCCTCGCCCGTGCCGGGGCGTTGAATGAGCGCGTTGCCGACCTGCCAGGCCTTGCCCTCCGCATCCACCGCCTTGTCCGTCGCCGGGGTGCTGACGAAGCCAGGCGAGATCGAGTTCGCGCGGACGCCGTAGCGGGCGCCCTCCGCAGCGAGCGACTTCGTCATCGCGATGACGCCGCCCTTCGCGGTGGTGTGCGCGACCTGGCGAGCGGCTCGATCCCGCGACCTTCGCGATCGACGGAAAGCAACTCGAGATCGATCTCGAGTTCGAGGCCTGGGCCAAGAGCGCGCGCCGCATCGGCGCAGCCACCCGGCGTCCGGCGAGGACGTCGCGGGGCGGACGGGCCGATCTCAACACGGTGCGTGAATGGGCCAGTCAGAACGGACACCAGGTCAGCGATCGCGGCAGGGTTCCCGCGTCCATCCTCGAGGCGTACGACGCGGCGCACTGACGCGGTCACTCCTGGGCTGAGCCGCGCGCTGCGCGCCAGTGCTCCGTGACGGGATAACCGGAGCGCACGTGCGCGCGCACGTGGACCTCCCCCGAAGGGGATCCGCTGCCGCCCGGCTCCGGCGGCGGAGGGTTCTGTGTCCAGCCTGAGCCAGGGACCCAGACCGTCCCCGGTTGCACGGGCGCGTCGGCGAGCGCGGGATCGATCAGCTGACGCGCGAGAGCCACGGCCTCACCC
>NZ_NCTV01000041.1:0-2040 GCF_002114135.1 Microbacterium sp. LEMMJ01
GGCCGCAAGGGCTCCGAGCGGATCACCGACACCTGCGGCAAGTGCATCGGCACCGGCCTGTACACCGGGCCCACCCCCTTCACCGATGGCCACGGTCGCCCGATCTGCTTCGACTGCCACGGCACCGGCACTCGCAGCCGGCTCGTCAGCAGCGCTCGCGCCACCGCCCGCGCCCACGCGAAGGCGCACGCCGAGCACATCGACACGACGCGCGCGATCACCGCCCGTCGCGCTGCCTTCGAGGCCGAGCACCCCGGCCTGCGCGACCAGCTCACCGAAGCTCATCTGAGCATCCGGGAGGGCAACCCGCTGCGCGAGAAGATCGGCTACCTCCTCGACTCGCTCGAGGACTCCACCGGCACCCTCGACGCCGATGAGGTCCGCACTGCCCACGAGCTGCTCGAGCAGCTCGAGCGCGAGCTGGCAGCGCGCCGCCCCGTCCCCACGGGACGCACCCTCATCCAGGGTGAGATCCTCGCAACCAAGACCACCGACACCCAGTGGGGCATCACCGTCAAGATCCTCGTCCAGGGCGAAGGCTGGCGCGTGTGGGGCACCAAGCCCTCCGAGATCTCCTCCGCGACGCGCGGCGACGTCGTCGCATTCACCGCAACCGTCTCCGCCTCGGACGACGACGACAGCTTCGGCTTCTACTCCCGTCCCACCAAGGCGCACATCATCGCCGTAGGCATCCGCCGCACCGCATGAACGAGCGCCTCATGAACAGCCGCACCAGCCTGACGATCTACCCCGCCCACGACGAGCGGTCTCTGCATCCGCCGGCGCCGATACTCGTCGACGAGCACTACTTCGTCCGCTCCGGGCTCGAGCAGCTCCCCGCCCGCCTCATCGGGTTCAGTCCTGCCGGCGCGATCGCCATCACGGCATGGGTCCACGACGTGTTCCGCTCCCCCGAGCTCGCACGCGATCTGTACCCGACCTTCATCATCGCCGGCCGCGTCCACGCCCACCCAATCCCTGCTGCCCGAGTCACCGTGCGCGAGCCCTCCGGCGTCGTCCAGGTCGTCATCACCGACCCGCGAGGCAAGCGATACCGCCCCTACCTCGGCGAAGACCGCGACGTCGCCGACCGCATCGCCGCCGCCTGGGGTTCCCACCGCGGCTACTCAGCCACCGTCGAGCAGATCACCCCGGCGGCTACCGCCTGACCACACGATCGGAGATCACCATGCGCTGCCTGATGTGCGAAGAGCCCACCACCATGTACATCCCATCCGACGACGTCGATGGCGTCGGACTGCACAGCTGCGGCGCGTGCGGCTTCGAGATCGAAGCGCCTCGTGATGAGCCCATGCGCACCGTGCCCGCCGACAGGCAGCGCTCTCGACTTTCGGCGACGACGACGACGACGGTTGCGAGAACGCTGCAACCTCTCTAGTATCAGTGAATGTCACATTCACTACTTTCTGATTGATTGAGGAGATCGCCCATGAGCGAATCGGCAGAGACCGTCACTGAGGATGTCGTCTACGTCGGGCGCAGGCAGGCGGGCAATGGCAAGCTCGCGCACTGGTACCGCACGCTCGTCGACGGCGAGATCTCCGACAAGGAGCTCGGCTCGTACAAGCCGTACACGTCGGCGCCGGTCGGCGCGATCATCACGATCACTCGCCCGATCGACGAGCCGAACTCGCTCTACACCCGCGGGCTGCATGCGCCACGGATCACGGGCGCCTATGCCGACCGCGCGGCCACCGACGAGTGGCGTGTGACCGATCAGGCCGAGGCGCAGCGCGACGCGAACGAGCGGCGCGTCAAGCGGGATCTCGACGGGCTGCCTGCCGAGTTCACCGCAGCACTGGACACCCTGGGCGCGCACTTCTCCCGCCTCAACTCTCCGCAACGGGCGGCGCTGTTGTCGCTCGTCACCGCGAAGCTCCTGCGCTACTGAGGCCGAACGTGATGTCCACCCTCGACCTGCTCGACGACWGCTTCCCGCACGGCACCCCGGACGGGTACCGCMGCGGATGCCGCACTGCAGCGTGCCCCGCGCTCATCCCCTGCCGCACAATCCACACC
>NZ_NCTV01000042.1:0-1037 GCF_002114135.1 Microbacterium sp. LEMMJ01
TCTGCGACCGCGATCACGAACACCAGGGTCTTCGACGGACACAGTCTGAGCGCCCCCACGACGGTCGTCGTCCAGCCCGACGGGCGCATCGGTGACGTATCAGCGGATGCGGTCGTCGTCGGTGCCGCTGTCGTCAACGCGGAAGGTACGGTGCTCCTTCCTGGCCTGATCGACTGTCACATGCACCTGAAGGGGCGCGAGTCCCTCGAGACGCTCGCCACGTACGGTGTCACCACCGGCCTGGACATGGCGACATGGCCCGCATCACAGTTCCAGTCGTTGCGGGGACTGAGGGGAGTCGCTGACTTCCGCACCGCCGGCATGGCGGCGACATCTCAGGGCAGCACGCACAGCCGCATTCCGACCTATCCGGACGTCGCGCTGGTCGATTCCCCCGACAAGGCGGAGCGGTTCGTCGAGGTGCAGGTGGCAGACGGGGTGGATTACATCAAGATCATCGCCGATCTGCCCGGTCCCACCCAGGACGTGCTCGATGCACTCGTGGCTGCTGCGCACGCGCGGGGGCTCAAGGTCATCGCGCACGCAGCCCTGTACGAAGCTGTGCGTATGAGCCTCGCTGCGGGGGCCGACATGATCACCCATGCTCCACTCGACCGCGCGCTCGACGATGCGACGGCTGAGACGATGCTCGCCCAGGGCACGGTGTTCATCCCGACCTTGACGATGATGAAAGGCGTCGCCGCGAATCTCACCGCAGCGGGCGTTCCCGGTGTGAGCTATGCACACGCCCACGAGAGCACGCGCGCGATGCATGCCGCGGGCGTTCCGGTCCTGGCCGGCACCGACGCCTACATCGGGTCCTTCACACGGGCATCGCCGCCATACGGCGAGAGCATGCACGACGAAGACGCCTACATCGGGCTCCTCGAACGGGCAATGCCGCCATACGGCGAGAGCATGCACGACGAACTCGCTCTGCTCGTGGACGCCGGCCTGTCAACAGCCGAAGCGCTGCGCGCTGCCACCTCGACGGCCGCGCACGCGTTCTCACTCGACGATCGGGGGGCGATCACCCC
>NZ_NCTV01000043.1:0-621 GCF_002114135.1 Microbacterium sp. LEMMJ01
GCATCTGTGAGGGCGACTGGTCCACCGGTGAGCACTCGTCGATGATCGCGTGCCACCGGGGCAAGAGAAAACGGCACCCGGCCGGAGCGTGGAAATTGTCACATTCACCAACGATCCAACTGAGGAGGAGCCATCGCCCCGAGGGGCGGAAGGGAACCTGCTCAACAGCCGGGTGCCGCGCCTTAGTGTACCGCGCGGGGCGGTCAGAGCGGGGTGGATTGGAGGAGCTCGTCAGCGACTCGGTCGAGCAGCTGAGGGGTGAGCTGCTCGTGGCGTCCTGCGCGCTTTATGGCGTCGATCGTCGCGAGGATCGTGGTGTGCGCGTCCGGTGCAGAGGGGATGGTCTTCTGTGCCTGTCGGATGCGTGCGCTGAGCTCAAGGATCGCGGTCTCGTCGCGTTCATTGTTCGCGTAGCCGGCGGCGAGCTCGAGCGACTTGTGTAGCAGGCGGGTCTCGGTGGTGGTGAGCGGTGCGGTCATCGTGTCCTCGTGTTCAGGAGATCTGCGGTCAGTCGGGCGAAGCGTGTGTCGACGTCGCGCTGGTCGGGGAGATCGACGTCGGCCGCGATGGGTCGGGCGTCGTAGAAGTGGTGCCGGATGACGCGGCCCCGGTGGTCGACCA
>NZ_NCTV01000044.1:0-4943 GCF_002114135.1 Microbacterium sp. LEMMJ01
GGGTACCGCCGCGGATGCCGCACTGCTTCGTGCCCCGCTCACATCCCCTGCCGCACCATCCACACCCGCTCTGCCGGCGACTTCTCCTTCGCGAAGCTCAGCTACGCCGGCTCGCCCCTTGCGGAGATCCTCGAGCGCGACGCAGCCGCACGCGCCCAGTCCCGGCAGCGTGACAAGATCGCCGCTCGAGAAGAGCGCCGGGCCGCGGCCGAAGCCACGCAGCCCCGCCGACCCAAGCAGGCCTCGAAGCGCACACCGACAGCACGGCCCGCCCGCCCGCCGAAGACGGCGCCGCTGAGGATCGCGACCCCGCGACCGACGTTGCTGAGGACGCGCACGCATCCTGGCTATCAGTGGATCGACAAGGCCCGCCTCGCGGCCGAGACGCTCCCCGTCGAGCGTGCCAGCACGTTCGCGGAGACGGTCGACGGCTACGAAGCAGCGCTGGATCGTCACGTCGACGAGCTCGCACAGTGGCGCAGCGACCACCGGGATCTGCGCGTCCAGCTGCGTTCCGCGGTCGAGACGCTCAAGACGGCCACCATCGCCGCCGGAAGCGGCCTATCGGTCGGCGGCGTGATCGAGCGTGCTCTGCAGGACGCCACCGCCAGGCATCAGGCAGCAGTCGACGAGCTCGCGAAGCATGATCGCCCGGCACCGCCGGCCAGGCCGCGGATGCCGCGGCCGCAGACCCCGCGGGCCCCTCGCGTCTCCCGACCGCGGCAGCTGCAGCCGCACGGCACCAACGCCTGCCGGGCGCGTGGCTGCGATCGACCGGAGTGCATCGAGGCGGGCCGCGAGTATCACCGGCAGTGGATGGCAAACCGGAAGGAACAGAGCATCCCGGCCGAACACCACGGGACCGCCTACGGCTACCAGCTCGGCTGCAAGGACCGAGATCAATGCCCTGCCGAGATCTCCTGCGCCGACGCATCGCTGACCGAAGAGCGACGCCGGCGGCGGGAAGCCGGCATCGCCCCGCAGGCCCCGCGCGTGCCCGCTGACCCCGTTCGCCGGCACGTCCGACAACTGATGGCCTCCGGCATGACCATCCTCGAGATCGCCGACCGAGCGCAGGCCTCCAAGACCGGCGTGAAAGTCCTTCTCTACGGCCGCTCCGGCGCTCGTAAGGGAGAGCTGCCGGGCGAGATCGAAGCAGCGAAGGCGCAGCGGCTCCTCGCGCTGCAGCCGACCGCCTCCGCTGCGCAGCTCGCACGTTCCGCCTGACATCGACAGCTCAACCGCCGCAAGAAGGCCCCGCCGTTGAACTGGTCGCAGCGGGTCACCATGCGGATGATCGCCGATGGCCGGTCCCCCTCCGGTGGCGCCAGCTACCTCGATACGACAGGCCTGGGGATTCCCGGTGGCACCATCCAGTCTCTCCGCAGGCGCGGTCTGATCGAGCGCTACTCATGGGTCGAACCCGGCTGGGTGCTCACGAAAGCCGGCGTCGATGCCATCAACAGTGGCGCGTGTGACGAACCCGACAGCAGCATCGACGACTAACCTCACCGATCTTCGCAACTCGGGTGTCCGCGAACAGCGCCAAGACCGGCCTATACCCAGCAAGAAGGGCCTGCGGCACAGTCAGGCACGGGGGTTCCCCTACCAGACTCGCAGGCGTATAGTCAGTGAATGTCACATTCACTATTTGATTGAGGAGACAGGCCATGACCATCACCCAGGCCGCAGCCCCCACGGGCACCGCGGTCACCATCGCAGGAACCGTCCGCACACCGCTCACCCTCGTCCGCCGACTCACCGACCGTCAGGCGCGCGTAGGGTTCCGCGTCGAGACCGACGCCGGCTCATACAACGTCCACGCCAACGGGATCCTCGCCGAGATGCTCCGGCTGACGACCCACCGCGGCGACCGTGTAATCGTCCACGGCCCGGCTGTCACGTTCAGCCACCCTGCCCAGACCATCCCCGACCTCGAGGCCGACAGCGTCGAGCTCGACCTCCGCTGACCCACGACGAGGATGGACACCACGACGCATCAGCAGGAGAGAACCCCATGACCCGCATCTTCCACGTCAACGGCAAGCCCGTCGACGTCACCGACGCCGCCGCGGTCCAGGCACTCACCGCGGACGAGTACGCCGACCTGCTCGCTCAGACCCTCAACGACACCGACGCGACCGACACCGAGATCGTCGGACTGCGCCAGGACCAGCCCGACGCCGGCACAGGGTTCATCATCACCAACCCGCCCAACGAGAGCGGGAGCGAGCGATGACCGAGCGCCGGAACAACACAGCCCATCGCCGCGGCGTTGGTGTCCGCAGCGCGGAGGCTCGACGATGCCCCGTGTGCGGACGCGGCGCCGCGCTGGTGAGCGTCACTCCCCGCCCGCTCACGCCAGAGGAGACGACCACCTACTGCCGGTGGGACGACTGCACCTATGCGCGGGTGGTGCCCTCTTCGAGTGATCTGTCGCGGCTGCGAGACGGCACACATGCGACTGCGAGAGCGATCGCCGACGCCGAGGCTCGCGGAAGGATCGACGACGCTGCGAATCAGGTGCTGATCGACCGCCTGTACCCGCCGCTCGATTCGACCGGTCAGCCGTGGCGGAGCGCGTTCGATCATGCGCGCCAGGAAGGGCACAGCGAGGCCGAGGCATACGACTTCGCAGACGAGTACG
Organism: Microbacterium sp. LEMMJ01; assembly: GCF_002114135.1. Lineage (NCBI taxonomy): Bacteria > Bacillati > Actinomycetota > Actinomycetes > Micrococcales > Microbacteriaceae > Microbacterium > Microbacterium sp. LEMMJ01. Next base: position 2,648 of record NZ_NCTV01000044.1, read on the forward strand.
CGGCCTACGTGGAGGACCGGCAGTACGAGATCCGCGATCCTGACCTGCCGATCCCGTCCCCGAGCGAGTACACGCGATGACCGGGCGTGAGAGTAGTAGGGATCGGCATCAGCGCACGCTGAGCGAGTGGACAACTCGCGCAATCCGGAGCATGTTGCGTTCCTCGGACCCGGCCACCGCCTTCGCACAGCAGGACGGGGTCATCAAGGATCGCATCAGGAACGAGCTCGGTCAGCACCGCCGCGCAACGCTGAGGGTGATCCTGCCGATCGTGCTGCTCGCTGTCGGCGTGGTGATCGTGGTCCCCGCCCCGATCGTGCTCCTGCCTCTTGCCGGCATTGCGGTGGTCTTCGTCATCATCGTGCGAGAGGACCGACTGGCCCGCCTGCACGAGGCGATCCAGCGTGTGGACCCCGACGAGGACACCCGATGAACGAGGCATCGCCGACCGTCACGCTGGACGTGCGCGCAACGATCGTGCGCACGATCCAGCAGCACACGGACGAGGCGGACGAGGAGGCCGGCTACATCGCGGACGACATCATGGACGCGCTGAGCCTGGGCAGCGAGCTCACGGTGACCGTCCCCAGGCTGCGGCGCCGCGGCGAGCACGAATGGCCGTGCGCGCTGTTCTACGTCGGGAACTGGAACGGTTCGCGGCCGCGTGCACGGTGCAGTTGCCCGCCTGCCGAGGCGGGAGCCGAAGGATGAAGGATCCCCGCCAGCTCTCCCAGGCTGAGCTCGACGAGTACCTCGACCAGCTCGTGCGTGACGGCGACGATGACAGCCCGGAGTTTCACCGCGCCTACCAGGTGTGGGAGGAGCTCAACGGCTGACGTTTGACCATGCCGCCCTCATCGGGGCCCTGCCGACCGGCGGGGCCCCGATTTCTGTCCGCGAACACCCCCAACCCCGGCCTATACCCAGCAGACGAACGGGAGAGGCCATGTGCGACGACATCGACCACGGAGGGCGGCGGTGCCCGTCGTCGACGGCCGAAGGGCAGCGGCGTCGCCGCGCCGAGAAGCGCGAGCGGAACGCCGAGAAGCAGCTTGAGGCCTTCATCGGCGCGACCCCGTTCCGGCCGGTCTCGGGCGAGCTGATGCGGATGAGCTCGCGCCCCAGCTATTGGGACACCGACGAGTGGATCGAGTACGAAGACACCCTGCGCGCGGCCGCGGAACGTCACGGGATCGAGATCTCCGAGCTGCAGCACGCGGACGGGCTCTGGGAGGGCACGTCGGAGCCTGCAGGCGCCTACATCGTCCACGCGGACAGCTTCGAGCAGGTCACCGACTGGGCCGGCGAGCTGGCGGGGCGGTATGAGCAGGACAGCATCATGGCCGGGTACTTCGACGCTGACGGCCCCGACCGGGTCTACAGCTTCGCCGCCGGCACCGGCTCGCAGCAGCAGGTCCAGGAGACCCTCGACATTCTCCGCGCCGCCGGCGCACCGGGAGGCAGGCTCTATGACGGCAAGCTCGAGATCGCGGAACCCGCCGAGTATCCGCTGCCGGCATCCGCCGTGAACGCGATCGCCGCCCGTCTCGGAACAGAACCCACCTTCGCTCGAGCGCACGTTGCCTTCGTGCCCGGCAACGACAGCTACCGTCACCACCAGCCGATCAAGGAGATCCAGTCGCTCAGAGAGCGGTACGCCGATGCGCACGGTTTCCCACAGCGCACGCCGATCCCCCGACTGACCGAGCTCGACGACATCGCTGCAGCGAGGGCATACGCGGCCGCACCGCACGAGCCCGCGCACCCGCAGGTCGCCCGCTCCTACCGATCACTGCGGCAGCACATCGGCGCTCAGTGGGACATGCTCACAGAAGCCGGCTACACCTTCGAGCCCTGGCACGGCGAGACCGAGCAACCCTACGCCGACTCTGCCGCGATGCTGGCCGATCTCCGCGAGAACAAGCACCTGTTCTACTTCCGCACCGAGGTCTCGCAGCACAGCGAGGGGGCCCTTCCGCCGGATCATCCGATGGCTCGCAGCGTTACGGTCACCCTGCCCACGGGCGAGCGGGCGCCGATGCTCGCCAACGACGTCTTCCGCGCCGTCCACGACGCGATCGCGCACAGCGAGGGCCACCAGTTCGGACCCTACGGCGAGAAGCGCGCCTGGTGGACACATCGTGCCTGCCTCCCCCGCGAAGCGCGGCTCGCGCTGTGGTGCGAGACGCGCGCGCAGAACTGCTGGACCAACGCCGGCCCCCACATGACCACGGAGGGGGAAGCCGGGCATCCCCTCCTCATTCGGCGAAGGGAACCGGGTTGGATGCATCGGAGT
>NZ_NCTV01000005.1:0-2035 GCF_002114135.1 Microbacterium sp. LEMMJ01
TTCCCGGTGTGAGCTATTCACACGCCCACGATATCACGCGCTCGATGCATGCCGCGGGCTTTCCGGTCCTGGCCGGCACCGACGCCTACCTCGGGTCCTTCACACGGGCATCGCCGCCATACGGCGAGAGCATGCACGACGAAGACGCCTACATCGGGCTCCTCGAACGGGCAATGCCGCCATACGGCGAGAGCATGCACGACGAACTCGCTCTGCTCGTGGACGCCGGCCTGTCAACAGCCGAAGCGCTGCGCGCTGCCACCTCGACGGCCGCGCACGCGTTCTCACTCGACGATCGGGGGGCGATCACCCCCGGATTGCGAGCCGACCTCGTGCTGGTGGACGGCGATCCGCTCACCGACATCGCTGCCGCGCGTCGCGTTCTGCGTGTGTGGTGCGGCGGCATCGAGGTGTGAGGGCGTCCTCTCGACCGCGGTGTCACTCCACGGCGGTGTTCGCGCCGTGGTGCCACGCGAGCACCCGGTTCTCGACGACGATGAGCAGCAGGTTGAACACGTACCCGAAGATCCCGATGAGCACGATGCCCGACCACATGTCCGTGATCGCGAACGACCTCTGCGACTGAAGAACGAAGACGCCGATCCCGTTGCCTCCCGCCATCATCTCGCTCACGACGACCATGATGAGCGCGAGCGAAAGACTCGTGCGCATTCCGGCAAAGATCTGCGGAGCTGCCGCGGGAAGTGCGACCTGCAACTCGTAGCGGAACCAGTGGATGCCGTACACCCGGGCGGTCTCGCGCAGTCCGGGGTCCATTCCTCTGATTGCAGCTTCGGTATTGAGGAGCACGGGCCAGAGGCAGATGAAGGTGATCAGAATCACCTTCGCGGTGTCGTCGAGGCCCAGCACGATGATGACGAGGGGAATCAACGCGACCGCAGGGATCGCGCGCAGGAACTCGAGCACGGGTGCGAACATCGCCTGGAGGCGGTGCGCCTGACCGAGAACGAACCCCACGACCACGCCGATGACCACAGCGCCGATGAACCCGATCATCATCCTGGAAAGACTCGGCAAGACGTCGCTCGCCATCCGCGCGAAGAGCCAGTTCTCCTGGAAAGCGACTAGGGCGTGTCTCCCAAAGGTTTGGGCTGGTCGCTGGAACGCTCGGTGTGTGTCTCGAACGGAGTTGCTGACTGATGCGCAGTGGGAGCTGATTGCTCCGTTGATGCCGTCCTCGCAGGGGCGTCGTGGTCGGCCGTTCGCCGATCATCGCACCGTGGTGGAGGGCATCATCTATCGCTACCGGACCGGGATCGCGTGGCGGGACTTACCCGGGTGCTTCGGGCCGTGGCAGACGGTGTGGAAGCGGCACCGCCGCTTCAGCGGTGATGGGACGTGGGACAAGATCCACAGCGTCCTGCTGGCCCATGCCGACGCCGCCGGGCTGATCGACTGGGAAGTCTCGGTGGACTCCACGATCAACCGCGCCCATCAGCACGCCACCAACCTGCCCCGGGACACAGGGGGACCTGACGAATTACACGAATCTGCGCATCGAGCCGCCTGATCACGCCATCGGCCGCTCCCGCGGCGGCCTGTCGACGAAGATCCACCACCTGTGCGACGGGAACATGCGGCCGCTGGTGATGCTGCTCGGGCCCGGGCAGGGCGGGGACTCCCCGATGTTCGAGCACGTGATGAACGCCCTGCGGGTACCGCGCCTGGGTGGGGGCCGGCCACGCACCAGGCCCGACCGGGCGCTGGGTGACAAGGCTTACTCTTCCCGGGCCAACCGCAAGCTGTTGCGCCGGCGCGGCATCCAGGCCGTCATCCCCGAACGCGATGATCAGATCGCCAACCGCAAGCGCCGCGGCGCCAAGGGTGGTCGCCCGGTCACCTACGACACCGAGGCCTACAAGCGCCGCAACGTCGTCGAGCGCGGATTCAACATCTTCAAGCAATGGCGCGCCTTGGCCACCCGCTACGACAAACTCGCCCTGACCTATCGCGGCGGCGTCGTCCTACGCGCCATCACCATCTGGCTCAAGGCTTTAAGAGACACGCCCTAGCG
>NZ_NCTV01000006.1:0-7217 GCF_002114135.1 Microbacterium sp. LEMMJ01
CTCACCCTCACCGCGCGTGCCTCCCGCTGGGAGGTCAGCGCCATTGATCTTGCACCGCAAGCGGTCTCCGACAAGGGATCGACAACCCCCACGCCGACACCGTCCGGTAACGGCAACTAAGGAAGGAACACCAACCATGTTCGATTGGATCAACGGGATCACCGCTGATGCGACGACTGCTTTCCGGGCGGTCGTGTTTCTCGCAGCAGCAGTGATCTTCTTCGTCGTCGCCGCCAAGGTGCGGTTCGCCATGGCGACGACCATCATCACCGGCATCGCGTGCGGCCTGGCCATGTTCCTCGCCGCCGGCGGTGGCGAGTGGGTCATGGGCCTCATCCAGACCGAGACCGTCGACGCCATCGGAGTCACGATCCATCAGATCGCAGCTCCGGCGGACGCCCTGGTGCTCAACGAGACCACCACCGCGGCCGGCGACACGGTCTACCGGCTGGTCGCGTAAAGGGGCGAACGTGGCCGATCGCGACGAAGAGAGAGAGGTTGCGCGCTTCTACACGCGCAGCCGCCGGTTCCCAAAGTTCATCGGCCGTCTCCACGACGGCACGAAGATCCCCGGGGGCCCCTACACGCTGACGCAGGGCGTCGTCCTGGCGATCGTCCTGGTCGTCGCCCTGCTGACGCAGAGCGTGTGGGGGACTGGCTCTCCGATCGTCGATATCCCCGTCGCTGCCTTCGTGTCCTGGGGAGCAGCGTGGGGAGCCGGAAGGATCCCGGCCACACGCCGGAACCTGCTGAGCATCATCACCAGCGGCCTGTCCGCGATGACCCGCCCCGCAGCCGGCCGCTACCGCGGAGTGACCATGCGGGTTCGCCCGCCCCACTTCGCAGGCGGCGGAACAACGATCGCCGAGCCGGTCGGAGCCACGCTCACCACCCCGGATAGCGAGACCACCGCACCCGCACCGGAAGCGCCCGTCGTGGCGCAGCCGGTCCTGCAGCCGCGCTCGACGCCGCTGCCGGCGCACGCACCCGCACACGCGGTCAGCGGCGTCGAGCGCCTGCTGCAGCAAGCCCGAGGAGGCAACTGACCATGAACAACACCGACATCCCGCTCGGCATCATCGGCCGAGGCCGCGGCTACGTCATCAAGACCCTCGTGGTCAAGGCGGAGACCGCGCGTGGGCCGATCTGTGCGGACCCCGCTACCACGAGCTACGCAGCCCTCCTCCCCATCCTCGGCGGCACGCCGATCACGGCACCCCTCAGCGGCGGTCGCGATCTGCTGCTGGCCACGCCGACCGACTGAGAAACGAGACGACGATGCAGATTCCGGCAACAGCGATGACGAGCAACCTGATGTGGACCCGCTCGGGCGTGGTCTGGGCTACGTGGCGGCTGCAGCCGCTCCCGTATGCCTACGCCACCACGGCGGCAAAGCAGCTCGTCAAGGCGCACCACCAGGCGCTCTTCCAGGCGCACCGGGGCGAGGGACTGCTGCTGGGGCTGTGCGCTGACCTGGATCCGGTGTCTGTCGTGGAGCGGATGCTGGACGGTGTTCGCATCGACGAGTGTCCGGACTGGGCGCGCGAGGTCGAGCTGACCCTGGACGCGCTCGAGCAGATCCCGCTTGGAACGCGCGCGTTCTGGTTCTCGGTCCCGCTCGCGGCCGGTTCGATGAAGGCTCGCGCGAGGTCGGCAGTGCGCGCCGCCGACACCAAGCTGCGCGACACGTTGGCTCTTCCCCGTCAGCTGCCTACCGACTCCGAGATCGCTGCGGCCGCGCGGATGGCCAAGGAGATCGAGGTTCGCATCCCGGCCGCGTTCCAGCCGACCCGTGCAACGCCGGCCGAGCAGATCTGGATCGCCCTTCACTCGCAGCAGCGCGGCCTCTCCGCAGATCTCGCCGCCCCTGTCCCGCCCGCCGAGGGTACCGAGGACGGATTCGGCGTCGACGAGCTCGCGCACTTCCAGATGCCCTCCGCGATGCCGAACCCATGGCTCGACGAAGGCGGACAGAGCGACCTTCCCAAGGGGCAGCAGTTCCTCCCGTTCAAGCGCCGCTACCTCAAGGTGCACAGCCCCTACGCGGACGAGACGTCGTCCTACCAGGTGGTGCAGGCCATGGTCGCCGCACCCAAGGCCGGCTGGGTTTCGCCCGGCGTCGAGTGGATCTCACACGTCGACCAGTTCCCCCTTGACGTCGACTGGGGGATCCGTTTCACCGTCACCGGCGCCGACGAGGTCAAGCGTCGCAACAAGAAGGCCGAAACCGCCCTCGAGGAGCAGTACAAGCACCAGGAGGGCACCGCGACGATCACCGGCGGCGGATCCGACCTCGGAGAGATCGCGGAGACGCTGGCCGCCTACCACGCCTCCCTCAACCGCTCCGATAAGGAGGTCGAGGTTCAGGCGACGGTGCTGTTCGCTGTGGGGGCAGATACCGCCGATCTCGCGAAGGCTAAGGGCCGGTTCGTGGCAGACGAGTACAAGCGCGCTGACTTCCTCCTCGAGGCTCCCCTGGGAGGTCAGGAGGAGCTTTGGTGGGCGATGATCCCCGGCACGCCCACCGGGCGCATCGTCCGTGAGCTCACCCAGATCACGACGGGCCGGGAGTTCGCGACCGGCGTTCCGCTTTCCAGCAACGAGCTCGGAGACGAGAAGGGCGCCCGCTTCGGCGAGAACATCAGCACCGCCCGGCACACCCCGATCCTCCGCGACGCGGACGGCAGTATCCAGGCCGACACCAGCGCCAGCTTCGGCGTGGTCGCCGAGCTCGGCGCCGGCAAGAGCGTGCTGCTCAAGGGAGACATGGGCGACACGGTCGACCGCAACGGCCGCGTCGTCGCGATCGACCGCACAGAGGCCAAGGAGTACGCGGTTTTCGCGCAGAGCCTCCGGCCGGACACCACGACGATCGTTGACCTGATGACCCCGGAGTACTCGCTGGACCCGCTGCGGGTGTTCGGCCCTCTCGTCGGCGCACGCATGGTGCAGTCGCTCTTCGCGGTGATGCTCGGCATCCGGGCCCGCGACTCCCGAGGCGTCGCCCTGTCCCGCCTCCTCGAGCCGGAGTACGTCGCCGCGCACGACATCACCAGCCTCGGTCGCCTGCGGGCGCACCTCAAGACGATCTCCTCGGCGGAGAGCGATGAGCTGTCGGGCCTGATCAACCTGGTCGCGTCGAAGGACATCGGCGAGGTTCTCTTCAATGACGGGCTGACCGCTGTCGACCTGAAATCGCGTGCCCTGGTCTTCCTCACCCATGGGCTGTCGCTGCCAGACAAGACCGAGCTCGAGCACGCGCACCTGTTCGAGGAGATGCCCCTGGAAAAGATCTACGGCCGCGCCATGTACGCGATGCTCATGGGGATCTCCCGCGAGGTCTGCTTCATGAACCCCGGCGAGCTCGCCGGCGCCTACTTCGACGAGTGCCACCACATCACCCAGTCACCGGAGGGAGAGCGCGACCTGCGCATCGGCATCCGCGACGGTCGCAAGCACCGCGCGTTCTTCGCCCTCGGCTCGCACGACCCCGCCGACTTCGGAGAAACCCAGACCCGAGGCCTGCTCAAGACCCGCTACGTGATGCGCCAGACCGACAAGGAGCTCGCTCGCCGCGCGATCGAGTGGCTGACCGGCGAGCCCGCGGACCCGGCGATGGTCCAGGTGGTCACCGAAGACCTGTCCCCGCTCGGGGCGGACGGAAAGGTCGCCCCGGAGCGGCGCGGCGAGGGACTGATCCGTGACCAGCGCGGTCGAATCGGGAAGTTCCGCAAGACGCTGCCCGAGCGCCCCGACCGCCGCGAAGCCGTGCTGTCGACCCCGTCTCTGGTGACACCATGATCACCTTCTACCGGCACACCTTCGAGACTCTGGGCGGCGCGTTCTGGCGGGTCCGTTTCTGGGCGCACGATCACCCGCGGTGGAGCAAGGTCATCGCCGTCGTCCTGATCGACCTGTTCCTGGTCCTGTTCGGCAACACGTACTGGGCCTTCGCCGCTGACGGCGGCGGCTCGTCCCCGTTCATGCTCGGCGGCGACATCACTGACAGCGACGGCGTCCCGCTGACCAACTACACGGTGCTTCCACTGGACCGCGGCGATGTGTTCACGATGGGGAAGTTCTTCATCTCCATGTGGATCGACCCGATCTGGACCGGGCATCTGGGTCTGGTGTCGTGGATGATCTGGTTCTGCAACTGGCTGCTCTCCTTCGAGTGGGTCGACATCGTCGCGGCACCGTTCGGCGCGCTGGCCGACCTCTTGCAGGACTTCCTCGGCGAGATCGCATGGATCCCGTTCGCGCTGACGATCGCCGGCGGTGTCGCGGGCCTGGCGATCATGCTCGGCCGGCACTCCACCGGGTGGGCGGAGTTGTTCATCTCTGCGTGCTGTGCGGTGCTGGCGACCGGTCTGCTCGCTAACCCGATCGCCTCGCTCACCGCCGCAGGCGGAGCATTCGACACCGCCCAGGAGTACGGCGGTCAGATCGCTGCCGTCGTCGTCACCGACGACATCAACAGCACGGAGCTCGACTCCGAGAACCTGCTGTCAGCTGCGGTCACGTCGCAGCTGGTCGACATCTTCGTGAAGATCCCTGCGCAGACGATCGCGTTCGGCCACGCCCTCGAGGGGCAGTGCGCCGCGACGTTCACCGACACGATGACCAACTCGGCGCCCATCCAGACCGGCGGCAACGAGGTCCGTGACGCGGTCGGCGGGTGCGACGAGGCGGCGAAGACGTTCAACCAGAATCCGAACTTCGGCCAGGTGCTCACGGCCGTCACGATGACCCCCGGAGCGCTCACCCTGTTCATCCTGCCGATGGCCTTCGGGGTGCTGTTCCTAGTCACGGTTCTCGGCTTCCTGATCTCCGCACTCAAGACCATGTGGAACGTCTACATCGGGATCCTCCCGGTCAACCGATACCCGCTGTGGAAGTCCCTCGCCGACACCTTCATGGGCCTGGTCGCCATCGTCTTCATGGCAGTCGTCATGGCGGCCGTCCTCAAGCTCACCGTCGCAGCGATCACCGGGCTCAGCAGCCTGGGAATCCCGCTCGTCGCGCAGATGACCTTTGCGACGCTGGTGATGATCGTGCTGCTGTTCCTCATCATCCGAGCGCGTCGCATTGCCAAGAAGACCGGCCGGTCGATCGCCGAGCAGCTCTCCAAGTACGGCATCGGCAAGGGCGCGCCGGCGCAGCGCGACGGGGTCAAGACCGTCGCGGCGATGAGCGCCGTATCCACCGTCGCGGCCGCGGCGCTGCGTCGCCCTGACAACAAGGTCGACGCGCGCTCCATCAACTTCGGCGCGGGGGCTGCGCAGGACATCGGCACAATGACCGCTACACGCCCGCCCGCGGCTCCCAAGCCGCCCTCGACGCCCTCTGGCGGCTCACCGAGCCGTCCCGCCCTCCCGTCGCCTCAGATGGGCTCTGGGGGCGGCGCTGGCGCGGGTGCTGCCGCCAAGGCCTCGAAGACCGCGGACCTGGTCTTCACGGCCGCGCGGATCGGCAAGGGTGCCGCAGCGGGCGGTGTGGCCGGCGCCGCCGGCGCCGCGGCGCTCGAGGTCGGTGGCCGAGTCGCGAGCAAGGGAGCGTCGAAGGCTGTCTCCGCGGCCGCGGCAGGCGCGAGCAAGCCGCGAGCTGCGGGCGACCCGAAGGTGGTCTCGATGGTCGTCGACCAGGGCCCGGCGCCCACGCGCACCCCGGACGGTCCTCGACGGATCGTCGTCGACTCCTCGGGCATGGGACACATCGAACGGCGCCCCTCGTCAGGTGTCGTCGACATCTCGTCCCTGCCGGCGCGCGCGCCTCGCTCTCCGCGCAGCGGTGAGATGCGCGCCCGGCTCGCGATCGCACAGAAGTAACCCCGCATGTCCGCATCGGGAGTACTCGAGCGCTCTGCCGACGTCGCCGGCGCCGTCAATGGGGGAGACGACGGGGACGGTGGTGGTTCGCGCAAGGTCGTCCTCTGGGTGATCGCGCTCGTGCTGGTGCCGGTGGTGCTCTTCGCCGGCTACACGATGTTCCTGATGATGGCGATCGCCGGCGCCTCCGGCGGTGGGTCGTCGCAGTGCACCGCGGGGTCGCTGACCACCGACAAGCTCGAGGTCCAGACCACAGGAGGATCGACCCGCACCCTCGGTGCGACGGAGCTCGGCCACGCGGCCACCATCCTCTCGGTCGCCCGCTCACTGGGCGTGTCCGCGCGGGGCCAGCAGATCGCGATCATGACCGCGCTGCAGGAGTCCGGCTTGAAGATGTACGCCAACTCCTCCGTGCCTGAGTCCCTCGATTACCCGCACGACGCGGTCGGCAGCGACCACGACTCCGTCAACTACTTCCAGCAGCGTGTGTCGGGCTGGGGCACCGTCGAGGAGCTCATGGACCCCCTCTACGCAGCCAAGGCGTTCTTCGGCGGCGAGGAGGGCCCCAACGGCGGATCGCCGCGTGGGCTGCTCGACATCCCCGGCTGGGAGGACATGGGGCTGGGGGAGGCCGCGCAGACCGTGCAGGTCTCCGCATACCCGACCGCTTACGACAAGTGGGAGCCCGCAGCACAGCAGATCATCACCGCGGTCGGCGGGTCGATCAGCTGCGACAGCAGCACTGTCGTCGGGCAGGCCGCTTTCCCCCTTGCGGCCGGCTACCAGATGACCTCCGGCTACGGGCCGCGCGACATCACCGTTCCGGGTGCGTCGAGTTGGCATGTCGGAATCGACCTGCAGCGCTGGCCAAACCCGTGCGGCGACCCTGTCTACGCGGTCCTGCCGGGCACGGTGACTCTCAGCAGCTCACTGTGGTTGTCGATCAAGCACCCCGATGGGTTCGTGGTGTCCTACCTGCATATGTACAAGAGCGAGCGGCTCGTCGACGTCGGAGACACCGTCACCGCCGGCCAGCAGATCGGTGTCGTCGGGAACGTGCCGCCCAGTGGGGGATGCCACCTGCACCTGGCCGTCAACAAGAACGGGACGACGAATCAGGCCGTCGCCGGGCTGCAGGAGGCGACTGCACTCGGTGCCCCCTCGCAGTACGCCGGCTACGTGAACCCCGAAGAGTTCCTCCGCCTGTATGGCATCGAGATCTGTCCCACAGACGGCACTTGCCGACGCCTCTGACCCCCCTGGAAAACCGAGTCAACTCGCGGCATGTAACCCTCCTGACGGCCTGGAAACCGGCCTGTAGGCTGGGGGCAGCCCCGGCCCGAAACGGGGCCGAAGCCTCTCCCACCCAGACGGTGACTCGTGCCCTCA
>NZ_NCTV01000007.1:0-71842 GCF_002114135.1 Microbacterium sp. LEMMJ01
GATCCTCGTGACCGGCTGGAGGCCGGCCGMCGCGCGCTCCTCGCTGTTCATCGCGGCGATGATCATCCCGCGGGCGTTCGTGCTGCTCAAGGAGGTGTTCTCCGTGCTCGCCGAGTCGGCCCCGAAGGGCATGGCCGTCGGCGAGATCCGCACCCACCTGCTCGGCTACGACGGCGTCGTCGGGGTCCACGACGTGCACGTGTGGCAGCTCACCCGCGGGGCGCCCGTCTTCACCGCGCACGTCAGCGTGCGACCGGACCTGCTGGCGGACGGCCGTTCGGCGGCCCTGTTGTCGGAGATGCAGGCGTGCCTCGCGGATCACTTCGACGTCGCGCACTCCACGTTCCAGATCGAACCGGCCGAGCAGAGCGACTGCGAACCGCACCACGCGTGAGCGGCGCGCCGCTCACGCCTCGACGGTGATCTCGTCGACGGTCTTGTCCGGGCGCAGACCTCGCCAACGCGCGTGCCGGAGGATGCCGTCCGGCGTCCAGTTCGCGAACTCCACCTCGCCCACGAGCTCGGGTCGCACCCACAGGGCGTCGGAGGCATCGGGTCGGGGCACGCCGTCGAGCGGTGCCCGCGGCACGTGCAGCGGCTTCAGGCGCGCGAGGAGATCGCGAAGGATCCGGTCGGTGAATCCGGTGCCTACGCGGCCGATGTAGCGGAGGTCGCCGCCCTCCGGGACCGCGAGGAGGAGAGAGCCGAGAGTGCCCTCCCGCTCGCCCTTTCCCGGGCGGATGCCGACGATCACCGCCTCCTGCATGCGGGTGTTCTTGAGCTTGAGCCAGGAGGGCGAGCGCTGGCCGGCGCGGTACCGCGACGCCGGATCCTTCACGACGACGCCCTCCAGACCGAACTCCTCGCTCGCCGCCAGCGCCGCGTCCACGTCGTCGAAGACGGGTGGGACCTGGATGGGCGCGTCGACTCCCGCCACGATGTCGCCCAGGAGCGTGCGGCGCTCGCGGAGCGGCATCCCGGTGAGGTCGTGGCCGTCGAGGCGGAGCAGGTCGAACAGCATGTACACGACCGGTGTGCGCACCACCTCGCGCTCGATCTCCCGGGGCCGGGTGAGGTGCATGCGGTTCTGCAGCAGGGAGAAGCTCGGCCGGGCGGCGCTGTCGAAGGCGACGATCTCCCCGTCGACGATCGCCTCATCGACCGGGAGGAACGGGGCGCCGTCGGCCGTCAGCTCGGGGTAGCGGGCGGTGATGTCGGTGCCGCGACGGGCGTGCAGCGACATGTGCCCGTCGCGCCAGGTGCCGATCGCACGGATGCCGTCCCACTTCACCTCCACCCAGGACGGGGTGCTGAGGTTTCGAGCGATCGCGGGGGTGCCGTTCTCGGCGAGCATCGGGGCGAGGGAGGGGAGGGTGGTCCCGGCGGGTGACGGTGCGGGCGCGGCGAGCGGCCGTCCGCGGCGGGTGGGGGCGGGGGCCGCCGCCCGGATCGCGGGAGCCGGGGGCGAGGCGGGCACGTTCGAGGGCAGTGCCGGAGCGTCGGGGCGGAGCGACGAGAGGGGGTCGAACCCGGCAGCCGCGCGTGCGAGCACGTCGTCCAGTTCGAGGTGGGCGAGCCCCGGGTCGTCGAGCTCCTCCCAGGTGCGCGGCGCCGCGACGCCGGGGCGGGCGCGCCCGCGCAGGGAGTACGGGGAGATCGTCGTCTTCTTGCCGTTGTTCTGGCTCCAGTCGAGGAACACCTTGCCCCCGCGCACGGCCTTGGACATGACGCTCGTCGCCAGGTCCGGGTGGTCGTTCTCGATGATGCGGGCCAGTTCTTTGACCACGGCGGAGACCTCGGCGCTGGTCTGCTCGCCGGGCAGGGACGCGTAGAGGTGGATGCCCTTGCTGCCGCTCGTCACGGGCAGGGGGTCGAGGCCCATGCCGGTGAGGAGCGTCCTGGCGATCCGGGCGACCTCGGCGCACTGCGCGAGGTCGGCACCGGGTCCGGGGTCGAGGTCGAGCACGAGACGGTCCGGGCGTCCGGGCAGACCCTCCGGGGTGAACCGCCACTGCGGTACGTGCAGCTCGATCGCCGCGACCTGCGCGAGCCACACGAGCGTGGGCACGTCCTCCACCAGCGGATACGCCTTAGGGCCGTCGGAGTGCTGGATGTCCTGCCGCGGGATCCAGTCCGGAGCCCCGGGCTCGAGCTGCTTCGTGAAGAAGGAGTCTTCCGGGGCGGCGGCGGTGCCGACGCCCTCGACCCAGCGCTTGCGGGTGACCGGGCGGCCGTCGAGGAGCGGCAGGAGCAGGGGCGCGATGGCGGTGTAGTAGGCGATGACCTCGCCCTTGGTCGTGCCCGTCTCCGGATAGACGACCTTGTCGAGGTTGGTCACGCGAAGTCGTCGGCCATCGACCTGTACGACCTGCGCCTCTCCCACCATGGAGCCAGCGTAGTCAAGGGGTGGTCGTGACGGATGGGGCTGGTGTCTACTGGTGTGATGAGGACGATCTGGAAGGGCGCCCTGACGTTCGGGCTGGTGAACGTGCCGGTCAAGGTGTACTCCGCGACCGAGGACCACGACGTGCCGCTGCATCAGGTGCACGACAAGGACGGTGGCCGCATCCGCTACCAGCGGACATGCGAGGTGTGCGGCGAGACGGTCGCCTACTCCGACATCGACCGCGCCTACGTCGACGACGGGCAGACGGTCGTGCTCACCAAGGACGACCTCGCCGCGCTGCCGGCGGAGAAGAGCCGCGAGATCGACGTGGTGGAGTTCGTGCCCTCGGAACAGGTCGATCCGCTCACACTCGACAAGCCGTACTACCTGGAGCCCGACTCGAAGTCGCCCAAGGCGTACGTGCTGCTGCGCAAGACCCTGGAGCAGACCGACCGCACCGCGATCGTGCGGTTCACGCTGCGCCAGAAGACGCGGCTCGCCGCCCTGCGCGTGCGGGGCAAGGTGCTCGTGCTCCAGACGCTCCTGTGGTCGGACGAGGTCCGGGAGGCGGAGTTCCCGTCCCTCGATGAGGACGTGCGGATCTCGAAGAAGGAGCTGGAGCTGTCGTCTTCGCTCGTGGACAGCTACTCGGCCGACTTCGACCCCGAGGAGTTCGTCGACGAGTACCAGAAGGAGCTCCGCACCCTCATCGACGCGAAGATCGAGGCCGGGGAGACGTTCGATGTGGCCGAGACGTTCGGCGGCGACGGCGAGAAGGCGGCGGACGGCGGCGAGGTCATCGACCTGATGGAGGCGCTGCGCGCGAGCGTGGCCCGCTCCAAGGAGAAGCGCTCGAAGAACGCGGGCTGACCCGCGACGGGGTCAGTGCTTGCCGTCGCCGTCGAGGTCGGGGGCCCGGTCGAACACGTCGGCGTCGAGGACGAGCTCCTCCGCCTCCTCATGGTCGGTCACGACGTCTTCGCCCGCGGCCGCGGCCTTCTTCGCCTTGTGACGCTCGGTGAGGTAGTGCCACAGGGTGACGATCGCCGTGCCGCCGACGGCGATGAGCAGGATGATGTCGATGTACTCGACGACGAGGTCTCGCACCCACGGGATGTAGGCGATGAGGTAGCCGACCATCGTGAGGCCGAAGCCCCAGATCATCGCTCCGATGAAGTTGTAGAGCGAGTAGCGCCGCCAGGGCATGTGGCCCACGCCGGCGGCGACCGGAGCGAACGTGCGCACGATCGGCACGAAGCGGGCCAGGATCACGGTGAGGCCGCCGAAGCGCTCGAAGAACGCGTTGGTGCGCTCGACGTTCTTCCTGCTGAACAGGCCGGATTCCTTGCGTTCGAACACCGCGGGGCCGCCCTTGTGCCCGATGACGTAGCCGACCTCGCCGCCGATGAACGCCGAGAGGGCGATGAGCAGCGAGACGACCCAGATGTTCACGCCGAAGACGTTGCTCGTGTGGGTCAGCAGGCCCGCGATGATGAGCAGCGTGTCACCGGGCAGGAGGAAGCCGACCAGCAGACCGGTCTCGGCGAAGATGATGAAGCAGACCACGAGGAGCGCCCACGGACCCGCCGCCCCGATGATCGTCTGCGGATCGAGCCACGGGATGAGCGCGGTGGGGGCGTGCAGCATGCTTTCGAGCACTGGCGGGATTCCCGTCGGTCGTGAGGTGTCGGCGGTGGAGCGATGCGGGCGCCGAAGCACCCGTCGTGCGGAAGGTGGGACTTGAACCCACACGCCCTGGGGCACAGGAACCTAAATCCTGCGTGTCTGCCAATTCCACCACTCCCGCGCGGTGGCTTCAGTCTACTGACCCGCGCGCTGTTCGACCCTGGGGATCGTCCCGCAGTTCCACGCCGTCACGCAGGGCGATGACGCTCCAGCCGGACGACGGCAACGAGGACTCCCGCCGCGAGCGCACCGAGTCCGCCCATCGCCATGTCGCCGATGGTGTCCTCGTAGGTGACGAAGATCTCGTCGGTGATGAAGGTGCGTCCCGCCCACTCGATCATCTCCCACACGGCGCTGGCTGCGAGCCCGATGACGGTGCAGAGGACGATCGGGATGCGGGGCCGGAACGCCGGCGACTCCTGCGCGGTGACGATGCCGAGGCGGGAGAGCACGAGGTAGGCGCTGGCGGCGAGGGCGCCTGTGCAGACGAAGTGCACGACCAGGTCCCACCCGGTGAGTGTGCGGTACAGGTCGAACACGTTGCTCGCGGCCGCGATGAGCACGATCAGGCCGATCGCGAGGTCGACGCCGCCGCGCATCCCGAGGACGCGGGGGAGCATGAGGGCGGGAAGGGCGAGCGCGAGGATGCCGGCGTCGGTCGGGGTGGACCAGATCGCCGCGACGAGGACGCTGAGGATGCCGATCACCCGGACGGCGTCGGCGCCACACTCCGCCACGGACTGCGGCGGGCGGAGGAAGTCCTCCTTCATGCGGGCTCCTCGGGTGCGGCAGCGGGGGCGAGATCGATCAGGGCGTGCACGGGGAGGTGATCCGACGGCCAGCCCCCTCCATACTGGCGGGCGTCGATGCCCACCCGGCGCACGGAAAGCGTGGGGGAGGTGAGGATGCCGTCGATGCGGCGTCCGCGGCGGGGCGACCGGTAGCCGGAGAACGTGCTCCAGGCGGGGGTGCGGCGGGTCACGGCGGCCGTCCACGAATCGCGGACGACGTCGTCGACTTCCAGGGCACGCCATGGTGCCGAGCCCGCGGCGGCGTTGAAGTCCGCGAGGAGGATGACGGGTGTCGCAGAGGCGGCGGCGAGGTCGTGCACCGCCTGCGCCTGACGGAGCCGCGCCCACGGCGAGAAGGCGTCGAGGTGGGTGTTGAGCACGGTGACGGGGGCGTCCGTGCGGCGGTCGCGGAAGGACGCCTCCACCGCCACCCGCGGCGCGACGCTCAGCCAGGAGCGCGAACCGGGGCGATCAGGGGTGCGGGAGAGCGCGACCTGTCGCCAGGTGCGCAGCTCCAGCCGGTCGGCGTCGTAGAAGAGGGGACAGCCCTCGCCGCGGGGTCCGGGGAGGCGGCCGTGGCCGACGCGGCGGAACGACGGGCCGAGCGCGGCGGAGACGGCGGCAGCCTGCGCGGGGAGGGCCTCCTGCACACCGAGGAGGTCCGGCCGCTCGGTGCGCAGGAGCGCGGTGAGCAGGGGGCGTCGGATCTCCCAGCGGTCGGCGCGCGGCCAGGCGAGGGCACCGAGGTCGCGGCGGATGTTGAGGGTCATGACGTGCAGCTCGGTGGCGGATGGTGTTCCGAGGAGCGGGGCGGTCATCGGCGGGCTCCGGGCGCGGGGACGCCGAGGCGGTGCAGTACCCGGCGCAGCACGAGCCGCACCCAGCGCACGGGAGGGAAGTCCTCCGGCCAGTGCACGAGGACGGTCCTGGCACCGACCCAGGCCCGGCGGGCGAAGGAGCGGCCGCTGCCGAACGGGCGCATGGAGATGCCCATGTCGGTGTGCAGGAGCCAGCGGATGCGGTGACGCTCGCCGACGTGGAAGGCGAGATCGAGGTCGTCGTGGAGTTCGGCGTCGGCGCGGTGCACGCGGGCCCGGACGGCGAGCCAGGCCGTGCGGCGGAGGGCGAGGTTCGACCCGAACAGCGGTGCGTGGCCGAGGGCAGAGCCGCAGACGACGACGTAGGAGAAGAGGTAGGCCGCCGCGAGGGGGCGGCGCAGGAACCGGGGGCCGTCGACGAAATGTGCCCCGCCTGTCCAGGCGCCGACCCGCGGGTCGCGTGTGCACGCGGTCGCCATCGTCTCGATCCATCGCGGCCCCGGGACGCCGTCCGCGTCGAGCCGCAGGATCACGTCGCCCGCCGCCGCGTCGTACCCGGTCGCGCTCGCCGCGGGGATGCCCGGGGTGTCGCACCGCACGACCCGTGCACCGTGCCGGACAGCCACGGCGGCCGACTCATCGGTCGAGGCGTTGTCCACGACGATGATCTCGTCGGGCGGGAGCGTCTGCCGCGCGAGGGCGCGGAGACACCGCTGCAGTTCCGCCGCGTCGTCCTTGACCGGGATGACCACGCTCAGGGTCGGTTCGGGGGCGGCTGGTGTGGCGCGGTGCACGTCGTCTCCTCGCAGTTCTGCTCCTCAGCCTAGGGAGCGCGACGACGGGGGACGTACCGGTTGACACCGGGGCGGGCGGCTCGATACGGCGGCGTCAGGAGGAGCTCTCGATGCAGACGGCTTGTCCCTCGACGAACGTATCGATCGCGGTCCGGCGGAGTTCCTGTTCGCGGTCGGGGTCCGCGTCGTCGCCGTTCTGGACGCCGACGCGGTAGTCGTAGAGCGCGCGCAGGTCGTCGCTCACCGCCGTCGCTGCCTCCTGCACCTCGCCGTCGACGTCCAGCTCGGCGTACTCGTCCGCGAGCTCCTTCAGGCGCTCGGTCTGCTCCGGGCTGGGCACGCCGCCGACCGTGTCCTGGGCGAAGAAGGCCTCGAGCTCCGTGTCGACGGCGGCCACGCTCTGGCACTGCAGGAGATCGGCACCCCCGGTGCAGCCTGACAGGACGAGAACGCCGAGGAGCCCGCACGAGACAGTGAACCGCTTCATGCCTGCACGGTACCGGGTGCCGGACGGCCTCCGTTCGAAGGCGGCGCATGGGGTGTGGATAACTCAAGAGACCGGGAGGTGATCGTTGCGAGGATGCAGGGATGGAGCAGCCCGCGTCGATCATCGCCGACCTCGTGCGGCGTCGGCTGCGGACCGAGGGGGTGGACCCGGCGACGGACCCGGAGCGGGCGCGGGAGGTCGCCCGGGCGGAGGTGCGGCGTCACGATGATCGGGCGCTCGCGCGGGGCGGCGTGCTGGTCGAGGACGAGGCGGCGTGCGTGCGGGACGTGCTGGCGGTGGTGAGTGGCTTCGGTGCTCTGCAGCCGCTGCTCGACGACCCGGGCATCGAGGAGGTGTGGGTCAACGGCGACGGGGTCGTGCACACGGCGCGGGGTGGGGTGGCGGAGCGGACGGCGCTGCGGCTGGACGAGGCGACGGTTCGGGATCTGGTGGAGAGGATGCTGCAGGCGACGGGGCGGCGGGTGGACATCGGGCAGCCGTTCGTCGATGCCTCGCTGCCGGACGGTTCGCGGCTGCACGTCGCGATTGCCGATACTGGTAGCGCCGATTGTTGTTGAGTCGCGAATTGACCAGATGTCGGCTGGCTTCCGGGTGGTGGCTGGCCACCGGCCGATCCGTGATTGATCAGCGCATACTGTATAGTTCAGTGCATGCTGACCATTGCTTCACGCCTCGATGTCATGAACCGGCTCGGCCGGGCCATGGCAGACCCGACGCGTTCCCGGATCCTGATGTCCCTGCTCGATGGCCCGAGTTACCCGGCTGTGCTCTCGCGCGAGCTGGAGCTGACGCGCTCGAACGTGTCGAACCATCTCACGTGCTTGCGTGACTGCGGGATCGTGGTCGGCGAACCGGAGGGTCGTCAGACCCGTTACGAGATCGCCGACCCGCACCTCGCCGCCGCGCTTGTCGCGTTGGTGGATGTCACCTTGGCTGTCGACGAGCACGCTCCGTGCGTGGACTCGGCGTGCACGGTGCCGGGGTGCTGCGGAGCGGGGGCTGACGCGTGAGCGCGGCGTGCGGCTGCGAGCATGAGCCTGCCGCCACGGCGGGCGAGGAACACGAGGAGGCCGAGCGGCCCTGGTGGAGGGACCGGAGGGTCATGGTGCCGGTGTTCTCCGGTGTCGCGTTCCTGGCCGGTCTGGTCTTTGAGTGGTCCGGCCTCGCGATCCCGGCGCTGGTGCTGTTCTGGATCGGTCTCCTGCTGGGTGCGTCGACGTTCACGCCCGGTGCGATCCGGAAGCTGTTCAAGGGCAAGCTCGGCATCGGACTCCTGATGACGATCAGCGCTGTCGGCGCGGTGATCCTCGGCTACGTGGAGGAGGCCGCAGCGCTGGCGTTCCTGTATTCGATTGCTGAGGCCCTGGAGGACAAGGCGATGGACAGGGCCCGCGGGGGTCTGCGGGCGTTGCTGAAGCTCGTTCCGGAGACCGCGACCGTGCTGCGCGACGGCGGGTCCGTGGAGGTGCAGGCGAAGGAGCTGACGGTCGGCCAGGTCATGGTCGTTCGTCCGGGCGAGCGGATCGCGACCGACGGGATCGTTCGTGCGGGGCGTTCCAGCCTGGACACGTCGGCGATCACCGGGGAATCGATCCCGGTCGAGGTCGGGCCCGGGGATGCGGTGTCGGCCGGCGCGATCAACAGCTCCGGCGCGCTGGAGGTCGAGACGACGGCGGCGGGCACAGACAACTCGCTCACGACCATCGTCGAGTTGGTGGAGCAGGCGCAGACGGAGAAGGGCGAGCGGGCGCGTCTCGCGGACCGGATCGCGCGCCCGCTGGTGCCGGGCGTGCTGATTCTCGCTGCGCTGGTTGCGCTGATCGGGTCGCTGCTGGGCGACCCGGAGGTGTGGATCACCCGCGCGCTCGTCGTGCTGGTCGCCGCCTCTCCCTGCGCGCTGGCGATCTCGGTGCCGCTGACGGTCGTGGCCGCGATCGGCGCGGCGAGCAAGTTCGGCGTGATCATCAAGTCGGGTGCGGTGTTCGAGCGGTTCGGTGCTGTCCGGCACGTCGCTGTCGACAAGACCGGCACCCTGACCCGCAACGAGCCGACGGTTACCGCCGTCCTTACCGCCGACGGCGTGACCGAGACGCAGGCGTTCGCCTGGGCGGCAGCGCTGGAACAGCACAGCACGCATCCTCTCGCTGCGGCGATCACCGCGGCAGCGCCGGGTGTTCCGGCGGCTGCCGGCGTGACCGAGCAGGCGGGGCACGGCATCGAAGGCACCGTCGACGGGGCGAGGATCATAGTCGGCAGCCCCCGCTGGCTTGACGCCGCTGGGCTCGGCGACCGGGTGGCGGTTCTCGAGGAGAAAGGGATGACTGTCGTGATCGTGCACCGTGACGGGGCACCTGTTGCCGCGATCGGCGTCCGTGACGAACTGCGACCAGAAGTCCCCGAAGTCGTCCGCACCCTCGCGGATCAGGGCATCGAGGTGACCATGCTCACCGGCGACAACGCCCGCACCGCTCGTGCACTGGCTGCGCAGGCCGGGATCAATGACGTGCGCGCGGAACTGCGTCCTGAGGACAAGGCGACCGCGATCGGCGAGCTGTCGAAGGCGGGATCGGTCGCGATGATCGGCGACGGCATCAACGACGCTCCGGCCCTCGCGGCCGCCGACATCGGCATCGCGATGGGCGCGACCGGCTCCGATGCCGCGATCGAGTCCGCCGACGTCGCCTTCACCGGCCACGACCTGCGCCTCATCCCGCGGGCGTTCGACCACGCCCGCCGGGGACGGCGGATCATCAACCAGAACATCATCCTGTCGCTGCTGATCATCACCGCGCTGCTCCCGCTCGCCCTGTTCGGGGTCCTGGGTCTCGCCGCCGTCGTCCTTGTCCACGAGATCGCCGAGGTCATCGTGATCCTCAACGGGCTGCGCGCCGCCCGCACCCGCACCCCACGGTTGGAGAGCTGATGCTCGCGACCATCGGCTCCGCGATCGGTCTGTTCGCGGCGACCAACATCGACGACATCGTCGTGCTCACCGTTCTCTTCCTCGCCTCCCGGCGCGGGAGCCCACGACCCTGGCAGATCGTCGCGGGCCAGTACCTCGGGTTCATCACCCTGGTCGTGATCAGCGTGGTCGCCGCCCTCGGCTTGACGATCGTCCCGGACGAATGGGTCGGGTTCCTCGGCCTGATCCCGCTCGGCATCGGCATCTGGACCCTCGTGCGCGGCCTGCGCCGCAACGGAGACGACGATGACGACGACCACAAGATCACTGCGGTCGGGCTGTGGGGCGTAGCGGGGATCACCATCGCCAACGGGGCGGACAACATCTCCCTCTACACGCCGATCTTCCGCACCAGCACCCCCGGCGACGTCGCGATCATGATCGTCGTGTTCCTGATCCTCGTCGCCGTCTGGTGCGCCGCTGGCCGACTGATCGGGACCCACAAGGCCGTCACGGAGACGCTCGAGCGCGTCGAGCACTGGCTCGTTCCCGTCGTCTTCATCGGCCTGGGCCTGTTCATCCTGATCGAATCCGGCGTCATTGTCCGCCTCTTCGAGGTCCTCGCATGACCCCGGACGCGAAAACTGACGTTGAGCGGGCGTCGGAAGAGCAGTCGCAGAGAGGGCGCTGGCGGCTCACGGCCTGGGCGCTGCTGATCGCCGTCCTCGTCGTCCTGGTCGACCAGGGGACGAAGGCGTGGGCCGAGGCCGCCTTGTCGGAGCACGAGCGGATCCCGTTGGTCGGCGACCTGCTGGGCCTGCAGCTCGCGTACAACCCCGGAGCGGCGTTCTCCTTCGGCGAGGGCTCCACCTGGGTGTTCGCTCTCATCGCCGTCGCGGCCACCGTCACTGCGATCGTATTCGCGTTCCGCGTCCGACGCCCTGGGTGGGCGATCGTCATCGGCGCGCTCGGCGGGGCCGCCGCCTCGCACGCCGGCGACAGGCTCTTCCGTGCCCCAGGATTCGCTCGGGGGCACGTCGTGGACTTCCTCGCCTATGGCAACTGGTTCATCGGGAACGTCGCCGACATCGTGATCGTCACCGCCGCGATCGCCGGAGCGCTGTTGATGATCCGCGGCACCGAGAACTGAGAGGACCTTCATGGAGATCACACTGCAGTACTTCGACGGCTGCCCGAACTGGGAGGTGCTCGATCACCGGCTTGCTCAGGTCGTCGAGGGTCGAGCGGATGTCCGCGTCGCCCATCAGCGAGTCGAGACCGCCGAGGACGCCGCCCGCCTCGGGTTTCACGGGTCTCCGACCGTCCTCGTCAACGGCGTGGACCCCTTCGCGGAGGAGGGTGCGCCGGTGGGGCTCGCCTGTCGAGTGTTCCGCACCCCTGCCGGGCTGGCAGGGTCACCGACCGTCGATCAGCTGCGCGAAGCGATTTCCGGCCCCGGCTCGGACGTGTGATGCTCGTTCAGGCGTGGGTGGAACGAAGCGCCGGGTAGTCGGAC
Organism: Microbacterium sp. LEMMJ01; assembly: GCF_002114135.1. Classification (NCBI taxonomy): domain Bacteria; kingdom Bacillati; phylum Actinomycetota; class Actinomycetes; order Micrococcales; family Microbacteriaceae; genus Microbacterium; species Microbacterium sp. LEMMJ01. The sequence goes on from NZ_NCTV01000007.1 coordinate 11,402, forward strand.
CATTCACCGCCGGCGAGACGCGACCATGATGCAGCGGACGCCGTCGTGATGCCGAGGAGATCCGAGACGATCCGGGGATGCAATTGCCGGGTGAGCTCGATGAGCGCTGTCGTGCGGGCGCTCCCGGCAAGCAAACCTTCGGTGCGAAGACGGCGGCTCAGCGGGCCCGGGGTGAGGTGACGGCCGGGGTTCCTGCCGGGGAACAGCCATCCTTCTGGGTGGTGCTGGGCAGCATCGACAAGTTCGACGATGGCGTCGCCGAGGATCTCGGGGAGCTCGATCGGCTCGGCTCCGACGGTGAGTGTTACGGGCTGCGAGCTCGTATTGACCTGTGTCCGTGTGATCGTGACGATGCGGGTCAGTTGTATTCCGTAGAGCAGCACGAGGAGACCTGCGGCCCGGGTCTTCGGGTCCAGGTCAGGATCGGACAGGAACCTGCGGGCCATCTGCCAGCGGTGGTCGGAGGCGTAGTCTCGCCCTTCGAGGCGGTGGGCTCGGAATTCGACCCGAAGGGTGCTCAGCCGGTGCTTTCGGAGCCAGCGAGTGAACGGTGCCAGCGCGTCGCGTTGGCTGGGCGAACCGGTCAGATAGGCGTCGAGCCGGCGCTGCGGGAACGTCGCCGGTGTCTCCTGTTGCGCCCGGATCTCCCCAAGGAGCGCGGCACAGTACTTCAGCGCGGCTCGTTGCCTCTGGAAGCCGGCGGCGGGGCTGGATTGGCTGCGGGTTCGAGTGGACCGGAGGAGCTCCCAGGTGCAGTAGCGGCGGAGGATCAGCCGGTCCTCGGGGTGGTCGATGTCGTCGAGCCAGTCGTTGAGCCAGTGGTTGAAGCGTGTTGCTTCGACGTCGAGCGCCGGGAGCACTCCTGAGCGGACCAGAAGCGAGAGGAGGAACGCGACGGCCTGTCCTGACTGGGCTCGGGTAATGATCGCCTCGGCGGTGAGCGGCAGGGCTCCGTCCGCGAGCTCGCGGAGTACGCTCGCGCATTTACTCTTGTGCAGCCAGCGTTCCAGCGACGCCGCCTTGCTGTGATGCGTGAGCAGGTAGTCCGCAAGAGGGTGAAGATCCGTCCGAATCTCTCCCGTGTCGTCGGCGAGCAGCTGCTGGATCGCGATGGGCCTGCGGCACTCGACGCAGAGGTGATGCTTGCGGATCTCCTCGATCGAGCCGCAGCCAGGACAAGCCATCGTTACCGGCGCACCCGCGCAGTCAGCACAGACCTTCTGATCATTCATGAACCCGGTGAGGAACACCCTGCGCCCGCACTCGGGGCAGGGCTGGGGTCTGCGCATCGCGTAGTAGCAACGCGCGCAGACCCGTCGCCCGTCAAGGTGGGAGGCGACGCGGCCAGGCTCTCCGCAGAGACCGCAGGTCTTGATCGGTGCGGTGTAACAGGCCAGGCAGACAAGTTCCGGGCGGCGGACGATGATCGTCGCATGCTGACCGCACCGCGAGCAGTCGCCGAACGATCGAGGGTCGGCTCGCCAGCAGTCGCGGCAGAAGCGCTGCCCGTCGATCGTGCGCTGCACGGGTCGGACCCGGCCACAGGAAGCGCAGGAAACCGACCGGGCGTTCCGCTCGCATCGGGAGCAGTGCCGACCACCGTTCGGTGTCTTGTGTGGCAGACGGACCGCGCGGCCACACGACTCGCACGTCGGCAGGACGACCATGCCTGCTCCGTCGTCGACGAGCGCACGGGCCAGGTCCTGAACAGTCACCGGCACGTTCGCATGCCGCCCCTCGAGGACCCCCGGCTGCTTGATCAGCGCAAGCTCAAGAAGCCGCTGCGTCAGCGGCACCGGCGCGACTGAATGCACGATCTCGACGAGACGCTCGGGCGAGATCTCGGGAACAAGGGGGCGTACGAGGTCGACGACTTCCGCGACTCGCGGCTGCTGCGGAGGCTTCGCCACCGCGGCTACTTCGTCCGCGGCCGGCGGATCGTCGCGCGAACGGGGCGGAGATCGCCAATCGACCCGCGCGTCGCTTCTTCGCCCACGGCAACCGGGGCCGAGGCCTCCCGGCGAGTGATCGTCACGAGATCGTCGAGTGAACACTCCAGCGCATCGCACAGAGCAGCGAGGACGTCGAGACGCACCCGCTGGGGTGGCTGCGTCACCAGCCGATACACCTGCTCTCGGGACAGGTCGATGCCGCGGTCCTCGAGCAGAGGCTTCAGCTTGGAGGTCTGGAAGATCCCGCGCGAGGCCATCACACTGCGCAGATTCCATCCGGTATCGAGCTCAATGGTCATCAGCTTCTCCTTCGATGAGGGCCTTCAGGGCTTCGGCGAGCACCCGGTTCTTGTAGTCCGAACTGACAGAGGCGTAGATCGAGGTCGTCGACGCGTGCATGTGCCCGACCTGCTCCTGGACGAATCGATCGGCGTAGCCGAACTCCAGCAGGTGCGTCACATAGGAATGCCGGAGGCTGTGCAGCGTCAGATCCTTCGACAGGCCGGCCTCGTCCCGCAGCTCCGCGAATCTTCGGTCGAGATAACCGGCGGACAGACGCGTGCGGCGCTCGGTCACCCAGAGCGCGTCGAGGTCATCTCCGGGCGCGAAGCGCTCCCGGGCCTGCTCGAGCCATTGCTGCATGCCGGGCACCCACCAATCGAACTCCGGCACCAGCAGCACCGTGCGCCGTCGTGGTGCGCCGCCGCCCGCGGCCTTCGCCCACCGCACATGGATCGCACCAAAGCGCCCCCACTGGCGCATCTTCGCGTTGTGGTGCAGATCGACGGTATCGAGCATCACCGCCTCGGTGCGGCGCAGACCGAACGCGTACACCGTCTTCAGCAACTGGGCATCCCTCAGCGCGCCGAGCGCGCCCTTGCGGCCCGACGCCACGAGCAGCTCAACGCGGGCGTCGGCCGTGTCGAACAGGCGCTCCACCTCGTCATACGTGAACGGGCGACGCTTCCCATCGCCTTCGAACTCGAACCGGTGCGCCACTGTGTTCCACGGCAGACACACTTGCGAGGGGACGTCCCCGAACTCGCGATCGCAGATCTCCATCCAGTCGTACAACGGGTTCGTGAGGTAGTCACAGAACCCACGGATCGACCCATGATTGGCGCGCATCGTCGACAGCGTCCGAGTCCGGCCACCGGACTCCGCAGTGAACTCATCCACATCCGCCACCGTCCATTTCCACGGCGGCTTGTCCACGAAATCACGGAACCGGGTCACCGTCGCCGTCCGATTTCGGATCGTCTGATCACGAAGCCCCCGTGACAACTGCTGGTTCCGCCAGCCCTCGATCATCGCGTTGAAGACCTGCTCCTCAGGGTTCGCCAGCGCGACGTTCGAAGCTGAAGTGATCAGTCGAAGCGCCGCTGGAGAAGCCCCAAAGTCTTGCATTAGATGCAACAAAGTATGGGACAGTGCATCACCATGTCAACTCAGGACTCGGCATCCGCAAGATCGCGCTGTTATGGTCAGAGCAGTTCGGCACCGAACAAGACGAATAGGCGTCGTTTGCAAACGTGAACAGTTGCATTCACTGCAACACGCGATGGTTTGTCGTGCGCGGGGCGTGGGCGGTCAACATCCGCAAGTTCCTTCCCGGGCACCGCTCACTCGACGCGCTCGTGATGCAGGGCGCACTGACCCCCGAGGCCGCGCGGGCCCTCGGGGAGACGATGCGGACGGGCGCATCCGTGATCGTGTCGGGAGCGACCCATGCGGGCAAGACGACGATGCTCGGAGCGCTGCTCGCCGCCTGCGCGGCGGACCAGCGCATCATCACGGTGGAGGAGACGTTCGAGCTCGCGGTGGACGGCCCCGATGTGGTCGCGCTGCAGGGGCGTCAGCCGAGCCTCGAGGGGACCGGCGAGATCACGCTGCGGCGATTGGTGAAGGAGGCCTTGCGAATGCGACCGGACCGGCTCGTGGTGGGGGAGGTGCGCGATGCGGAAGCACTCGACCTCGTGCTCGCGCTGAACACGGGCGTGCCCGGCGCCTGCACGGTCCACGCCAACTCCGCCGCGGAGGCGCTCGACAAACTGTGCCTGCTGCCCCTCCTCGCCGGCCGGAACATCGACCGCGGCTTCGTCGCCCCGGCGATCGCGTCGTCCGTCGACCTCGTCGTGCACTGCACGCGCGATGCGGCGGGGCGCCGATACGTCGAGGAGATCGTCGCCCCGACGGGCGAGGTGATCGAGGGGCGGGTGCTCAGCACGCCGGTCTTCGGAGCCGGGCGCCCCCGCGGCCGATCGGGCCCGGTCGGCTCGGAGCTTCTCGCATGACGATCCTCCTCGGCGCGACGCTCGCGGCTGGCGTGCTCCTGATCCTGTCACCGTGGCTGTGGCCGGCGGGAGAACGCTCCGCTACTGCTCCGCATCGCGGTCGTCTGGCTCGTCTCGCGGGCGAGGCGGGGTTCCCGGCGGTGCAGACCCGCTCTCTCCTGATCGGCATCGCCGGTGCCGCGCTCGGCGCCGCCTCCCTCGCCTGGCTCGTCACGGGGAGCGCCGCGCTCGCGATCCTCGCCGGGCTGGCCGGAGGCACGGCGCCGATCGCCTACCTGCGTGGCCGCCGTCTGCGGCTGCGGCGTCTGCGGCGCCAGCTCTGGCCCGATGTCTGCGACCTGCTGATCGCCGCGATCCGCGTCGGTCTGTCGCTCCCCGATGCGGTGGCCACCCTCGCGGAATCGGCTCCACCGCCGCTCCGCCCCGCGTTCGACGTGTTCGCCCGAGACCTGCGGAGCAGCGGACGGTTCGACGCCAGTCTCGACCGGCTGAAAGCCGTCCTCGCTGATCCTCTCGGGGACCGGATCATCGAGACCCTGCGGATGGCGCGGCAGGTCGGCGGGACCGAGCTCATCGGCGTGCTGCGGGCGCTCTCCTCGTCGGTCCGTGCCGACGCGGCGCTCCGCGGCGAGGTCGAGGCGCGGCAGTCGTGGATCCGCGGGGCGGCCGTCCTCGGAGCCGTGGCGCCGTGGGTCATCCTCACCCTCCTGATCCTGCGCCCGGAGGGGGCCAAGGCCTATGGCACGCCGGAAGGGATCGCCGTGATCGTCGTGGGCGCGGTCGTGTCCGTCGTCGCGTTCCGCCTCATGATCCGGATCGGTCGGCTGCCCGAGCCGCGTCGGTGGTTCGGGTGAGCGGGCTCTCTGCGCTCGCCGTGGCCGTGCTGCTCGGCGGGGGATTCGCCGCGGGTGTCCTCTCGCTTCTGGCGGGCCTCCCGCGGTGGCGGGCGGCGTCGCTCGCGTCGCGGATCGCGCCGTACGTGCGGGACGTCGTCGACGACGAGGTGTTGCCGCGCGTTGCCTTCCCCAGACCAGGCACCCTGCCCGCCGGAGGGTTCCGCCTCGGTGCGCGCGGGGCGCGGGCGCTCGACCGTCTGCTCGGCGGGACGGATGCTCTCCGACGGCGGCTCGCGCAGGCGGGGTCGACACTCGATCCCGTCGCATTCCGCGGTCGTCAGCTCGCGGTGATCGTGAGCGGAATCGTCGCCGGGGCGCTCGCCGTCATCGTTCTCGTCGTGATGGGTCGGTGGTCGCTTCCGGTCGGGTCGATCCCGCTCCTCGCGGGAGCGGCGGCCGGTGTGGGGTACGACATGCGACTGTCGGCGCGGGTGCGTGCGCGGAAGGTGCGTCTGACCGAGGAGCTGCCGACGACGCTGGAGTTCCTGGCGCTCTGCCTCTCGGCGGGGGAGGGGTTCCTCGATGCCGTGAAGCGCGTGGCCGGTGTGGGATCCGGGGAGCTCACCGTGGAGCTGCGTCGCGTGGTGCTGGAGGTCGGGACAGGGTCGCCGCTCGCCGACGCGCTGAGCGCCATGGCGGCTCGGCTGGAGCTGCCGGGACTGACCCGGGCCGTGGACCAGATCGTCGCCGCGCTCGAGCATGGAGCTCCGCTCGCCACCGTCCTCCGCGCGCAGGCCGACGACACGCGGGAGGAGGCCAAGCGCACGCTCATCGAACAGGCCGGACGGAAGGAGATCTTCATGCTCCTGCCGTTGGTGTTCCTCATCCTGCCGTTGTCCGTCGTGTTCGCAATCTACCCTGGTCTGTTCATCCTGCGCCTCGGCATCGGGTGAGTGGTCGGCCGAAGGTGTCCCGGGGGCTTACCTTTTGACTATGGGAAGTCTCGAGTACAACAGCTCTCGTCCGCCGATCGACGTCGAGGACACCCTGCTGGCGCATCTGAAGATCGTGATCTCCACGAAGCTGCGGCGTCAGGAGAGCTTCATGATGACGTGGCCCTCGGGGACGAAGAGCCCCGGCCGGCTCTCCGCGTGGATGCACCCGGCCATCCCGCTGGTGCTCGAGTTCGACGCCGACCCGGTCCCCGCGATCGACCCGGCCCGGGTCAGCCACATGATGGAGCGCCTGAACGCGCGCGGCGAGCTCCTCATCGACGAGTTCACCTCCTGACGCTGCCGAGGCTTCCCGCGGCGCTCAGACGTCCCAGTCCGGCAATCCGCCGAGGTCGGCGGCGAGGGTTCCGTCGTCGGACGCCCTGACCTGGAAGAGGAACACCCGCGAAGTCGGGTGGACGAGGACGCTCGCGAGGCCGTCCGATGTGGCGAACGAGACGAACGTGGGTTCGACGCGCGCGGCGGCTTCGATCCGCTCCCGGAGGGCGACGACATCGGTGCCGCGAGGCAGGAGATAGGTGAGCCCGTCGATCTCGACCCGCGCCTGCATCTCATCGTCAGGTCCGGGGCGCATGCGTGACAGGCTATCCCTCGTCGTGGTGTCCGGACCCGGGGTTGTGCGATTCGCGCGACGGGGGTACAGAACCCCGCCGCTTCGCCCTCCGGGCACCGATGACGATGACGATGACGGAGACGAGGACCACCACGCCGACGACGATCGCGATCAGCACCGGAATCGACGGCAGCAGGGGATTGGGTTCCATGAAGCTGGAGCCTATTGCGCTCCCGCGGCTTCCGGTAGACGATCATGAAGGCCGCCCCTGTGGATAACGTCCGCGCCGCGGTGGGTCTCCGATGCACACTGGCGGCATGATCTCTCGTTCGCGCTCGATGTTCCGTGCCCTCCACGACGACGAACGGGGAGACGTGCCCGGCTGGGTGCTCGTGACCCTGATGACCGCGGGCCTCGTCGTGCTCATCTGGGCGGTCGCCGGACCCGCGCTCACCTCCCTCTTCGAGCAGGCCATCCAGCGGGTGTCGGGGCTCTGACATGCGTGCGCCTGCGGGGGTGACCGACGACCGCGGATCGAACCCGGTGGAGTTCCTCCTCGTCGGCACCCTGCTCACCGCGCTCACCCTCGCGGTGCTGCAACTGGCGTTCGCGATCTACGTGCGCAACGTCGTCCATGACGCCGCGGTCGAGGGGGCGTACTACGCGGCTCTCGCGGACACGACGGCGGCGGAAGGGGAGGAGCGGGCGCGTGAGGTCATCCGTCGTGCGGTCGGCCCCTCCTATGCCGACGACATCACGGTGGCCTCGGCACGGCGGGGCGGACAGGAGACCGTCGAGGTCCGCATCCGGACGACGCTCCCGGTGTTCGGGCTCGTCGGTGTCCCTGCGGCCTTGCAGGTGGAGGCCCACGCACCGGCGGAGTCGTTCGATGCGCGATGATGCGGGGTCGAGCTCGCTGGAGTTCATCGCCGTCGGGGTGATCATGCTCGTGCCGCTGCTGTACCTCGTGATCGCCGTGGGCTCGGTGCAGGAGCAGTCGCTGGGCGTCGAGGCTGCGGCGCGCCAGGCCGCACGAGCCATCGCCTCGGCACCCGACATCGCGGCGGCGGCCGACCGCGGGGAGGAGGTGCTGGACGGGGTCGTCGCGGAGTACGGCATCGATCGCGGAGCGGTCGACGTCTCCGTGTCGTGTCGTCCCCGGACCTCGGCATGTCCGGCGGCGGGAGCGACCGTGGTCGTCACGGTCTCGACGCGGGTGCCGCTGCCGCTCGTGCCGGGTGTGCTCGGACTCGACCAGGCGACCTCCGTCCCCGTGGAAGCCGTATCGGTGCAGAAGGTGTCTCGGCGATGGGGCGGGGGATGAGGCGACGCGTGCCGGTCCTGAAGCGGCACGGAAAGGGAGACGACGAGGGGAGCGTGCTGCTGCTCGTGCTCGGCTACCTCCTCCTCGCGCTCGCGGTGCTCTTCGTGTGCATCTGCGCCACCGATCTCTACATCGCCCAGAAGCGGCTGGACGGGCTCGCGGATGCGGCGGCGCTCGCCGGAGCGGACGGCTTCACGCTGCAGGTGGAGAGGGAGGTGCCGCGCGCGACGCTCACTGACGCGGGGGTGGCCGAGCAGGCGGTGCCGCTCGTCCGCGGAGCGGGGTTCGAGGCGACCGTCGTCGACGCGTCCACCCCGGATGGCGTGAGCGCGCGCGTCACCGTCGCGGCGACCTGGCACCCGCCGCTGCTCTCGCCGTTCGTGCCGGACGGGGTGCCGCTGCAGGCGACGGCCACGAGCCGGACGGCGCTGCGCTGAGCGACCGGGTACTCAGTCGTCGCCCGGGTCCGGCGTGCGCGGCGGCGTGCGGGGCACGAACCGGGGGATCCAGCGGAGGAACCCGGCGGCGCCGACGAGTCCGATCAGGCCCATGGCTCCCGCCGCGAACGACAGGGACGCGACCGCGGTGATGCCCGAGACGAGGAGCGGGGCGACCGCGCCGCCGGCATCGGTGAGGGTGCGCCACGACCCGAGGAACGCGGCCGGGTCGTGCTTCGGGGCGACGTCCGCGCCGAGAGTGAGGAGGATGCCGCTCGACAGTCCGTTGCCGACGCCGAGGACCGCGGCGAACATGCCGAACCAGAGCACCGCGGAGTCGAGGTCGTGCGTGACCGACAGGGCGAGGAACCCGGCGCCCATCAGCACCATCGCGGGCATCGCCGCCCAGAGCCGGCCGAAGCGGTCCATCACCTGACCGCTGGCGTAGAAGAGGGCGAAGTCGATGGCGCCGGAGACGCCGACGACGAGAGCGATGGTCGACGCGTCGAGGCCCAGGGAGAGCCCCCACAGCGGGAGGACGACCTGCCGTGCCGACCGCACCGCGGACAGCGAGGCCGCGGCGAGTCCGAGCCGACCGAGCACTCCGCGCTGCCGCCACATGGTCTGGAAGATCCCGGCCCGCTCGACGGTGGGGATCGACCCGGTCACGGCCTCTCCGCTGTCCTCCGCGAACCGGATCGTCGTCCGCAGCGGGGCGACCGTCTTCTCGGGATCCGGTCCGAAGAGCACGAGCACGACCATGACCACGAGGCAGGCGAGGAAGAACCAGATCGCCGCGGCCTCGGTGCCGAAGAGCTGCAGGAGACCCGCGGAGACGAACGGGCCGATGAAGATCCCCAGACGGAAGCTGCCGCCGAGCAGGGAGAGCGAGCGGGCGCGGAACGCCAGCGGCACCCGCGTGGTCATGAACGCGTGCCGAGCGAGCCCGAACGCCGCGGCGCACAGGCCCAGGAGGAACACGGACGCCGCGAGGACCCCGAGCGACGGCGCGAACACCATGCCGACGGCGGCGAGGATGGCGATGACGCCCGCGATCACCATCGTGAAGCGCTCGCCGATGCGCCCCACGGCCCAGCCGGCCGGGAGATTGCCGCACAGCTGACCGACCACGAGCGCCGAGGCGACGAGGGCGGCGAAGGCGACGTCGGCCCCCATGGACGCGGCGATGACCGGGATGAGCGGGATGACTGCACCTTCGCCGAGGGAGAAGAGGACGGTCGGCAGGTACACCATCGGCCCGAACTGGCGGAGGACCGTGGATGCACTGCTCACGCCCTTCACGCTACTCCGGTCGGCGCGGACGACCGGACACCACCGTCCCCGCGCGCGCGGGCGGCACGTTAGGCTGAGGTGTCATGCTCGAACTAGATCTCTCCGCCGAAATCCAGGCGCTCAGGCACACCTTCGGCGACATCAGCGAGGTCGTCGATGTCAACCGTCTCCGCGAGGACATCGCGCGTCTCAGCGAGGAGGCCGGCGCGCCCGACCTCTGGGACGACACCGAGAACGCCCAGAAGGTCACCAGCGCGCTGAGCCACCGTCAGTCGGAGCTCGCCCGCATCACCGGCATCGCCCAGCGCCTCGACGACCTCGAGGTGCTCGTCGATCTGGCGAACGAGATGGGTGACGAGGAGTCGGCGATCGAGGCCCGCAAGGAGCTGCAGACGCTCACCGACCTCATCAACCAGCTCGAGGTGCAGACGCTGCTCGACGGCGAGTACGACGAGCGCAGCGCCATCGTCACCATCCGCTCCGGCGCCGGCGGCGACGACGCGACCGACTTCGCCGAGATGCTCATGCGCATGTACCTGCGCTGGGCGGAGCGTCACAAGTACCCCGTGAAGGTCATGGACACCTCGTACGCGGAGGGCGCGGGCATCAAGTCGGCGACCTTCGAGATCGACGCGCCCTACGCCTTCGGCACGATCTCGGTCGAGGCCGGTACGCACCGCCTCGCCCGCATCAGCCCGTTCGGCTCCGCGGACAAGCGCCAGACGTCGTTCGCCGCCGTCGAGGTCATCCCGCTCATGGAGGAGGCGACCGAGGTCGACATCCCCGAGAGCGACATCCGGGTCGACGTCTTCCGCTCTTCCGGCCCCGGCGGCCAGTCCGTCAACACGACCGACTCCGCCGTGCGCATCACGCACCTCCCGACCGGCATCGTCGTGTCGATGCAGAACGAGAAGTCGCAGATCCAGAACCGCGCCGCGGCCATGCGCGTGCTGCAGAACCGCCTCCTCCTGCTGCAGAAGGAGCAGGAGGCCGCCAAGAAGAAGGAACTCGCGGGCAACATCACCGCGAGCTGGGGCGATCAGATGCGCTCCTACTTCCTCTACGGACAGCAGCTCGTGAAAGACCTCCGTACGGGCCAGGAGTCCGGCAACCCCGCCGCCGTGTTCGACGGCGACCTCGACGACTTCATCTCGGCGGGCATCCGCTGGCGCAAGCGCAAAGACGAGGACTGACCCCTACGACGAAGGCCCCGGGAGCTCCCGGGGCCTTCGTCGTGCGGTGCGGACGGGTCAGCGAGCCGACGCCTCGACGGTCACGCGCGCGACCTCCTGCAGCATCTCGTCCGTGATGACGACCACGTAGGACGGGCTCTCGGCGACGTCGAACGAGACGGTGCCCTCCGCCGTGGAACCGGCGTCCTGCTCGCTGGACTCCAGCGTCGCCTCGCCGAAGATGTCGTAGTCGCCCTCGGCGCCGTCTGCGGTCTCGACGGAGAAGTAGAGCGGGTTGACGTAGGTCGTCCCGTCGAGCGTCTCCCAGGCGACATCGATCACCAGGTAGCCGCCGTTCGCGGGCTCGAAATCCGTGCCGTTGGTCGGGCCGAACGTGGCGGAACGGATGGTGACCTCGGCCGTGCCCTCGAGCTGCGGCACGGTGACCGGCTCTCCCAGCGTGCCCTCGGCGACCTCACCCGTACCCGCGTCGCCGGTGCCGTCGGTCTCCGGCGCCGGGCTCTGAGTCGTGCCCTCGTCGTAGTCGGGAAGCGTGACCGGACGCACGGTGTTCGCGACGGCCAGCACGAAGAAGATGCTCACGACGATCGCGACGATGCCGCCGAGCACCGACACCCCGAGCCCCGTGATCCCCGGCCACTTGGTGCCCTTCAGGAAAAGGGAGATGAGCGAGACGATGAATCCGGCCGCCAGGAGGAACCAGGCGAACGGCAGCGTCACGGGGATGAACGCGAGGAGGAGGCCGAGCGCGGCGAGCCCGAGGCCGACGAGTCCGAGCACCGAGACCTTCTTCGGCGCCGCGGGAGCCGGCGCCTGACCGGGGTACGCGCCCTGACCGGGGTACGCGCCCTGACCGGGGTACGCGCCCTGGCCGGGATACGCCCCCTGCCCCGGATACGTTCCCTGAGCGCCCGGTGCCTGGCCCGGGTATCCGCCGGCGCCCTGCGCACCCGGGTACGCGCCCGGTGCCGGGTAGCCGCCCTGGCCCTGGTACGCGTCCTGACCGGCACCGGCCGGCGGGACGATCGGCGCCGCGCCGGGGAGGTCGTGCGCGCCGCTGGTCGGTGCGGTCCAGTCCTGTGCCGGCTCAGGCGCGACGATGAACTCGGTCGCGGGCTCGTCCGGAGCGATCTCGCGCTCAGCGGCGACGGGCTCCGGAGCGACGGTCTCCGCCGACGCCGTCGGCTCCTGTCCGAGGGGAGCGCCATCGTCGGTCGCCGCGGCGGGGCTCCCCGCCGGGGTGCCCTCCGCGCCCGCGTCTTCGGTCGCCGTCGCGGTGGTGTCCTCGGTCGCCGTCGCGGTGGTGTCGCCTGTCGCCGTCGTCTCCGGCGCGAAGTGCTCGGTCCACTGCTGGCCGTCCCACCAGCGCAGGCGCCCGGAGCCGTCGTCGTACCAACCAGCAGGTGTCGTCATGGGGATCCCCTCCGTGTGTGCGCTCGCGTGGGGCACGCGAATCGACACTCCATGTATAGCAGCGGGCGACGACGCCGGTGGGGCCGGGGGGCGGAGGAATCGCAGGGCGGCGTGCTGCGCGGCGGGGTGTCGTGCCGAGCCGGAGGCGGTGGCGCGCTTAGGCTCGATTCGCCATGATTCGGTTCGAGAACGTCACGAAACGCTACCGCGGGACGTCGAAGCCCGCCCTGTCCGGTGTCGACTTCGAGGTGCAGCGCGGGGAGTTCGTCTTCCTCGTCGGTGCCTCCGGGTCCGGCAAGTCCTCCTGTCTGCGCCTCATCCTCCGCGAGGACGTGCCGACGAGCGGTCGGGTGGCCGTCCTCGGCCGCGACCTGCGGGCGCTCGCGAACCGGAAGGTGCCGTACTTCCGTCGGCACATCGGCTCGGTGTTCCAGGACTTCCGGCTGCTGCCGTCCAAGACGGTCTATCAGAACGTCGCCTTCACGCTGCAGGTCACCGGCTCGTCCCGCGGCTTCATCCAGCAGGCCGTTCCCGAGGCGCTCGCTCTCGTCGGACTCGACGGCAAGGAGAAGCGCATGCCGCACGAGCTCTCCGGCGGGGAGCAGCAGCGCGTCGCGATCGCCAGGGCGCTCGTCAACCGTCCGCAGGTGCTGCTGGCCGACGAGCCCACCGGAAACCTCGACCCCGCGACCTCCGTCGACATCATGCAGCTGCTCGCCCGGATCAACGCGGGCGGCACGACGGTGCTCATGGCCACGCACGAGGCCGGCTTCGTCGACCAGATGCGCCGCCGCGTGATCGAGCTCCGCGACGGCGAGATGGTCCGCGACGAGGTGCACGGCGGATACGGCGACACCTCGAACATCCCGCGCCTGGTGCCGGAGGAGGTCCGCGGTGCCGCGGCCGCCGCCGCCCTCACCGCCGTGCAGGAGGTGCAGCGCCAGACCGCCGACCTCTCCGTGGTGCGCGCCGCACTGGCCGAGGAGCTGGACGCCCAGCGCCGGGCCGCGGCCGCGTCTCCCGCGGTCACCAAGCCCGCCGCCGACCCGGCCCCGCAGGTGGTCGAGCCGCCGGAGCCCGCACGGGAGCCCGGCGTGGTCGAACCGCCGGACGTGGTGCATCCCCCGGCCGCGCCGCCGTCCGCCGCCGCGCGCCCCGCCCCCGGGGCGCCGGGGACGCGTCCGATCGTGATCCCGGAGGTGGACGTCGCCGAGCTCGGCGTGGCGGACCGCCTCGGCCTGTCGGACCAGGACGACGAGGAAGTGGGCCCGACCTCATGAGAATCGGCCTGATCCTGACCGAGGCCCTCGTCGGCCTGCGGCGCAACATCTCGATGGTGATCTCCGTCGTGCTCGTCACATTCGTGTCGCTGACGTTCGTCGGCGCCGCGATCCTCATGCAGTCCCAGATCGGCGTCATGCGCGGGTACTGGTCCGAGCGCGCCCAGGTGGCCGTCTACATGTGCTCCGCGGTGTCGGAGTCGGACACCTGCGTGGACGGCGCGGCGAGCGAGGAGCAGGTGGCCGCCGTGCGCGCCCAGCTCGAGGGCGACGCGTTGTCGCCGCTCATCAGCTCCATGACCTTCGACACGAAGGAGGAGACGTACGCCAAGCTCGTCGAGCAGGTGGGGGAGGAGCAGGCCAGCGTGCTCTCGCCCGACCAGGCGTTCGAGGTCTTCTTCGTGACCATGAAGGACCCGGGCCAGTCGCAGGTGCTCGCCGAGGCGTTCAGCGACCAGGCCGGAGTGGAGCAGGTCCAGGACCAGCTCCAATACCTCGAACCGCTGTTCTCCGCGCTCACGGTGGCCACCTACATCGCCGTCGGCATCGCCGTGCTCATGCTCATCGCCGCGACGCTGCTGATCGGCACGACGATCCGGTTGTCGGCCTACGCGCGGCGCAAGGAGATCGGCATCATGCGCCTCGTGGGCGCGTCGAACCGCTTCATCCAGACCCCGTTCGTGCTGGAGGGCGTGTTCGCCGCGCTGCTGGGCTCCGCCCTCGCCAGTGCCGCCGTCGTCGCGGGAATGCACTTCGGCGTGAACGGCTACCTGCGCGGCCGCGTGCCCTTCATCACCACCTGGGTGACCATGCAGGATGCGGCGCTCGTCGTCCCGGTCCTCGTCGGGATCGGCGTGGTCCTCGCGGCCCTGTCGGCGGGCTTCGCGATCCGACGGTGGCTGCGCACCTGATACCCTGAAAGGCTGCTCGGCCGATCCGCTGCCGAGCCGTCCACGGCACCACAGCACAGGAGATCATCATGCCCAGGGAACGCGGGGAGAAGGTCATCGCGACCAATCGTCGCGCGCGTCACGACTACAACATCGAGAAGTCGTACGAGGCGGGGATGGTGCTCACCGGCACCGAGGTGAAGTCGCTCCGTCAGGGGCGCGCGAACCTCAGCGACGGGTACGCGTTCGTGAAGGGCAACGAGGTCTTCCTCGACGCCGTGCACATCCCGGAGTACTCGCAGGGGCACTGGACGAACCACTCGGCCAAGCGCATCCGCAAGCTCCTCCTGCACCGGGAGGAGATCGCGAAGCTCGCCCACGCCGTCTCCGCGGGCGGATACACGCTCATCCCGCTCAAGCTGTATTTCTCGGACGGTCGCGCCAAGGTCGAGATCGCGCTCGCGAAGGGCAAGCGCGAGTACGACAAGCGTCAGACCCTCCGCGAACGCCAGGACACCCGTGAGGCCGAGCGGGCGATGCGGCTACGCAACCGGGTGGGCGAGTAGCCGCCCGCGCTCAGAGGCTCGGCGTGAAGCCGAACACCCGGCCGAGGAACGCGAGCTCGCGTTCCAGCGCGTCGACGATGGTCTCCGCGCTGCGGAACCCGTGACCCTCGCCCGGGTACAGCACGTACTCGTGGTCGATGCCGTTCGCCGCCAGCGCGTCGCGGATGGCCTCCGACTGGGACGGCGGCACGACACGGTCCTCCCCGCCCTGCAGCAGCAGCACCGGCACGTCGATGCGGTCGGCGTGGGTCAGAGGCGAGCGCTCGATGTACACGTCCTCGGCGGCGGGGAGCGGACCGACGAGGCCGTCGAGGTACGACGCCTCGAAGTCGTGGGTCTCGGCGGCGAGCATCCGCAGATCCGCGACGCCGTAGCGGCTGATGCCCGCGGCGAACGTGCCACCCCGCACGAGCGCCGAGAGCACCGTCCAGCCGCCCGCCGAGCCGCCGCGGATGGCGATGCGCGCGGGATCGGCGAGCCCGGCGTCGGCGAGCCCGCGGGCGGCCGCGATCACGTCGTCCACGTCCACGACGCCCCACTGTCCCTGCAGGCGGTCGCGGTACGCCCGACCGTAACCGGTGGACCCGCCGTAGTTCACGTCGAGGACCCCGATTCCCCGGCTCGTGAAGAAGGCGATCGAGGCGGAGGCCGCTCCCGTGACATGGGCGGTGGGCCCGCCGTGCACGAGCACGATGTAGGGCGGGAGCTCGCCGTCGGCGCCGCGGGGCTCTCCGGGCGCGGCGGGCGGATAGGCGAAGGCGTGCACGGGGCCGTGCGCCCCCTCGACGACGAGCTGCTGGGCCGCCGGCATCCAGTCCTCGTCGACCGCAGCGCCGCCGGTGACGGTCTCGACGACCCCGCTGTCGACGTCGAGGCACCAGATGCCGGAGGTCACGCGCGAGCCGTCTCCGCTGAGCAGCACGCGGGAGCCGGAGACGTCGTCCACACTGAGATGCCCGTCGGCCGGGACCGCGATCGCGCGCGTCTCGCCGCCCGGGGACACGAGCTGCACCTCGTCGCGGCCGTCGGTGCGGACGGCCACGAGGCGGCCGTCCGCCAGCGGCTGGAACCAGCGGTTGCCGAGCACCCACAGGCCGTAGCCGGTGTCCGCGTCGGATGAGGTGAGCGGGCGGGAGGCACCGGGCTGGACGCCGTCGAGCGCGAGGTGCTGGAGCTGCCAGCGTCCCGAGCCGTCGTCGGCGAACACGAGCGTGTCGTCGCCGATCCATTCCGGCTGCAGGGCGGCGGAGGTGGGGACCCGGGTGATCGTCCCGCCGGCCGCCGATCCGATCGCGAGCGTGGCGCTCTCCCAGGGCATGGTGTCCGCCTGCCATTCGACCCAGGCGACGCGGCTGCCGTCGGGCGAGAGCGCGGGATGGGCGAAGAAGCCGGGACCCTCGACGGTCACCCGGATCGCGGAGGCGTCCTCGGCGGCTGAGCCGTCAACGGGGATCTCCACGATCGCGCGGCGGTGCGGGTCGGTCGAGAGGTCTTCCCGCACGGCCAGCAGCCGGCCGCTCTGCATGCGCAGCCCGCCGTACGCAGGGCCGGCGGCGGTGAGGGGGCGCGGCTCGGCACCCCGATCCATCCGGTGCACGCGCTGGTCTGCGCCGGAGACGAAGTACAGGGTGTCGTCGTCGACCGTCCAGGCACCGCCCCCGTACTCGTGTACGCGAGAGCGGGCGTTCCAGGGGGGCGGGAGGATCTCCGCTCCTGTCGAGCTGCGCACCGTGACGCGTCCGCCCTCGGCGGGCACGGACTCGGCCCACCACACCTCGTCGCCCACGAAGCGGGCCCCGTCGATGCGCGGTGCCGCTCCTGCGACGGCTGCGGCGGTGAAGGGGGAGGACCAGGAGCCGAACGGTGAGGACATGCCTCGAGCCTACGGGCGGTGACACACGACGTCACACTCGTGCGGCGGGCCGAGGGCGTGTTCTAGGTTTCTGGAAACGCCCGGTTCATCCCGGGCGTGGAGCGACAGCCGAGCCCGGCACCCGCCCGCGAACGACGTGCTCTTCGTCGTGCGCGGACCCCGGCCCCTGTCCCCTGGAGAGAAGATGTCTTCCACGTTCGACGCCTCCCGCGCCTCCCGCGTGCCGTTCTCCTTCGAGCTCTACCCGCCGCGCTCGGAGTCGAGCCAGGAGGCCCTGCACGAGACCGTCCGTCGTCTCGCCGCGGCCGGCCCGGAGTTCCTGTCGGTGACCTACGGCGCCGGCGGCTCGACCGGTGGCCGCTCGCTCGATGTGCTGCGATTCATCCGGGAGCACACCGACGTCGAACCCCTCGCTCACCTCACCTGCGTCGGCAACACCTACGCCGGAGCCACCGCGCTCATCCGGGAGTTCCTCGACGCCGGGATCCTCCGCTTCCTCGCCCTGCGCGGAGACCCACCCGCGGGGCAGAGCGAGCCGTTCCTGGGCGACCTGGAGAGCGCCGCCCAGCTCGTGCAGCTCATCGATCGCGTCCAGGCCGAGCGCGCGCCGTACCAGGAGTCTCCGGTCCCCGGTCTCCCCGGGGCCGCACTCGTCGCCCCGCGGCAGAAGGTCGACATCGCGGTCGCCGCGTTCCCGAAGGGGCACCCCCGGGCCACGCACCGCACGCAGGATGTCGAGGCGCTGCTCGCCAAGCAGGCTGCGGGGGCGACCTTCGCCATCACGCAGCTCTTCTTCCACCCCGATGACTACCTCGCCTTCGTGGAGCGCGCCCGCGCCGGAGGCGTCACCATCCCGATCCTCCCCGGCATCATGCCGATCACGTCGCCGGCCCGGCTCGCCCGGGTGCTGGAGCTGACCGGGGAGGACCTGCCCAGCGAGCTCGCGATCGCCCTCGATGTCGAGCCGACCGCCGAAGGGCGCCGGGAGATCGGGATCTCCTGGGCCGCGCGCCTCGCCGCCGACGTCGTCGCCGGCGGGGCCCCCGGCGTGCATCTGTACGCCTTCAACCAGCACGAGACCGTCTTGACCGTCCTCGCCGAAGCCGGCATCGTCCCGGCGCTCCGGCACTAGTCCCCGCCGAAAGGAAACACCATGACCGCATTCCCCGAGGGCACCATCCTCGGCTACCCCCGCATCGGCCGTCGCCGCGAGCTCAAGAAGGCCGTCGAGGCGTTCTGGGCCGGCCGCATCAACGAGCAGGAGCTGGAGCGGACGGCCGCGGACCTGCGCGCGGCGACCCGCGAGCGCCTGGCGGGGCTCGGCCTCGGCCGCACGGACTCGTCCATCCCGGACTCCTTCTCCTTCTACGACCAGGTCCTCGACGCCGCCGTCACGGTCGGCGCGATCCCTGCCCGCTTCGACGACCTCCGCGAGGCCGACGGGTCGATCGGCCTCTCCGCCCTGTTCACCGTTGCCCGCGGTGAGGGCGAGCGGGCGCCGCTGGAGATGACGAAGTGGTTCGACTCGAACTACCACTACCTCGTGCCGGAGATCGGTCCGGAGACGGTGTTCACCCTCGCCAGCGACCGCCTGGTGCGCGAGGTCGCCGAGGCCGTCGCCGCCGGCTTCGTCACGCGTCCCGTGGTCGTCGGACCGGTCACGCTGCTGGCGCTCGCGAAGGCGTCGGACGACGCGCCGGAGGGCTTCGAGCCGCTCTCGCGGCTGGAGGACGTCCTGCCGGTCTACGTCGATCTGCTCGCCCGTCTGCGCGCCGCGGGCGCCGAGTGGGTGCAGCTCGACGAGCCAGCCCTCGTGAGCGAGTCCCTGCCGGCCACGACCGCACAGCTCGCCTCCGCCGCGGAGCGCGCGCTCGCGGTGCTCGGGAACGCCGAAGAGCGTCCCTCGATCCTCGTCGCGGCCCCGTACGCGAGCCTCGGCGCGACGTTCGCGACCGTGGCCGCCGCCCCCGTCGAGGCCATCGCCGTGGATCTCGTGCGCGGCACCGTGCCCGACGCGGTGCCGGGCCTCGAGGGCAAGACCCTCGTCGGCGGTGTGATCGACGGTCACAACATCTGGCGCGGCGACCTCTCCGCGGCGTTCGACTCTCTGGAGGCGCTCCGCGCGCTCGGGGCCCCGGTAGCGGCATCGACCTCGACCTCGCTGCTGCACGTGCCGCACGACGTGGAGGACGAGACGGCGCTGGACGCGCGCCTGGTGTCCTGGCTCGCCTTCGCGGATCAGAAGGTGCAGCAGATCGTGACCCTCGCCCGCGGCCTGTCCGAAGGGCGCACGGCGATCGGGGCCGAGCTGGACGCCGCGACTGCTGCGCTGCAGGACCGCCTGACCGCTCCCGGTGTGCGCGACGGTGCGGTGCGTTCCCGTGCGCTGAGCGACGCCGACTTCGCCCGTGCCCCGTACCAGGAGCGGGAGGAGGCGCAGAACGCCCTCGGCCTGCCGGCGCTGCCCCTGACGACGATCGGCTCCTTCCCGCAGACCGGCGACATCCGCCGCGCCCGCGCCCAGTTCCTCCGCGGCGAGATCCCCGAGGACGACTACGAGGAGTTCCTGCGCCGTGAGGTCGCCGCGGTCGTCTCCCTGCAGGAGGACCTCGGTCTCGACGTCCTCGTGCACGGTGAGCCGGAGCGCAACGACATGGTGCAGTACTTCGCGGAGAACCTCGACGGCTTCGCGGTCACGCAGCACGGATGGGTGCAGTCGTACGGCTCGCGAGCCACGCGCCCATCGATCCTCTGGGGAGACGTCTCGCGTCCCGCGCCCATCACGGTCGGCTGGTCGGCGTACGCGCAGTCGCTCACGGCGAAGCACATGAAGGGGATGCTCACGGGCCCCGTCACGATCCTCGCGTGGTCCTTCGTCCGCGACGACCAGCCGCTGGGGGAGACGGCGAACCAGGTGGCGCTCGCGCTCCGCGATGAGATCGCCGACCTGGAGGCCGCGGGCATCCAGGTGATCCAGGTCGACGAGCCGGCGCTCCGGGAGCTGCTCCCGCTGAAGCAGGCCGACCAGCCGGCGTACCTCGACTGGTCCGTCGCCTCGTTCCGTCTGGCCACGGGCGGCGCTGCGGCGGCGACCCAGGTGCACACCCACCTCTGTTACTCGGAGTTCGGCGTCGTGATCGACGCGATCCGTGCGCTCGACGCGGACGTCACGTCCATCGAGGCGGCCCGGAGCCGCATGGAGGTCGTCGCGGACATCGCCGAGGTGGGCTTCGACCACGGCATCGGCCCCGGCGTGTACGACATCCACTCGCCGCGCGTGCCCACCGTGGAGGAGGTCGAGTCCCTGCTGCGGCGTGCGGTGGAGGAGATCCCCCTCCGTCAGCTCTGGGTGAACCCGGACTGCGGTCTGAAGACCCGCGGATACGCCGAGACCACGGCGTCGCTGCGGAACATCGTCGAGGCCACGCGGCGCGTGCGCGAAGACGTGGTGGTCACCGCCTGACGCGGTCGTCCCCGGACACACGAAGGCCCTCCCGGTGCGCCCGGGAGGGCCTTCGTTCTCGTCTCACCGACGATGCGGTGACTCAGACGGCGCGCATGACCGCGACGACCTTGCCGAGCACGACCGCCTCGTCGCCCAGGATCGGCTCGAACGCGGAGTTGCGGGGGAGCAGCCACGTGTGGCCGTCGCGACGCCGGAGCACCTTGACGGTGGCCTCGCCGTCGAGCATGGCGGCCACGATCTCGCCGTTCTCCGCCGTGTTCTGCGAGCGCACGACGACCCAGTCGCCGTCGCAGATGGCGGCGTCGATCATCGACTCCCCGGAGACCTTGAGCATGAACAGGTCGCCCTTGCCGACGAGCTGCCGGGGGAGCGGGAAGATCTCCTCGACCTGCTGGTCCGCCGTGATCGGCACGCCCGCGGCGATACGCCCCACCAGCGGGACCAGGGCGGCATCGCCCACGGGGGTCGCCACGTCCGCCGGGTTCTCCGCGCCCGTGCCGGGAAGGTCGATGAGGACCTCCATGGCACGCGTCTTGCCCGGGTCGCGACGCAGGTAGCCGCTGAGCTCGAGCTGACCGAGCTGGTGGGTGACGCTGGACAGCGACTTGAGCCCGACGGCGTCGCCGATCTCGCGCATGCTCGGCGGATAGCCGTTCTGCGCGATCGAGGCCTGGATGACCTCGAGGATCGCCATCTGCTTCGGGCTGAGGCTCTTGCGACGGCGGGTGCGCGGCGCCTCGGACTCGAGGGCTGAGGTGTCGCTCATGGTGCTCCTTCACTGCGTGATCCGACGTGCCGCTTCGAATGTCGGTGGCCCGTGGTGGGGTGTCCTTATCGAAACCGTATCCGAGAAAAGCGCCGATCTGGAAGATCTGTTCGAGCGTGTCGGCTGATTCGCGGGGCGTGGTTTCGAAGACAGCTTGACAGATATTCGAACTCGAAGATATCTTCGGAACGTAGCTTCGCATCCACGGCTCCCGGCCGAGGCGCGGATGCGAAAGCTACGCCAACCTCCCCGGGCTCCGGCACCGGGACAGTAAGGAGCAGACATGAGCAGCATCAGCCTCAGCACCGCGACCGCCCTCCCGGCATCGGCCCGTCCGGCCACCCGGCTGCGGATCACGGCACGCGGCCGTCGCACTCTGCTCGCGCTCGCGTCCGTCCCGCTCGTGGCGGGCATCGCCTTCGCCGCCCTCAGCGGAGGCAGCGCGACCGCCTCCGGCGCGGATGCGCCGGCCGTCTCCGTCGAGACCGTCACGGTCATGCCCGGCGACACCCTATGGTCGATCGCGAGCAGCATCGCTCCCGAGGCCGACCCGCGGGATGTCATCGGTGAGATCACCCGCATGAACCTGCTGCGCGGCGGGGAGCTCCAGGTCGGCCAGGAGCTCGCACTGCCGGCGCGGTACACCGACTGACGCCGAGTCCTCCCGGCCGAATCGTCACGATGACCTCGGCTCTCCCTGCTCCTCTTAAGATGGGAAGGGTGACCTTCTCCCTCAACGATCTCCCGCTCCGCGACGATCTGCGCGGACTCACCCCGTACGGAGCGCCGCAGGCCCCGCTGCCGGTGGCGCTGAACGTCAACGAGAACACGCATCCGGTTCCCGACGAGGTCGCGAGCGACATCCTCGATGACATCGCCGTGGCGATCCGAGACGTGAACCGGTACCCGGACCGCGAGTTCACGACGCTGCGGGAGGCGTTCGCCGACTACCTGGGTCACGGCCTCACGCCGGAGCAGATCTGGGCGGGCAACGGGTCCAACGAGGTGCTGCAGCACATCTTCCAGGCGTTCGGCGGGCCGGGACGCACGGCCTTCGGATTCGCGCCCACGTACTCCATGTACCCGCTCATCGCGAAGGGGACGGGCGCGTCCTGGATCGCGGGCACCCGTCAGCCCGACTACACGGTCACCCCGGAGGAGGCGGCGCAGCAGGTGCGCGCGGCCGACCCCGACATCGTGATCCTCTGCTCGCCGAACAACCCGACCGGCACCCCGCTGGGGCTCGACGTCGTGGAGGCCGTCTACGAGGCGGCCCGCGGCGTCGTGATCGTCGACGAGGCCTACCAGGAGTTCGCGCCACGGGATGCGGCGTCGGCCCTCACCCTCCTGGAAGGACGGCCGCGCCTCGCCGTCTCCCGAACGATGAGCAAGGCCTTCGCCTTCGCCGGCGCCCGCGTCGGCTACCTCGCGGCCGACCCGGCGTTCATCGACGCGCTCCGGCTCGTGCGACTGCCGTACCACCTCAGCGCTCTGACGCAGGCCGCCGCGGTCGCCGCCCTCCGCAACGCCGACGTCATGCTCGGCATGGTGCAGGAGATCGTGGAGCAGCGGGACCGCATCACGGCGACGCTCGAAGCCCTCGGGTACACCCCGCACCTCTCGTGGTCCAACTTCGTGCTGTTCGGCGGCGTCGCGGATCCGCAGGCGACGTGGCAGCAGCTGTACGACCGCGGTGTGCTCGTCCGCGACGTCGGCATCCCCGGCCACCTGCGGGTGAGCGCCGGCACGGAGGCGGAGACGACGGCGTTCCTGGACGCCCTGGCCTCGATAGGATCGGCATCATGACCATCCCCGCGCCCACCGCACGCACCGCGAGCCGCGTGCGCAGCACGTCGGAGTCCACCGTCGAGGTCGAGCTGAACCTCGACGGCACCGGTGCGAGCCGTATCGACACCTCGGTGCCGTTCTTCGACCACATGCTCACGGCGTTCGCCAAGCACTCGCTGACGGATCTCACCGTGCGGGCCTCCGGGGACACCCACATCGACGCGCACCACACCGTGGAGGACGTCTCGATCGTGCTCGGCCAGGCGATCCTGGCCGCCCTCGGAGACAAGTCCGGCATCTCCCGGTACGGCGACGCCCTCGTCCCCCTGGACGAGGCGCTCGCGCAGGCGGTCGTCGACATCTCCGGCCGCCCCTACTTCGTGCACGAGGGGGAGCCCGCGGGCTTCGAGCACCACCTGATCGGCGGGCACTTCACGGGATCCCTCGTGCGGCACGTCTTCGAGGCCATCACCTTCAACGCCGCGCTGACCGTGCACGTGCGGGTGCTGAGCGGGCGCGACCCGCACCACATCGCCGAGGCCGAGTTCAAGGCGTTCGCGCGAGCGTTCCGCCAGGCGAAGGCCCTGGATCCTCTCGTCGACGGCATCCCGTCGACCAAGGGGGCGCTGTGAGCGCCGCGCCGCGGGTCGCCGTCTTCGACTACGAGTCCGGGAACGTCCACTCCGCTGTGAAGGCGCTCGTCGCCGCGGGAGCCGATGCCGTGCTGACCCGCGACCGCACCGAGGCGCTGGAGGCCGACGGGTTCGTCGTGCCCGGTGTCGGCGCCTTCCAGGCTGTGCGGGACGCCCTGCACGCCCACGGCGGCGACGAGATCATCGGCCGTCGTCTCGCGGGGGGCCGACCGGTACTCGGCATCTGCGTCGGCATGCAGGTGCTGTTCGAGCACGGCGTCGAGCGGGGGCACGACACCGCGGGCCTCGGCGAGTGGCCGGGTGCTGTGACGGAGCTCGACGCCCCGGTCCTGCCGCACATGGGCTGGAACACGGTGGAGCCGGGGGAGGACACCGTCCTGTTCCGCGGCATCGAGCAGGAGCGCTTCTACTTCGTGCACTCCTATGCCGCGCAGTCCTGGGAGCTGGACGTGATCCCGCCGTTCCCGCAGCCCGTGCTCACGTGGGCGACCTACGGCGGCCCCTTCCTCGCGGCCGTCGAGAACGGCCCGCTCTCGGCGACGCAGTTCCACCCGGAGAAGTCCGGGGACGCCGGCATCCAGCTGCTCCGGAACTGGGTGCAGAGCCTCTGACCCCCAGCCGCGTCGGCGCCCGGCGTCACGCGGTTTGTCCCGCGCCCCCCGGCGGACTACCCTCGTCTCTCGTGCCCGCTCGGGCCGCAGACCCACCCGAACCAAGGACCCCATGAACGACTTCGCGCAGTCCCCCTCGCTCACGCTCCTTCCCGCGGTCGATGTCGCCGGCGGCAAGGCGGTCCGTCTCACGCAGGGGGAGGCCGGGACCGAGACGAGCTACGGCGACCCGCTCGACGCGGCAGGGGAGTGGGTGTCGCAGGGGGCCTCCTGGATCCACCTCGTCGACCTCGACGCGGCGTTCGGACGCGGCAGCAACGCGCCGATCCTGCGCAAGGTCATCAAGCAGTTCAAGAACGTCAACGTCGAGCTCTCCGGCGGCATCCGGGACGATGCGAGCCTGGAGGCCGCTCTGGAGAGCGGCGCCGCCCGCATCAACCTCGGCACCGCCGCTCTGGAGAACCCCGAGTGGGCGGCCGACGTGATCAGCCGCTTCGGCGAGGCGATCGCCGTCGGCCTCGACGTCCGCGGCACGACCCTCGCGGCGCGCGGCTGGACGAAGGAGGGCGGCGACCTGTGGGAGGTGCTCGAGCGCCTCGAGGACGCCGGCTGCAGCCGTTACGTCGTCACCGACGTGACCAAGGACGGCACGCTGCGCGGCCCGAACCTGGAACTCCTGCGCGAGGTGACCTCGCGCACGCCGAAGCCGGTCGTCGCGTCCGGCGGCATCTCGAACCTCGACGACATCGCCGCGCTGCGCGACCTCGTGCCCCTGGGCGTCGAGGGCGCCATCGTCGGGAAGGCTCTGTACGCGGGCGCCTTCACGCTCGCGGAGGCCCTGGATGTCGCCGGAGACTGATCCGCACGCCTGCGATCCGGAGTCGCACAACCGGGCCGATTCCGCCGGCGTCCCCTGGGAGGGGCGCAGCTTCGAGTCGAATCCGCACGCGGCCGACGACGGCTCGGCGGACCCCGCTCTGCTCGCCGCGCTGCACCGCTTCCGTGCGGGCGAGGGGAGTCAGGCCGAGGTCGTCGACGCGTTCCGCTCCGCCCGGGTGCTCGTGCCCCTGATAGCGGAGAAGGGCGAGGAGGGCGTGGCGCCCAGCGGTCTCGCGGTGGACAAGACGCAGGAGCTCTCGATCGTCACCGTGGCCGCACCGGACGGGCGCCGCGTCCAGCCGGTGTTCTCCTCGGTCGAGACGATGCAGCGCTGGGACCCGTCGGCGCGTCCCATCCCGGTCGAGGCCGTCCGTGCGGCCCTGGCCGCGTCGTCGGAGGACACCGATCTCATCGTGCTGGACCCCACGTCCGACACCGAGTTCGTGATCCGCCGCCCCGCCGTCTGGGCCGTGGCGCAGGGACACGCGTGGGAGCCGAGCTACCTCTCTCCCGAGGTCGTCACCGCCCTCCGGGAGAGCATCGCCCACGAGCTCGCCGTGATCGACGTCTCCGTCGCGCCGGGTGACCCGGACGCGCGCCTCCGCGGACCGGAGCTCATCGTGGTCCTGGAGCTCGTCGACGGGTTGGAGCGAGAGGTCCTGGATGCCGTTCTCGCACGGCTCGCTCAGCGCTGGGCGGCGGACGACCGGATCGCCGTCCTCGCCGACTCGCTGACGGTCAAGCTCCGCCGCAGCATCTGAGGCGGAGCGTCGGCCGGGTCAGGTGACCGGGCCGGTCCACTTCTCGCCCGGCCCCTTGCCGATCGGGTCGGGGATCGTCGAGGCCTCGCGGAAGGCGAGCTGCAGCGACCGGAGGCCGTCTCGCAGCGACCGGGCGTGCATGTCGCTGATCTCCGGGGCGCCGGCGGTGATGAGCCCCGCGAGGGCATTGATGAGCTTGCGCGCCTCGTCCAGGTCGAGCTGGGCCGCGGCGTCCGGGTCGTCCGCGAGGCCGAGCTTCACGGCCGCCGCGCTCATGAGGTGCACGGCGGCGGTGGTGATCACCTCGACGGCCGGGACGTCGGCGATGTCACGGACGGCCGAGGAGGCTGCCTCCTCCTGCCGAGCCCATCGCTCCTCGCGCTCGCGGGCCGCCTCGTCCGATGCCTGGTTCGTCACTTCGCCTTGCTTTCTGTTAGACTTTGGCGGGCTCCGGAGCGTCGTGCTCCGGAACGAAAGAGGATTCACTTCCCACCCGCGCTTGCCGTTCCAGGCTACCGGGTCTTGCACTCCGCCGGCTCCGCTCGTCACGAGAGGACCGGTAGACAGGGTGCGGAGCCGGCGTCTGAGAGCCGGTGGGTGGGGGACGACTCCGATTTCGCCCGGGATGCAGACAGCATCGCGGTGGCCGAATCACATCGTCTAAGGAGCTCCGCATCAGCGATCCCCGTACCAATGAGCGCATCCGCGTCCCCGAGGTCCGCCTCGTCGGCCCCGCGGGTGAGCAGATCGGCGTTGTCCGCATCGAGGCAGCGCTGCGTCTCGCCCAGGAAGCCGATCTCGACCTCGTCGAGGTCGCCCCGAACTCGAAGCCGCCCGTCGTCAAGATCATGGACTACGGCAAGTTCAAGTACGAGGCCGCGCAGAAGGAAAAGGAAGCGCGTCGCAACCAGGCGAACACGATCCTCAAGGAAGTCCGCTTCCGTCTGAAGATCGAGGCGCACGACTACACGACGAAGCTCAAGCGCGCCGAGGGCTTCCTCAAGGCCGGCGACAAGGTCAAGGCCATGATCCTCTTCCGCGGTCGCGAGCAGTCGCGCCCGGAGCAGGGTGTCCGTCTGCTGCGCAAGTTCGCCGAGGACGTCGCCGAGTTCGGCACGGTCGAGTCGAACCCGACCATCGACGGCCGCAACATGGTGATGGTCGTCGCGCCGCACAAGAGCAAGTCCGAGGCGAAGCAGGAGCAGAACGCCGTGCGCGCCGCGAACAAGCAGGCCGCGCGCGACGCGAAGAACGACGCGGACGCCTCCGCGGACGCCAAGGCGGAGTAGGTCCGCCCCCAGAACTCCCGCACCGCGGGTTGACACCGTCGCCTGAGAAGGCGCCATACGAAGGAAGAGAAGATGCCGAAGCAGAAGACCCACTCGGGTGCTAAGAAGCGCTTCAAGATCACCGGCAGCGGCAAGCTGAAGAAGCAGCAGGCCGGGATGCGCCACAACCTCGAGCACAAGTCGAGCCGTCGCACCCGTCGTCTGAACCAGGACCAGGTGCTCGCGAAGGCGGACTTCAAGGTCGCGAAGAAGCTTCTCGGTCGCTGACGCGCCCGATCGCAGGATAGGAACACAGGAAAATGGCAAGAGTCAAGCGGGCGGTCAACGCCCACAAGAAGCGTCGGGTCATCCTCGAGCGCGCCTCCGGCTACCGCGGTCAGCGTTCGCGCCTCTACCGGAAGGCCAAGGAGCAGGTCATCCACTCCCTGGTCTACTCGTACCGGGACCGCCGCAAGCGCAAGGGCGACTTCCGTCGTCTGTGGATCCAGCGCATCAACGCTGCGGCCCGCCAGAACGGCATGACGTACAACCGCTTCATCCAGGGGCTGGGCCTCGCGGGTGTCACGGTCGACCGTCGCATGCTCGCCGACCTCGCGGTGAACGACGCCGCGACGTTCGCGACGCTGGTCGAGACGGCGAAGAAGGCTCTGCCTTCCGACGTCAACGCGCCCAAGTCGGCGGCGTAAGCATCTCGCTTCCGAACGGGCGTCTTCCTCCGGGAAGGCGCCCGTTCCGCGTATCCGGACGGTGTCGGGCTGACCGTAGACTGAGTTCGTGCTGGAGAACCCCCGTTCCCCCCGAGTCCGTGCCGTCGCCAAGCTGACCAAGCGCAGCGCCCGCACCGAGACCGGTCTTTTCCTGCTGGAAGGTCCGCAGTCCGTCCGCGAGGCGCTGACGTACCGCCCGGAGGCGATCGTCGAGCTCTTCGCGACTCCGCACGGCTGGGAGAAGCACGCGGACATCCGCGCGAAGGCGGCGGACGCCGACGTCGAGGTCGAGTACGTGAGCGAGGACGTGCTCAACGCGATGGCCGACACGGTGACGCCCCAGGGACTCGTCGCGGTGGTCCGCCAGACGCCGACCTCGGTCCGCGAGATCTTCGACGGCACGCCGCGCCTCATCGCGATCTGCGAGGAGGTGCGCGACCCCGGCAACCTGGGCACGATCATCCGCGCGGCGGACGCGGCGGGCGCCGACGCGGTGGTGCTGACCGGCCGCACCGTCGACCCGTACAACCCCAAGGTGGTTCGGGCGACGACCGGCTCGCTCTTCCACCTCCCGGTCTCGGTGGGCGGCGAGCTCGACGAGGTCGTCCGGCGTGCGCACGAGGCGGGAATGCAGATCCTCGCGGCGGATGTGAAGGGGGACGACCTCCTCGCCGCACGCGCCGACGGCGTCCTCGGCGAGCCGACCGCGTGGCTGTTCGGCAACGAGGCGCGCGGACTCGAGGACGAGGCTCTGACCAGGGCCGACCGGGTGCTCCGGCTGCCGATCTTCGGGCGCGCGGAGTCGCTGAACCTGGCCACCGCGGCGAGCGTGTGCCTGTACGAGAGCGCGTTCGCCCAACGCGCGGCTCCGGCCGGCTGACCGGGTGAGGCGGGGCGCGGGGAGATGAGGATTCTGATCGTCGAGGACGACGAGCGGGTGGCGGGGGCCTTGCAGGCCTTCCTCGCGCGCTCGGGCTATGCCACCGTGCACGCGGCCGATGGGAACGCGGCGCTGGAACACCTGGATGCCGACACCGAGGTCGTGCTGCTCGATCTCGGGCTGCCGGATGTCGACGGCATCGACCTCTGCCGCCGCATCCGCGGGCGCTCCGACGTGCCGATCGTCATCGTCACCGCGCGCAACCAGGTCGCCGAGCGCATCAAGGGACTGCGCGCCGGCGCCGACGACTTCGTGGTGAAGCCCTACGACGTGCACGAGCTCCTGGCGCGGATCGAGGCGGTCACTCGGCGGTCGCGGCCGCTGCGGACGGAGCCGGACACCCGCGTGCTGCTGCATGGCGGCGCGGTGCAGATCGACCTCGTCGCGCGGGAGGTGCAGGTCGGCGGGGTGCCGCTGGCGCTCACCCGCAAGGAGTTCGACATCGTGGGCGTGCTCGCGCGGTATCCGGGTGTCGCGGTGCCGAAGGAGCGCCTCATCCGCGAGGTCTGGAACACCGACTGGCGCGGCTTCGGCCACTCGCTGGAAGTGCATGTGGCGGCCATCCGGAAGAAGAGCGGCGACCGCGCGTTCATCGAGACCGTGCGCGGCGTCGGCTACCGGCTCGCGGGGTCCTGACACGTGCGCCGCCGCCTGACCGTCGTCTTCCTCGTGCCGCTGATCGTGGTGCTCGTCGCGCTCGGCGGCGTGACGGGGTGGAGCGCGGCTCGCAGCGTCCAGCAGTCGTTCTACGCCGAGCAGCTCGGCGACCTCGGGTACTTCGCGACGAGCGCCCGACAGGCGCTGCGCTCCGGGAGCCCGGCGGTGATGGACGCCGAGGTCCGCCGCTTCCAGCAGGTCTACGGGATCGAGGTGACCGTGTTCGATCTCACCGGCAGCCCGTGGGCGGCGGGGGACCACGGAGACACGGTCCTGTCGGAGGGGGATGCGCAGCGGGTGCGGCTGGCGCTCTCCGGACGCCGCGCCGAGCAGCCGACCTCTTCCGCCTGGATCGTGTCCGATGCGGCGCTCGTGGAGCCGGTGTTCGACGACGGCGACGTGATCGGCGCCGTGCTCGTGACCGGAGGCACCCAGACGCCGCAGACCGTCATCCTCCGGCAGACGCTCGTGCTCGGCCTCATCGTCGTGCTGCTGTGCGCGCTCGGCATCCTCCTGGTCGCCGGGCTGGCCCGTTGGGTGCTCTCCCCGGTGCGCCGCCTCGACGAGACGATGGCGGCGATCGAGCGGGGGGAGATGGACGCGCGGGTGGCCGAGGGCACCGGACCGCCCGAGCTGCGGCGCATGACGCGGGTGTTCAACGGCATGGCCGACGAGATCGAGCGCGTCATGACCCGCCAGCAGGAGTTCGCGCTGAACGCCTCGCACGAGTTGCGGAATCCGCTCAACGCGCTGCTGCTGCGCGTCGAGCACCTCGCGACGGGTCTGGGACGCGAGTGGGACCACGACGTGGAGGAGACCAGGGAGGAGGGCCGGCGGATGACCCGCATCCTGGAGACCCTCCTCGGGCTCGCCCGCGGCGGTCGCACCGACTCCACCATGTCGGCAATCGATCTCGCCGCCGTCGCCGGCCGCCGGGTCGAGGCCTGGCAGGAGGTGGCGGCGCAGCGGGCCATCATGCTGCGCCGGACGGGGGAGTCGTCGGTCATGACGATCACCGACCGCACCATCGTGGAGAGCGCGCTCGACGCCGCGATCGACAACGCGGTGAAGTACTCGCCGGAGGGCTCGTCCATCGAGGTCGGCGCGCAGCGCGCGGGTGACGAATGCCGTCTCACCGTGCGCGACCACGGCCCCGGACTGTCGCCGGAGGATGCGTCGGCGGCGGCCGATCGCTTCTGGCGGAGCGCGGACAGCGGCGACATGCCGGGGACGGGGCTCGGGCTGGCGATCGCGACCGACCTCCTCGCGACGGTCGGGGGCGAGCTGCGGGTACAGGGGGCCGACGGCGGCGGGCTCCTCGTGGCCCTCGTCCTCCCGGCGGAGGCGGCGGCATGAGCGCGTGGGGGCGGCGTGTCGTCGCCGGCATGCTCGCGCTCGTCACCGCAGTCGGGCTGAGCGCGTGCAGCCCGCGCTCCGCGGATTGGACGGAGACCGTCGCCGTGCTCGCCGCCGGCAGCCCCACCGGTGTCTACCACGACTACGGCAGCCGCCTCGCGGCCGAGCTGTCGCGTGAGCTCGACGTCGACCTCACGGCGGAGGTGACGGCGGGATCGGTGGACAACCTGTTGCGCGTGAACGCGGGGGAGGCCCTCCTCGGCTTCGCGCAGGGTGATGCGGCGGCGGACGCGGTGGCGGGGACGGGTGCCTTCACCGAGGCCTTGGACGTGCAGGCGATCGCCCGTCTCTACGACGAGTACCTGCAGATCGTCGTGCGCGACGACTCGGCCCTGGACGACCTGGCCGACCTCTCCGGGCGGAGGATCTCCCTCGGAGCCGAGAACTCGGGGGTGAACGTCATCGCCACCCGGGTGCTCCACGCGGCCGGCGTCGCCGCCGACGCGATCGACGATCCGCAGCTCGACCTCGGCGGTTCCATCGCCGCCATGGAGCGCGGCGAGATCGACGGCTTCTTCTGGGTGGGCGGGCTGCCGACGCCCGGAATCGCGGACCTCGCGGAGACCGTGGACGTGCGCCTGCTCCCGGTCGAGCAGGACTGGGTGAACGCTGTCAACGAGCGGTACTCCCACGCGTATCGGCCCGCCGACGTGCCTGCGGGCACCTACGGACTCGACGTCTCCGTGACGACGATGGCGGTGCCGAACTACCTCGTCACCGCCGGCAGCACCCCGCCCGGCGTCGTCCACGATCTCGTCGCGGGCCTGTTCGCGGCGCGTACCGCGCTCGCGGCCGATGTGCCGGCGGCGGCGCTGCTGGACCGCCGGTCGGCGATCTTCACCGGACCGGTGCCCCTGCACCCCGGCGCGGAGCAGTACTACCGCGATCTGCGCCGGTGACCGGCGCCCCCTCAAGAAATCCTCAAGATCCCTGACAGCCGTGCGCCGGCTCTGCCAGGGTGAGGTCGATCGCACACGATCGGACACCTGCTGCCTGCTGTCGCTGGGAGCGTGGCAGCAGGGCGATCCCGCGGCCCGAGGGGGCGGGCCGTGGGGTGCCCCTGCGAGGATGCATTGGCGCCGCGATCAGGTGATTACGAACGTGTAAACCTCACCGTGGTGCCTGGAACCGCGCGCATCGCGTGGCTAGTTTGGAGAAATGATGACCTCTGAAACCCCGCTCGTCGTCGTCGAGAACGTCCAGAAGCACTACGGCGAGTTCCAGGCGCTCAGCGACATCGACCTCACCGTCAACGCGGGGGAGGTCGTCGTCGTGATCGGCCCCTCCGGCTCGGGCAAGTCGACGCTCTGCCGCACGATCAACCGTCTGGAGACCATCACCAGCGGCTCGATCCGCATCGACGGCAAGGAGCTGCCCGCGGAGGGCAAGGCTCTCGCGCACCTGCGGGCCGACGTCGGCATGGTCTTCCAGTCCTTCAACCTCTTCGCGCACCTCACGATCCTCGAGAACGTGACGCTCGGCCCGATCAAGGTCCG
Organism: Microbacterium sp. LEMMJ01; assembly: GCF_002114135.1. Lineage (NCBI taxonomy): Bacteria > Bacillati > Actinomycetota > Actinomycetes > Micrococcales > Microbacteriaceae > Microbacterium > Microbacterium sp. LEMMJ01. The sequence goes on from NZ_NCTV01000007.1 coordinate 43,748, forward strand.
CGGCCTGAAGAAGTCCGACGCCGAGGCGGAGGCCATGATGCTCCTCAAGCGCGTCGGCGTCGCGCAGCAGGCGAACAAGCTCCCCGCGCAGCTCTCCGGCGGCCAGCAGCAGCGCGTCGCGATCGCACGGGCCCTCGCCATGCAGCCGAAGGTCATGCTCTTCGACGAGCCGACCAGCGCGCTCGACCCGGAGATGATCAACGAGGTCCTCGACGTCATGGTCGAGCTCGCCCAGGAGGGCATGACGATGATCGTCGTCACCCACGAGATGGGCTTCGCCCGCAAGGCGGCCGATCGCGTCGTCTTCATGGCGGACGGCCGGATCGTCGAGGAGGCCAAGCCCGAGGAGTTCTTCACGAACCCGAAGAGCGACCGCGCCAAGGACTTCCTCTCGAAGCTCCTCACGCACTGACTTCCCAGACCCAGCACCCACAGCACAGCACACGAAGGAGACGCACATGCGACGCACACGGACACTGGCCGGATTCGGGATCGCCACGGTGGCGCTGCTCGCGCTCACGGCCTGCAACAGCGGCACGCCGTCGAGCACCGGCACGTCGGGCAGCGACGAGGGCGACGCCTCGAGCAGCACGCCCTGGACCGTCGAGGAGGACGTCACGATCGAGGGGAGCCCCACGTTCGACCGCATCTCCTCGTCGGGCACCGTCAAGGTGGGCGTCAAGGAGGACCAGCCCGGTCTCGGTTACCTCGACCCCGTGACGAACGAGCGCACCGGCTTCGACGTCGACATCGCCCGCTGGATGGCGGCGTCCCTCGGTGTCGACCCCGAGAAGATCGAGTTCCAGGCGATCGCCTCGGCGAACCGCGAGCAGGCCATCGTCAACGGTGACATCGACTACTACGTCGGCACCTACTCCATCACGGACAAGCGCAAGGAGCAGATCGCCTTCGCCGGTCCCTACTTCGTCACCGGTCAGGGTCTCCTCGTCGCCGCCGACAGCGACATCGCGAGCGTCGACGACCTCGACTCCTCGACGACGGTCTGCTCGGCGACGGGTTCGACGCCGATCCAGAACATCAAGGAGAACTACCCCGAGGTGAAGACGAAGGAGTACGACACGTACTCCAAGTGCGTCGAGGACCTCAAGAACGGTCAGGTCGACGCGGTCACGACCGACGAGGCCATCCTCATCGGCTACGCGGCGCAGGACCCCGACAACCTCAAGGTCGTCGGCGAGCCGTTCAGCGAGGAGCGCTACGGCATCGGCGTGGCGAAGGGCGACGACGCGCTCGTCGAGTACTTCAACACGCAGCTCACCGACGGCGGCGACATCTGGCAGCAGATCTTCGACAACAACCTCGGCGCCTCCGGTGTGAAGGCCGAGCAGCCCGAGGTCGACCCGGTCGGTTGATCTCTCCGGGGGCGGTCGGTCCGTCGGCCGCCCCCGTCCTCCTCGGCGTCGATCTGACGCGGAAACGAACCGAAAGGCACAGCAGTGGGAGTGATCTCGGACCACCTCGACCTCTGGGGTGAAGCGCTGTGGGGAACCATCGCGCTGTTCCTCGGCGGTGGCCTCATCGCCGTGGTGCTCGGACTCATCGTCGGAGCGGCCCGCGTGTCCCCGGTCCCGATCGCGCGCGGCGTGGGCGCCGTGTACGTGAACTGGATCCGGAACACCCCGCTCACGCTGGTGATGTTCTTCTTCGCGTTCTGCCTTCCGATCCTGCTGGGGGAGCGGGTCAACTCCCTGCTGCTGGCCACGATCGCCCTCGGCATCTACACCGCCACGTACGTCGCGGAGGCGATCCGCGCCGGCATCAACACGGTGCCGGTCGGACAGGCGGAGGCGGCACGGGCCATCGGCCTCAACTTCGGCCAGGTCATGCGCTTCGTCGTGCTGCCCCAGGCCACGCGGTCCGTGGTCCCGCCGCTCATGAGCGTGCTGATCGCCCTCATGAAGAACACCACGGTGGCCGCCGGCTTCTCGGTGGTCAACCTCGGCACGATCCGGGCGGCACTCAGCGAGCGGGGCGAGAACGCCCTCGTCGTGCTGCTCTGGGTCATGGTCATCTTCGTCGTGCTCGTGCTGCTCCTGAGCTGGGTGCAGCGCGTGCTCGAGAACAAGTGGAGGATCGCGCGATGAGTTCCGTCCTGTTCGACGTCCCGGGCCCCCGCGCGGTCGCCCGCAACCGGATCATCGGTGCCGTCACGATCCTCGTCGTCCTCGCCGTGCTCGGCTGGGTGGTCTGGCGCCTGTACGCCACCGGCCAGTTCTCCGCGGAGAAGTGGAACATCTTCACCTACTCGGCGGTCTGGGTGCGGTTCGGGGAGGGCCTGCTCAGCACGCTCTCCGCCTTCGCCGTCGCCGGTGTCGGCTCGCTGGTCCTCGGCTTCGTCCTCGGCATCGGCCGCCTCTCCGAGCACGCCTGGGTGCGCGAACCCGTGCGGTGGATCATCGAGATCATGCGGGCGATCCCCGTCCTGATCCTCATGATGCTGCTGTACTACGGCCTCCCGGTCATCGGCATCCGGATGCCCCCGTACTACGCGGTGGTCATCGCGCTCATCGTCTACAACGGCTCCGTGCTCGCGGAGGTACTCCGTGCCGGGATCGAGTCGCTGCCGCGCGGACAGAAGGAAGCCGGCTACGCGATCGGCCTGCGCAAGACCGGGGTCATGTACTTCATCCTCATCCCGCAGGCCGTCCGAGCGATGATGCCCGTGATCATCGCGCAGCTCGTGGTGGCGCTGAAGGACACCGCGCTCGGCTTCATCATCACGTACCAGGAGCTGCTGTACGTCATCAACCAGATCGGCAATCAGGCGCCCTACGGGTCGCCGCTGATCCCCGCCGCGATCGTCGGCGGCTCGATGTACGTCGCGGTCTGTCTGGTGCTGTCCTACATCGCCTACCGCCTGCAGCGTCGGGCGAAGCGCTCGGCCAAGGCCGGACCGGACGAGGCGGACCCTCGCCAGCACGACGGCGAGACGAACACGTCGCTCATCGTGGCGCAGCGCGGGCTGGGCAAGTTCGACGCCAACAACTCCGGCGCTTCCGGCCTCTGAGCGGCTACCGGCGCGGGGCGCCCGTCCCGCGCCGGTAGACTCGACTCCCGTGTCAGAGTCTCCGGAAATCACCCCCGAAGCGGTCGAAGCCGCTGTCGCCGACGCCCTCGCGGCGATCGACGCGGCCGCCGACACCGCCACGCTGAAAGCCGCCCGTGCGGCGCACGTCGCGGAGGGATCGCCGCTCGCGGTCCTGAACGCCTCGATGCGCCAGGTCGCCCCCGAGAACAAGGCCGCGTTCGGCAAGCTCGTCGGTCAGGGCCGCGGTCGTGTGAACCAGGCGCTCGCGGCGAAGGAGGCCGAGCTGGCCGCCGCCGAGGTCGCCGCGCGCCTGGAGGCCGAGCGCGTCGACATCACCGCCGTCCCGTCGCGGACGCGCGTGGGCGCCCGGCACCCGCTCGCTCTCCTGCAGGACCACGTCGAGGACATCTTCGTCGGCATGGGGTGGGAGATCGCGGAGGGGCCGGAGCTCGAGCACGAGTGGTTCAACTTCGACGCCCTCAACTTCGACGTCGATCACCCCGCCCGTCAGGAGCAGGACACCTTCTACGTCGACCCGACCTCGCGCCACCTCGTCATGCGCACGCACACGAGCCCGGTGCAGGTGCGGTCGATGCTGAACCGCGAGGTCCCCATCTACGTGCTGTGCCCGGGCCGCGTGTACCGCACCGACGAGTTCGACGCCACGCACCTCCCCGTCTTCACGCAGTTCGAGGGCCTGGTCGTCGACAAGGGCATCACGATGGCGCACCTCAAGGGCACGCTCGACCACTTCGCGAAGCAGCTCTTCGGCCCGGAGGCCAAGACCCGCTTCCGCACGAACTACTTCCCCTTCACCGAGCCCTCCGCCGAGCTCGACCTGTGGCACCCGACCTTCAAGGGCGGCGCGCGCTGGATCGAGTGGGGCGGCTGCGGCATGGTCAACCCAAACGTGCTGCGCGCGGCCGGGATCGACCCCGAGGTGTACAGCGGCTTCGCGTTCGGCATGGGCATCGAGCGGGGCCTGATGTTCCGCAGCGATGTGCAGGACATGCGCGACATGGCCGAGGGCGATGTCCGTTTCAGCGAGCAGTACGGGATGGTGGTGTGATGCGCGTCCCGCTTTCGTGGCTGCGTGAGTACGTCGATCTGGCAGCGGATGCCACGCCCGAGGACGTCCTCGCGGCGCTGGTGACCGTCGGCTTCGAAGAGGAGGACGTGCACCGCTTCGACATCACGGGTCCCGTGGTGGTCGGCCAGGTCGTCTCGCTCGAGCCGGAGCCCCAGTCGAACGGCAAGACGATCAACTGGTGCCAGGTCGACGTCGGCCCCGAGCATGGCGGCGTCCGCGGGATCGTCTGCGGCGCGCACAACTTCGTCGTCGGGGACAAGGTCGTCGTGACCCTGCCCGGCGCCGTGCTTCCCGGTCCGTTCCCGATCGCCGCCCGCACGACCTACGGTCACGTCTCCGACGGCATGATCGCCTCCGCGCGCGAGCTGGGTCTCGGCGACGAGCACAACGGCATCGTCGTGCTGAGCGACCTCGGCATCGATGCGCCCGTGGGCACGGACGCGATCGCGCTGCTGGGCCTCGACGACGTCGCGGTGGAGATCAACGTCACGCCGGACCGCGGCTACGCGTTCTCGGTGCGCGGCGTCGCCCGTGAGTACTCCCACGCCACGGGGGCGGCCTTCCGCGACCCCGCCGAGCGTGACTTCGCCGAGCTGCAGCCCGGTTCCGGACACACGGCCGTGGTCGACGACCAGGCGCCGGTGCGCGGCAAGGTCGGCGCGAGCGAGTTCGTCACCCGGGTCGTGCGCGACGTCGATCCGTCGCGGCCCACCCCGCCGTGGATGATCGCGCGCCTGAGCCTCGCCGGCATGCGGTCGCTGGGGGTGCTCATCGACATCACGAACTACGTCATGCTCGAGCTCGGGCAGCCGCTGCACGGCTACGACCTCGACAAGCTCACGGGCGGCATCACCGTCCGGCGCGCGACGCCGGGGGAGAAGATGACCACGCTCGACGGCGTGGAGCGGAAGCTGCACGTCGAAGACCTCCTCATCACCGACGACTCCGGTCCGATCGGCCTCGCCGGTGTCATGGGCGGCGGCACCACCGAGATGAGCGACACCACGCGGAACGTGCTCATCGAGGCGGCAACCTTCGACGCGACGACCATCGCCCGCACGGCCCGCCGGCACAAGCTCCCGAGCGAGGCGTCCAAGCGCTTCGAGCGCGGCGTCGACCCGCTGATCCCGTTCGTCGCGGCACGGCGCGCGGCCGACCTCATGGTCGAGCTCGCCGGTGGCACGCTCACGGAGGAAGGTGGCGCGCTCTTCGCCGAGGTCTTCGTCGCCGAGATCGAGCTCCCGCGCGGCTTCGTGCAGGGGCTGATCGGCGTCGACTACACCGACGACGAGATCACCGGGGCGCTCACGACGATCGGGGCGGAGGTCAGCCCTTCGACAGGCTCAGGGACCCAGGCGGACGGCGAAGGGACCCAGGGCGGGTGGACGGTCATCCCGCCGACCTGGCGCCCGGACCTCACCGACAAGTGGACGCTCGCCGAGGAGGTCGCCCGCATCCACGGACTCGACCGCATCCCCGCGGTGCTGCCGACGCCGCCGTCCGGCCGCGGCCTCACGGCCCACCAGCAGGGGCGTCGCCGCGTGGCGAACGCTCTCGCGGCCGCCGGGTTCGTGGAGACTCCGGCGTTCCCGTTCACGACCGAGGCGCAGAACGATCTGCACGGCTCCGCGTCCGGTGAGCACCTGCCCAGCATCCGCCTCGCGAACCCGCTCGACGGCCAGGTGCCGTTCCTGCGGCGCTCGCTCATCCCGGGTCTGCTGCAGACCGCGCACCGCAACATCTCGCGCGGGCTCACGGATCTCGCGCTGTTCGAGACCGGGGCCGTGTTCGTCCCGGAGCCCGGCGTGGAGTACGGCACCGCCGAGGTCCCGCCGCTGGGTGTCCGGCCGTCGGATGAGGTGCTCGCCGAGCTCGACGCCTCCATCCCCCCGCAGGAGCGCCACGTCGCGGTGCTGCTGACCGGCAATGTGTCGCCGCGTCAGCCGGGGCGTGCCGCCGAGGCCGCCGGGCTCGTCGAGGCGCTCGACGCGGTCCGCGTGATCGGGGCCGCCGCGGGCATCGAGATCGACGTCGTGCAGACGCAGCGCGCCGCGCTCCATCCCGGACGCACCGGTGCGCTGGTCGCCGCCGGCGAGGAGATCGGCTATGTCGGCGAGCTGCATCCCGCCGTCGCGGAGGAGGCCGACCTGCCCGGCCGCGCCACCGTGCTGGAACTCGACCTCGACCGGCTGCTCACGCTCGCCGGAGGACGCATCGTGGCGGCGTCGCTGTCCACGTTCCCGGCCGCGACGCAGGACGTCTCGCTCACGCTGCCGGCCGAGGTGCCGGCGGGCGAGGTCCGCGCGGCTCTCATCGAGGGCGCCGGCGCGCTGCTGGAGTCGGTCCGGCTCGTGGACGACTACCGCGGCGAGGGCGTGCCCGAGGGATCGAAGTCGCTGACGTTCGCCCTGCGCTTCCGGGCCGACGACCGCACGCTGACCGCCGCGGAGGCCTCCGAGGTGAAGATGGCGGGCGTCGCCGTCGCCGCGGAGCGCTTCGGCGCCGCCCTCCGCGACTGATCGGGAGAGCGCACGGCTCCTTTCCGGGGAGCCGTGCGCTCTCGCGATAGCGTGGCCGGATGACGAGCCTCCTCCTGCAGCCCACGCCACCCTCGGTCCCCGCCGGAGCGCGATCGCTCGGGGAGGGGCCGTTCCTCTCGCCGGGTGCGCAGCTCGACTGGCACTACCGCAAGCCGGGGTGGACCACGGGGGAGGCGGCGACCGTCACCCCCATGCGCGTCGTCCGTGACGATGAGCGCGGTCTCGTCGCGTGGCTCGCCGCCGGGACGCAGCAGGAAGGTCAGGGCACGCGGGACGGGGAGCGCGTCCGGACCGTCCCGCTCGATCGGCGGTGGCGGGAGCCCCGGCGCCGGATCGTCGAGGAGTGGTGGGGCAACGGCATCCTGCGCATCGCGCCCGCGGGAGTGCCGTGGTCGGTCTGGCTGTTCTGGAGCTCGGTCACCGGGACGACGTGGGACTTCGCCGGCTGGTACGTCAACCTCGAGAACGCGCACCTGCGCACCGACAGTGCCACCTACACCTCCGATCACGTCCTCGACGTCGAGATCGCACAGGACGGGCGCGTGGCGATGAAGGACGAGGACGAGCTGGTCGCCGCCGTCGACCAGGGACGGCTGACCGCCGCGCAGGCCGCGCAGATCGAGCGGCACGCGGTCGCGGCCATCGCGTCGTTCCATGCCGGCGACTGGCCGTTCGATCGGGAGTGGATCGACTGGCGACCGGACCCGTCGTGGACGATCCCGGTGTTGGACGGCCTCGACGAGATCGTCGTCCCCTGACCGCTTCGGGGCCGGCCTCCGCGACGGCGCCGAGGCCGCGCGGCATCAGGCGTTCGCGCAGCATCAGGCGACAGCAGCGCCCATGGCCTGTGCTCGCGTGAGGGCCTGAGCTCGCGTGGTGGGCGGTGTTCGCGTGAGGGCCTGTGCTCGCGTGAGGGCCTGTGCTCGCGGGGTGGCCTGTGTCGCTCCGCTCTGAGCGGAGGCCCTTTCCCCGAGTCGTCGATCCTGATGACATGGGCACATGACGGATGTGCTGATCCTGGGGGGAACCGGATGGCTGTCGGGGCGCATCGCCGCGCACGCGTTGGGGGCGGGGGCGTCGGTGACCTGCCTGGCCCGCGGCGGGCGCCCGGCGCCACCGGGAGCGACCCTCGTGCTCGCCGACCGCGACGACGAGGACGCCTATGACGTCGTCTCGCGGACGGACTGGGACCACGTCGTCGACGTCTCCTCCCGCGTCGATCACGTCTCCGGGGCGGTCCGCGCACTCGGCGACCGTGCCGCCCGGTGGACGTACATCTCGTCGATGTCGGTGTACCGCGACGACGAGACGGTCGGGACGGACGAGTCGGCCCCGCGCCACCCGGCGGCGCAGGCCGGTGAGGACGACGACTACGCGCGGCAGAAGGTCGCGGCGGAGGACGCCGTGCAGGAGAGCCTCGGCGACCGCGCGCTCCTCGTCCGTCCCGGCCTCATCGTCGGCGACGGCGACCCGAGCGATCGCTTCGGCTACTGGGCCGCGGCGTTCCTCCGGGCCCTGGACGAGCCGGTGCTGCTCCCGCCGCTCGACGGGCGCACGGCGGAGGTCATCGACGTCGAGGACGTCGCCGCCTTCGTCATGTCCGCCACTGTCACCGGCGCCGTCAACGCGATCGGCGACGTGCGCGACCTGGAGGACGTGCTGCGTACGGTGCGCGCTTCCACCGGGCACACCGGTCCGGTCATCGTCGGCACGGAGGAGCGTCTCGTCGCGGAGGGTGTCGCGTACTGGGCGGGGCCGCGCTCGCTCCCGCTGTGGCTGCCGCCCGACATGAGCGGATTCATGACCCGCTCGAACGCGCGGTACCGGCGCAGCGGAGGCAGGATCCGGCCTCTCGAAGAGACGCTGGAACGCGTCGTGGCGGATGAGCGCGAACGGGGCGTGGACCGGGAGCGCCGCGCCGGACTCACGCGGACGGAGGAGCGGGCGCTGCTCGACGCCTTCGCTCGCTAGACTGCGAGGCAGTGACACGGGGTGCCGCATCCGCGGCTGAGATCACACCCGTCGAACCTGATCTAGTTCGTACTAGCGAAGGGATGTCGCAATGAGCGATCCTGTGCGTCCGGAATCCGTCCTCGACCTCGCCGTCACGGCGGGAAGGCTGCGGGAGGAGGTCCGGGCTGCGCCGCCGTTGACGCACTGCCTCACGAACGCCGTCGTGACGGGGTTCACCGCCAACGTGCTGCTCGCGCTCGGCGCGGCGCCGGCGATGGTCGACATCGTCGGCGAAGCCGGACCGTTCGCGGGTGCCGCCTCGGGGCTCCTCGTCAACCTCGGGACGCCGACCCCGGAGCAGCGGGAGGCGAGTCGGGAAGCCGTGGCCGGAGCGCTCGCCGCCGCCACGCCCTGGGTGCTCGACCCCGTCGCGATCGGCACGCTCCCGGTGCGGACGGCGCTGGCCCACGAGCTGGCCGCGCGGCGCCCGACCGCCATCCGCGGCAACGCGTCGGAGATCCTCGCGCTCGCCGGGCACAGCAGCGGCGGCCGCGGCGTCGATGCGACGGACGGCACCGAGGCGGCGGCCTCGTCTGCGCGCGAGCTCGCCGACCGGTACGGCTCCGTGGTCGCCGTCTCCGGCCCGGTCGACCTCCTCACCGACGGGGAACGGGTGATCCGCATCGCCAACGGGCACGAGCTGCTCACGCGGGTGACGGGCGGCGGCTGCGCGCTGGGCGCGGTGATGGCGGCCTTCCTCGGGGCGTCCCGCGGTACCGGGACCGATGCGCTGACGGCGGTGGCCGCGGCGACCCTCGTCTACACGGTCGCGGCCGAGCAGGCGGCGGAGACCTCCCGCGGACCGGGCAGCTTCGCCGTCGGACTGCTCGATGCGCTGTCCGCTGTGACCCCGGCGGATCTCCGGGACCGCGCCCGCGTCGAGGAGGAGACCCGATGACCGTCGACCTGTCCCTCTACCTCGTCACCGATCGGTCGCTGTGCGGCGCACGCGGGGTGGTCGCGACCGTCCGCGAAGCGGTGGCCGGCGGCGTCCGCATCGTGCAGCTGCGCGACAAGGAGGCGACGGACGAGGAGACCGTCGTGCAGCTCCTCGCTCTGTCCGCGGCCATCGACGGTCGCGCGCTGCTCGTCGTGAACGATCGCCTCGATGCGGCCGTCGAGGCCCGTCGTCGCGGCGCCAGGGTGGACGGGGTGCACCTCGGTCAGGCGGACGCCTCGGTGCTCCGCGCGCGCGAGCTCCTCGGCCCGGAGGCCCTGATCGGGCTGACCGCGAACACCTCCGTGCACCTCGAGGAGGTCGCCGCGCTGCCGCCCGGCACGGTCGACTACCTCGGGGTCGGCGTGATCCGCCCCACGCGCACCAAGCCCGACCACCCGGCCCCGCTCGGCATCGACGGCTTCGCCGCGTTCGCCGCGCGCAGTGCGCTGCCGTGCGTCGCGATCGGCGGGGTGGAGCTCGACGACACGGTGGCGCTGCGCGCGGCCGGCGCGGCCGGGATCGCGGTGGTGTCGGCGCTGTGCGCGGCGGGCGACCCCCGGACAGCCGCCGCGGCCTTCCGTCGACGCTGGCTCGGGCGGGCGGTGCCGCACGTGCTCAGCATCGCCGGCAGTGATCCGTCCGGGGGCGCGGGCATCCAGGCCGACCTCAAGGCGATCGCCGCGAACGGGGGCTACGGCATGGCGGCCCTGACAGCCCTGACCGCCCAGAACACGCAGGGCGTCCGCGCCGTGCACGTTCCTCCCGCGGACTTCCTCCGGGCGCAGCTCGACGCCGTCGGTGACGACATCCGCATCGACGCCGTGAAGATCGGCATGCTCGCGGACGTGGAGGTGATCCGGACCGTCGCCGCGTGGCTCCGGGACGCACAGCCCCCGATCGTCGTGCTCGACCCGGTCATGATCGCGACCTCGGGGGATCGGCTGCTCCACCCCGATGCGGAGCGCGAGCTGCGGAGCCTGCTGTCCCTGGCGACCGTGGTCACCCCGAACCTCGCCGAGCTCGCGGGGCTCGTCGGTCACGAGGTGGCGGACTGGGCGGACGCGCTCGCCGCGGCGCGAGAGCTGTCGGCCGCGATGGGGACCGCGGTGCTGGTGAAGGGCGGGCATCTGCCCGGGGACGAGGCACCGGACGCCCTGATCGACACGGCAGCCGGTACGCACGCGGAGTTCCCCGGCGCGCGCATCCGCACGGAGAACACCCATGGCACCGGCTGCTCGCTGTCCGCGGCTCTGGCCACACGACTGGCGCGGGGCGACGATCCCGCGATCGCGGTCCGCGCCGCGCGCGCCTGGTTGCGGGAGTCCCTCCGTGCGGCGGACGACCTGGAGATCGGGCGAGGACACGGCCCGATCCATCCCTTCTCGGGACTCTGGGCGCGCGGCGGGGTCGAGACCCGGCCGACACCGGAGGAGGTGGCCGCGGCCTGGTGGGACGAGACCGCCGCGATCCGCCGCGACATCGACGCGCTGCCCTTCGTGCGCGCGCTCGCCGAGGGGACTCTCGACCGCGACGCCTTCGTCTTCTACCTCGCGCAGGATGCCCTCTACCTCCGCGAGTACGCCCGGGTGCTCGCGGAGGCGTCACGTCTCGCTCCGACCCCCGACGAGCAGGCGTTCTGGGCCGAGGCCGCGCACGGCGCGATCCGCGGCGAGCTGGAGCTGCACGCGTCGTGGCTGACGCCGGAGACCGGGGTGAGCGGCGCGACCTTCGCCGCCGAGCCCGCCCCGGCCACGGTGGCCTACCTCGACCACCTGCGTGCCGTCTCCTTCGGCGGGGACTACGCCACGGTGATCGCGGCCGTGCTGCCGTGCTTCTGGCTCTACACCGACCTGGGGGAGCGGCTCCATGCCGGAGCGTTCGGCGTGGCGCCCCGCGACCCCCGGCATCCCTATGCATCGTGGCTGGCGACCTACGCGGATCCGGCTTTCGCGGAGGCCACCCGGCAGGCTGTCGCGCATGTCGCCGCCGCGGCCGCGAGGGCCGACCACACCGGCCGAGAGCGGATGCGGCGAGCCTTCCTCGCATCGAGCGCGCACGAACGGGCCTTCTTCGCCGCACCGGTCGCGCGCGCTGTCGTGTGACGCCCCGGATTTGCGGTGCCGAACACGCCCGCGCTATCGTCGCGGCATGCCTTCGGTCGCCACCGCTCCTTCGACGCTCGGCCCGAGCGTCATCGCCGTGCGCCGACGTCGCGGCCGCCGATTCTAGGCGACCCCGCCCTTCTGCCTGCGTCCGCGCGGCGGTCGAGTGCCGGTGTCGCCGCCTCCGGCCCCGCCCCCGGTCCCGAGATCGTCGAGGACCCGACCGTTAAGGTAGAAGCATGACGTATTCCGTCGCCGTCTCCGGCGCCTCCGGCTACGCAGGCGGCGAGATCCTGCGCCTCCTGGCCGCTCACCCCGACGTCGAGATCCGCACCGTCACGGCGCACTCGAACGCCGGACAGCCCCTCGTCGCCCATCAGCCGCACCTCCGCTCACTCGCCCACCTGACGCTGCAGGACACCACACCCGAGGTCCTCGCCGGACACGACATCGTGTTCCTGGCCCTCCCGCACGGCCAGTCCGGGCAGTACACGGACGCCCTCGGCGACACCCCGCTGGTGATCGACGCCGGAGCGGACCACCGGCTCACCTCGTCGGCGGAGTGGGACGCGTTCTACGGCGGGTCCTTCCATGAGCCGTGGACGTACGGCGTGCCCGAGCTCCTCGTCGGAGGGGGCAAGCAGCGGGACGCGCTCCGTGGCGCGACCCGGATCGCCGCACCCGGCTGCAACGCCTCCACGGTGAGCCTGAGCCTCGCCCCCGGTGTCGCGGCCGGCGTGATCGACCCGGGCGACATCGTCTCCGTCCTGGCCGTCGGCCCGTCCGGGGCGGGCAAGAGCCTGAAGACGAATCTCCTCGCCAGCGAGATCCTCGGCTCCGCGAACCCCTATGCCGTCGGCGGCACGCACCGCCACATCCCGGAGATCCGTCAGGCGCTCGCCGCCGCCCGCCCTTCGACGGGCTCAGGGACCCAAGACATCCGGATCTCGTTCACTCCGGTCCTCGTGCCGATGTCGCGCGGCATCCTCGCCACGTCCACAGCGCCGATCGTCGAGGGTGTGAGCGACGCCGAGATCCGTCAGGCATGGGAGAGCGCCTACGGCGACGAGACCTTCGTCCAGCTGCTGCCGGAGGGGAGCTTCCCGCGCACGGCGGACGTGCTCGGGGCGAACACGGCCCTCCTCGGCCTCGCGATCGATCGCGCCGCGAACCGCGTGACGGTGGTCACCGCCGTCGACAACCTCGTCAAGGGCACCGCCGGAGCTGCCGTCCAGTCCATGAACATCGCGCTGGGGCTTCCCGAGACCCGCGCCCTCTCAGTGAACGGAGTCGCCCCGTGAGCGTCACCGCCCCCGCAGGATTCGAGGCGGCCGGGGTCGCCGCCGGACTCAAGTCGACCGGCAAGCCCGATGTCGCCGTCGTGGTCAACCGCGGCCCCCGCAAGGTCGGCGCCGCCGTCTTCACGAGCAACCGCGCCAAGGCCAACCCCATCATCTGGTCGCAGCAGGCCGTCGCGGACCGCGTGGTCGAGGCCGTCGTCCTCAACTCCGGCGGTGCGAACTGCTTCACCGGGAGCTTCGGGTTCCAGACGACCCACCAGACCGCGGAGAAGGCGGCCGAGCTGCTCGGCATCAGCGCGGGCGACGTGCTCGTCTGCTCCACGGGGCTCATCGGGACGGGGGACGAGGTCTTCCGCGAGAAGGTCCTCGCGGGTACCGCGCAGGCGATCACCGCGCTGAGCGCGGACGGTGGGGAGAGCGCCGCGCACGCCATCATGACCACGGACACGGTCGCGAAGACCGCTGTGGTGACCCGCGACGGCTGGACGATCGGCGGCATGGCGAAGGGCGCGGGCATGCTCGCCCCGGGTCTGGCGACGATGCTCGTGGTGCTCACCACCGACGCCGTGCTCGAACCGCTCCAGGCCGACGAGGCGCTGCGTCGGGCGACGGGACGCACGTTCGACCGCCTCGACTCCGACGGCTGCATGTCGACCAACGACCAGGTGACGCTACTCGCCAACGGCGCCTCCGAGGTCGTCCCCGACCTCGACGACTTCGCCGAGGCGCTCACCGCGCTCTGCCAGGAGCTCGCGGTCAAGCTGCAGGGCGACGCGGAGGGCGCGAGCCACGACATCACGATCGAGGTGCAGCACGCCGTCTCCGAGCAGGACGCCGTCGAGGTCGGCCGCTCGGTCGCCCGCAACAACCTGTTCAAGGCCGCCATCTTCGGCAACGACCCGAACTGGGGCCGCGTCCTCGCGGCGATCGGCACGACGGCCGCGCAGTTCGACCCGTACGACGTCGACGTGTGGATGAACGGCGTCCGAGTCTGCACCGCCGGCGGGCCGGACCGCCCCCGCGAGGAGGTCGACCTGACGCCGCGGGCCACGCACCTGATGATCGACCTCAAGGTCGGAGAGGCCACCGCCACGGTGCTGACGAACGACCTCACCCACGACTACGTGCACGAGAACAGCGCCTACGCCTCATGACCGACATCCAGGACACCACGCCGGACATCGCGGCGCAGAAGGCCACCACCCTCATCGAGTCGCTGCCGTGGCTGAAGAAGTTCCGCGACCAGATCGTCGTCGTCAAGTACGGCGGGAACGCCATGGTCTCGGACGAGCTGCAGGAGGCCTTCGCCCAGGACATCGCGTACCTCCGCTACGTCGGTGTGCAGCCCGTGGTCGTGCACGGCGGCGGGCCGCAGATCTCCGACATGCTGCAGCGGCTGGAGATCCCCAGCGAGTTCAAGGGCGGGTACCGCGTCACCAACACCGAGGCCATCGGCGTCGTGCGGATGGTCCTCACCGGCCAGGTGAACCCGCAGCTCGTCTCGAAGATCAACTCGCACGGCCCCATCGCCACCGGACTCAGCGGCGAGGACGCCGGGCTCTTCGGCGGCCGCCGTCGGGGTGTGATGATCGACGGCGAGGAGGTGGACCTCGGCCGCGTGGGCGACGTGGTCCAGGTCGACCCGACGCCGGTGCTCGACCATCTCGCCGCGGGGCGGATCCCGGTCGTGTCGAGCATCGCGCCCGACCTCGACCACCCGGGGCAGTCGCTCAACGTCAACGCGGATGCCGCGGCTGCCGCGCTGGCCGTGGCCCTCGGTGCGCGCAAGCTCGTCATCCTCACCGACGTGCCGGGGCTGTACGCCGACTGGCCCAACCGGGACTCGCTCGTGTCGCACCTGACGTCGGACGCGCTCGTCGAGATGCTTCCGCGCCTCGAGTCGGGGATGATCCCGAAGATGCGCGCGTGCCTCGATGCGGTCGAGGGCGGCGTCGACGCGGCGGCGATCATCGACGGACGGGTGCCGCACTCGGTGCTCGTCGAACTGTTCACCAGCAAGGGAATCGGGACCGAAGTGGTCCTGGGAGAGAAAGGGGCGACGGCATGACCGTCTGGCAGGACGACGCGGCACGTGATCTCGTGCTCAACGCGGGGGAGCGCCTCGCGCTGCTGACCCGCGGTGAGGGCTCGTACCTGTGGGACGCCGAAGACCGACGCTACCTCGACTTCCTCGCCGGCATCGCGGTGACCTCCCTCGGTCACGCGCACCCGGTGTTCGTCGATGCGGTGTCCCGGCAGGCCGCCACCCTCGCGCACGTCTCCAACTACTTCGCGACTCCGCCGCAGCTCGCGCTCGCCGCCCGACTCAAGCGCCTTGCCGGCGCGGGGATCGATGGTCGCGTGTTCTTCTCGAACTCGGGTGCCGAGGCCAACGAGGCCGCGTTCAAGCTCGCCCGTCTGCACGGCGGGGCGGAGCGTCCGCGCATCCTCGCACTGGAGAACGGCTTCCACGGCCGGACGATGGGCTCGCTCGCGCTCACGGCCAAGGAGTCGATGCGTGCGCCGTTCGCGCCGATGCCCGGAGGCGTGGAGCACATCCCGGCCACGATCGAAGCGCTGGAGGCCGCGATGGACGACCGCGTCGCCGCCGTCATCGTGGAGCCGATCCAGGGTGAAGCCGGCGTCGTCGAGCTGCCCGAGGGCTACCTCGCCGCGGCACGCTCGCTGACCCTCGCGCACGGCGCCCTGCTCATCGTCGACGAGATCCAGACGGGCGCGGGCCGGACCGGCGCCTGGTTCGGATTCAGCCACGAGGGCATCACGCCCGACGCCATCACGCTCGCGAAGGGCATCGGCGGGGGATTCCCGATCGGCGCCCTCGTCACCTACGGGGCCGCGAGCGCCCTGTTCACCCCCGGTTCGCACGGCTCCACGTTCGGCGGCAACCCGCTCGCGACGGCCGTGGCGGACGCGGTGCTGGCCGAGATCGAGCGCGCCGACCTCGTCGACAACGCCGCGCGCCGTGGCGCCGAGCTGCGGGACATCATCCTCGGCATCGACTCCCCGCTGGTCGGCGGCGTCCGCGGCCGCGGACTCCTCGTGGGCGTCGCGCTGACGCAGCCGGTGGCGGGTGCGGTGGTCGCCGCCGCGCAGGACCGCGGTCTCATCGTCAACGCCGCCAACCCCGAGACCGTGCGCGTCGCGCCGGCGCTCACCATCGGCGACGCGGAGCTGGCGGAGTTCCGCGAGCTGTTCGCCGCCGCTCTCTCCGACGTCCACACCTCCGCCACCGGAAAGGTCCCCGCATGACCCGCCACCTGCTGCGCGACGACGATCTGACGCCCGCCGAGCAGGCGGAGATCCTCGATCTCGCGCTCGAGCTCAAGAAGGATCGCTGGGCAGACAAGAGCCTCGCCGGCCCGCAGACCGTCGCGGTGATCTTCGACAAGTCGTCCACCCGGACGCGCGTCTCGTTCGCCGTCGGCATCGCCGACCTCGGCGGCACGCCGCTCATCATCTCCACGGCGAGCAGCCAGCTCGGCGGGAAGGAGACGCCGTCCGACACGGCCCGCGTGCTCGAGCGCCAGGTCGCCGCGATCGTGTGGCGGACCTACGCGCAGTCGGGCCTGGAGGAGATGGCCGCCGGCACCCGGGTCCCCGTGATCAATGCGCTGTCCGACGACTTCCACCCCTGCCAGCTCCTCGCCGACCTGCTGACGATCCGTGAGCACAAGGGCGACCTGAAGGGCCTGACGCTGACGTTCTTCGGCGACGGCCAGAGCAACATGGCGCACTCCTACGCGCTCGCGGGCGTCACGGCCGGCATGCACGTGCGCATCGCCTCGCCGGAGGACTACGCACCGCGCGCCGACGTGATCGAAGCGGCCGACCGCCGCGCCGGGGAGACCGGGGGATCGATCACGCTCTTCACCGACCCGGTCGAGGCGGCCGCCGGTGCCGACGTCGTCGTCACCGACACCTGGGTGTCGATGGGCAAGGAGGAGGAGAAGCTCGCGCGGATCCGCGACCTCGGCGGCTACAAGGTCACACCGGAGACGATGGAACTCGCGCACGACGACGCGATCTTCATCCACTGCCTCCCCGCCGACCGCGGCTACGAGGTGGACTCCGCGGTCATCGACGGTCCGCAGAGCGTGGTCTGGGACGAGGCGGAGAACCGCCTGCACGCCCAGAAGGCCCTGCTGGTCTGGCTCCTCGGGAAGAAGGACGCGTGATGGCCGGCTCGCACGAAGGAACCAACGAGGGCGCGCTCTGGGGCGCGCGGTTCGCCACCGGTCCGTCGCCGGAGCTCGTCGAGCTGAGCCGGTCGACGCACTTCGACTGGATCCTGGCGCCGTACGACATCGCGGGATCCCACGCGCATGCCACGGCGCTGGCCGCCGCGGGGTACCTGGAGCCGGATGAGGCCGCCCGGATGCACGAGGGCCTCGACGCCGTCGCGCGCAAGGTCGCCGACGGCACCCTGCAGCCGCTGCCCACCGACGAGGACGTGCACGGCGCGCTCGAGCAGGCGCTGATCGCCGAGCTGGGTCCGGAGCTGGGCGGACGCCTCCGCGCCGGCCGCAGCCGGAACGACCAGATCGCCACGCTCGTGCGGATGTACCTGATCGACCACGCCCGGGTGATCGCGCGCGACCTGCTGCGCGTGATCGATGCGCTCGTGGCACAGGCGGAGGCGCATCCCGACGCGATCCTTCCCGGCCGCACGCACCTGCAGCACGCACAGCCGGTGCTGCTCGCCCATCACCTCCAGGCCCACGCCTGGCCGCTGGTGCGCGAGCTCGAGCGCCTCGTCGACTGGCGCCGTCGCGCCGGTGTCTCGCCGTACGGCGGGGGAGCGCTCGCGGGGTCGACCCTGGGCCTGGATCCCGCGCTCGTCGCGACGGAGCTCGGCCTCGACCGGCCGGCGGAGAACTCCCTCGACGGCACCGCTGCGCGGGACGTCGTGGCGGAGTTCGCGTTCATCGCGGCGATGACGGGGGTCGACCTCTCCCGCCTGTCCGAGGAGATCATCCTCTGGAACACGCGGGAGTTCGGCTTCGTCACCCTCGACGACGGCTACTCCACGGGATCCAGCATCATGCCGCAGAAGAAGAACCCGGACATCGCCGAGCTCGCGCGCGGCAAGTCGGGGCGTCTCATCGGCAACCTGTCCGGCCTGCTGGCGACCCTCAAGGGCCTGCCCCTCGCGTACAACCGCGACCTGCAGGAGGACAAGGAGCCGGTGTTCGACTCGGTGCAGACGCTCGAGGTCGTGCTGCCGGCGTTCGCCGGGATGATCGCGACGCTGCGTTTCCACACGGAGCGGATGGCCGCGCTCGCCCCGCAGGGGTTCTCCCTGGCGACGGATGTCGCCGAGTGGCTGGTGAAGCGGCGCGTGCCGTTCCGCGACGCCCACGAGATCTCCGGCGCGCTCGTTCGCGCCTGCGAGGAGCAGGGGATCGGGCTGGAGGACGCCTCCGACGAGCTGCTGCTGTCGGTGTCGCCGCACCTCGTCCCCGAGGTCCGCGAGGTGCTCACGATCGAGGGCTCCGTCGCGTCGCGCACGGGCGTCGGCGGCACCGCGCCGGAGCGGGTGGCCGAGCAGCGCGCGGAGCTCGTCGCCCGTGCGCAGGCCGCTGCGCACGCGCTCGGCCTGTAATCGCTCCGGCGGCGGCCTCGCCTCAGTGCAGGTCGCCGTCGGCGGCCGAGCGTTCCCACCGGGTGAACCGGACGGTCAGGCCCGCGCGGGTGGGCGCGGCGAGGAACGGTCCCGCGGAGACGGTCGCATCGCCGGCGAAGGGAGCCACCCTGACCAGGCGCCAGGGGCCGTCGTCCGCCCGGGCGCGCACGATCATCGCGTCCGCCCACCGGCTGACCCTGACCGTGATCTCGCTCTCGCGCCAGTCGTCGACGTAGCCGACCGACCAGTCGGATCGACCGGCGGTCACGACGGCACCGAGACCGAGGTGGCCGTCGGCGAACTCGACGCCCGCTTTGATCCAGTGCTCCTCATCGGCGCGCACGAAGAGCCCCGCCTGGTCGAACTGCCCCTCCCACGGCGCACGGAACGCGACCTCGATCGCCTCGCCGACGGCGAGCGGCGCGAGCAGCGCGTGCTCCGTGTCGTGCACGAAACCGTAGGCGGTGTGGCGCCAGGCGTCGCTGCCCTCGGCCGCGGTGGCGTCGAGGTGACCGTCGACGTGCGTCCAGGCGGGGGCGTGGGTCCAGGTGCCATCGGTCCAGTTGATGATGCGCGATTCAGGCATATTTCCCATCTATAGCTGATAAGGGCATAAACTACGAATATTCGTGGTACGGTTATGCCATGGTCATCGCTGTGATCGCCGACATCGTCGGGTCCCGGGAACTCCGGGACCGCGGTGCTGCGCAGCGCGCGCTGGACGAGACCATCGCACAGGTGGAACAGGATCGCCCGCTGGCCATCCACCCGCTCACGCCCACGGTAGGGGACGAGCAGCAGGGCGTCTACCGCGCACTGCCCGACGCGCTCCTCTCCCTCCTCATGGTCCAGCTCCGCCTCCCGGAGGGGCTCGCCTTCCGCTTCGGCATCGGGGTCGGCGAGGTCCGGCCGGTCACCTCGGTGCACGGCGAGCTCGCCGACGGACCCGGGTGGTACGCGGCACGCGCCGCGATCGAGACCGTCCACGCACGCGAACAGCGCGCCGTGCCGCGCACGCGCACCTGGATTGTCGGCGCCCCGGGTCAGGATGAGGTCATGGAGACCGTGATCGCCGCGTCCAACGCCTACGTCCTCGCGCGCGACGAGCTGGTGGGGACGATGAGCACGCGCGAACGCCACCTCACCTACGGACGCCTGGTCGGCCGGTCCCAGCAGGAGCTCGCCGCCCAGGAGGGGATCTCGCAGCCGAGCGTCTCCAAGTCGCTGCGGAGTGCGGGAGCCGCCGCTCTCATCGAAGGTGTGGCCGCGCTCCGGAGGGAGTCCGCATGATCCTCGCCGGCTTCGTCCTCCTCGCCGTCGGCGCGACCGACCTCGTCCGGCAGTTCGTGCCGCGGCGGTGGATCGGCTTCGTCGTGGCCGCGGCCGTGGTCCTCCTCCTCGGCATCGGCGGCGATGCGCTGCTGCCCGCGCTCCTGGGGCTCGGTGCCGGGGCGCTGTGGGCGTGGAGCATGCCGGACGAGGGGCCGTCCCGGGCCGGGTTCTGGCCGGCGGTCGCGCTGGCCGCCCTCAGCATCGCCGCCGTGGTCTGGGGCGGGTCGAGGAGCACGTCCGGACTCATCGGCGAGCTCTGGACGCTCCGCTCGCCCTTCGGTGAGGTGCCGTTCGACCTCGCCGTCCTCGCGCTCGGGGCCGGCGTCTTCCTCCTCGAATCCGCGAACCTCGTCGTCCGTGCGGCTCTCGACGGCGAGCACACCTGGCGCCCGGCCGAGGTCTCGGGGACCGTCGCGCCCGAGCCCGTACCCTCCGACCGCTCGGAGGCCGACGCCCCTGCAGTGTCCGCCGTGATCCCCGCCGATCCCCGCCACGGATTCAAGGGCGGGCGGCTCATCGGCCCCCTGGAACGCGTGCTCGTGATGATCCTCACGCTCGCCGCGGCGTACCCGGTGCTCGCGGCCATGCTCGCCGCCAAGGGCATCGTCCGCTTCCCGGAGATCTCCCGAGACGGGGAGACGGGCGCGCGTGCCGAGTACTTCCTCGTCGGCAGCCTCGTGAGCTGGGTGATCGGCCTCGGTGCCGCGTTCCTCGTCTGGTGGGCGGCGCACAGCTGACACCCCCGCCCGCGACGCAGCGGGACGGTCGCGCGCTGCTAGCCTGGAGCGCGTGTCAACTCCCGCTCTGACGACCGCGCCGCAGGCGATCGACCCCACGTTCGAGAACGTGTGGGACGAGATCGTGTGGCGTGGCCTCGTCCACGTGTCCACCGACCAGGAGGCGCTGCGCGCCCTGCTCGCGGGAGACCCCGTCACGTATTACTGCGGCTTCGACCCGACGGCACCGAGTCTGCATCTCGGGCACCTGGTCCAGCTGCTCCTGCTCCGCCGCCTCCAGCTCGCCGGGCACAAGCCGCTCGGTCTCGTGGGCGGCTCCACCGGCCTGATCGGCGATCCCCGGCCGACTGCGGAGCGCACGCTCAACACCCGCGAGACGGTGGCGGAGTGGGTCGACCGCCTGCGCGGCCAGGTCGAGCGGTACCTCAGCTTCGAGGGCGACAACGCCGCCCGCATGGTGAACAACCTCGACTGGACGGCGCCGCTCTCCGCGATCGACTTCCTGCGGGAGATCGGCAAGCACTACCGCGTCGGCACGATGCTGAAGAAGGACGCGGTGGCCGCGCGCCTGAACTCCGACGCCGGCATCAGCTACACCGAGTTCAGCTACCAGATCCTCCAGGGGCTCGACTTCCTCGAGCTCTACCGCCAGTACGACTGCGTGCTGCAGACGGGCGGCTCGGATCAGTGGGGCAACCTCACCAGCGGCACCGACCTCATCCACCGGGTCGAGGGGGCCTCGGTCCACGCGATCGGCACGCCGCTGATCACCAACAGCGACGGCACGAAGTTCGGCAAGAGCGAGGGCAACGCGATCTGGATCGACGCGGAGCTCACGAGCCCCTACGCGTTCTACCAGTTCTGGCTCAGCACGGCCGATGCCGACGTGATCGAACGCCTCAAGGTCTTCACGTTCCTGACCAGGGCCGAGATCGAGGCGTACGCCGAACTCGTGGCGACGGAGCCGTTCCGCCGCGCCGCCCAGAAGCGCCTCGCGCTCGAGGTCGTCGCGACGGTTCACGGTGTGGAGGCGACGGCGGCCGTGATCGCGGCGTCCGAGGCGCTGTTCGGGCAGGGCGACCTGACCACTCTCGACGCGGCGACGCTGCGCACGGCTCTGGACGAGCTCCCGCACGCGACGGTCGCCGCCGGTACTCCGGTCGTCGACGCACTCGTCGCGACCGGGCTGGTGTCGAGTCTGTCGGAGGCCCGTCGCGCCATCGCGCAGGGCGGGGTCTCCCTCGACGGCGATCGGGTGGAGGACGACTCCGCGACCGTGCAGGGCACGCTTCCCGGGGGTGTCTCGGTGCTGCGTCGCGGGAAGAAGACACTCGCCGGCGTCTTCCTCGGCTGATCCCGGTCAGGCATGCCGTTCACCCCGAGTCACGCGATCGTGGCGTTGCCGTTCGTGCGCACGCCCCTGGTCCCCGCGGCGATCGCGATCGGAGCGATGACGCCGGACATCTCGCTGTTCCTGCGGAACGTCGGGCTCAACTACGGCTTCCTGCACGATCCGGTCAACGTCGTGTGGACGGCGCTGCTCGCGCTCGTGCTCTTCCTGCTGTGGCGTCTGCTGCTGCGCCCCGCGACCCTGGAGCTGCTGCCCGACTGGGTGAGCACGCGGCTGCCCGCCGGGTGGGGCGCGAGCGGACTCCGGGCCGGGGTCGAGGCGCTGACCCGCGACGACCGTCCCCGGTATCGGGGTGCGCGGTCGCTGTATCCGGTCCTGCTCGTGCTCTCCGCGATGCTGGGGGTGCTCTCGCACATCCTCTGGGACGCGTTCACGCATGAGTCGCGGTGGGGCGTCGATCTGCTGCCCGCGCTCGCGAACTCGTGGGGTCCGTTCGACGGCTACAAGTGGCTCCAGTACGCCTCGAGCGCGCTCGGCCTGCTGGGCCTGGCGATCTGGGCGGCACTGTGGCTGCGTCGTGCGACCCCGCGAACGCATGCGCCCCGGATCCTTCCGACGGTCGTCCGGGTCGCGTGGTGGCTCTCGCTGCCGGTGATCCTCGTGCTCGCCTGGGTCGGCGGACTGCTCGCGTTCGGCCCGCTCTCCGCCGATTTCACGGTGCAGCATCTCGCGTATCGGGTGCTGCCGCCGGCCTGTGCGGTGTGGGGCCTGCTCACCCTGGTCCTCTGCGTGGTCCTCGCCGTGCGGCGGCCGCGCTCCGCCCTCTGACCCGCAGCGGACCCGGCACGTCGGGAAGCCGCGTCACCAGCGTGGTGCGTCCGTACCCCATGCGTGCGGGGCCTCGAACCTGAGCCCGGGGAGAGCGGGTGCCGCCGTCACGACCGCCGTCCCGTCCACGTCGAATCGCGCGAGATGCGCCGAGGCGTCGATCTCCGGCGCGCGCACGGCAGCGGTCGTGCGCGGCATCCCCAGCAGTTCGGCGGCGACCCGGCGCAGGGAGGTGCGCACGATGCGCGAGCGCCCGTCGCGGGAACGGAGCAGGCGGGTGAGTGCGGCGGCGAGAAGATATCCGCTGCTGTGATCCAGCGCCTGGGCGGGGAGGGCGCCCGGCCGTCCGTCGTCGCCCTCGATCATCGCGATGCCGCTCTCCGCCTGGACGAGACTGTCGAAACCGGCGCGCTCGGGATGATCGGGTCCCCAGGCGCTGAGCTCCGCGACGAGGAGACCCGGGTGCTGCTCGACCAGAGCGTCGGGGGAAAGGCCGAGCCGGTCCAGCGAGGCGGGCCGATATCCGAGCACGACCGCATCCGCCGACTCCAGGAGGGCGTGCAGCTCGGGGGACCGGGCGTCGAGGCGTGCGGAGCGCTTGCCATGGCCGGTGTCGAGGTGCTGCCACGGGAGCTCGGGGAGCTGCGGCGGGTCGAGACGCAGCACGTCGGCGCCGAGGAGAGCGAGCGTCCGTGTGCACACCGGCCCCGCGATCACTCGGGTGAGGTCCAGGACACGGAGGCCGGCGAGCGGGGCGCGCGCCGAGACGGCGGGAGACGAGGTCCGTCGGTCCTTCGTTCGTCCGCCCTCGGGGTCGGCGACCGCGACATCGAGGAGCGGAGCAGCTCGCTGCGCCCGGTCGGCCTCGGGGTCCTCGTGACGCACGGCCACCGCGAGTCCGCCCGCCGCGGAGATGAGGCCCACGGCCTCGTCGGTCGAGAGGGTCGACATCCTGCGGGTCACGGCCTCCGCACCCGCCGAGCCGGACAGACCGAGTGCGCGGCGAAGCGCTCGAGCGTGGTGCGGGTAGTTGCCATGTGTGCGGACCCACCCGTCGCCGCTCTCCCAGAACCCGGAGAGCGGCGCCCACACCGGCGGGGGAGTTCCGTCGACCAGCAGGTAGCGGTCGCTCCGGTAGGCGACGGCCACGCGTCGGGGATCGATGGACCTGGGGTCGAGTCCGGCGGCCACGGTGACCGCGGCCACACTGGCGAGAGCCAGCTCTGCGGTCGCCGTGCGCGAGGCGAGGGGCACCGGATCGAGAGTGCGGAGTGACGCGAGGGAGTCCGCGGGGAGGGGCGCGACGCCCGTGTCCCGCCACATACGGACGAGCAGATCGGCAGTGGTGTCGGAGGAGGGAGTGGGCATGGGCGTGATGCTACTCCGCCCCCGGATACCGCCGGAAACAGCCGCTGATCCGGCCGAATCCCGGCGCGGGGCGCCCGCGACACGCCCGGGGTGGTGCGCCCGATTTGCCAGACCCCCGGAATCCACGTAACTTATTACTTGTTCGCCCCACAGGGAAGCGGAGAAGCCCAGAGCTTCACCCCCCTCAAGCGGAGAACCACTCCCGATCCACTCTCACTTGAGAGATCCGGCGCTTGCGCCTAGGATGGGAGATCCACCCCTTCTGCGGCTGTCACCGGCTGCGCAGCGGATCCAAGATCCGCGCGGCGCGCCGATTTGACAAGCGGGTCGGGATGGCTAAGATAGAGAAGTTGCCCTGCGGGCCTGGTCGTGATGGCTGGGTCGTGGGAGCATCCGATCCTTGAGAACTCAACAGCGTGCACTTGTCAAATGCCAAATTATCCTCGTCTAGCTTCGGCTGGGTGAGAATTCCTTTGGATCAAAGACCAGCCTCCTTTGTGGGGTTGGCAACGGATGAAGTCAGCAATGAATTCGTCTCTTTGGTCAGCATCAAACTCGCTGCGTTCCGGTTTTTCCCCGGTTCGTATGCATTTCTTTTTTACGGAGAGTTTGATCCTGGCTCAGGATGAACGCTGGCGGCGTGCTTAACACATGCAAGTCGAACGGTGAAGCAGGAGCTTGCTCTTGTGGATCAGTGGCGAACGGGTGAGTAACACGTGAGCAACCTGCCCCTGACTCTGGGATAAGCGCTGGAAACGGCGTCTAATACTGGATATGTGACGTGACCGCATGGTCTGCGTTTGGAAAGATTTTTCGGTTGGGGATGGGCTCGCGGCCTATCAGCTTGTTGGTGAGGTAATGGCTCACCAAGGCGTCGACGGGTAGCCGGCCTGAGAGGGTGACCGGCCACACTGGGACTGAGACACGGCCCAGACTCCTACGGGAGGCAGCAGTGGGGAATATTGCACAATGGGCGAAAGCCTGATGCAGCAACGCCGCGTGAGGGATGACGGCCTTCGGGTTGTAAACCTCTTTTAGCAGGGAAGAAGCGAAAGTGACGGTACCTGCAGAAAAAGCGCCGGCTAACTACGTGCCAGCAGCCGCGGTAATACGTAGGGCGCAAGCGTTATCCGGAATTATTGGGCGTAAAGAGCTCGTAGGCGGTTTGTCGCGTCTGCTGTGAAATCCCGAGGCTCAACCTCGGGCCTGCAGTGGGTACGGGCAGACTAGAGTGCGGTAGGGGAGATTGGAATTCCTGGTGTAGCGGTGGAATGCGCAGATATCAGGAGGAACACCGATGGCGAAGGCAGATCTCTGGGCCGTAACTGACGCTGAGGAGCGAAAGGGTGGGGAGCAAACAGGCTTAGATACCCTGGTAGTCCACCCCGTAAACGTTGGGAACTAGTTGTGGGGTCCATTCCACGGATTCCGTGACGCAGCTAACGCATTAAGTTCCCCGCCTGGGGAGTACGGCCGCAAGGCTAAAACTCAAAGGAATTGACGGGGACCCGCACAAGCGGCGGAGCATGCGGATTAATTCGATGCAACGCGAAGAACCTTACCAAGGCTTGACATATACGAGAACGGGCCAGAAATGGTCAACTCTTTGGACACTCGTAAACAGGTGGTGCATGGTTGTCGTCAGCTCGTGTCGTGAGATGTTGGGTTAAGTCCCGCAACGAGCGCAACCCTCGTTCTATGTTGCCAGCACGTAATGGTGGGAACTCATGGGATACTGCCGGGGTCAACTCGGAGGAAGGTGGGGATGACGTCAAATCATCATGCCCCTTATGTCTTGGGCTTCACGCATGCTACAATGGCCGGTACAAAGGGCTGCAATACCGTGAGGTGGAGCGAATCCCAAAAAGCCGGTCCCAGTTCGGATTGAGGTCTGCAACTCGACCTCATGAAGTCGGAGTCGCTAGTAATCGCAGATCAGCAACGCTGCGGTGAATACGTTCCCGGGTCTTGTACACACCGCCCGTCAAGTCATGAAAGTCGGTAACACCTGAAGCCGGTGGCCTAACCCTTGTGGAGGGAGCCGTCGAAGGTGGGATCGGTAATTAGGACTAAGTCGTAACAAGGTAGCCGTACCGGAAGGTGCGGCTGGATCACCTCCTTTCTAAGGAGCATCTGACGCTTCGGCGTCCAGAACCCAGATCGAAGGCACACGTTCTTCGCTGGGAGCTCATGGGTGGAACATTTGACATGGCATCGAGATTGTTTCTCTGATTAGTACGCAGCTTGCTGCAGGAACGTCGGGGGGATGGGTTTCGGTGCCTGCACGCTGTTGGGTCCTGAGGGACCGGATGCGGGTCTTTCGGGATCTGGTCTGTACCTCTGGGCCTCTTGTTGTCTCTCCGGTTGGGGAGGTGGTGAGGGGTACCGCCCGTACTTTGAGAACTACACAGTGGACGCGAGCATCTTGCAACTGGTCTTTGATCAGTTGCGCAAGATGATCTTAAAGATCATTAGTCAATTTCTGATTCAGTCTTCGGACTGGTCGGGTTTTTGATTCAAACTCATGTGATTTCAAGTCTTTAAGAGCAAACGGTGGATGCCTTGGCATCTGGAGCCGAAGAAGGACGTAGCAATCTGCGATAAGCCTCGGGGAACTGATAAGCAAGTTTTGATCCGAGGGTGTCCGAATGGGGAAACCCCGCTGGGCGGCGTGCCGACCTAGTGACTCCCGCCTGAATATATAGGGCGGGTAGAGGGAACGTGGGGAAGTGAAACATCTCAGTACCCACAGGAAGAGAAAGCAACCGCGATTCCGTTAGTAGTGGCGAGCGAAACCGGATCAGGCTAAACCGAGTGTGTGTGATATCCGGCAGGAGTTGCATATTCGGGGTTGTGGGACTCACCAGTCAGTTCTGCCGAGCTGGCGACGTTACAGAAGCGTATAGACGAACGGTCTTGAAAGGCCGGTCATAGAGGGTGCCAACCCCGTAGTCGAAATGCGTGTTCTGGCGTGGAGAGTATCCCAAGTAGCACGGGGCCCGTGAAATCCCGTGTGAATCTGTCAGGACCACCTGATAAGCCTAAATACTCCCAGATGACCGATAGCGGACAAGTACCGTGAGGGAAAGGTGAAAAGTACCCCGGGAGGGGAGTGAAATAGTACCTGAAACCGTTTGCTTACAAACCGTTGGAGCACCCCTGGTAGGTGTGACAGCGTGCCTTTTGAAGAATGAGCCTGCGAGTTAGCGATATGTGGCGAGGTTAACCCGTGTGGGGTAGCCGTAGCGAAAGCGAGTCTGAATAGGGCGATTCAGTCGCATGTCCTAGACCCGAAGCGAAGTGATCTATCCATGGCCAGGTTGAAGCGACGGTAAGACGTCGTGGAGGACCGAACCCACTTAGGTTGAAAACTGAGGGGATGAGCTGTGGATAGGGGTGAAAGGCCAATCAAACTTCGTGATAGCTGGTTCTCTCCGAAATGCATTTAGGTGCAGCGTTGCGTGTTTCTTGCCGGAGGTAGAGCTACTGGATGGCCGATGGGCCCTACAAGGTTACTGACGTCAGCCAAACTCCGAATGCCGGTAAGTGAGAGCGCAGCAGTGAGACTGTGGGGGATAAGCTTCATAGTCGAGAGGGAAACAACCCAGACCACCAACTAAGGTCCCAAAGCGCGTGCTAAGTGGGAAAGGATGTGGAGTTGCTCTGACAACCAGGAGGTTGGCTTAGAAGCAGCCACCCTTGAAAGAGTGCGTAATAGCTCACTGGTCAAGTGATTCCGCGCCGACAATGTAACGGGGCTCAAGCAMGCCACCGAAGTTGTGGCATTGACMTTATTGGTA
>NZ_NCTV01000008.1:0-27822 GCF_002114135.1 Microbacterium sp. LEMMJ01
GGTGTCTGGCGCGCGCCGCTCTAGGGAGCTCTAGACATGACTCCCCCGAAGCACGATCTCGTCGACGGTGTCCTGAGTGAGGCCTAGGCTCTCCCTCGGCCAGGTGATGCAGAGCCGTCCGTCCTCGAGGTACATCGGTCGACCGTCGTCCCAGGTGGCGTAGCTGCCGATGACGCGGGTTGCGTCACGAGCTCGCATGCGCACATCGGTTTCGACGATCGCAGTGATGATGGCGCCGGGCGCGCACCATGAGATCTCGTGGCCGGCGAAGTCGGGATCTTCCTCGGTGGCGCCGATCGGCTCGACGGCGTAGAGGGTGCCTCGCGATGTCAGGGTGCCGGAGGGTGTGGTGATCTCGGTCTGGAACGCGAAGGCGCGAGCGAACTCCTGGCGCGTGCTGAAGTAAACGCGATCGGTGCGAGAGACGAGGCCGATTTGCGGCCGATCGCGGGGTGTGTATGAGATCGGGATGCGCGCGGCCGCGGCGTCATAGGGACTCAGGAGGCGTGAGCCGACCGTGAGGCCGGGGAACCCGCCATGCCAGAACGTGGGGCCCGTGTGCCCCTTGCTCACGGGGTCTGCTCTCTGCCGACTGCTTCTTCTGCTTCGATACCGGTGGCGAGGATGCGCAGCGCTCGAGCCTGCTGAGTGGGCGTCATTTTGAGCGGGGCGTCGACGATGTTGTGGATGCTCAGGCTGTACTCCCCGGCGCCGTCGAGCGTGATCGTGGCGACGGCGAGAAGCTCGTCCTCGTCGGGAAGGTTGAGCGGGAGCTGTCGGAGCATGCCTCTGCCGCCTGTCAGTCGCTCTGTTCGGTGGTCTTGCGGACGCTGGTGCGGGCACGCTTCCGGTAGGAGCGCAACGTCTTGCGGGGAGCCTCGTCGAGGAAAGCCTTGCCAGCGCCGCTGGCGAGCTTCGTGTTGCGCAGCTGGACTCGGTAGGGGTAGACGTCCTCGAGGAGCTCGCTACGGGCGACGATGGCTGCCCAGTAGCTCGGGAAGGTCACGCGCTCGACGAGCTCGCCGCCGGCGACGAGACGCTTGTCTGCGGCGCGGTCGCGGTCGGTGCGGGCCATGCGGACGGTGAGGACGGGCATTCCCTTGATCTTGATGATCGCGAGATCCCACTGCTCGAGGTAGCCCTTGTAGCCCCAGAGTGCGACGGCGTTCTCTGGATCGGTGGTGATCTTGGTCACGGCGCCGCGGGCGTAGACGAGATCCTTGCGCTCCTGGTCGAATGCGCCCTGTGGTGGGCGGACGAGCGAGATGACACGCTCGAGTCGACTGGCAGGAACTCCGTCGCGGATCCACCGGCGGATGGTGCCCTCCGAGACGCCGAAGGTGTCGGAGGCGGTGCCGGCGTTGACGTGGCCGAGCCGGTTGAAGCTGCCGAGGGCGGCGCCCATGATTTTGCTGAGCTTGTGGGCTCCCCAGGCTTGCTCGAGCGCATCGACGTCGGCGCTCTCGGGGGTGAACCACAAGGGTGCCGGCGTGTCGATCTCGTCTGGCATTACCTGACTCCTACTAGTGAATGTGACATTCACAGCCTAGAGGCGTGGGCGCGCTCCGTCAACCGAGCTGGTGCCGGCGCTGCGGCGAGCGCGAGGCGATCACTCGACTGCAGCGCCGCGGTAGGCGAGTACGTGGGCGACGAAGGTGGATCCGGTGTCGGCATAGAGCTTCTTGAGCGCTGGCGTCGAGACGGAGTCCTTCTCGGTGCGGGGCAGGCTGAGATCCTCGAAGAGGGCCTGCTGCAGCTGTTCGCGGCTGCGCAGGTTGATCTCGCGGCCGAGCTCGGCGAATGCGCTGTGAGCTGCCTCTTCCTGGGCGGTGTCGCCGGCGGTCTCGGTGAGGCGTCGCTGGATGAACGCGTCGGCGTCCTTCTTGCGGAACAGCGGCGAGCGCGCGGTCTTGGGTGCGACCGACTCGGGGAAGCCGGCCTTGCGCTGCTTGGTGCCGGTGGCGTAGACGCGCACCGTCTGCTGAGAGACGTTGAGCTTCTCGGCGATGTAGGCGTAGTCGACGAGCTCGGGCATGGAGGCTGCCATCGGCTGGTCCTTTCTCTGGTCGTCAGTCCGGTCACACCTGATAAAAGCGTGACATTCACTACATACAGCGTAGCGTGACGAGGCTGTGGTGCCGGGTCATTCGTGTCAGCGGAACTCGACGCCCTTGATGCCGTGGAACTGCCAACCGTCGACGTAGCGGTTGTCGTAGAGGCCGGTGAGGTAGTCGGTGGCGCCGGTGTCGCCGCCTTGCACCCAGGCGTCATAGAGCTGTTGCTGCTCGGAGGGCGACATATCGAGGTTGCTGAACCGTTCGGCGACGTACTTCTTGTCCGTGGGGTCTGCGGACGGGCCCTGCAGCGCGTTGATGCGGATGGTGCGCTGACGGGTGGGGATCTGGGATTGGATGCGCTTGGCGAGCTGACCGCGGCCGCGCTTGGTGGTGACGGACTGGCGGACGCGCTTGGTGAGCTCCTGGGTGATCGCGGCGCGGGGATTCTGCGCCCCGCGGATCCAGCGCTGCACGGTGCCCTGGGAGACTCCGAGCTTCGTGGCGGCGAGCTTCGTGGCGATCGGGAACCGGTCGCTCTGGCCGGGGAAGAGGAACTTGAGCATGGATTTGGTGTCGCGGGAGACCTCGGGGAGCTTGTGCCCGGTGAGTCCCTCGAACATCGCGGCGAGCTGCCGCGCTTGCGCTTCCTTGCTCAGTGCCATCAGATCAACTCATTCAGGTGTCGCTTGCCCTTGTAGGTGCCGTCGCCGTTGAGGAACTCGGCGTGATGCGAGAGCTGGTCGGAGCCCTCGTACTTGTACTGACCGAGGCCGCGGCCGAACCAGGACGGGTCGCCGGGCCAGGCCTCGAGCGGGTCGATGTGGTCGCTGGTGTAGACGACGGTGTCCTTCTCGATCGCGACGGGCCAGCGGCCGGTGCGCTCGGCGTTGGCGAGGACGCGGCGGATGATGTTGGCGCGGGACTTCGCGACGATCATGTCGTGGCGGTGCGGGGCCCACACGGCGAGGGTGTCGTGGTCGCCGCGGTAGTCGAGCATGCCGATCGCGGCCGCGTAGACGATCTTGAGGAGGTCACGAGCGGCCTGGTCGTCGACGTCGGTGGTGTCGAGGGTGGTGCGGGCGTCGCGGACCCGCTTGTACCAGGCCTCGAAGACCTTGGCTTTGCGGTCCCACAGCCAGGCTTCGTGGATCTCGAGCTCGAGGCCCATTTCGCTCGCGAGCTCGAGCGTGGGGGTGGTGACCCAGATCTGCGATCCGGTGAACCCGTCACGGACGATGCCTTGGGCGGCGAAGATGTCGGGCATCAGCCAGCTGCCGGGTTCCGGTGCGGTGATCAGCCAGTAGCCGGGCTTGTTCGTGGCCTTGGTGAATTGCAGCGGGCCGTCGTAGTGGGTGGGGGCTCCGACGCCGACCTCGGTGCTCGCGGCGGCGAGGTAGGAGCCTCCACGGTCGAAGCCGTGTACCCAGCGCTGCTCGAGCTCGTCGCCGAAGAGCTTGCGCTGCCAGTTGAAGTCACCCTCGGCCATCATCTGGTCCTTGACCGGGCCGGGGCGGTCCTGTGGGTAGTAGATCTCGTCGTGCTTGTCGCGGGGCAGCAGCGCGCGCATGAGCTTGGTGCCGGTGGTGCCGGCGCTGCTGCGGTAGGGGAACTTGAGCGCCGCGGTGAACTTCCCCAGGCGACGGGCGATGGTCGCGGGGTCTGGGTCGCCGTCGAGGATCGTGCTGATGAAGCGAAAGTCCTGGGCAGGGATGAGGGCGATGTGCGCGCCGATCCGGCGGTCATCCTCGCGCCAGATGTCGATGCTGCCGGCCATGGATCCGTCGCCGCTGAGCGAGAATCCGGTCTCGGTCGCCATGGTGATGAACGGGTGCCCCTTGGTGGCTTCGCGCAGCAGCTTGCCGTAGTCGGAGTCGGTGGACTCGGGCAGGGTGTCCAGCGGGAGTCCGAGAGCGAGAGCGGCTTCCATGGTGAGGAAGATCTGGCCGCGCTCGGTCTTGCGCGCCCCGTTGGTGCCCTGGTTGATGCGGGTGCCCAGGTTGAGGTCGGTGGCGAGCTGCGCGAGCTGGCCGGCGTGCTCGAGCTGACCGCGGATGGTGATCAGCTCGCCCGTGGACAGCCACAGCCCGTCCGTGTGGAGCACGCCGAGCGGTGCACGGAAGTCCTCGGCCGACGTCGCGACGGCGGGCTGTGCGGGCGCTGCCGGTCGGGGGGCAGGCGCGGCGGGTGATTCTGCGGATGCAGGCTGCTGGGGCTCGGTCACGGCGGGCTGTGCGGGCGCCTCGGGGGTGGTTGTGGCCTCGTCGACCTTGGGCGCCTCGAACAGCGACGGGATGTCGTTCTCGGGCGGCGTCTGGGGGCCTTCTCCCCCGTCCAGGCCGGTGTCGTCGTTCGGGGTGTCGGGGCCGCTGCCGGTGAGCGCGGACAGTGGGATGTCCCACACGCGGTGCTGCATCGACCGTCCGGTGCGGCGGACGACGCTGCGCTTGCCGGCGCCGTCCGCGATGAGCCAGCCGTGGGAGAGCATCGACGAGGAGAGCGAGGTCTTGGTGTCGCTGAACGCTTCATCGGCGCGCTGCGACATCTGACGGGCCACGGCGACGGCCGTCGTCGGGAACAGGTAGAGGCGGTCTTTGTTGATGACGCCGACGCGCTGCCCGTTGGGGCGCCACTGCGGGTTCATTCCGGTGGACTGGTCGGCCCACCCCAGCGAGCTCGCATCGTCGGGGACTGTGCCGTCCATGCCGGCTAGGTGAGCGTTGCCGTTGGCGATCGCCTCGCGCAGGTACTCCATGAGTTGCTCGGCGGGGTCGGATGCGGACGAGTCCTGCAGACTGATCGCCTCGGCGATGCCCGCTCGCGCCCACCCGTAGAAGTCGCGGGCCTCGTCGTCGCTGATGACGTCGAGGTCGCGGAGCATCATCAGCATGATCATGATGCCGCGGTCCAGGACCACGGCAGACTGCACGAGGCGGTCGTGGAGGCCCGCGTGCCCGTTCTGGCGGGGGATGGCCTCACGCCAGTAGGCCTGCGTGCACAGGCGGTGCTCGCTGTCCTCTTCGGCCTCGGTGAAGTCGTCGACGAGCTGCTGACGGCGCGCGGCCGTCCACTGCACGAGCGAAGCACCGATGAGCGCGCGAGCGTGGCGGGCGCGCTTGGACTCGAGGCGACCGAAGATCACGCCGCCGTTCTTGAGCGTGGCGGGATCCAGCGGGAGGTTGACAATGCGGGAGTCGGCGGAGCCCTGGGCGGAGAGTTCGCCGGACGTGATGATGCTGGCGAGGATCGGGCGGTCGGCCTCGGCGCCGCCGCGCTGCTTGCCGCGGATGCGACCGATGCCGTTGAACACGGTGCGGCCCAGGGTGCTGATGCGGCGGATCGCGTCGCTGGCGTTGCCGTCCGGGGCGAAGTCGTCGACGATCACCGGCACGTTGCTGATCGCGGAGAGGGTGCGCTGCAGGCCGATCGCGGTGGATCCGCCGGATGCGCCGGAGATCAGGCCCTTGGTGTTGTGGGTGAGGTTCGGGGCGAAGTACTGCACGGCCAGACGGCTGTGTGAGGTCTTGTAGGAAGCGAACCCGCCCACCAGGTGCAGCAAGATCGGGCCAGGCAGGACCGGGGCGGTCCAGGAGTGGCCGAGCAGCGGTGCGATCACACGGGCGGGCAGCTCGGATTCCCGCAGCGCCACGGTGCCGTCGAGCCACGCCTGGCGCAGCTGGTCGCGGTCGGTGGTCGGCTCGGGCATCGCGTAGATTTCGGAGGTCGTCGCGACGTCGACCTCGACGCCGAGCGCGCCGTTCTTGGCGATCGCGCCGGTCGCGTGCACGAAGTAGTCGCCGGTGTCGGTGGTGCGCCATCCGACCGTGGTGTGCACGATGCTGTTGTTCCGCGGCGGCTTGATCGCGTTCATCGCATCCCATGCCTGATCCGCGCCGCGGCGGCTGTTCGACTCGAGGAACCCAGGCCAGGGCATCGCCTTGGACCATGACCCGTCGCGGATCTGGTCTTCGGTGTACTTGAGCACCACCGACTCGGTCTGGAACTGGCCGGTCTCCTTGTCGCGGATCGGGTAGCCGCGATCGTTGCGGACCCACCGGGAGAACTTGATCACGTACAGGTGCGGGGGGCGAGCGATCTCGTTGTCCGTGCCGTCGTCTTCGATGGCGACTGTCTGGACCTCTGCCCAGCCGTGCATGACCCGATGGTACTGGTCGTCCTCGTCGCCGGGGGTGTGCTTGATGAGCACGGTCTGCCCCTCAACCACGCCGTAGTGGTTGCCTCGGATGAAGGGGCGCTTCTCGGGCTGGTCCTCGGGGTTGTCGTTGCCGAAGAACACTCCCCCGCCGCCGCTGCCGGTCTGCGTGAGGGGTGCGGAGGGGGTGATCTCGATAGTCTCTGCCGGCTGCTGCTCGTCGACGACGGGGCGGGTTGCGACCACGGAGGAGGCGACCGCTTGGGGCACGTCGAGACCTGCGACGATGTAGGTGTCGCGGGAGATCCGCGCGCCCTCCGCGACCGCGGCCGCGTACTCGGTCAGGGCGACGCGGCCCCGGTCGCTGAGTTGCTCCGCGGTCAGGTCCGGGTTGATCGCGTGGATCCGCTCGAGGCGGTTGAGGGACTCGCGCGCCCACGCCTCGGCGTGCTGCTCGGAGGTTGCCCGGTCCTGCTGGTTCTGCTCAAGCTGGGCAGTCGCTTCCTTGAGGCACACGGCGACGCCGGTGCGGCCGTGGACGAGCTTGTCTGCCTCGGCCGCGGCGACCATGGCGCGGGCGTCGTCGACGGAGATCTCGACGAGCGTAGCGACGGTGCCGCCGGCGTCCATGTGGTCGGTGAAGTCCGACTTGCGGTCGTCGAGGTTGGGCAGGTAGATCCGTGCCGGGATGCCCAGCTCCGCCAGCTGCGCGCCGACCGCCGCGGCCCGCTGTGCGCCGGCGGGATCGTTGTCGACGACCAGGTTGACGGTGGCGCCGCGGAACTGCTCGAGCAGCTCGGCGGGGAACGCCGTGGCACCGCCGGCGTTCGTCGTCGCGGCCAGGGCCTCGGCGATCGCGCTGTCGGCGTCCTTCTCCCCCTCGAGCAGCCACACGTCGCCGCCGGCGGCGACCGCTGCGCGGATCGCGGCGAGGTTGTACAGGAGGGGCGCAAAGCCTTCGGGCTTGCGCTTGACCCACCGGCCGTTGGCGCCACGGTAGCTCTGCGTGAACCTCTTGTGCCGCTGTCCGTCCAGGGTGGTCTCTTCGCGGTGCACGCGCTGCAGGACGACGCCGTTGTCGTCGACGTACTCGTAGACCTTGACCTGGCGCCATGTCGCGCCCGTCAGATCCGGAGTCTTGGGGGCGAGCTCATCTTGCGTCAGCCGCGGCGGCAGCGAGGGCCGCTTCGCCCGCGGGGTGCGCGAGCCGGTGCGGCGATCGGCGGGCAGCGGTGCGTCGAACAGGTCGCTGACGGTCAGGCCGAGCGCGCCGCACACGTCGCGGAGATCGAAGGCATCGCCGCAGCCGAAGCAGTGCAACATCACCTTGCCGCCGGTGCGGTCGTAGCGGATGCTCAGCGACGGCATCGCGTCGCCGTGCACTGGGCACAGCGCCATGTGCTGGCTTCCCTGCCGGCGGGGCTTCCACCCGCCCCGGTCCAGGGCCTCGAGAACACGATCGAGAGAGTTCGTAGCCGTCGACGTGCCGGTGTACTCAAGCGTCATCGCTGCAGCACACCCCCTCGGGTGCACGCTGCAGCGCCCAGCGTGTGCGACACGACGGCCACACCAACGCTAGACATCCGCAATATCGCGGCTATAATCATGAACATCCGATCATGGATTGACTGACTCAGCATCAGTAACTTGATCAGCCTCTGGCAGGAGGCTGTGACCCAAAAGCACTCAAGACCCCCGATGGTTGGCAGACCGGAGGGGGTTGAGTCTTTCTACGCGGACTTTGGCATGTCGAGCATGTCGAGCTCCTGTTCTGCCTCGCGCGTAGCGCGCTCGCGCGCCGCCTTTTCCAACTCGTCCTTGACGTAGTCCGGGATCTCAAGCCCGGCCTGCTGTGAGACAGCCAGCGCAAGCCAGCTGCTGAGGGGGATCCCAGACTCCGCAGCGAGGCGTTCGAGGATCGGGTCGTAGGCCTCCGGATATCGAACCGTCCTGACGGCGCGAGGGCCGTATGAACGACGTCCTGGCTTCGCTCTGGCTGGCATGCCCTGTTTCTAGCACGTAGCTGATTCAGAATCACGGATTGGTTCGGTGCGTCGCGCAGACGGCTCTGAGCTCTCATGCCAGGTATAGGCCCAGCCTCGGACGCTTCGCGGACATCGGTTCCCGAAAAAAGTTTGGCTTCGCTGTTGGTACACCTTTTACGCCTCGCGCGGGCGCGCATGTGTGAGGGCTGCCGCTGAAAAGGTGTACCAGGTGTACCAAACGCGATAAAAACACTGATCAGAAGGCAAAAATGCTTGGTACACCTTGCGAATCGGCAGGTGTACCAGAGGTAATGAAACCCCAGGTCAGCGCTAATTTCGTTGGTACACCTCAATTGTGTACCACTGCGCGCGAGTCGGGCTTTGCTGTTACAGCGACGTGCGAGCAATACTGCTGCGTCGACGAGGGTTGTGTGTCATCCGACGCTTCCTCGGAGTGGATTCCTCGGGTGGTGTGGCCCGTCTTCGCTCGCTGAGCTCGGCGTGTCGCGCTAGATCTCTCGATCGGCGGGGATCTTCCAGACGCGGGTGGGTTCTCCACCGATTCGCGCGGTCACGGTTCCGGTCTTGGTGCCGATCAGATGTAGCCGGCGCAGTGTCGTGGTGATCGCTTTGATGCTGAGGGTGGGGTCACCGTGCGCGGCCCGGATGAAGGGCAGCGCTTCGGTGGGGCGGATATACAGGTAGCGGTGGTCGGTGCGTCCGATCACCCACTCCTTGGTCTGGCTGGCGTTGTCGGTGAGCTCGCCGCCGTTGGCGAGCAGGTATCTGACGGCCTCGCGTAGGGCCCAGATGATTTGGTCGTCCTCGCCGAGCCATGACGTCGCGGGCTGGGCGGGAGCATCGAGGCCGAGGGTGCTCAGGATCGTGTCGCCGAGGTAGAACGCGGCGTCGAGGCGCCGGGGCTTGGCGAAGTCGGGATGTCGGGCGATGTTGATCCCATGAGGGTCGAGATCCAGGTGGGGCGCGTTCTGCTGCAGATAGCTCGCGATGATGCGTCGGCCGGCAGCGGCGGGTTCACTTCCCAGCGAGCGGAGCGGTTGAAGGCTGCGCGGACGCTGGGGAAGCTCGATGGTGATGGAGCGCTCGGCGCTGAGCGGCTGAATTGTCTGAGAGCTGGCGATGATCAGCGCGGAGGCCTTGCTGAGTGGGGTGGCGAATGAGACGAAGCTCTCGATCTCGATCTCGTCGAGCGCGCTGAGTGGTGCGCGGGGGCTGACGTGGGGGGCGCTGGTGAGGACCAGTGGCCTGCCGGGCACGACGGCACGTCGGACTCCTGCGAACGTGAGGGGGTCGATGTGTGGTCGTTCGATCTCGCCGGCGAGCTCGGCGAGTGCGTCGGCGAGCGCGTCTCGGGTTGTGGGGGTTCCCCCGATGATGAAGATCGGTGTCGGGAGGGGCTCGATGTAGGAGTACGCGATCGCGCGGACGAGCTTGTCGGCGTGGAGTGGGAACGCCTCACGCAGGGGCTCGATACCCGCAGCCCAGGCGCTTCGCGCGTGAGCTGCGGGTATCGAGTCTGCGAGTGTGCCCATGGTCAGCTGGCGTCGGTGTCGTCGGTGCGGATGGCGATGAGTTCGTGGCCTTCGGGGATCTGCGCTTCGAGCATCTCGCGCGCTTCCTGGTAGCTGCCGGCCTCGACGGTGATCCGCTCTGTGGCGGTGCTGCGGATG
Source organism: Microbacterium sp. LEMMJ01 (assembly GCF_002114135.1). Lineage (NCBI taxonomy): Bacteria > Bacillati > Actinomycetota > Actinomycetes > Micrococcales > Microbacteriaceae > Microbacterium > Microbacterium sp. LEMMJ01. The sequence continues at coordinate 9,884 of NZ_NCTV01000008.1, forward strand.
GTTCCGATGACGCGCATGGGCGGACCCTAGTGGTCGTCTCCGACATTCCCCGCTGTCATGCGCTGGCTTGCAGGTGCCGTTGCACGTACTCGTCGAGGGCGGCTCGGACGACGTCGGAGTCGGTCTTCATCCCCAGCTGCGCGCGCAGCTGGTCGACCTCGCGCTTGCGGGTCGGGGTGACGCGGGTGCGGATCGTCGGGGACGCGCCGGATCCCGCGGCCGTGCCGCCGACGCGGGGTCGTCCTCCGACGGCCCGTGCGACAGCCTGTGTGCTTCCGAGGGCCTCGAGGAGGAGCTGCTGCCCGATGGCTGCGGCGTCGGCGCCGTGGGCGCTATCCCCCGGCGTTGACGCGCCGGTGGGCTGCTCTTCGAGCGCGGCGAGGGTGGCGTAGCGCTCCTGGTCCTTCTTGCTGAGGGTCATTCGTTCTCCTCCTCCATCTGTCGGCGGTAGTAGGCGCCCAGCGGCATGACGTGGTAGACGACGAAGTTGCCGCCGGGCTTGAGTTCAATGAGCACTTCGATCAGCCGATCGGTCTGTGCGTGCTGTGGGCCGATGAAGACGCGACGCTGGTTGCGGGTGTCGCCGTCGTTGATCTTGACCTTGGTGCTCGTGTAGGTCGCGTTCTGCATTGCGTAGAGAGCGTCAGCGTGGGGGATGTCGTGCTTGTCAGCTGACTCCGGCCACTCGATTCCCATATAGGTATTGTGCCACAAAACACCTGTCTGGGGAACGTGCTGTGGAGAAGTCGATGCTCGCGGCCGCGCGGGGGCGTAGCTTCGCAGGATGGTCCACGACTGGCTGGCAGCCGGCACCCAGCCGCATTGCTGCGGTGTGGTGATGCGCGATCGCCCTGCCGCGTTGGCGTGCGTGGTGTGCGGCCGTGAGGAGGCGCTGCCACAGGTGGCCTCTCCCCCGGTCTTCGTCGGCGCGAGCATCCACGGAGGATGACCCTCTGCTACCTCGAGCTGGTGATGACTTCGATGATCCGGGGGGCGATCGCGGCCGGCGCCGGCGTGATGGGGTGTTCGGCGAGCTTGGTCGGGTCGGCTTCGCGCCAGATGATCCGCCGCTCGTTGCACCAGGTGCAGCTCGCCCCCCAGTGGTACGGGTCGGCGTCGTGCAGCCTGGTGCGCAGCGGCGCCGCATAGGGGCTCTGGATACCGGCACGCCAGCGGACGTGTGGGTGGAGGTCGGCCGCGGAGAGGTACAGGCGACGCCCGATGCCGAGACCCGCGTACAGCTCCCAGCGGTTGCCATCGTCGTGCGGGTTGTCCGGGTTGATCGACGGGATGTCGTAGGGCTTCGAGAACACGTCACCGAACCCGTCGAAGGGATCGACGGCGAATCGTCCACGCAGACCGCTCGCAGCGTGCTGCAGCACGGTCATCGGGTTCCCCTCTGGCGTCGTGGTGCGCAGCAGGTAGATGGTCGGGTCGTCCACCACGCGCCTCACCCGATCGACGTTCTCACGCGCGAGCTGTTCCGCGGCCGCGGCGGTGAGCAGCGGGTGGAGCAACTCGTCGTCACCGGCCTGCAGCACAGCCTCGGCCGCGGCCTCCTCGGCGAGGCCCGGAAGGTGCTCGAGCAGTCGCGGATGCCACTCGTTGGAATGCCGGGAGGTCCGCGCCCAGGCGTTCGCGATCTCGGTCAGCAGCATCGAACGCGCCCATCGCTGTGCTGCATCGTCGAGGCCGTCGCTCTCTTCGAGCTCACGGAGCTGGTCGCGTGCGCGTCTGCGGCCGAACCAGCCCGCGGCCGCGACTTCGGTCCGCGCGCGCCTGCGCCGCAGCACGCGCCGTAGGTACTCCCCTTCGGGGCTGTAGTACTCGTCGGACATTCAGCTGGCGAGGGTGGCGAGGGTGGCGACGATCGCGACGACCAGGCCGGCGGCGATCATGTAGGGGCCGAACGGGAGGTCCGTGCTCTCGTGTCCGTGCTTGCGTCGCACCGCCGCGATGATCGCGTGGGGGAACGCGAGGACGTAGGCGACCGCGATTGCGATGAACGGGAAGTACCAGGTGTGCCACCCGGTGAGCAGCCCCACGCTGAGAGCGAGTTTCACGTCACCGAAACCGACTTGCCCGAGCAGCCCGAACGCTGCCAGCAACACCGCGAGGCCGAGTGCGCCGCTGATTGCAGAGATCGCTGCACCGCCGGCGCCGGCAGTGATCGCGAGAGCGAGGACGGTGCCCGTCAGGAAGGCGGCGAGCGTGAGTGTGAGCGCGTCGGGCAGTCGACGCTCCTGCAGGTCCGTGCGCGCCAGGAGCGCCCCGTAGACGCTGTAGACGCTGATCATGACCCAACTGCCGACCGTGAGCCCGAGATCGGGGCTCAGGGGCGCTGTGATGGCCGCTGACAGAGCGAAGCCCCCCACAGCCGCGAGCGGGTACCGCAACGCCGGGAAACGTCCCGCGCGCGCGCTTTGGGGGGCCTCACGAGTTGTGGTCATGGGTCAGCTGGCGATCGCGTGGCGCTGTCGCAGCTGAGCGATGAGGGACTGCGTCTCGGTGTCGGGCTCGTAGTCCTCGTCGACGGCGGCAAGGTTCTGCTCGAGCTGCGTGATCAGTCGCTCGACGCCGGCGTGGTCGCCTGCCTGGTGCTCGGCGCGCAGACCGTCACGCCAGAAGACCTCGTTGATGGGGTCGACCATGCGTCCGATCGCGGAGGCGAGGCGTGCGTGTCGGACCTTCCCTGTGGACAGGCTGCGGGTGGCTACCTCATGGGCGACGTCGCCAATGGTCGCGATCATTTCGTTGCGCAGCCGGTCGGCGAACACGTAGCGCTTGTCGGGGACGCCGCTGATGGGCTGTCCCTTGACGAGCTCGAGCGCAGCGAGCAGCCGGTCGGTGGGGGTGTCAGAGATCTCGTCACCGATGAGACCGAGGAAGTCCTGCCAGTCGGAGCGGACGTCCTCGTGCAGCCGGTACTCCCCCGTCGTCACGAGCGGCACATAGAGCTCGCCGTCATCGTTCTGTCCGAGCCAGCGGCGAGTCTTGGAGGTCAGCCCGTTGCGGTCGTCGTTTGCCTTCTTGCCCGAGGCGATCTGGCCGGGCCAGAACACGGCGTGTACCTGCTCGGCGGTGGCGTTCGGGTTCACCGACAAGAACGCGACCAGCTCGGTCCCCTTGCGGATTGCCGATCGCCACTGCGCGGCGGTGTTCGGGTTCACCGGCGCCTCTCCACGCGCGCCGCGAACCTCGACGGGTCCGAGCAGCTGCAGGTACGGCCCACGGTGCAGCGGTGTGATCGCCGCGAGCGGCTCGTCGTGCTCGGCCGCGGCCTCCTCGTCGACCAGGTCGACCGTGACGGTCTCCGCCGGCTCCTCGTCGACGGCGGCGGGTGCTGCCTCGTCCGCCTCGGAGATCTCCGCCTCCTTCTCGGCGGCGACAGGCTCGGAGATCTCGACGTCGGGCTCGTCGACGAGCGGGAGCTGCTCGGCTTCGACCTCGTCGGCTTCGACTGCAGCGGCGGGGATCTCGTCGAGCTCGAGTTCGTCGTCGAGCGCGACGCCGGTAGCGGCGCCCTCTGTGGCGACGTCGAACAGCGCGAGGATCTCGTTGTACTCGCGCGTGCCGACAAGCTGCGGGGTGATCGGGATGGCGACGCCGGTGCCGGGGATCTCGAGCTGAGCTCGACGGTCCTCGGTGAGTGCCAGGTTCCAGCTGCCCGTCAGGTGGCCGGCGCTGACAGCTGCGATACCGACCCGCGGGATCCGGGTGACCAGCTCGCTGATGGCTTCACGGGTGGCTTCGTCCGGGTTGTCGCCGAGGATGATGATTTCCGGCGCCCAGGCCTCCGCATCCGCTCCGGTAGTACGTGCCTGCTCGAGCCCGTCGACGCCGAGCTCAGCGAGAGCAGCTTCGACCGCCGCGGCCTGTCCGTGCAGGTTGCGCAGCAGCGTGTCGGTGTCCTCGACGTGACGCACGCGGCCGCTGCCGAGCGCGAGCGGGAGGCGATCGCCGACGCCGACGAGGGTGACCTGGACGTCCTCAGACCAGGTGTTCGCGGCGAGCTCGATCGCGATGGCGGTAAGCACGCCCTGGCGCAGCTCTCCGGTGGCGCCGGTGACGTTGAGCGCACCGATCCGTTCCAGGTCGACGAAGATGTGCCCGTTGTTGTCGTCGTGGCCGAGCATGACCAGCGCCGGGTACGGCGCGGACGGGACCGTGTCGAGAGGCTCGAGGTCGGTCAGCGCGACCATCCAAGCGAGCTTGTCTTCGGGGTCGTACTGGGTGAACGGTGCCGGAAGGTCGGTCGGCTCGTCGAGGTAGACGGCGACCGAGCTCTCATCGAGGCGGAGGGCGTACAGCGCGGGGAGCCGGCTGCCGGTTTCCTGCGCCCACACGGCCAGGTGGCGCAGGGCTGTGTCGACCGCCTCGGCGCCCAGCGGGTTCTCCACGGCGCGCAGCTCGAGCTCCACGGAGGACACCGTCTCGTCGGGCATCGCGATCCGCTGGCGGGGCTTGCGGTCGCGGCGCTGCTTGAGACGCCGCCACCCGAGGAGGGTGAGGAGGCCGGCGGCGAGTGTGGCGCCGATGCCTCCGATGGTGGCGACCTGGAAGTAGTCCTCAATGCCGCTCGTGTCGTCCTCGTCGACGTCGACGGCCGCGGCCGGAGCTGCAGCCTCGTCGACGGGCGCCTCGTCGGCGGGCGCCTGGGTGGCATCCGTGGTGAACCCCAGACCGCTTGTGGCCTCGTCCTCGGCCGCGGCATCCGCACCCGACGCGCCAGCGCCTTCGTCGGCGCCGCCGCCAGCACCCGCGGCACCAGCACCCTCGTCTGCGTCGACGTCGACGGCGCCGGCAGCGCCCTCGTCCGTGTCGATCGAGCCAGTGCTGCCGGTGGTGCCCGCCGCGTCGTCGGTCGGAGCGATGGGGACGACGGTGGCCACGGGGATGTTGACCTGCTGGCCGGGGTAGATCCAGTTCGGATCGGTGATGGTGCCGCCGCCAGGCTGAACGATGTCTTTCGAGGCCTCGAAGATCTCGGGGTAGCGGGTACCGTCGCCGAGCTCCTCGGCCGCGATGTCCCACAGGGTGTCGCCGGAGACGATGGCACGCTGCTCGTAGGTGATCTCGGTGACCGTCTCCGCCTCGGCGCTTGCAGGCGCTGCCGCGACATCCGCTGCGGCTGGCACGACGGCGTCTGCCGGCAGGGTGAGCACCCATCCCTCCTGCAGCCATCCCGATGCGGTCAGCGCTCCCCCATCGGCCTGCTGCACACCGAGGTTGAGCGCGGAGATCTCTGCAGCGCGGCTGCGGTCGCCCAGCGTGCTCTCCGCGATCCGGGCGAGTGTGTCCGTACCCGTCACCACGTACTGCGGGCCTGCCTCGACGACAGGGGCCTCCTCAGTCGCAGCCTCGGTGGTCGCAACCGAGACGACAGAGGTGCTCATCGACACCGAAGGCTGTGTGGGTACCTCTGACGCAAACGCGGCCGCGGGCGAGAACAGTGCGATGACTGCGGCGAGCAGACCGCCCATGACCTTCTGCTGGACGCCGAGGCCAGGGATCCGCGGCCGCGGCACGCCGCGCAGCTGCGCGGGCAGCTCGGCGAGGAAGCCGACAGCGAAGGTCGCCCACGCGATCCACGCGACGATCGGCATGATCGTCCCGATCAGGAAGGATCCGGTGTAGTCGCGCATCGTGAACCCGGCCACGAGCTCGTCCCACGACGGCAGCGGGTTGCCGGCGAAGAACACGAGCCCGGCGGGGATACCGACCAGGAGCACGGCGAGCAGGATCAGCGACCCGAGGCCCTTTCCGATGCGGTTCATGATGCCTCCTTGGGGGTCAGGGGACGATGACCGTCTGCAGCTCGTTGACCTCGAGGTCGACTGCGCTGTTGGTGGTCAGGTTGATGGTGCCGCCGGGGCCGGCGAGAGAGGTCCACGTCACGGTCCAGTTCGTCGTGGCCGTGACCGTGAAGCGATCGCCGGGGTTCCGGCTCGAGGTCGACGTGTACTGGTAACCGCAGGTCGGCGACGTCGTCATGCCGTAGCCGACGTTGTACGGGGTGCCGGTGTTGCCGCAGGTCGTCGACGCGCCGTCGCCCATCTGCCAGCGAACGGACGTGGCCTGAGCGGTCGCCGTGATCGTCTGCCCACCCAGCGTCGCGGTCTCCGTATAGGGGCCCCAGGTCAGGGGCTCGGGGTTGTTGACCCAGAGCCAGATCGGCACCCCGACGTAGCCGCGACGGTGACCCCATTCCGGGTTGACCTCGGGAGCCATGCCGATGTCGATGCCGCGCAGGGCGAACGTGGAGATGAGCTGTTGAGCAGCGGCACCCGGAGTGAGCACCCGCAGCCCCGGCGGGACCGTCTCACCCCAGAAGTTGCTCTCCGTGCCCAGGCCCGGCGATCCACCGGGCGTCGGGTTGAACATGATGCAGCCGTAGTAGCCGGCCTCCTGCGAGTAGCCCGGCGGGCGGGCCGGCCATACGCCGTCCTTCATAAAGACGTAGCACTGCCGCGTGTTCGACCAGTACGAGTCGGATCCACCGCAGTCGATGATCGCGTAGAAGCGCTGGTAGGTGCCGCCCTCGAACACTCGAATCTGATCCTCGGTCCAGCCCAGCTGCAGAAGGCCAGACTGCGAGTTCTCGTAGTAGCAGGTCGGTGCGCCAGGGGTCCACCCGTTGCTGTCCGGGTTCGGCGCCGGATCCGAAGGTATCGAGATCGTGAGGTAGCAACGCGAAGACTCCGGGTCACACCAAACACCACCGGCAGCATTAGCAGGCGCAGCCGTGGCCATCAAGGTGCCTGCGATCAAGGCGATCGAGGCAAGGGCGGTGACTAGTCGTTTCAGCATGCGATCTCCCGAGCTACGGTCAGCAGCTCTCCCCCAGACTGATCAGGTTGTAAACCAGCCAGGTCTCGCTCTCGCTGTCGTAGACGACCTGGTAGTCGAAGGTGCTGCGAGCTTCGGGGCGCATGGCCTCCGACCCGTCGCTAGCCCAGACCTTGTACTCGCTCGCGTCCTGGCAGGCATTGATCGTGACAAGACCGTTCTCGATGCCTTCCCACTCCTGCCCGTAGGAAGCAACCGTTTCGTACTTGATCGCTCCCTCTGTGGTTGCGGGGCCTTCGACGTTCACCTGGTCGACGTTGAGAATCGGCCCCTCTGCGATGCCAGCTGCATCGTTGACAGCGACCTCGAGAGCTCGCCCGGTCGCCCACGCCTCAAGCGGCGCAGTATCGGTACCACCAGCTGCGTTGACCTCGCCCCGTGTGACGAAGTACTGGGTCAGCACGGTCTCCGCTGCGGTGATCGCCTCATCCTCGCTCGCCGGCGGCGGAACCTGTGCGTTGCTGGCGGTAGGCGTGGGGGTCGGGGTGTCTGTGGGGCTGGCGGTGGGGTTCTGGTTGCCGGTGCCCGTGCATGCGGTCAGCGTCAGTGCGGCGGCGATGATGCCGGCGATGGCGAGGCGCTTGATGCTCATGGTGGGGCTCCTATTGGGTGATCAGCTCTGCGGTGGCTGTGGCTTGGACGGGGAACGGCACGGGGAGGAAGGTTGCCGAGTAGTCGGTGTCGACGGTGACGGTGATGCGGTCGCCGCTGACGGCGACGCTTCCTCCGACGCCAGCGGCGGCGAGGTAGCCGTTGGCGGCGCTGACGGCTCGGTTGCTGTCGATCGCGGTGGTGCCGTCGATGATCGCTTGGCCGCTGACCGCGTTCGCTGCGGCTCGGGCGGCACTGGCTGCGGTGGTGTAGGCCTGCTGGTTGGCTTGCACCTTGCCGGCGCCGTCGACGACGAGTCCGACGATCGCGAGGAACGCGACGGTCATGATGACGAAGTAGATCGTCGCGACGCCCTTGTCGTCACGGAACTTGGCTTGGAGCCTCTGGATCATGGTTTTCATCGCCGCTCCCTGTAGGCGTCGACCGGAGAAGCAGCGGTGCCTGTGAGGTCGCGGGTGCCGGGGAGGCCGATCATGGCGGCGTCGCTGAGTGCGACGGTGCAGGAGACGGTCGCACTGACTCGGCCGGTGGTCCCGATCGGGGCGCTCAGGCCAGAGGCGTCGATGTTGACGGAGAGGGTGGTGCAGTTGACGCCGGACTGTTCCATCGAGATCCGCGCCATGTCTTCGGCGGCTTCCTGCGCCTCGGCTGTGGTGCGCGCGAGCGAGGCTTCGCGAGCTGCGGCTGACGCTGCGGACTCGACGGCATTGCCGGCCAGAGCGAGACGTCCGGAAGCTGCGAGCAGCACGAGCACGGCGGCGAGGGCCGGGGCGAGGATGGCGATCTCGAGGCCGGCGGAGCCGCGGTCGTCGCGGAGCTTGGCAATGAGGGTGCGGATGGTGCGCATCAGTTGACCCACCTTTCAGTGGGGCCGGTCACGGTGACGTCGATGTTGGTGGTCAGTCCGGGGACGAAGGAGGGGGCGTTGCCGGTGACGGTCACTGTCACGGTGTTGGCGCCGCGGTCGACCGCGACGGACGCGCCGCTGATCGGTGAGCCGGACTGGTTCAGGACAGCGAGGCCGGCGGTGGAGCCGTCTGTTCCGCTGGCGTTGTAGGCGCGGGCGGCGTTGTAGGCGCTGGTGGCGGCGGCGTGGGCGAGGTTGTTGGCGTGAAGGATGATGCCCAGGTGCAGGAAGACCGCGAGGACGAGCAGCAGTACCGGGGCGATGATCGTGTTCTGCAGCGTGGCCGCACCCCGATCACCGGCGAGCGCTTCTCTGAGGCGCTGCCGGTGACCGGGGTTGGTGGTGCGGACCATCTGCGGGTGGCTCTTTCAGCCGGTGGGGATCTGACCGGCGTAGGCGTTGATCGCGGTGACGATGATCGCCACGACGGCCACCGCGGCGAGCGCGATCCCGGCGGTCCAGATGACCTGCTCGAGGGTGATGGAGCCACGTTCGGGCTCTTCGGTGAAGCGAGCTGCCCGCCCGCGCATGCGGGACAGGAACTCTCGGCTCAGGGTCGACATAGGATCCTGGTTCCTTTCTCTCTCTGGGTGGGTGGTGCTTGGTCTACTAGGTATAGGCCCCGGTTTGGAGCCTTCGCGGACATCGGTGGATAAACAACCTTTCAGAAGAAAGCGTTGAGAACGAACGGTGTGCCGAGGAGGAGCATGAAGAGGACGCCGGTGAGGGTCATCGGGATGGTCATCTTGTTGGTTGCTTTGTTCGCCTCCGTCACTTCGTCATTCAGAAGTCGGTCCCGGAGGTTCTGCCCCCGTGCCCTGAGTGTCTCATATACCGATGCTCCTTGCTCCCCTGAGAGCCTGATCACCTTGGCGATTTCACCCAGGTCGGGGACGTTGATCTCGACGGAGAGCTGCTCGAGCGCGTCCCAGGGGGCGGTACCGGCGTAGCGGGCTTCGGTGAGGGTTTGGCGGATACGGACGAAGGCCCAGTTGCGTCCGACTTGGGCTGCGGACTCGAGGGCTTTGCCGGGAGGGGCGCCGCTGATGCGTTCGGATCCGACGAGCTCCATGTAGACGGCGACCGAGCGGGAGAACTCCTTGCGGGCGGCTTCGGCTTGGTCGCGGACGAGCAGGTTGGGCAGGTACCAGCCGCCGATGGCGAGGGGGATGCCGAACAGTGCGGGGATGTAGAACGCGGTCAGGCCGAGGACTTGGAAGATCAGTCCGATCGCGATGGGGGCGATGAGGCCGAGGCCGGCGGAGAGCACCTTCTGGTACAGGAACCGGTTGACGCTCATGCCGATCAGGCGCAGATCGCGGGTGGGGATCTTGAGCGAGGGGCTGTCGCCGACGCGACGGAGGACGGCTGAGCCTACCCGGTTCTCAAGGGTGGCGGCGTAGGCGGGGTCGGCGGCGACGGTGGTGGTGCCGATCCGATCGAGCGCTGCGGAGAGGCTGGGCTGGGTGGGCACCAGTGCGGCGATGACCAGCGCGAAGCCGAGCCCCAGGACGAGGCCAGGGAGGACGATTAGTGCGAGGTTCACTTCTCACCAGCTTTCTCGGAGGCAACGAGCAGACGGGGTGCCGGCACGCCGCGGCTGATGCGTCGCATCCACAGCAGTACGAGGGCGTAGCTGACGAGGTACGCGGCGAACAGGAGTTGACCGATCGGGGTGCCGTAGGGGGCGGAGTACTGCTGGGCGAGGACCAGAAGTACGAGCAGCGCGACGGTGAAGTAGACGACGAACCTGGCCTCGTTGCGCGGGGTGGCGCGGTCGGCTTCGATCTGTCGGCGCATCTTGACCCGCTCGAAGATGCTCTTGGCGAGATCCTCGAGCGAGGCGGCGAGACCGGAGCCGCGGAGCTCGGCCTTGCGGAGAAGATGCATCACGAGCACGTCCGCGGTCTCGTCGTTGAGATCGTCGGCAAACGCCTGCAGCGCCGCGGTGGTGGTCCACCGGGCGTTGATGCGCGCGACGAGCTGCGTGACCTGTGGGCGGATCGCTTCGGGGCAGCTGCTCAGCGATGCGGCGATGGTGCGTTCGAGGCCGGCACCGGAGACGGTGAGGCCGGCGAGGCTGCGGGTCCAGGACTCGAGGGCGTCGAGCTTGGCGATCGTGTTCTCCTCGGGGCCCTTCTGCAGCAGCCATGGCAGGCCGACAGCGGCGACGGGCACCGCGATCACGAGCAGCCACCATCCGGTGATCAGCGCGAACACCAGACCGACCGCGGCGCCGCCGACGAGCTGGATCTGCTGCGTGCGGGTGAAGTCGCGTGTCGCCTTCCCGCGAAGTGCGCTGCGCGTGGGCAGCCCACTGGTGCTGGGCTTATGGGCGGCGCCGAGGATGACCAGGATCGCGCCGGCCACCGCGACGATGATGCACAGAGCGAGGGTTGCGGTAGTCATCTCACACTCCCAGGTTCGCGGGATCGAAGCCGTAGAACTTGAGCTCCTCGAGGAGCCGCGGCGATGGCATGTCAGCGGTGATGAGGCTGCCGGTGGATCGGTCGAAGCGGAACACCTGAGAAGCCACAGGGCGGGAGTTGTTCTGCTCCTCGCCGGGCAGGATCTCGGCGATCTCGGTGACGACGCGGCGGGGCTTGCCGGTAGCGGGGTCGATGATCTTCGAGATCTGCACCACGATCTTGATGTTCTGCTCGATCATCCGGTAGGCGTACACGGGGGTCGTGTTGTTGCCGCGCGACAGCATCAGCGCCGACATGCGGTCGATCGAGTCGTCTGCGCTGGCGGCGTGCAGAGTGGACAGCGACCCGACACCGGACTGCATGGCCTGCATCATGGCGTAGATCTCAGGCCCGCGGACCTCACCAACGATGAAGCGCTGCGTGTCCAGTCGGAGGGTGTCGTAGACCAGGTCTTCGGGGGTGATCTCACCAGGCAGCCGCCCATCGGCGCCACGCTCCCCCTCCCCCGGCTTCGCCTCGAGCGAGACCACTCGAGGGTGGCGGTCGTTGATCTTGTGAAGGTAGAGCTCACGCTCCATCTCGATTGTGACGATCTTCTCCTCGGCCGGGATGCAGTCGGCGAGCGCGCGCAGCAGTGTGGTCTTGCCTGCGCCGGGGAAGCCGCTGGTGACGACGGAGACCCCGGCGATGACGGCCGCGCGGAGGAAGGCTGCCGCCTGGCGGGTGATGGTGCCGCGCTCCACGAGCTGGTCGAGGGTGACGTCGACGAGGCGGTGGATACGGATGACGATCGTGGGGCGGGTGGCGACGGGTTCGGCGATCGCTGCCAGGCGCGCTCCGCCGGGCAGGTCCATGTGCAGTCGCGGCCGGGCGCTCGTGAACGATCGTCCGCCCTCACCCGAGCGGGCGGCGAGCAGGTTGATCTCTCGCTCGAGCTCACGGTCATTCTCGGCGATCGGGTACTGGTACTTGACCACGCGGCCGTCCGCGTAGGAGATCCAGACGTCGTCGAACCCGTTGATGTGGATGTTCTCAACGTCGGGCTCGTCGACGAGCGGCTGCAGCCGACCCAGGCGGAACAGCTGGTCGAAGACGGCCTGCCGGATCGCGGTCTGCATCGGCGCCGGCCAGCGGCCCTCGCCGGGGCGTCGGGTCTGGTCGTCGACGCGAGCTCGGACCCGGTCAACGATGTGGTCCTGCGCTGTCTGCTCGCGCTGCTCGGCAGTGATGTCCATGGACTCGCTGAATACCGCGGCGAGCTCACGGGAGACCTCGTCGCGAATGGCGGCGATGTCGGCCCAGGGCAGATCGCTGCGCGCGTCGAGGGTGGTTTGCGGAGTGACCTCGGGTGCAGGCCGTTCGGGGGTGGAGGGCGGTGTCGGCACGATCGGAGCAGCAGGTGTCGTGGGGGCGGCTTCGGCCGGAGCGTTCCGCTGCGCCGCACGGGTCAGGTGCGCGGCGGCGTGTCCCAGGTTGCGCAGGCCCGTGTCGGCCGGTGCGGTCGTTGGTGCCTGCGGTGTTGCCGGTGCCGGCGCGGTGGCCGGTGCTGGCGCGGTGAAGAACGGGATGTTGCCCAGGTCTGCAGGGTCGGGCGTGGAGTCGCTCACTGCTGTCCCTCCCAGTCGGTGGTTGTGTATGTGCGGGTGTTGAGGACATCGCTGTAGCTGTGCAGCAGTGCGCCGATGGCCCGCGAGTAGGGGGTGCGCTGGGCACCGAGGGTGGGTGCGCCGACCGAGTAGATAGCGGCGCCCTTCGGATCCCAGGGGATGGTGCCCAGCAGGTTCATGCCGATCTGCTTGGTGACGGTCTTGAGAGGCCAGGTCTCCTGCGTGGTGGAGCGTTCGGTAACGAGGAGATCCACGTAGCTGGCGTGCCCGATCTCGTTGAGCGTGTTCAGCAGCCACTCGGGGACGGTGTTGCGGTTCTCGTCGAGGGATCGCCAGTGTGCGAGCACGGCTGCCACGGAGGGCAACGTGCGATCGGTGAACAGGGTGATGCTGTCCGCCTCGCGCAGTAGCGGGAGACGAGGGTCGTTGACGTGGAGGCGCCCGCCGTCGACGAGGATGTCGTAACCGGCGGACTCGTAGGGTCGCAGCGCGTCGAGCAGTGCCCGCCAGAAGTGGGGGCCCGCGCCGGCGGCGCCCTGCAGGCTCTTGAAGCCGGGGATGAGCACTGAGCGGGGGCTGAGCTCGACGGTCTGCTCCCAGAGCTTGTCAGGGGTCAGAGCGCCGTACTGGTCTGCGACGGCCGCTTCGGTCAGTCCGGTGCTGTGGTAGACCTGCCCGCGGATGAGTCCGGGGATGATGCTGCTGGTCTTGGTGGTGTCAGCCTCGACGAGGATCACGGGCTTGGACCAGTTGAGGGCCAGGGCGCCGGCGGCGGTGGTCACGCCGGGGGCGCCGGACGCGCTGGCAAGGAAGATGATCGCCATGCGGGGTCACTCCCCCGTCGAGTCGATGACCAGCGCGACACGGCCGGTGGCGGCACGAGCGGCGATGTCGGGTGCTTCACGGTTCGGCACGACCAGGTCGACAACCCACACCTGGGTCTCAGTGTCGTAGGTGGCGGTGAACACCGTGGCGTCGAAGCTCTTGGGGGTTTCGACGGGCGGGTCGCCCTGAGTGACGGGGGTCTCGACGACACGGACGTTGTCGCCTGCTGCGAGCTGGTAGCCGGGCATCTGCGCCTGGGTGAGCGTGACGCCCACGATCGAGGAGCCGGACGGCACCGCGAGGGTGTCGCCGGTGTTGGCCGACGTGATGAGGGTGCCAGCGGGCAGGTCGACCAGCGCGGTGGTTCCGACGAGGTCGGCGGCATCCGCGGCGGAGACGGCGTCGACCTGCTGCCCGCCGGCGAGCTGGATGGTCGTGAGGTCGTCTGTGGTGATCGTCTCCCCGCGTGAGACATCGACGCTGGTCGCCATGACGCTGACGGTGCGGGTGAGGTTCGTGGTGACCCACCACACGCCGATTCCGCCGAGGAGGACAAGCGCGATGCCGAGGGCGATGATCGCGGGGCGCCGGCGAGACTTCGTCGGCTGCAGGACTGCAGGAGTGAGTCCTTGCTTCTGCTCGCCCTGCTCGGTGGTGTCTTTCGTGCGCTTGCTCTTGCGGTCAGTGGTGGTGGTCATTGGAAGTCAGTCCTTCAACGTGGGCGGATGTGGCGTAGGTGTCTAAGCAGTTCGGTGAGTGTCTCATATACCGCTGTCGCGACAGCTGGTCTTCTGCTGTAGCTGGACACCGCACCGTCTATTCGAGAGGCGGAAGGAATGCCTCGTAGGCGGTGATGATGACGAAGTTCCGGGAGGGAGCATCGAGTTCAGCGGTGACGCGATCGAGGATCGCGCGGTACGACGGGGCAACGCGCACGGTGTGCTTGACGCGAGGCCCCGCATCAGTGACGGGGGCGGGACGCTTCTGCCGGTTGAACAGATCCGTCCAGTCCTCGTCAGTCTCTTCTCCGCCGGCGGTGGCCTGGCGGATCAGTTCAGGAAGACGCTTATAGGTGGCCGAGACGGCGTCCAGGAGGACCGTCTGGTGGCTCTTGCGCGTCTTGGCCATGTACGCCTGCAGTCGGTCGTTCAGCGGGACCGGAAGGTGGACAGGGACGCCCTTGGTCGCGGTCTCCCGCTCCTCCCCCTCTCCCCCGTCTTCGTCCTCCGCGCGGGTCGTGCGAGTCGGCTGCTTGCGCGGCGCCTGCTTCTTCGCAGGAGCGGCCGCAGGTTCGACCGCCGCTGCAGGGACGGGCTCGGTGGGCGGAGCCTGGTCGACGGTGGGCTCCACGGGTTCTGCGGGAGCCGGCGTCGGCACGGCGCGGCGGGTGAGTTTTCCGAGATCCTGGCGTGCCACGTCAGGCCTCCTTCATCTGGTTGGCCCACAGCGATGTGAGCTCCAACGCGACACTGGTGTAGTCGGAGATCGCTGCTTGGTTCTTGCGGGAATCGGTGTACTGCGTGACGACCTTGCCGTCGTAGGGAGCGTCCTCGATGCTCGCGGACAGGCGGATGTGACGCTGGAACCGCGGGAGTCCGATCTGTCCTTCGATGAACTCGACGGTGTCGAGCTGCTCTTCCCAGTCCTCGAGTCGCCGCCCGCCTCGGCGGGTGTCGATCTTGTTCAGCAGGAGTCGGTAGGGCACCCCAGTCGGGATGATGTGCTCGGCGAGCGTGTCCGCGACGGACTCGATGGCCATGGTGGCCGCTTCGAGCGGCAGGACGATGAAGTCGGCGACCTGCAGGACTGCGGTGAGAACGCCGGTGTTCTCATGGCTGCCAGGTGTGTCGACGAGGACGATGTCGTATCCGTCGAGGTCACGCAATCCCATGATGTTGTTGGGGTCGACGTCGGCGGCGAAGTCGAACGGAAGGTCATCCCCCGCGCGCTCGGCCCAGCGTGCTGCGGACTGCTGCGGGTCGACGTCGACCACGAGCACATTGTTAGCGCGGGACAGCGCGGCCGCGAGGTTCATGACGGTGGTGGTCTTGCCCACCCCGCCCTTCTGGTTGCAGACGCCGATGATTCTCACGATCGGCCTCCACGGCTGAGGGCGTTGGCAGCGGTCGCGCCAGTCGAGCGCGCGGTGTGCGGATGTGTGGCGCGGGTATGGGGCAACTGTGGCGGGTTCATGGGCGCCAGTATAGCGTCACATTCACGCCTATATGCAACAACAATCGCGCGTGTCTGGCGCGACACATGCGCTAGAGCATGTGGAGCTACGGCGCTAGAACTGTGCGATGAACGCGCTCTGTCGGTGCAAGAACAACGCAAGCAGAGCGCTTGACAGTGCGCATCATCTAAAACAAGACCCGCGCCATAGTGGCTACATACGGGCACAAGCAATGCGCAAGTAAGGGGCCGTACAGGCGACAGCCGGGCGCTCGTAATGCGCACGTTAGAGCGCAACAGCATGCGCGGGTAGGGCGATGTAATAGCGCGAATATTGCAGTTGATATTGCGGATGGCTGGCGCGGGTATGGCGCGGGGGTTGCTCAGCGTATCGCGCAAGTGATGCGGTGATCTGGCGGGGGAGTGGCGGAGGCTATCGCGGTGTTGCTGCGAGGGTACAGCGCAGAGCATGGCGGCGGGGTGGCGCGTGTGTAGCGCGGCGCTGGCGATGGTGGGGTGCGCGGTGTCGCGAGGGCTGGTCATGGAGTCGTGGTGGGGCATCCAAACGATGGATGCGGGCGTAGACGGGCCTGTGCGGCCTGCTGAGGCGATTTCGGCCATGAGGAGGGCTCCGAGTGAGGCGGAGGGGAAGACAGGGCCCCTGGGGGCCATCCAGAGGCCCTGTCTGTCTGGGGGGGCGGAGCGGGAGTGTTGCTCCGGCCTGTGGGGAGCGCTCGACTCGTCGACTGCGCTTGCCCCCTGGATGGCGGGTTGGCTCAGCTGCGGCGCGGGGCGTAGGAGACCTTGGCCTCCATGTCGCCGCTGACGGCCTGCATGAGCTTGGTGCGGATTCGGCACACTCGGCGGTTGAGCGTCTCCCGGCTGACGCCGAGCTCGACAGCTGCTTCCTCACGCGCCACACCGGGATCACCCTCCGCGAGCTCGATGCGAGCAAGCAGCTGGACCTCGTCGCGGCGGAGGGTGCCGGAGTCGATCGCCCAGGTGAGGATCGTCACCAGATCCCGGAAGACGTCATCGCTCTCGTCGGGGCCTGCGATCTTCTCGAGCAGCTCGTCTTCGACCGGCATTGCGTCGACGCTGTGCTCGCTGCCGAACCAGACTCCGAGGTTCTTGATCGTCTCGAGGCGGATGTTTCCGGAGACGGAGTGGACCCGCTCGAGCGGGTAGGTGTGAATGACCTCCCAGAGCACGCCGATCGTCGCGGTACGGGCGTCGGCGGGGGAGTGCTGCCACAGGCTGCGCATGCTGCTGCAGCTGCTCGGCAGCCGCAGCGCGAGCGGCATGAACGACTTGAGCAGGACGCGGCCGGCGATGGTATCGCCGGCGTGCTCGAGGGTGAGCAGCTCGAGCAGGAGCGCGTCGCGCTGTTCGGGAGCTTGCGGCTGCCGGATGAGGTTCACGGCCTCATCGCCAGTCAGCTCGCCGAGCGTTCCGAAGTGGTGAGTGGTGTGGGAGTGGAAGCTGTTCCACTCATCGAACAGCTGGTCGGCAAGAGGTGATGTCTTCGCCCAAGCAGTCATGAGAAATGGCCCTTCGTCGTGACGTCGGTTGACGAAGGGCCACGTTCCTCAGCACCCCTGGTTCAGATCCTGGAAAGTTCCGGCCGGGCAGGAGAGCGCCCGATCGGCGGATGCTGGCTTCGGTGGATCTGAGTTGCGATCCGATGCTGTAAATACCTGTTCAGGGGCGGTTTCCATGCCTCGCTGCATGGGCGCAATATCCACGCAAGATTTCTTCGATCCGCGATGTCCGCGAAGGGCCGAAAACCCGGCCTATACAGATATGCCCCCGTTGGTCGGGAGGCATCAGGACTCCGCGGAAGGGACAGAAACGTGAGCGAGAGCAGCACCGCAGACAGCGCCGACGACGCCATGTGGGAAGGATTCAAGCCCGACGCTGCACGCGCGATCCGTGCGCGCCAGGGGTTCGAGGAAGCAGTGGCGAGCACTCTCGACGCACCCTTCGACCCCTCCACGCATGGTCGCGTGGTGAAGGCGGTTGAGGAGCTTTCGGCAGCGGTGCCGGCAGCTCTGCGGGTGGCGCAGCTGCGAGTGGGAGGAGCTGCATAATGGCGCGTCGTGAGAAGACGTCGAAGCCGGCCAAGGAGACGAAGACCGTCCCGGCACAGGGGAGCAGCTGGACCCATGGTCGGCAGCTGGGCGGCAAGCTGCTGTCCGCGCTTCTGTTCGCCGCGATCGCGTGTGGGCCTATCGCGCTCTTCGCCGCGGCCGCACGTCCGGCGCCCGTCGTCGCCGCAGCGCCCGAGGCGCAGGCAGCGGGACTGAGCACGCAGCAGCAGGCTGCCGGCGGTTACGCGGAGGGCTTCGTCTCCTCGTGGCTGAGCGCGACGAAGGACGCACCGGGCGACCTGGCTACCTACGTCGACCTGGCGGCGCTGCGGCAGCTGTCGGTCACGGCCTGGGAGTACCGCGACCTGTCCGTGGTCTCCATCACGCCCGTCGACGGCTCGGACTTCGTCAACGTCGTCGTCGCGGCGCACCTCAAGGAGCTGCTGTT
>NZ_NCTV01000009.1:0-4822 GCF_002114135.1 Microbacterium sp. LEMMJ01
CGTTTGAGCCTTTCTTCCCGCAGCAAGCGAAACGCCTCGTGCAAATGACCTCCCCGTCGATCCAGGTCTTTCAACTTTCCATCCTGCGTGAGGCGGCAGTGGCGGTGACACTCCACTGCTCGGAAGAGCACTATTTCGCGCTATTGATCCGGACCCCGATGGTCGGAAGCTGTTCAGTGCCGCGTCATCGGCGCAATACGCTGGGAGACGGGGCTTCCTCTGCCCCGGGAGGACACCATGCAACCAGATAACCTCACGGTCACGGCTCGGGTGGCGCGCACAGCCGTCCCCGGGCGGCTGGACGATCTCACCGAGTGGGCGCATGGTTTCACCGGCCGGGCCCAGTCGTTCCCCGGCTACCGGGAGTCGAAGGTCCGAGTCTCGGAACGGCACCGGCGCCAGGTTGTCGTCGAGATCACGTTCGCTTCCCCCCATGACCTCATCCGGTGGGAGGACAGTAAGGAGCGGCAGGCGCACCTGCAACAGGCCGTGCCGCTCACGATCGGGCAGGCCCGTCCACTGACTCCGGACGCCCTCACCGGTGCAATCCCGACGGCCGGTCCCGCGCGCCCGCGGTGGTGGACGGCGATTTTAGTGTGGATCGCGCTGGTACCGCCTGCCATGTTCAACGCCTACTTCATCGCTCCGCTCCTGACCGGCCTGCCGCCGTACCTCCAGATCCTATGTACGACGCCACTGACCGTCGCGTGCGTCATCTGGGTGATGTTGCCTCTATTGCACGCGCTCGAGGAGAGCATCCGCCACTGGCTCGCGTGGCGGCGCGGGCGCTGAGCGTCTGCCCCATTAGGCGCTGTCGCGGCGGGCAAAGCCCTCTCCGCTCCCTCTTGTCAATCTTGCCTACCTTGGTGAGGGGCATGTCGTCGACGGCGATCAGCCGCTCGGGGTGCTTATGCTTAGCCACCCCGGCGGACTCCATGGCGGCGCGGATCCGTTCGAGCCCGAGCGGGCCGCCCTCCTTGAGACTCACGTAGACGCATACCCGCTCGCTGAACACGGGGTCGAGCATCGCGACGGCGGCCGCTAGATCGAAGCTGTCATAGCGGTAGACGAGGTCCTCCACCTCTTCGCACGAAATCTTCTCGCTGCCTCGGTTGATCATGTCGAGATGTAGCCATCCTCGGTGAAGGACCGCGCGTTCGTCTCAGGTGCGCGGTAGCATCCGCGCGGGGTGTAGCGGATCGGTTTCCTGCTCGAGCATAGATCGACGGCTCATCAGATGCCTCCAGAGTTCTTTTCGTCGGTTATGTCGGTGTGGTGATCAGCGGCGGCGCTGGCGCTTGCCGCCCCAGAACGCGCGGACTGCCATGGTGATCGCTTCGTCTTTGGTGAGGCGATCACCACGGGCCGCGGCTTCGTCGCGTGCCTGGTTGATGTACTCGAAGACGTCCGGAGGTAGTCGGAAGGTCGCGGGGTGTTTTTCGATGCGCTGGACATTGTACGGGCCGCGCTTCTTGCCGGTGCGGGGCGACGTGTCACACCCCAATCAGGGCGGCTTCGACGTCGTCATCGGCAACCCACCCTACGTCAACCGGCGCGAGCTCAGCTACCGCATCACCGGCTTCGAGACAGACAACGTCGACGACATCTACGCCTCCTGCTGCGAGCGCTCGGCGCAGATCACGCGCCCGGATGGCCGGCTCAGCCTGATCGTTCCCATCCGCAGCCAGTTCGCCGATCGCGACGAGTCACTGCGGAAGTTCTACGAGCGGCGGTTCGATGCGATCTGGGTGAGCACCTTCCAGGAACGCCCGGCTGCCCTGTTCCAGGTGAAGGTGCGCAGCACGATCATCACCGCCGCCGGGTATGGCAGCGTCTCCGAGCTGCACACGACGCTCACCCACAGCTGGATCGAGGCGTTCCGTCCGCATCTGATGGCGACACTGCGGTATTCGCTTCGGCCCGCCGGCTCGCGGACCCCGAACTGGATGCGCGCCAGCAGCGACGCGATGTTCGAGCTGATCGACACGCTGCTTGCGAAGGGCACGATCTCCTCGACGCCGCTTGTCCGTGTGAGCGACTACTCCGTCGGTTTCAAGAAGACCGCCACGTACTTCCTGAGCACGTACACGGTGCCGCCGGTCACCTACGACAAGACCACGCACGCCACGGTGCCCCTCAACGAGGGGAAGCTGTTCGTTCAGAACCGGAAGGACCAGCTCGCGGCCAGCGCGATCGCGGCGTCGCGGCTGGCGTTCCTGTGGTGGACGTTCACGGGCGACTGCTTCAACGTCACCAAGGGCACGATGTCGCAGATCCCATTCTCCCCGCACGCTTACGGGCAGGACACGTTCGATGCTCTGGTGGAGCTCGGCGAGAGGATCGAGGAGGCGCTGCCGGCCGTGCGCTCCTGGGATCTCAACTCCGGGAAGTACGTGGGCGGGTACGCGATCCCCGAACTGCGTCATCTCACCGGTCAGGCCGACGAGATCATGCTGGAGGCGATCGGCCGCATCGATCTGCTGCCGGAGATCCAGTACGCCCACGCCCGGATGTACAAGAGCACCGGGATTTCCGCGACGACACTGCGAAAGTTGCCGTTCGAGGTCGAGGTGTGACGCGCGACATCCGCACGGGTCCTTTGCCCTCGAGCGACTGCGATCGTTCGTCCGGGTCAGGATCCTCTGAGTGATGGATATGACAGGTAGGCGCTACCGGATGAGTTGACCCATCTCCCAGTCGCCGAGAGGGATCGTCCGACAAGTTCTGTCAGCGGTCCAAGCGGGACGGTGGCGGTCAGGTTGATCATCGCCGCACAGCATAGAACGCGTTCTCGAACTCGATGGGCGGGACGACACACCGACAGCGGTGGGGTGCCTACCCTTCTCAGGCGGAGTCACGGAGCGAGGTGACAAGCTCCGCGGGGAGGGCAAAGACCTTCTCGAGCAACGGGAGAAGGTCCCGGACTGCCTCGAGGTGCTGCTCTTCGGTCAGATCGTCGATCGCCGGAGGCTCGTCGCCAGTCCAGCCGATCGCTTCCGCCACGATCGTCAGGGACCAGGAGTCCCACCTGAGCCGCCCCTCGGATCGCAGCTGCTCCCGGAACTGACCGAGCACGCCCACGGGCTGAAACGCATTGCGATCGCGCGCGAGCTCGTCGCGAACGTACAACATCGCCGTTTCGAAACCGAGCAGGAACGTGTGCACTCGCTCGAACGTGACGGGCTGCCCGATATACATTCCGGATCGCTTCACGAATGCCTCGGCGATCGAGTAGACCGGCAACTCGGCCGGCCCGTTAGTTTCACTCATCTCGACTTCCCTGCCAGCAGCTCAGGAGACGGTCATTACCCGCGGCGCCGTTTGCGGCCCCAGTAGGCGCGAAGCGCAACGGTGACGATCTCGTCCTTGGTGAGGCGGTCGCCGCGGCTGGCTGCATCCTGCTTGGCCCAGTCCATCAGTTCAAGCGCGTCGTCGGGGAGACGGATCGAGACGGGCTTCTTCTGGACGTAGACGACGTTGTAGGGCCCCCGCTTCTTCTTCGCCGGCGGTGGCGTCTCCGCCTCGGCCGACTCAGGAGGCGTCGCGCTCGCCGCTGCCGGCTTCTGGCTTGCGCGAGGTGCGCGTGCGGGTGCTTCGGACGTCGCTGCCTGGTCGACGTCGCTGGTGACTTCCTCAGCGGGGGGCGCGGCCTTGCGTGCGCGGGGCTTCGCTGCAGCTGTGGGCTTCTTCGGGGCGGCCATGGTCACTGACCACCTCCTCGGTTTCCACGGCGGCGAGCGCGGCGCTCCTCGATGCGCCGCTTCTCTTCCATGCTGATGAGCTCCGCCGGCGACAGCGAGCGGGGGCGGCGAGTGCGGCCGCGCTCGGCCTGCCTCTGGTACTCGGTCGTCTTGGCCGTGCTGACGACGTTGAGGGTGACGCCGGTGATGGTGTCGCGGCTGGTGTCGAGGTTCACGTATCGGTTCTTCGACTCTTCGCGGAACCAGCCGAGGGCGTCGCCGCCGTTCTCGTGGATGCGCTTGAGCATCGTCGAGGCGTTGTACGAGTTGACCTCCATCACGCGGCCGTTGGAGAAGGTCAGGTGGGCGGTGATCTGCTTCTGCTTGTCGTGGGACTGGCCCTTGGCGGCGTTGCGGACCTGCTTGATCAGTTCGGCGTTCGCCTGCTCGCGGCCCTTCGCGGTGCGGCCCTTGGGGATGCGCATCTCGATGTACCGGTCGCCCCCGGTGGCGTATGCCACGTCGACGCGCAGCCGACCACCCTGGCGACCCTCAACGTAGGTGCCGCTGAGGTCTTCGGGGATGACGGGCTTGGCGCCGGCCTTGCCTCGCACGGGGGCGATCGAGCCGTCCTTGCGCCGGCGCCGCGGCGGGACGTGGGTGAGGCGTCCGGTGTCAGCGAGCTCCTGGAGCGCCTGGCGGTAGAGGGCGCCGCTGGTTTCGCCGTTGAGGATCTTGCGGACCATTCGAGGCGAGCGGTGCAGCTCCTCGGCGATCTCGGCCGTGCTGATGCCCTTGCGCCGCAGATCGCGGATGAGGTCTTGGGCGGTGCGCTGCTGGTCAGCCATCAGCCCTTCTCCTCTGCCTGCTCGAGCGCCTTGGCGATGCCGGCCCGCTCGGCACGTGCTTTCAGCGCGTCACGCTGCCGCAGCGTCTCCGGCGTGATGAAGGATCCGTTGAGGTAGCCCTGCAGGCGCAGGCGCCCGGTCTTGCCGTCGTCGCCGCCGCCGATGAACCGGTCCGGCAGGGACCACGCCGGCAGCTTGGTCGTGTAGATCGCATCACCCTGGATGCCGATGAGCGTCGAGGGGTCGACCGTGAGAGCACCGGAGGTGTAGCCGCCGAGGGAGCTGGGGCCGTGG